>DAOQAF010000223.1:0-1502 GCA_035353775.1 Bacteroidales bacterium | reverse complement strand
CAAGCGCTTTAATATAGGCGTCTTTCACGTCTTCTTCACTGGTGGCTTTCTGTAGCTTTTCGTAGAGGCTCATAGGTGTTTTAATAAGCTGTGTTTTTTGTTTTCGCAATAATTAAACACTCCAAATATACATATTTATTGGAAAATGTTTTAAACATCAAAACACTTCTTCTTAATTGTTGTAACGGAAGTGTCCTGTTATTTTATGCTGGAAAAGGCAATCTTCAATAACTTGTCCTTGTCCTATATTATGAACAATCATAAACCTTTTACCATCACTTGATTTTTTATTCACAACCAACCCTATGTGGCTTACATCACCTCCCAGATTCCAGCAAACGATGTCGCCGGGTAAATAATCAGCAGGCTTTTTAGTGATGGCTTTCACCGTGCCATGCCGGGTAAAGAAAACCATAAGATTGGGCACTCTTCTGTGGTCAATGTTTTTGTCCGTATGCGTCAAGCCCCATATGTCCGGATATTTTTTGAAATTTTTGATCATATCCTCATGCACCTCTTTTTGCAGGTCTATCCCCATTTTTCTGTAAGCACGTATGATTACGTCTGTACAGACACCTTTGTCAGCCGGTACGTCTCCGTTTGGATAATCCATAACATAATAGCCCGGATCGTAAGCAACCTGCACTTTTGTCAATGCGATAGCCGAGTCCGAGAGCCGCTCATAAAAGTTTTTCTGCCCAGGGGCAAGGTTGTAAATAAAAAGAAATATCAGTATGGATATATTTACTTTTTTCATTATTAAAGTTTCATCCGCAAATACGAAACAACCTGTATTTTATGCAAATTTTATATTGTCTTTTTATTCCATCAATTTTTATACTATCCGTTTTTTTGTTGGATATCATCAAATGCTTCGGGGTCACTTAAAGGTTCAAGGTGTACAAAAACGTGTGCCAACGGGGAAGCAGTAATTATTTCCTTTTCAATCGTTTTAGAGAATTCGTGGGCATCGTGTATTGTCAAATCACCCGGAAAAAGCAGGTGAAAGGTTATAAAACTTTTTGACGCAGCCCGTCTTGTATATAATGAATGATAGTTTATACCTTGTGTAGCGTAACGGTTTAATATTTGTTTGACAAGCTTTAGTTCTTTTTCAGAAATCTTTGAATCCATTAATCCATCAGTGGAACGGACAATTAGTTTCATTCCGGTAAAAATAATATATATTGCTACCGCAATACCCATAAGAGGGTCTAAAAGTTGCCAATTGGTAAGCTTTACCAACAAAATACCGATAATAATTCCTACTGTCGTCCACACATCAGCCATCAAATGGTGCGAATCTGCCTCAAGTGTAATGGAGTTGTGTTTTCGTCCATAATGCAACAGTATCCGGGCTGTCACAAAATTTATTATGGTGGCAAATGCCGAAAGACCCATACCAATGTTTAATTCTTCCAATGGCTGTGGATGAAAAATACGGTTAACGGCCGTATAAATAATTCCGATTGCAGCCAAAACAATCAGTATTCCTTCAATTA
>DAOQAF010000222.1:0-1503 GCA_035353775.1 Bacteroidales bacterium | reverse complement strand
TCATCTCTCTATGTAAATAACTTATTTGTAACCCTCAAAACGGACTATTATTCATGCCTTTTTCATATAACTTTTAAAAACAAATGTTTACGCATAAAACATCTGATTTTTGCACAATATAATTCCATATTAATGCACAATATACTTCCTTAAATTTGCACAATCGAAAGTTATTAATACCTTTGCACAGAAATTATATAGCTAATTATGAGTTACATAAAAAGAATCATAGAAGAAGATTTGCTGGAAAAACTGTCTGCTTCGGGTGCTGTGCTTATTAAAGGGCCAAAATCGTGTGGAAAAACAGCAACTGCCAAACAATATGCAAAAAGCGTGTTGGAAATGGACAGGGACCCACAGGTACCGGTTATCATGGCAACAAATCCCCGGCTTTTATTAACAGGGGATACGCCGAAATTAATTGACGAATGGCAGGAACAACCCCAAATCTGGAATTATGTGAGACACGAAGTAGACGACCGTAATGCTAAAGGGCAATTTATTCTTACAGGCTCGGCAAATCCATCTGATGATGCGAAACTTCACAGCGGCGCCGGGCGTTTTACGGTTGTGCAAATGGACACCATGACCTGGCAGGAATTAGGTTATTCTACAGGAATAGTTAAGATGTCGGATTTACTGCAAGGACATTTTCCCGACATTTACGATGCGGGTATTTCGCTTGATTTCATTATAGATAAAATGTTGATAGGTGGTTGGCCAGTTTTACTGAATACAAGCACAAAAAATGCCCTCAAAATGAATAGCGGCTATGTTGATTTACTTTGTGAAGTGGATATGAGCCGGGTTTCGGGAGTGAAACGTGATCCCCGTAAAGTGCGAAGTTTAATCCGTTCAATTGCCAGGAACACAGCAACATTGGTAGATAATAAAACATTAGAGCTGGATGTAAAAACTTCTGATAGAAACGAATTGTCGCGAAATACACTGTCAGAATATCTTGATGCCCTTTCGCGCTTAATGATTTTGTATGAACAACCTGCTTTCAATCTGCATATTCGCTCATCAGCATCGCTGCGTAAATCGCCTAAACGACATTTGTGTGACACATCGTTGGCTGCAGCAGCCCTGGGATTAGATAAAGAATCGTTGATAAAGGATTTAAAGTACACAGGATTTTTGTTTGAGTCACTGGCAACGCACGAGTTAAATGTGTATGCCAAAGCAAATGATGCAACCGTATTTCATTACACCGATTCGTATGGTTTGGAAGTGGATGCAGTTGTACAGAAACGGAATGGTGACTTTGCTGCTTTTGAAATAAAACTGGGTGTAGGATATATAGACGAAGCCGCTGAAAATCTTAAAAAATTTGCGGGAAATATCGATACATCCCACATGGATTTACCGAAATCATTAAATATCATTACGGGAACAGGAATGACCTATCGTCGACCAGACGGAATAAATGTTATTTCGTTGGCTTCCCTGGGAAAATAATTATCACTAATGAATTAAACCAATGATCCCATTCAACAAACC
>DAOQAF010000221.1:0-1545 GCA_035353775.1 Bacteroidales bacterium | reverse complement strand
TTAGCATTTTGCCAACAAATATATGTATTTTTTGTAATAAACGAAACAAATTCACGATAATAATGCATATTTTGAACTATTTTTTGGTAAAATTGCCCGTTTCGATATGTTTATGTAAAAAAAACAATCGAACAACATCTGTCCGATTGTTTTTTAGCTGTAAGGTTATATTACCTTTATTTTTCTATTGAAAGCAACTCCACTTCGAATACCAGTGTGCTGAGTGGTTCGATACCTCTTGCTCCTTTGGAACCGTAAGCCAGGTTTTGTGGGATATAGAATTTGTATTTTGAACCTACAGGCATGAGTTGAAGTCCTTCTGTCCAACCCGGTATAACCTGATTAACAGGGAACATGGCAGGTTCATTTCTTTTAATGGAGCTGTCAAATTCTGTTCCATCGAGCAATGTTCCTACATAATGCACTTTTACCTGATCGGTAGCAGCAGGCACGGGTCCGGTTCCTTTTTTAATCACTTCGTATTGCAGACCGCTTGCTGTGGTTACTACACCCGGTTTTTTTCCGTTTTCGGCCAGAAATTTGTCACCGGCTTCTTTATTTTTGCCGAATTGTTTCATCATGACAACTTCCTGACGGGCATTCATCACTTTGTTGATGTATTCGTTGGCTTCCTGTGGAGTCATCTGTATTTTGGACTTATTCAATCCATTGATCAATCCCTGTTTGAATAAATCGAAATTAAGTTTCAGCGTAGAATCACCTAAAAAGCCGGCTGTTTTTTGTTGTTTCAACCAATCGCCATATTGTGTGGCAGCTGCCGAAAGTCCCGGTTTTGCATCGGCTTCACCTTTTGATCCTTCAGCCAACCCTTTCATAAAGGATTTAGTCTTCTGCTCTACGGAATCTTTATTAAACAAATTGGTTTTCAGGTCGTTGCCGAAAGCCAAACCGTAGGTATAATTCAAACTGTCAAGTTCGTTTGCCAATTTGGGATCTTTAGTATCGCCGCCACCGTTACAAGCTGTAAGTATCATTATGGCAGCCAATGTTACTGCGAAAAATATATTTTGTTTTTTCATTTTCTTTATTATTAATTTTGGGTGATTTATTACTTTTTAATGCTGTCGGCAGGTGCAGGTGCAGGTGCGGGAGCGGCTTGCATCATTTTTTCGTTCTGCTTTCTTTGCATGGTGTTTTGGAAATAAACCATGGCTTCGGCTCCACTTATGCCGGTGGTATCACCTTTTATTCCCTTTACAAGTCCTTTTTTGAACAGCTCTTCGTTGAATTTCATGGTTGAATCACCGATCAAACCAGATTTACGCTGTTCTTTCATCATATTTCCGATTTGATTACCGGTTTTGTATACCTGGTCGGTATTTTCATCCGTGTAAACTTTTTCAATCTTTTCAACCAAAGCAGCAATGGATTTTTCGGATGAATCATTTTGAAGAGCATTCATGCGCAGTTCCTCGCTGATAGCAAGACCAAGTGCATAATTCAAACTGTCTTCCTGGGTTGACAGGTTGGCTTTTTTTGCTTTATAATTGCCTCCACACGAAGCAAGGCCCAAAATGGCAGCAA
>DAOQAF010000220.1:0-1581 GCA_035353775.1 Bacteroidales bacterium | reverse complement strand
CAGAATAAATTCCAAAGGCAATTTTGAGTTGATCTGAATTAATCTTACTGGTAATTTCTGCACCTATAAAAGCTCCTGCGATCCCAGATAAGGCAAACAGAATTGCCATATGAAAATTAATGTTGTTTTTTTGATAATGGCTGAACGTACCTGCAATACAAATAGGAAGAGTGGCAACCAATGACGTAATTACTGCCGTTTGGGACGGCACATGTAAAAGAAGTAGTAATACGGGCAAAAAGAAAAACCCACCACCGCCTCCAAGCATCGACCCAAGTACGCCTATGATTAAGCCAAGCAATGGCAATAGTAGATAGATTGGCTGTATGGCAGAATGAAAAATCATAATAAATAGAGTATTAAGAGTTATACAACTGATTTTTTAGCATTTTTTCAGGTTATACGATGCGTTTTAAATGAATTGTGGCTAATGTGTGAATAAGTTCTGCTCGTATCAGGATGCCATTCTCATACTCATATATATTTGTTTTACTCCCTTTCATATCTACAATAGCGTAAGTGTGGCCATCTAAGCTTTTAATCGTATTTTTTTCTCCATTCCTTTCATTGTAAATACAGTTAATTTGCGTTGGTTCCTGAAAATAAAGTAAGCTACCACTATAAGTAATGTCGCCATTAATTATTGTTGCATCGCCGTCTTTTGTCAATAGATAATTTTCGGTTTGCCGATCCAAACGTGTATTTGAGTTGATTTTGCCATTCTTTAAGGTTTTTACATGCGAACTCCATAAAATCCCATGTCGATACAAGCTGTGCTGTATGTATTTCACTTGGTATGAAAAGATCATCCTGACATAAACATCGGTAACAGCATTAATTGTAATGTCTTCACCTTCCATCTTTTGATCTACTGTGAATTCGCCAATATTCATTCCCCAAACAGAGATTTGATATTTAGCTGAACGTTCAAAAGGCTGAGCTGTTGCCGATTTAAAAAAAAGGAACATTACAATCAATCCCATCATATATTTTTCTAAAGTCATATCATTTTGATTTATTCAAATAACCTTATTGTCTTACCTAGTAACGACCTAATACATAGGTCATTATTGTATTACATCTTTGTTGGATTCACTATATAGCTTTAGGATTCAATGATTTTCTATACTTTCTGTTAAAAATTTTTTGGGTTAGTAAATCCAATTCGCTATCGTATTGAATCATTATTTTCCTATATTCTTCATCTTTTAAAGCATCTTCGGCTTCTTTATCCGTTCCCATCGCATCAATTGTCAGAATATTTTGTCGAAAATTTTCGTAATTATCACGGATAGAGCATGGCATCATTAAATATTCTCCCTGATGGCTTGTTTTTGCAAAACCTTTGTCCTTTTGCCACCTTCTGCCGTTTTTGAAGAATTCTGATTGGAGGGCATCAGCCAAGGTTCCTCCTTTTGCATAGATATCCTGAATTTTGTCCACATAATATGGAACAAATACACACGGTGTAATTTTCCCTTCAAAATCAATGTAGAAATATCCATTCCATCGACCATAGGCCAAACACCCTGTACAAAGAGATGACGAATTCCAGAAATCGGCCATCGGATAACGTAAGGT
>DAOQAF010000219.1:0-1604 GCA_035353775.1 Bacteroidales bacterium | reverse complement strand
GATTCGCTGGGAAGAAAAGAGGTTTGTAAACATAAAACCAGGAATGAACAAGGTCATTGAAAAGATCGATAAACGGCTTATTCTGGCTGATGCGACGCAGCACAAATCCATGGTGCTTTCTGCAAAAGTGCTTGTTGATGATAAAATTGTTTCACAAAATTTTCTGTATTTCAAAAAGCCGAAAGAACTTGCCCTTGAAAATCCGGAGATCAGTTATGAGATAAAAAACCAAACCGGAGGATTTGAAATAAAACTCAGTACAAAACAATTAGCGAAAAATATTTTTATAAGTTTTGAAAACTGCGACAGCCGCGATATTCAGCTTTCCGATAATTTTTTCGACATGCTGCCGGGAGAATCAGTTAGCATTTTTGCTAAAACCACGGAAAAAATCGAAGATATAAAAAACCAAATCAGAGTCAAAACATTATTTGAAGTGCGCTAATATAACCTTAATATTTTAAAAATAAACTCAGCTATGACCATGTTTACCTTTGAGTTACTTCGTGTTGTCCTTTGAGTCCGCCGCGGCGGACTTTGTGGTAAAAAAACATAACCACAAAGGTCACGAAGGATTGCACAAAGGATCACAACGGTTAAGAATTTATCAGGATAATACTTTTTAAAATGAAAAAACGATTTTTTATAATACTGTTTTTTGCAGCAATAATTACTCATTTATCTATTGCCCAGCAAAAAGATTACGCTTCTTATGTCAATCCTTTTATCGGAACCGGCGGGCACGGTCACACATATCCCGGCGCCACCGCGCCTTTTGGCATGGTGCAGCTCAGCCCGGATACGCGGCTCAGCGGATGGGACGGCTGCTCGGCTTATCACTTTTCCGATTTGCTGATATATGGCTTTTCGCATACGCATTTAAGCGGCACCGGATGCTCGGATTATGGCGATATACTGCTGATGCCCGTCAGTGGGACTGTCGACCTGAAAAACTATGCCTATGCATCAACGTTCAGTCATAAAAATGAAAAAGCAAGTCCCGGTTATTATTCAGTAAAACTCGATAAACATAACATAAACGTGGAATTGACTGCCACTCAGCGGGCAGGATTTCATAAATATGTGTATGCCGGGACTTCGCAAAACAGCGTTTTTCTTGATCTTGAGCACCGCGACAAGGTTATTGATTCCTATGTTGAGTTTGTCAGTAATACCCGAATCCGTGGAATGCGACGTTCGAAAGCATGGGCTAATAATCAGACCGTGTATTTTGAAATACAGTTTTCGCAACCCTTCGCCCAATATGGCCTTTGCGAGCTTGATTCTCTTGGGAATATGATTAAAATAGCGAAAAATAATGCAAGCGGGAAAAGAGTGAAAGCATATTTTACTTTTGATGGACAAAAAGAGATATTGGTAAAAGTTGGCCTGAGCGCCACTTCTGTGGATGGGGCCTCGAAAAACCTCTATGCAGAGCTCAATGGCTGGGATTTCAAAACAGTATGTGAAAAGACAAGAAACGACTGGAACAAAGAACTCGGAAAGACTGAGATCAGCGGGGGAAGCCGGGATCAAATGACAACATTCTATACCGCCTTATACCACTGCATGATCACTCCGAATATTTACTCGGATGTGGATGG
>DAOQAF010000218.1:0-1622 GCA_035353775.1 Bacteroidales bacterium | reverse complement strand
CCGCCTGTATGCCGGCAACTTCGGCAAGGGTTAGCACATCGCCTTTTTTGATCTCGTTTTCTTTTATCAGTTTCAGCGTTTCTTTTTGTAAAAGTATTTTACCGCTTGCTTTAGCAATACGGGTTTGCTGGGGCTTATGTCCGACATCAACCATATTGGCCTTGCCTAATGAATCGGTATGTGAGAGTTTTGGCATAATTCTAAAAATGGATATTCAAAATTAGCATTTTTAATGTTATCGTCTCGATTTTTAAGCGCGAAGGGCGAAGAATCAGATTATTATTTTCACTGCGGCTCTGCGGCTCTGCGTGAAATGTTTTTTCTCGCAAAGACGAGAAGAAGCAAAAGATAGTGAGCAACCGAAAATCCCAGTAGCAATAATGTTAAAAAAATGGAACCACGTTTGCCTAAAAAAACTGCCCTTGGTGTCGGCTTTGTAATAATTGGATTTATGGCAGTGTCTGATTACATTTTAATAAATTGTTTTGTTATAACACCGCCTTCTTTCGATAGGATACGTGTTATATAGGCGCCCTGATTCATTTTTGAGATATTCACTACCGCGATGGTGCTGTTGTTGTTATAATAACTAAAATCGCTGATTTTCCGGCCCGAAATATCGTATATCTCAATAGAAGCAATACCCCTAAGGGAATAATTATTGATCCCCTGCAGTACAAAATGGTCTTGAGCCGGATTGGGATAAAGTTTTATGTTTTCAGCCACATCACTATGGTTTTCAGAAATACCTGCAACAACCCCGTTTACATCAATTATATTCATCTGATTAATAGGCGGGTTTACCGCTGTGGTAACCGTAAATAAAGAATCCGGCCAATGTACCACGATGGAGTCAATAGAAGTATGAACTCCGAGCCCGAAAACCAAATTAAAAGGTTGCTGTCCGCATTTATTTCCTCTTCCAGCATAGATATCTCTCATTCTTACCAACGTATCAGCATAGACAAAAATCCTAGCACCTATAGAATTATAGTTACATCCGGGAGGAGCTATCAGCTTAACCGAAACCCAGTTGTTCTGGTTGCCAATTTCATTTCTTAATAAATATGTTTTCACAGTGCCATCTTTGGCGAAAATCAGGTCGTCGTCACCGTCAAGATCATAGTCCATGGGTTCCGAAACATGTGTATTGGCAAAGGTGGTGTCTCCAATAAATCCCAGTTCAGCATTAATATCTGAAAAGGTGTTATTCGCATTCTGATAAAACATATACAGCCTGTCGGTAGCAGGCATATAATGTCCTTGTTGCAGTGCCATATCCATGAGTCCGTCGTTATCGAAGTCTAACCAGGACACATCATAATCGCCGTGATGCGTTGATTTCGGCTCATCCCAGGTAACCCGCGTCAGGTCCCAATGCAAATGGTAATTGGCGGCGGCTCCTTCGTTGATCACTATCGTGCTGCGGCCTTCGTTTGCATCATTTCCTCCGTGTACTTGTGCCAGCATCAAGTCCATATCCCCGTCATTATCAAAATCGTCAGGTGCGGCTGTCCAGTTGCAAAGATTCTGCCCATTATCGCCTTGCATAAATCGTGTATTGTATCCGGCTGTGGCCGTAACATCGGAAAAGGTTCCGTTACCGTTATTTTTCCATAATA
>DAOQAF010000217.1:0-1628 GCA_035353775.1 Bacteroidales bacterium | reverse complement strand
AGTAAAATTGTATTTGCCGATGCTGTTTACCGGACTGAGAATTTTCATTTTGTCAGCGAAGCGCCCTATGGCAGCATCTGCAACATCCTGCATGGTGAAAAACCAACAATGAAAGACGTTTATTGCGCTTTGGGCGGGATATACCAGCAGGAAAACATTCAGACGGTATTGGCTGCCTGCGACGAACTGAGCTCATCAGGTTATAAAACTGATGAGAAAATTTTTCGCAAAGGCTTGAAAAATGTCATCAAAAACACCGGTTTGCAAGGGCGTTGGCAGGTATTGTCGGAAAAACCACTTACCATCTGCGATACCGGGCATAACAAAGACGGGTTGAAACAGGTAGTTCAGCAGATACGTCAGATGAATTTCAATAAACTACATTTTGTGTTTGGAATGGTCAGCGACAAAGATATCCCCGGAATTCTTAAGCTGTTGCCAAAAAATGCCACATATTATTTTTGCAAACCCGATATTCCCCGCGGACTTGATGCGGAAATCCTAAAAAAAGAAGCTGATGCTGTTGGCTTAAGCGGAAAAACTCACCTTTCGGTTTCGATGGCATTGAAAGCCGCCAGGGAAAACGCCAAAGAAGAGGATATGGTTTTTGTTGGCGGGAGTACTTTTGTGGTGGCTGAAGTTTTATAGCGGATTATAAAACGCATGGGTAATTATTTTTGAAATATTTTGGGAAATAACCATTTACATAAGAGAAACAATCTGAAATAAAGAGATTCCCCATTTCACGTTAGTAAAAATCACCCGGAATTTGTTTCACTCAGCGAAATAACAGAAGTAATACTTTCGTTATTATAAAACGGGTTCACAATTATATCCTTTTAATAAATTTAATTAAAAACAGATGAAGAAATTATTGTTCGCATTAATTCTTTTTTGCTTTGATATAGCATTATACGCCCAATGCGCATACACCTTTACCGTCAAAACCACCAGAAACCAGCCCATGACAAGTATAGAGGTAACTGCAAGAAATGCTGATAAAAATATAACGCTTAAATCCCAAACCAACAGTTCGGGAACTGCCGCTTTTACCTTGACCGAAGGCGGGACATACACCTTCAGTTACCTGGAAATTAAAGATGCCGCCACATTGGACCTGCCAGAAGGTTTCAAAGGAAAAGGAGGTAAAACGGTGACCTACGACCCGGAAAAAATATTTTCAGAAAAAATAAAAAATGATCGTACAGGCATCACTTTTACAAGCCGTCAGCCACAACAACTTAAAGGCCAGCCCAACGTGGTAAAATTTATGATTGACCTGCGAAAAAATAATGAAACAGCAGTTCCAAATACTGCGGTGGAAATTGTCGATTGCAAAGACAAGGTCAAGTACAAAGGAACAAGCGATGCCGGTGGAATTGCCACTTTTTATTTACCCGTAAATAAGGATTTCGAGGTTGATGTAGAAGGGAATCAGGCTGTCCATACATTTACAGTTCCCAATAAGCCGAATGCTGAATTCAAAAATGTAGTGTATTACGAGAGAACCCGTTTAAAAGAAACCTCAAAAGGCGACACGATAATCCAGACAAACATCACGCAGACAAAAGGAACTTCGACGCATATGCTGTTCACGATCAGTCTAGTGGACTTTAACGACCAGCCTC
>DAOQAF010000216.1:0-1645 GCA_035353775.1 Bacteroidales bacterium | reverse complement strand
GTTATAGTTACTTCGGCGCGCGGTACTATTCTTCGGATTACAGCATCTGGCTGAGTGTTGACCCGTTGAGCGATAACACTCCTTTTGCATCTCCGTATGCCTATTGTATTAATAATCCGATAATTCTACATGATCCCAATGGAGAAGATTGGTATGAAGTTGAAAATACAGACACCAAGCAAAAAGAAATAAAATGGACGGATCATAAAAGTCAGGATGCAATGAATGAAGCGGGAGTGAAAGGGAATTATCTTGGCGAAGCTGTCGTTCATTTTCAGGGAAGTAATGATGAAAAATTAGGAGAAGATGGAACATTAACAGGAGAAGGTGCAAATCCAGCTCAGGTTACTATTTATGGTGTAAATGGAGCTGATGATATAAAAACCTATAATGGAATGACAACTCCTAAAAGCAGTGATTATTCTACCTTAAATGAGGGGGATTATCAAGCTTATTATCAAGATATGGCAAGTTCCGTATATGGAACTGCTGGTGCAAAGGCAAAAGGCATCTCTACTGCTTTAACTTATCGTCTAAAATCAATAGATGGGAAACCACTTAGGGGCACAAAAAATGATCAAAATGTTACAATGGATGGGGTCTTTTTTCATAGAACAGATTGGAATGGAAAAGCGACAAATACATCTAAAGGATGTCCTACTGTAGATGGTCGTAGCTGGAGAAATGTGGAAAAACAGTTAGGAAAATCTATGAACATACGCATTAGAATATCCAGGTAATAAATAATGAAAAAAATTATTCTATTATTTTGTTTATTTGCCATATTTGTAGACCTTGAATTATTGGGACAATATAATATAGAAGCATTTACTCATCCGCTGTCTGATATTAAACAAAAATCTTCAATATATTTTGCTCCAAATGTGTATTATAGAGAACTTAAATCTGATACCGAGGCAGGATGGATAGTAATTATCAAACGAAAAACAGGCAATTATTTTCAAATTGACATTGAAGATTTAAAACTTTATGATATATGGATTCATCTAGGAGATGTAGGTACTGTTGTGCAAAATTACGATTCCATTCCCATCCCTATTTATATTCAACCTGATACAACATCCTTTAAATCCAGATACATTTACGAAAGTTGTATTGGTTTAATATACGATCTTTCAGATAATTTTCTTTTTTTACGAATTATCAACGAAAATGAATGTTATTTTGGTTGGGTTGAACGAAAATATTTGTGTGGAAGCCCATATACTACATGTCCTTAAATAAAAAAGTAAAAATTATCTAACAGCCTGCATTAGTGGGCTGTTTTTGGTTACAGGATGCTTCTATGTTTGTTTCTTTTAATAAAAGCATCAATCAGGGTTTTGACGACATCCTTATCGTGTTCGGTCATCTGTTCAATGGTTTTAAATTGGTTAAGGAGTTCCTTATCGGTAAGGGTATTTTTTACGAGATCATCGGAGTTACCGTTCATCAAAAAATCGGAAGTAACTTCGAGGGCATTGGCTAACTTGGCCAACACATCAGCAGATGGAAACGTTCCTTTTTCTTCGTATCTACCAATTTGGGAGAAGTGTACTCCAATTAAACCCAAACATCACAAAAATTATGTAATAGGCAGGTTTAGTTTGTCTAATAAGGTCTGAGTTTTCTTTGTGATTTCGGC
>DAOQAF010000215.1:0-1661 GCA_035353775.1 Bacteroidales bacterium | reverse complement strand
CTTGAAACAGGTGGCAGAACTTTGCTTAATGCTGTGCCTGTTGATTGTACATAACCGTCACGAAAAGCATTTGTTATAAACTTGTATGTTTCTTCTTTATCTAAATTTTCATCGTTGATAATTTGGTCTAATTCTTCTACTTTCTTAGCATCAACAAACGAATGCCAATCATCATCCACATTGGTTGAAGGGGTCAACGAATCAATAAATTGTTCGATAAGCTCTTTTTTATTGCGGAGTTCCACACTGGAATCAATGGCTTTGCTAATACTGATAACAATTTCCTTGTCTTTTAAATGACCTTCGTGGTACTTCTTAATGAGTGCGAGGATATAATCAATGTTGATTTCGACCTGTTTAATCAGCTCCATTTCAAAGACTATATCATCGTTTACATTTTCGTTGTCGCCTTTGCTTTTGCCCCTGAAATCGTTGTAAAGGTTAATGTACATGCTGTGATAATCCTGTACATCTCTTTCCGAAAGTATTTCATTGCCTGAAAATTCATCGAATGTGGAAAGTATGTTTTTCACTTTCAGAATGGCACTGTAAAGCTTGATAAATTCTTTTTGGTTTTGTTCTCCGATAATCTGTTCACCAACAGGGAATTTTTCTTGTAAGTCATCCACTAAATCAGCATAACCGGGAATGTCTTTATCTCCTTTTTTGTAGCCGTTGTAATATTCATCGTAAGTTTTGAGTAAAACCACTCCTCCGGCTTCTTTGTCGCCAAATAGGGCAATGCTCTCGTTGGTGGCTTTTTCGAGGTTGCGGAAACAAATAATATTTCCAAAGGTTTTGACCGTGTTCAGAATGCGGTTTGTGCGTGAATAGGCTTGTAAAAGCCCATGCAAACGCAGGTTTTTATCTACCCAAAGGGTATTCAAAGTAGTAGCATCAAAACCAGTAAGGAACATGTTTACCACAATCAACAAGTCAATTTCACGATTTTTCACTCGTTCGGACACATCTTTATAATAGCTTTGGAACTTTTCACTTGAAGTATCAAAGTTCATTTTAAATATCTTGTTGTAGTCCTGTATTGCCGATTCGAGAAAGTCCCGTGAGCTTTGGTCTAAAAGGCTGGTATCTTCAAGGTTCTCATCATCAATGATTCCGTTTTCGGGGTCTTCATTCACGCCAAAACTGTAAATGGTTGCTACCTTTAACTGTTTGTCGCTTGGCAACCCCATCATTTGTTTTTGAAACTCGGTGTAATATTTCTTGGCTACTTCGATAGACGAAACGGCAAAAATGGAATTAAAACCAGCCAATCGGCGGTCTTTTAATTGGTAGAAGCTATTGCGTTTTGTTTTCTGGTCGAAATGTTCACGGATATACTTTACAATATTGCTTATTCGCTCCGGTGCTGATAATGCCCGTTCACGGTCAATGTTCCATACTTTTTCGTCCTGTATGTTTTCCTGTTCCTTCATGGTGCTGATATAGTCAATACGGAACGGAAGTACATTTTTATCGGTAATGGCATCGACAATGGTATAGGTGTGCAATTTTGCACCGAATGCCTGTTCGGTAGTGCGTAAATCGGCACGGCTGTTACTGCTTGAATTAACGGCAAAAATTGGCGTGCCTGTAAAGCCGAACAGGTGATATTTTTTGAATGTTTTGGTAATGGCTGTGTGCATATCGCCAAACTGTGA
>DAOQAF010000214.1:0-1681 GCA_035353775.1 Bacteroidales bacterium | reverse complement strand
CCGGCAAAAACCTTTTTGCTGTTTTCTGCATCCAGATAAACCTTTTCATTGGGCAGGGGCTGGTCATCAAAGTCTACCAGGCTGATCGTGAACAGCATATGGGTAGAAGTCCCTTTTGTCTGGGTGATGTTTGTCTGAAATATCGTGTCCCCTTTTGAGGTTTCTTTTACACGGGTCCTTTCGTAGTACACAACATTTTTGAATTCAGCATTCGGCTTATTGGGAACTGTAAATGTATGGACAGCCTGATTCCCTTCCACATCAACCTCGAAATCCTTATTTACCGGTAAATAAAAAGTGGCAATTCCGCCGGCATCGGTTGTTCCTTTGTACTTGACCTTGTCTTTGCAGTCGACAATTTCCACCGGTGTATTTGGAACTGCTGTTTCATTATTTTTTCGAAGGTCTATAATAAATTTTAACACATCGGGCTGGCCTTTTAGTTGTTGTGGCTGGCGGCTTGTAAATGTGATGCCGGTACGGTCAGCTTTTGTTTTTTCTGCAAATATTTTTTCCGGGTCGTAGGTCACCGTTTTGCCGCCTTTACCTTTAAAACCTTCCGGCAGATCCAAGGTGGCAGCATCTTTAATTTCCAGGTAACTGAAGATGTACGTCCCGCCTTCGGTCAGCGTAAAAGAGGCTGTCCCCGAACTGTTGGTCTGAGATTTAAGCGTAATACTTTTTTCAGTGTTTCTGGCAGTTACCTCTATGCCGGTCTGAGGCTGGTTTCTGGTGTTTTTGATGGTAAAAGTGTATGCACACTGGGCGTATAATGCCATATCAAAGCATACAAGAAATACTACAAACCATAGTTTCTTCATACGTTTAAAATTAATTTATTAAAAGGATATATTTGTGAACCCGCTTTGTAATAACGAAAGTATTACTTCTGTTATTTCGCTGAGTGAAAAAATATCCAGGTGATTTTTACTAAAGTGAATTGGGGAATCTGTTTATTTAGATTGTTTTTCTTGGGTTAATGGTTATTTCCCATAAATATTTCAAAAATAATCACCCAAACGTTTTGTAATCCGCTATAAAACTTCAGCCACCACAAAAGTGCTCCCGCCAACAAAAACGAGATCCTGATATTTGGCATTTTCCCTGGCTGCATGTAATGCCTGCAAAACCGAGGGGTAGGTCTGACCGCTTAAGCCTGCGGAATCAGCTTCCTTTTTTAGTATTTCAGCATCCAATCCGCGGGGAATAACGGGTTTGCAAAAATAATAGGTGGCATTTTTTGGCAACAGCATAAGAATTCCGGGCATATCTTTATCGCTGACCATCCCGAAAACAACATGAAGTTTATCAAAATCCAACTGTTGTATTTGCTGAAATACCTGAGTAAGCCCGTCTTTGTTATGACCGGTATCGCAAATGGTGAGTGGCTTTTCCGATAGAACCTGCCAGCGCCCCTGTAAACCGGTGTTTTTCACCACATTTTTCAATCCCTTGCGAATAGCCTTCCCGTCGGCTCTATATCCTGCTGATCTCAGTTCGTCGCAGGCAGTTAGGACAACAGGAATATTCTCCTGCTGGTATATGCCGCCCAAAGCGCAATAAAAGTTTTTCATAGTTGGTTTCTCACTGCGCAGGATATTGCAAATGCTGCCATAAGGCGCTTCCTTGACAAAATGAAAATTCTCAGTCCGGTAAACAGCATCGGCAAATACAATTTTAC
>DAOQAF010000213.1:0-1778 GCA_035353775.1 Bacteroidales bacterium | reverse complement strand
AGGTTTAGTAATAAATACAGAATCTATTTCAAAGGTTATTTCGTCTGTTCCACTTCTAAATGTCAAAACATCTCCTTTATCATAGGGCACCCATCCTACAAATTTCGTATCAAAACCAGGACAATTTTTACCACGACAAGAGTATAATAGAAAAATTGGAACTATTAATAATACTGCTATTATAGATTTTTTCATTGGATATTTTTTTTATAATAATACCTAATACATGAATATACATTTTTCAGTAATGTTGTAAAAATTGATTTAAAATCATTATTCAATTTAATTTATATAGATTGTATCACAAGGTATATTATGCATAATTGAATCTACCATAAAAGGAGCATCAGGAAGTAAATCTATCTCTTGAGGTACATTTCTTCTCCCCCCTCCGGTTGCATTACCTGTCATTAGCAGCATTTCCTTTCCAGAAAACTCAAATCCTGGTTGCAGGTTTATGCTGTTATCACTATAAATTAAAAGTGTTGGATTGGGAATGGGTGTGTTAAAATATTGGTCTTTAATTTTAGTTTTAAGCATACCTGTATTAATGCCAAACCAGTAGAAAAGTGTTGCGGTAGCTCCTACGCAGAAATTAAACGTTTTAGTTGCTGTATTTAGAACATCCTTTGTTGGTTTTGTTTCAGCTGCTCCCCATGCATTAAGTTTTTGATCAATCAGCATTGTTGCATTTGACACATTATTATTTCCATCTTTATCATTTGAAGAAAAATGAGATGTAACTTGGTTCATGGTGTAAAATAAAGTACGAATAAATGTTCTGTTATTTTGTTCAACCAAATAAGGCATAAACCCATCGTCATTAACTAAGTTTTCTGGATCAGCAAACAGTGAATCGGCTACATCTCTCATATAATTATATTCGTATTCATCAGCATCACCAAAATCAGCAGGATGCGAATCAATATGTACGTGTGCAGGTATGCTCATATCGGCAAGCAAATGTGCTGTTCTTCCTAAAATCTCATAAGAAAGTCTCTTTGCCTCTGGATAAACCACTGTTTGGAAATCTCCATGATATATTTTTGTCCAAAGAACTACATTATAATAAATTCTTTTACAACTTCCAGTTAAGTAAAATTGTATTAAATCAGAATTTTGAAGATATTCATAAGTGCTTTCACCTCCTTCTCTGTTTTTCAAAAACACTGTCCATCTATAAATACCGCCATTTGAGAATAGGTATGCATAAGTCTTCATAAGTGCATTTGGGAAAACTATCCAGTTTTTTTGATAGTCTCCATCATCTGCTTTCCAGAAATGTGTAAATGTAGCTGCATCATCCCATTTAAAATAAATAGGATCTGTCTTATCTTCCTGAAATGAACCTTTTACAATCGGATGATTATTATCATTATCCAGATTACACTGTGTACCGTCTGTATTTATTATTTTACTTCTTATTTCCTGCAAGTCCTGAGGATTGCCTCCAGCCTCTATGTATCGTATTTCGAGCATCTGATATGCTCTAAATACTATGTATTTATGTATCTCACCATCGTGAGCGTATGATGAAACAAATGTAAAGAATAATGCTGATAAAATAAATATTTTTTTCACTTTTTATCGTTTTTAGTTGTTTAGCATTTTTTCCAATATTATGCAGTGTTATATATAAAAGCGATTTTATTCGGTTAAGATCATTTTCTTTACATCTACTGATTGACCATCAGCAATGATGGTATAGAGATAAATACCGGGAGTAAACTCCGAACCCGTAATTATTTCGGAATTATTTCCTCTTTTGGATAATGTAA
>DAOQAF010000212.1:0-1797 GCA_035353775.1 Bacteroidales bacterium | reverse complement strand
GTTCCCCATCCGTCCACGTGGTTTTCTCTGTGAACCGTATGTCCGTAATAGCCTAATCCGGGAATGTTCGCATGAACCTCCGAGTCGGATGTATCTTGCGTTCCAAAAGTAACCGGAAAATGATACAGCACATCGGGGTGGTCGAATTTTAGTGGTACAGGGATATTATTGACTTTTGTACCCATACCAAGCATGGTAAAGCGGTAGTAATTATTTTTATAGAAATTGAAGCTTTCGGTGATAGATATCATTGGAATAGCTTGCATTTTCATTGGTTGTGCCACCGTGGCTTTGTTTGTCTGGTCGAGAGGATTGGCATACACGGCAAGATAGGCAAGATTGGTGGAATTGACGTTGACAAAGGTGTCGATGGTTTCAGATGTAGCTGAAAGTGATGAAAAATCCCAAACAAAAGCAGTATCAGTCTGTTGGTAATTTAGCCCGCTGAGGTTGTTTGCCGTCCTAAACTTTAAAATGTCGCCAGGCACAGCCATATCGGTGCTGTCAACAACCACCTGCGACTTTAAATTCATTGCAAAAAACAATAGGATTACAGAGTAGAGTATTTTCATAAAAAAGGTTTTTTCAAAGGTAATAAGTATTATTGTGATTTTGGATGATCATGAAGGCATCAAAAAAATAATTAGGCTGCTGGGGTTATATTTTAAGACAATTTTTGCGGTACCTGTTTATTGAGAAAGGAGTTCTTCAGTGAATACCAGTGCATTTTTTAGTCTTTCAGGCCCTCTTCCTTCCACTACTTGAAAATTGACTTTTCTTTTTTTTAATTCTTCATAGTACCAGTCGAAGAAATAGGAGCGAAGGTGGGGGTGTTCGCGCTGCGGGTCGTATTCCCAATCCAGATCGATGTTGCAAAGCAGATACAGGTCGTAGGAGTATTTTGGCAGGTTGGCTGACACCCATTCCGGACACTTATGATACTTGTGCTCTCCCCAAATTTTTATTACCGTGAGCTCCGTGTCGCAAAAAATGATTTTATCTGCTTTTTTTTCTGCATCTCTTTCTGCAGCAATCTGGCCTTTTGCAATAATGTCAAGGTCTTCGAAGGAATATTCACGGTTCAGCCGTTCAATATAGGTACGGGCGTATTCGGGAACAAAAACGGTGTTGTAATACCTTGCCAATTGTTCTGCAAGTATTGATTTTCCTGTTGATTCAGGGCCGGTTATGGCTACCCTGATCAGGTGGTTTGTTGTTTTAATAGTCCTTTTTTCCATGTAAAATACCCGTAAATGGCCAGCAAGGTAAAAATAAAATACAAAGGCGCAAAAGCATAGAGTTCTTTTATGAAATATAATATTGTACAGTTGATGTCAATTACAATCCACATCAGCCAATGATCGATGATTTTTTTACCCATGGCATACGTGGCAATGATGCCCCATACCGTGAGTAAAGAATCCCAGTAAGGAAATGATGCATCGGTATAGGTGGCAAAAAGATAACCGACAATAAAGGAACAGATAAATCCCAGAATAAGCATGACACTCAGCTCTTTTGGCCGAATTTTCCGCACCGGAAGTTCGTATTTTTTTTCTCCGCCAAAAACCCAGAAATACCAGCCATACAAAGTCATCACAAGGTAGAAAACCTGAAGCACCACATCGGCATAAAGTTTTGAAACAAAAAAAACATACATCGACAGCAGGACATTGGCAAGCCCAACGGGCCAGCACCATATTTTCTGTTTGGTGGTCAGATATACTCCTGCAATGCCAAGGATGGCGGCAATAATCTCAATATAGTTTTCGGTGATCCAGTTCATTTAGGGAAAGG
>DAOQAF010000211.1:0-1797 GCA_035353775.1 Bacteroidales bacterium | reverse complement strand
TAGCCCCTGTAATTGTTGATCCTGAGAATGACGAAGTCTATTTCACACCTTTATATAATGTCATGACACATTTCAGTAAATTCATCAGACCCGGAGCAACACGTATTGGATTTAAGAATACCGATAAACAGCTCATGGTTACAGCAGCACAAAATCCCGATGGCAGCATCGTCGTGGTACTGTTAAATCAGCAGCCGTCACCGAAAACTTTCACGCTAAAACTTAAGAAAAAAGAAACAAAGATAGATATCAATGGAGAATCATTGCAAAGTATAATAATATATCCTGCAAAATAACTTCAACAAATAACCAAATAAAAAACATCGAAAATTTAAAGAACATGGAACACAAAAAAACACCTATTGAAGACATTGTCCCATTAGGACAAAAGATTGCTTTCGGAGCAGGAAATTTAACAAATCAATTACTCCCCGCAGCTCTTGGGGTATTTATGTTTTTTTTAGTAGTGGGTTTTGGAATGAGCCCGTACAAAGCAGGGATTTTGGCAGCAATTCCTCGTTTTATGGACGCTATACTTGACCCAATAATGGGATATATTTCAGATAATACACGCTCAAAATGGGGTCGTAGAAAACCGTACATTTTTGGAGGCGGTATTGTAGTGGGCATTGCTTTTATTTTGATGTGGCAGTTAAGACTTCCTGAAGCAGGCAATAATCACGAATCGTATAACTTCTTATACTTCCTGTTAATGTCCATCATTTTCTATTTAGGATACACTGTTTTTGCTGCACCGCTCATCGGGTTGGGATATGAAATGACACCCGATTACAATGAAAGAACACGATTAATGGCAATCTCTCAGTTTATGGGACAAATTGCGTGGATGATTGCACCCTGGTTCTGGTTCTTGATTTCTCGCCCCGAATTATTTCCAAGCGCACCCCATGGAGTACGCAGTCTTTCTATTTGGGTGGGAATTCTTTGTTTGATTATGGGGGTAATGCCAGCACTTTTCTGCAAAGAAATTGATCAGGCCAATTTACAGGGACAAACACAATTGTCATTCAAGGGTATAATTGCCAACATTAAATCCTTCTTTAGGGATATAAAGAATACAATTACCAACAAACCGTTCCTACGCCTTTGTGGAGCTACATTTCTGGTTTTCAACGGTTTCCAGATTGTGGCCCAGTTTGCATTCTTTATCGTGATATTCTATTTATTCAAGGGAAATCAACCCGCTGCAGGTCAGTGGCCAGCATGGTTTGGCACCGTAAGCGCCATGATGACAGCATTTTTGGTCATTCCAATTATCACACATATGTCCACAAAAATCGGAAAAAAGAATGCCTTTATTATTTCAACACTGATATCCATCGTGGGGTATGTACTTAAATGGTGGGGATTTCATCCCGGATTGCCGTGGATGATGTTTTTACCTTTGCCATTGATGTCTTTTGGGATTGGCGGTTTGTTTACGCTTATGATGTCAATGACAGCCGATGTGTGCGATTATGATGAATTATTAAACGGAATGCCACGTAAAGAGGCTTTGTTTGGGGCTGTTTATTGGTGGATGGTAAAATTAGGAACTTCACTCGCATTGTTTTTAAGCGGAGTAATTTTAAGCGCTATTGGATTTAATCAAAATGTGGAAGTACAAAATCCGCATACCATCACTTATCTTCGTTTAGCAGACATCATTATACCTTCATTAGCCGGAATATTTGCCATAATAATAATGTGGAATTACGATATTACCGAGAAAAAAGCGCGTGAAATCAGAGAAGAATTAGTAAGACGCAGAGGAAAATTCTAAAACCAATTAATACT
>DAOQAF010000210.1:0-1805 GCA_035353775.1 Bacteroidales bacterium | reverse complement strand
TGGTAGCCGTATTTATTTTCCTGCTTGTTGGGGTGAAAATAACGTTGTTACAGGCTGTTGTGGCATTGGTCACCATTCTTATTATTTCATTTCTGTTTACCACAGTTGCTGCCAATGCCATCGCTATCGTGGGTTCCAATCCCGTTTCGGGAATGACGCTGATGACCCTGATCCTTTCATCGGTAGTGCTGGTTGCCGTTGGACTGAAAGGCTGGCAGGGAATGGTCAGTGCGTTGATTATTGGCGGAATTGTTTGTACTGCTTTATCCATGGCGGGAGGTTTTATTACCGACCTCAAAGTGGGTTACTGGCTGGGTACAACACCGGCAAAACAACAATCCTATAAGTTTCTCGGAACACTCGTATCTGCTGCCACGGTGGGTATTGTTATATTTATTCTCAATCAGGCCTATGGTTTTGTTCAGACACCGGAACATCCGCAACCCATGACAGCTCCTCAGGCCAACGCAATGGCTGCTATTATTGAACCGCTTATGTCGGGTTCGGGTATAAGCTGGATATTGCTCAGCGTTGGTGCTGTAATCTCGGTTCTTATCAACTGGTTAGGCATTTCTCCGCTTGCTTTTGCTCTCGGGATGTTTATTCCGCTGCCGTTAAATACGCCGCTGGTAGTAGGTGGATTATTAAATCACTGGTTCTCCAAAAGTACCAAAAACAAAAAACTTAACGAAGCACGTCTGCAACGCGGTATTTTGATTTCTTCGGGCTTTATTGCCGGAGCGGCGCTGTTTGGAGTGATTGGTGCCTTTGTCATCTTCTTTACCGGCGACGGTGAGGCGTTGAACCTGAATGTGTGGAAAGACCCTTCCGGAAATGGCGCTCAGATAACTGCCATTATTGCATTCATTGGCTTGCTGACCTACTTTGTATGGGAATCTTTCAGGGCGAAAGAAGACCAGGAATAACCGGGTAAATTTGATTTTTAAGATTTGAACATCGGTAAATAAGAAGTTAAATCCCTTTTAAATACACATTTTTCAGGAAACGACTTTACGGCTGTAGGCTGTGAGGTCGTTTTTTTATGATTGTTTCATTTGAAGTGCTATAGTTTTTCTTATTGAAACTATTTGTATGAGTTTGTCCTGACTTATTATAAAACCATATTTCACAACTCTGGTGCTTAATATAAAGCCTCGTAGAGGCGGTATTATGGTAGTATAAAGTAGGTTTTACAAAATAAAGCTTCTTAGAGGCGACATTATGGTTCTATAAGTTATTTTAAAGAGATATGCTTTGGAATTTGTCAGCAGACCCAATTAAATACAACTATCTGTAGCGGGTATTCTCGTTTTTTTAATCAAAATAATTTAAATATTATATACTTGTTTGATTAAATGTGAATATTATTGTTGTATATTTGGCGTCGAAAAAACAGAACTATCTCATCATCAACCAGACCCGAGCCGGGATATCCCGAAATTCTTTTTTTTTCTGAAGCTGAATTTTTTTACATTCTCTTTCCTTAAATGTAATTCTACAATGCTGTATTGGCTGCATATAATGATGCTGTAAGTCTGAATTAAGTCTGTTTTTTCAAAATAATACCATAAACATTTTCTTTTTTTTAGTTGAAAACGAGCTTTGTTTGAGTTTTTAAATTGTCCCTTACTGCTGGAATGATTACTCTGAAATATTCAAAAACTATTCCCCGTTTTTTAAAACTAACATTTAATACCATTAAACATGAAAAAGAATTTGCTGCTCCTTTTGTTTACGTTGTTTACATCTCTCATCGTACATGCACAGAACAATGCGCTTTCTTTTGACGGAATTGACGATTATGT
>DAOQAF010000209.1:0-1848 GCA_035353775.1 Bacteroidales bacterium | reverse complement strand
ACCATACATTCCGACAACTATTTCAGTGTGAACTCCGAATCCATGTTACTCATTCCCCTGGTTAAATTATCGGTGGGAATAAGTTACAGGTTTTGAGTGGAATGAACCTGTAGTGATTTTAATGTAAACTGTCTTGTTCTGAAATAGGTTTACAAAAAGTAAACACAATTCAGGATTACCTGACAATTTGAGGTTTCCGCTTGCTTCGGAAGTCAGACCTCCCTCCAGCTCCCTCCGGAGGAGGGAGAGAAAGAGTTGTATCATCCTGATTGCCTTTATTTTACAAGTTGATTTATTTTTTCGAGGTCCTTGTTCAGGGGAATTAACCCATAAGATGCAAAGTCACAAACCCATCGGTTTCCCTTACGCGTAAAATGTGAAGTATTTCTGATCAGAACCTTTTTACTCCAAAATGGATTAAACTGTTCCACTGCCATTGCAGCTCCGTTGTCCAGAATAAAAATTTCCGTGATTTTGTTCGCGGGTTTCTGAGAACTGAGGGTATCCGCCATCATTTGCTGCATTCCTTCCTGAAAAGCCTTTTTATCCCATTTTTCTGAAGGGTCGGTGCCGTAGAAGATACATTTATCGTCGAAATACGTCAGGAAAGCATCGATATTCTTATTTTCCATCATTATCATGATGCTATCCAGGGTTTTCTGAATTTCTGCTTTGGCAGCATTCTCATCAATGGGCTTGGTTGTGTTAACCGGAGTACAGGCAGTAAAAACCGCTACAATAAAGAACGCAAAGAAAAAAGTTGTCTTCATAGATTAATTTTATTAGAAGGTTTAGAAACTCAATATATAAAAAACATTCAGGTTCTGGTTCAGTCAATAAAAAATAATGAAAAATCTTTTGTATAACAATTTGTGTATCAGAAAAGTTGTAAAACAGCAGACAGGTTACGATGATTATCCGATGTTGATAATACTTAAACATTCACATCCGTGATAAGATTATTACCGTGTCTATCATTACAATTGCAATCGCAGGTTTCGGTAATATCTGTCAACTTTGTCAGGTTTATGTAAGGTTAATGTCAGGTTTTCTCTGTCAACCCGGCTTCGTCCTGATTTTTCTGCCATTTTGGCAATCTTTTTATTGTTTTTTTATTTTATTTAACTTTGGCACAGCATTTGTTAAATCTAATATATTATAAAAAAAATATAACTCAGTTGATTATTCAAAATTTCAATGGACAACAAAACTCCACATATTGACCCGGATGATGTATCTAAAAGTCCCGAACTTTTAGATACCAACAGCCAATTTGAATTTTTACCGGATGGTATCAACTGGGATGATGTAATAATCGATAATAATTGGAATGATTTGATCGATTTTGATGTATTGTGTACAGATCAGGTCAAATCAGAAAAGAAAATCCCATACAACTGGTTATTTGATTTTATAATCAGCGAGTTATACAAATCCAAATTGAAGAAACTTGATCTTCTGCTCGCTACTCCTGTTATCTCCATCAAAAGATTAAAACATTCACTGACTGCTGCCCTTACTTTGCTTTTTGGTATGTGCAGCTGTAGTGTAAGCTATATTTATTCCGCCATATTTGGCAACTCCTCCAACCGTATCTTATCTGTATAATATCTATTCTGCTATTACATATTTGTAATACACCGAAAGGATAAATACTCCATCGTGGATGTACTTACCTTTAGGTTAAACCTTTGTCGCAGAGGATATAAATGCGGAAAACAATAAAAATATAAATTATTAAAATCTATTAAATATGACAAATTATTTATCAAAAACAAGTAGAATAAGCATCGAATCGCTCGACACACTGGGTCAACGCATAATAGATACAGTGAACAGCAGCGTGAT
>DAOQAF010000208.1:0-1855 GCA_035353775.1 Bacteroidales bacterium | reverse complement strand
ACAGAGTACACAAAGGTTCTGTGGAATTATTAAGAATTTTCGATAACAGGCAAAATCCTCAGAAAAGAAAATACGAATAATCCTTTTCAACTTCATAGGCGACATTTATTTACCTTTTCCAGATATTCTGAAATCTGAATTCATAATTCTGAATTGTTTTGTACTTTTGAAAAGTCAAGATCATTTTATTAAATGCATCCTCCTAAAAAAATCCTCATCATCCGCTTCAGTTCCATTGGCGATATTGTACTTACCACGCCTTTGGTGCGCTGCATCAAGAAGCAGCTGCCGGATGCGGAACTGCATTTTTTGGTGAAAAAACAATACGTTCCTTTACTGGCAAGCAATCCTTACGTTGATAAAATCCACTCGTTTGAAAAGAAAGCCAGGGAAGTCATTACCGAATTAAAAAAAGAAAATTTCGATTTTGTCGTTGACCTTCAAAAAAACCGGCGTTCCCTATATGTCAGGACTTGCCTTGGGTTACCCTACGGGACTTTCAACAAGCTGAACAAGAAAAAATGGCTGCTCACGAATTTCAAAATAAACCTCCTGCCAAAAATTCACATTGTTGACCGGTATTTTGAGGCTGTAAAAAAACTCAAAGTAACCAACGACCTGCAAGGGCTGGATTTTTTCATCCCCGAAAACGACAAGGTTGATATTGCTAAAATGCTGCCCGAAACTTTTCAAAACGGCTACATTGCCCTGGTTACAGGAAGCAAGCAAAATACCAAGCAGATACCAGCAGAAAAAATACTTGAACTGTGCAAAACAATTGAAAAACCAGTGTTGTTACTAGGAGGAAAAGAGGATGTTGACAAAGCAAAACAAGTTAGTGAACTATTAGGAACCCACGTTTTCAATGCTTGCGGAAAATTCAATATCAACCAGTCTGCATCGTTGGCAGCACAGGCGCTTGCTGTTATTACCACCGATACAGGATTAATGCATATTGCCGCCGCCCTCCGCAAAAAAGTGATTTCAGTATGGGGTAATACCGTTCCGGATTTTGGTATGTTCCCCTACTACCCAAAAGGCAAAGAGAATTTTCATGTGATCGAAGTAAAAGACCTTAAGTGCCGCCCTTGCAGCAAACTCGGCTACAAACAATGCCCGAAAAAACATTTCCGTTGCATGATGGACATTAATGTCAGCAAAATTGCGGATTTGGTAACCTTCTAAATTCTGACTTCCCACTTCCGTCTTCCTCCACAAAAAATCTATCTTACATCTTCCTACTTCTGAAATCAAAATTGTACTTTTGCAGCTTATTTATTATAATTTATGGAACTCCCAACCAAATACGACCCCTCGCAAACCGAAGACCAATGGTATGCTTACTGGCTTCAACATAAGTTTTTTCATTCCGAACCCGATGAACGTCCCGCTTACACTATTGTAATTCCTCCGCCAAATGTAACAGGTGTTTTACACATGGGGCACATCCTGAACAACACGATACAGGACATTATCATCCGCAGGGCACGCATGACAGGGTTTAATGCATGCTGGGTTCCCGGCACTGATCATGCTTCTATTGCAACAGAAGCCAAAGTGGTAAACAGACTGCGCGAAAGCGGCATCACAAAAAAAGATATTTCCCGCGATACATTTATGGATCATGCCTGGGAATGGAAGGAAGAACACGGCGGCATCATCCTTGAACAGTTGAAAAAACTCGGCGCTTCCTGCGACTGGGACCGCACCAGCTTTACCATGGACCCCCACATGTACGAATCGGTAATCGACGTTTTCATTGATCTTTACAACAAAGGACTTATTTACCGTGGTGTGCGTATGGTTAACTGGGACCCGAAAGCACTGACCGCCGTTTCAGATGAAGAAGTGATCT
>DAOQAF010000207.1:0-1890 GCA_035353775.1 Bacteroidales bacterium | reverse complement strand
CCCGAAGTTGCGTGAGGGTGCGGATTTGTTTTGTGTTTGATTTTATTTTTTGAAAAACAGGATTAACCGTCTCATCCATTTCTATTAGTTTGTTTTTGGGCGGAACTATTACCATTGCATTTGACAAATGATGGCGTTGTATATGCCCCATTGTCGTTGCTTTATCAGCGGCTATTCCCTGAAATTCTAATATGTGGTGTTTTACCCAGAAATAATAAAACCATTGCGGAAATTCAGTTGAAGTAACTTTAAATAAATGTTGATTTAAAACACCTTTCCCTCCTGACCACAAAATCACATCTAAGCTACCAGACCATGAAAAAAGCATATCGCCATCTTCAACAATATATTTTTCCGGTATTTCATGTGTGGCAATATCAGATGTTTCTGTAATCCCAGTCCTCATTTCTTTTATTTTTATTACAGGCAACCCAACTTCATTTGGTTTTACAGGAAAATTTTGGCATGCTAAGCCATTTAGAAATTCCGCAATCTCATCTAATCCTTTTTCTTCCCAACTCTCATCCGCCTCTTCCACACCTGCCTGTCCTGCGGACGCAGGCAGGAACCACTGCCTGAACAGCGTTTCCGCCATTTGCTCCAGGGTTTTATTCTGGCGGTGGAGTAAATCAATTTTATCATCAAGCGAGGACAGGATGGAAGCGATGGCGGTTTGTTTTTTCAATTCGGGAAGAAGAATACTGACACTTTTAAGGCCTTGTATTGTCAATGCTGACTGGGTTGAGCCAATAGTAATTTCATCAAGTTTTTGTTTACCAATTATTGATTGTAACCAAATAAACAAATATTGAACATCAATTTTGTTTTTGTTAATATTTCTGAACCATGTTAAATTTCCATCCTTAAAGTAGAACCTGTCTTTTTCACCTACTAAATAAGGTATACCGAGTGTACCGACAGAAGTTAACAAAACATCATCTTTTTCTGGAACACCGAATTTCGTTCTGATTGCGTCGAACTTCTCTTCAGTAATAAATAATTCTGTCTGAACATCTCTTTTGTTGAACTTATCAATTACTTCCTTTGACCGATAAAACGGGACCCCCTGTGGAACATATTCTGAATAAAAAATTCTCTTTGCTGATGTTATTTCTGCAAGTTCCCCAAGTTTATATTCATTCCACTCGCTCATTTTTTTATTGTTTTAGTTTTTGTGGTTTCTGAGGCTCTCGAAGAAACCTCTTTCACGCTGTCTTCGAGAACCTCAGGCAGCGGTTGGGTTTTGTTTTCCTCGGTGGCTGAGGCACCCACGGTGGCTGAGGTACTCGAAGCCACCGTATTCAAATCCCTATAAGCAATAGCCAACTCAGGCAACAGCTGATATTCCCCTGTAATCAATGCTTCTTTCTTTTCTCTGCGCCACCCCTGCACTTGTTTTTCCCTATAAAATGCGTCATCTATACGTTGATATTCTTCGTAATACACCAGCTTTACCGGCAATCTTTTTTTTGTTTGATTGGCGCCTTCGCCTGTCTGATGTTGTGTCAGACGCAATTCAAGGTCATTTGTACTGCCTGTATAATAGCTACCATCGGCACACTGCAATATGTACATGTATCCTTTCATTGAATCCGGTTTAATATAGCAGTTTGTTTTTCAACCAAAAATTTTTTCTTTTTCCGCTGCCTTCGGGAGCCTTTTTCCCGCTGCCTTCGAGAACCTCAGGCAGCGACTGGGATTTTTCTTTAACGGTGGCTGAGGTTCCCGAAGCCACCGGTTTTTTTATAGTGTTGGTTTTTTTCTCGCTGCCTGAGGTTCCCGAAGGCAGCGCTGTTTTATTGCTTGTTGCACTTATTGGTTTTCGGGCAGTTTTTTTTAGCCCTTGGTATTCCCTGTCAATTTTGGCTTCAAGTTCTTCAATACTTGGGA
>DAOQAF010000206.1:0-1975 GCA_035353775.1 Bacteroidales bacterium | reverse complement strand
CTGTCTGTGCAGGCACTATCGGCATTGGGCTTACAGTAACGGTGACGGTGAAGGTAGCTCCCGTGCAGGAGACTGTTGCTGGCGTTACAGTATAAACTACAATTTTTGCTGTATTTGTTGTGTTGGTTAATGTCCCGCTGACGTCTCCTGCCGCGGATCCTGTAAGGGTTCCAGAAACACCTGCCACCACCGGAGCCGGCCAGCTATAGGTCGTTCCGGAAGGAACGATGCCGTTTGTTCCGTTGATCGGGGCATAGGTAAAGGTAGCGCCGCTGCAGATAGTGATTGCCACATTTGAAACAGCAGGCTTGGGATTTACGGTAATCGTGACGGTAAAAGTTGCGCCTGTGCATGATCCCTTTTTAGGGGTTACGGTATAGACCACATTTATCGGGGCATTGGTAGTATTTGTCAATGCTCCGCTGATATTGCCTGCGTTGGTCCCTGATGCTTCGCCGTTGATTCCTGCCACATCCGGAGCCGGCCATGAATATTGTGTTGAGGGCGGGACAATGCCATTAGGCCCATCAAGCGGAATTACGGTGAAAGATCCGCCGCTGCATATAGTAGCTGTCATATTTGAAACAGCGGGGGTAGGATTTACAGTGACAGTAACTGTAAATGTTGCACCCACACACGTATTTGCTGTGGGAGTAACTGTATAAACCACAATTATCGCGGCATTGGTGGTATTTGTCAATGTCCCGCTGATATTTGCAGCATTAGTTCCTGCCGCAGTGCCTGTAATTCCTGCCACAACAGGTGCCGACCAGCTATAGGTTGTTCCTGCCGGAACGAAGCTCCCTGTCGGAGTAACGGAAAAGGCCACTCCGCTGCATGTGCTGGCTGTCGCATTGTTAACTGCGGGAAGCCGGTTCACCGTAATCGTGCCGGTTGCAGAAACAACACCGCAACCGCCTGTTAAGGCAATGGTGTACGTAAAGTTACCTGTGACGGATGGCGTTCCGGTTATGGTCACTACATTGGCTGCCCATGAGCCGGTTACACCAGCCGGCAAACCGCTGAATGTCGCCCCGGTTGCATTTGTAGTGGCATAGGTGATATTCGTGAGCGCCGTGTTGACGCATACTGTCTGTGCATCGGTGCCCACGGCAGAGGTCAGGGTGATGGTATTGTTGGGAATTACGTGGATGGTAATGGAATCCATACGGGCAACGATCTCTGAGAATGAAATATCATCAAGGGCGAAATCATTTCCGGAGGCCCCAGTATTTTGGTTTAAAATACAAATTGTGGCCGTGGTATTTGCACCGGAATTCCATACCACATGAAACTCTTCCCAAACACAAGGATTGATATTTGCATTAAAAATACTTCCAATAGTAAGGCCGTTAATTGAAAACTGAAGTTGAGCCGGATTTCCAGTGCTAATGGTCGCCAGCCAGGTAGAAAAAGCATAATCTGTATTAGGATTAACATTAACTGTCTGGCAATAAACCAAAGAGTTTGCAATAGCAGAACCATTCACAGACATCAGCGAGTCGTCGTTGTTGTCAGGCGTATGGTCATTACAGTTTGCCATTCCAATATTCCATGTATGCGGATTATCGGTAACGTAGTATTCACCTGCGTTATAATTAATGGTAGCATAGTTATAGCCGGACGTAAATCCAGTAGTGTCGTGACTAAAATCTCCATTTATGATTAAATTACTGTCAAGAGCCATGTATGTAGCCGTATAAGTTGTTGTGACTGATGGAGTCGCAATCACGGGGTTTCCTCCTGTGGTGTCTAATCCTGTTATCGGGCTCCAGATGACGGACACGCCTGCCACTATGTTAATTGTTGAAGACATCCCCACACAAATTGTATCCGGTGATGCGATAATGGTATCTATCTGAGCCTTTGCAGGTTTGTTAAAATAAAATATCAGAAGAAAAAATGCTATAAAGTATTTATAATTTCTCATATGCTAAAATTATTATATAACTGTTATTTATAACTCCAAATATAA
>DAOQAF010000205.1:0-1987 GCA_035353775.1 Bacteroidales bacterium | reverse complement strand
TTCTTTTTAATGAATACCTGGCAAAAAAACTATCACCCCGACATTCGTCGTAACATTTACGGATATTCTGTCCGGTAAAATGCCGGTTAGGAGGAGTAAAGTTACACAAGGAAACTAATGGTTGATATATTATAGCAATAGGTTCCGTTCAACTATCTTTTATTCGGCATTTTCTTTCAGCTCTACAAATAATTTTTAGGAAAATTTGGAAATTAACTTCTTTTTAATAACTTAGATGTACGAAAACGGCGAATAAAATCCATCGTTCCCGCGCAATAATCGCGTGTGAAAGATGATATGAAAAAATCTTGTTTTGCAGCATGAAAGTATTCGTACGAATGCAGCGCTACTGCATAGTTATGCTGGAAAAACTTATCGAATATTTCGCTATTAAGCCCCCAATCAAAAAAAACAATTATGAACTTAAAAAAATATTTGTATAATTAATAGCGTTTAAGTAAAACTTAATTATAATCTGTATGAAAAATTATCTAAAGTTTATTTTATTCATTTTACCATTCTCATTTTGGTCGTGCACGCAAGAAAAATATCTTGACGAGGTAAATAAATCATATCAATTCTCTATACAGGATGCAAAACTATGGTATGAAACACAAATTTCTACAGGTATCAAATCATTGAAAAAAATAAAAGGAGAGGGAATTGATAATCAAATCCAACCATATTTTAATTGGGGAAAAGCTGAACTTAGCTGTGATACGCTTTGTACAGTAGTAGAATTGCCCTTGGAGTATTCAAACGGAAGTGTTATTATCGCAAAATCAGATGGAAAACGACCTGTTGAGACAAATGATACATTAACTAAGCAAATACTTAAATTGGTAATTATGCAAAATCTGAAAACTGGAAAGACGTATGGATTTAAGATGGCGATAATTCCTTCTTTAGACTATTTATTGAAATTCAAAAAGGATTTTGGAACTAACACTTACCTTCATCGTGACAGTAAACTGGAAGGGTTAGTATTGTTTTACTCTCTTTCTGATAATAGTTTTGTTAATGGATGGCGTTACTCAAATGGAAAAGTAACAGGAAAACTGAAGTTACAATGCCAAAACAGTTCTTATCACACTACAATGAAAAAAAGTGCAGCAGTCCCCGTTGAAGTGATAGAGGTTTGTTATTTCTACAAGGTGGAGTGTGGGGGATTGGTGAGTTACCATGAAGATTGTAATACAATATATGTATATTCAGATGGGGACACGACTGGAGGTAGCTCAGATGCCGGTGGATATTACGACACCGGAGCCGATACTGGCGACACCGATCATGCCGGAAGTACAGGAACAGTAACTACAACTTCAAGAAAAGGAGATTTACCCGAAAAGAAACCTAAGAGTGAAGATGTTAAAACAAATTGTAATGATGCCTTGACATTAATTAAAAATGCGTTTGCTTCAAATTACCAAAATTTTTCAAATTATAATGGTATGTTAGAAGGAGACCTTACACAGCCATCATTTCAAGATTACTTAAATAAAATAAGAAACGACCCCAATAATGAGTATTCGATTGATTGGAATTACAACAATGGCTTAAATTATACAACACGCATCCTAACAGGTAACGAAAAAGATGTAAAAATAGCTGTAGGTATAATAACCATTGCAAATCTTCATAACCATCCTGGTCCATATCCTCCTTCTCCTAAAGATTTACATACTTTACTGGGTACAGCTTTTGATTACTATAATTACCGCACGCTTTACACACTTACAAGCAATGGCACAGTTTATGCACTTGAAGTAACAGACAGAGTCAAACTTACAACCTTCTGGAATACATACGGCAGTTCTATGACCATTGATCCTGCTACAAATAGTTTTACAAAAAAAACAGAATTTTATGATAACTGGGATAACGCACAGAAGAATTTTGCTAAATTAGGAGAAACATGTGCATGGGAATATACCATTGCCTATCTGCTGGCAAAATACGATATGGGTGTGAGTTTTTCTAAAAAAAC
>DAOQAF010000204.1:0-2017 GCA_035353775.1 Bacteroidales bacterium | reverse complement strand
ACGGATTGAAGAAATGAGTGGCCATCGTTGCTGCCAGCAGGATGGTTTTATTAACTTCTTTATCAGCAGTTGTATTTGATTTCATAATAATAAGGAACAAATAACATCGATTTGTTAGTTCTACGGATTGATAAAATAAACATTATTTATAATCTCAGTCCATGCAGCCATTATCTTTTAAGATTCGATTGCTTAAACACAGCATTATCACGTTGCAGAAATATGCGATACCTGTTTGTGGTTGAAAACCTGCTATTGAAAAGCTGCCAGTGTTCAATTCGACTATGAAATTTACCTTAAAAATTTAAGACATTCAAAAGCACCTGCTTTATCCGTTGCTCTCAGCAGGTAGGCGCCTTTTTCGAGTGACCGAACATTCAAAACTACCTGATCTGAAGCATTAATTAGTTCGGAATGAAGTATGTTACCATTAATTCCTAAAATTTCGATTTTTTCAAAACGTTTAACTCCTTCAACGGTAATCTGATTCAATGCCTGATTTGAATAAATCTTCATCACGGGATTTTTGACAGATGGGACATCGGTAGTCAGATTTGGCGCCCAAAAATTGCCGGTCAGGACATGAAAATATATCAAACGTAAATAATGATGGAAGAAATAGCTTTCATTAAGTTCACCTAATCTGGTACTGAATGAATCTGTAATCGGTTTGCTGTTGCACATGGCACCGACAGCGAAGGCACCGACAAATGCACTCGTATTATATTGCCCCAAAGGATTTCCGTTGAGTGCATAGCCATCTTTGATATTCGAAGCGCCTTTACCATTCGCCCAGTTTGTGATTTTGGTACACCATTGCTGAGCTTTCGTGTTTCCGTTCCACAGGTAATCGAGCGCTATTCGCCACGGCACACGACAGGCGTCGTACTGGTAATTTAAGCTCCGACCTCCCGTTGCGGCCCCGCCTGCAACACTTTGCCAGTCGGGTACTAAGCCCGTTGTCGCGTTAGCAGCCCTGCTTAATAGAGTGTATGTGTCATCTGCAAGAGCTGTCCAGGTATTATCATTGGTCACTTGCGCAAATACCCGAAAGAATGCAGGTGTATAATACGATATATTGGTTTCATTGCATCCTCCATATCCATAACCGGCTTTTAGCGCCTTAATCCCTGAACAGTCTGTAATTACACTGTTTTTAAGTATTCCGATTATTGTCTTAGCATCGTCCAGGTAATTTTCCCTCCATTGAATGTGTGCTATGATAAGCGAGAAAGCAACATCGATATCCGCATCAGTAATACTTCCTGCATCAAGTATTCCTCCACAATTTACCTTCCAGGCCATCATATTATTTGCCGAAGAACTACGTTTTGATTTATAAAAATTCAACAACTTATCATAAATCGCCTTGTCTCCCTGATAAGCGGCAACAAGCATGACAGACCCCATGGACTCGCTATTGGTATTATCTTTCACATCTGCTACTGGTCTGACATTGTTGCCACATGTTACCAAATAGGAAGTTTTTAACTTCGTGTACTCATTTTGGGCATGACTGGAGCTGATGGTTGCCGGTTTGTAGCCATACGGATAAGTAACATTCTGAGGAAAAGGCTTTGTTTGTCCGGAGAGATTGAGGCTAAAGAATGCAAAAACGCAAACAATAGCTGATTGAATAAATTTACTCATAAGTTGGATAAATGATTTTTGGATACACAAACTATTCTGACTCTGTTTTTACGATCAAAACCGACTTTTATCTATCATGAACATTTCGTGCATCCGATGTTATAATTCACAGGTTGTTATTCTTTGAAAGTTGCTTCTGCCCGCCTAAGTTATGTGACAACGGAAATCCCGAACTGACGGGAAACAACAATAAGTAATGTGTGAACTGATGTTATTTACAGGTTTACTATGCAAACATACGAAAAAATACATTAAATTATTCACACCTTATATAAATATCTCTTTAGTAATGGCAGTTCATTTCTTTCGGGGAAACCTGGGAAAAAACACCGGTACTTTTTTTCGGTATTTTTCATATTGACTTCCA
>DAOQAF010000203.1:0-2040 GCA_035353775.1 Bacteroidales bacterium | reverse complement strand
AAGAAAAAGTTTTTGTACGCAAGGCACAATACCAGTTTGGCTGGGACTGGGGGCCGCGTCTTGTGACCTGCGGTGTTTGGAGGCCTGTATATATTGAATCATGGAGTGATGCAAAGATTGTTGATGTGAAGGTTGTCCAGAATTCCGTAAGCAAAGAACTGGCAAAGCTTACCTTCGTGACAACTATTTTTTCTGATAAAGAAGGTGGATCGGAAATAAAAATTGAAGATGAAAACACAGGGTTGGTCTATGCTTCCAAAAAAATAAATCTAAAAAAAGGAAATAATACATTTCCATTGAGTTTTACAATAAGCAATCCCGAGTTGTGGTGGACCAACGGTTTGGGCAAGGCTTATTTATATCATTTTGCCGTAAAGCTTTATAACGAAAGGAAAGTTCTCGATGAATCGCTTGTCCGTACGGGGCTTCGGACGATTGAGGTAGTGAATAAAAAAGACGATATCGGCGAGTCATTTTATTTTAAACTTAACGGAGTACCTGTATTTATTAAGGGTGCCAATTATATTCCTCAGGATAATTTTATTCCACGTGTAAAAGCGGATGATTATAAAGAGGTGGTCCTGCAAGCGAAAGAATCCAATTTTAACATGCTGCGCGTATGGGGCGGAGGCATTTATGAAAACGAACTTTTTTATGATCTGTGCGATGAGAACGGAATTCTTGTATGGCAGGACCTGATGTTTGCCTGTGCTATGTATCCGGGAGACAGCGCTTTTGTGGAAAATGTAAAAACAGAAGTGCAGCAGAACGTTGTCCGTTTGCGGAATCATCCCTGTCTCGCTATATGGTGCGGAAACAACGAAATAGAGGAAGGTTGGAATAACTGGGGCTGGCAAAAACAATACAAATACAGTGTTGGAGATAGTTCAGAGATTTGGAATAATTATCAGAAATTATTCAGAAAAGTTATACCGGAGATTATCAACGTGGCTGATTCGGGGCGGTTTTACTGGCCATCGTCGCCGAAATACGGGTGGGGCAGGGATCAGAGCCTTAGCGACGGCGATTCTCACTACTGGGGTGTATGGTGGGGGATGGAGCCTTTTGAAAATTATACTAAAAAAGTCGGGCGTTTTGCCAGCGAGTATGGATTTCAGGGTTTTCCGGAAAAAAGCACCTTTCAGAAAATTTCAAAACAGGATGATTGGACACTGGGTTCGGAAACGATGAAATGTCATCAGAAACACCCGACAGGATATGAGACTATAAAAACGTATATGCAGCGCGAATACAAGGTTCCCGCTAACATGGACGATTATATTTATGTAAGCCAGTTGTTGCAGGCATACGGAATTAAAACCGCGATTGAGGCTCACCGTAATGCGAAGCCGCGCTGTATGGGCTCGTTGTACTGGCAGTTCAACGACTGCTGGCCGGTGGTGTCATGGTCGGGTTTGGATTATTACCACAATAAAAAGGCTTTGCAGTTTTTTGTAAAAAAAGCGTACAACGATATTCTCGTTACGCTTACCGACAATGAAAAAAATATCGACGTCAGGATAATATCCGACAAAACAGACTTTGTGCCGTCGCAACTTGAATTAAAGATCATGGATTTTAAAGGAAAGATTCGCTGGGAAGAAAAGAGGTTTGTAAACATAAAACCAGGAATGAACAAGGTCGTTGAGAAAATCGATAAACGGCTTATCCTTGCTGATGCGACGCAGAACAAATCTATGGTGCTTTCTGCAAAAGTGCTTGTTGATGATAAAATCGTTTCGCAAAATTTTCTGTATTTCAAAAAGCCGAAAGACCTTGCCCTTGAAGATCCAAAGATCAGTTATGAGATAAAAAGCCAAACCGGAGGATATGAGATAAAACTTAGTACAAAACAATTAGCGAAAAATGTATTTATAAGTTTTGAAAACTGCGACAGTAGGGATATTCAGCTTTCCGATAATTTTTTCGACATGCTGCCGGGGTCAACAATGAGCATTATTGCAAAGACTACTGAAAATATTGAAGACCTTAAAAAGATGATACGGATAAAATCATTGTTTGATGTTAATAACAAAAGAT
>DAOQAF010000202.1:0-2190 GCA_035353775.1 Bacteroidales bacterium | reverse complement strand
GGGACTACTGCTGAATTAAACCTGGGCTGGAATACACCCGACCAGGGAGGCTCTTTTGTAGGCCCCGCAGCGCTTATATGGCAAAATATCAGCAGCACATGGGCTCCATTGGCTGGCAGTCCCGGTGCGACCACCAATGCCCCTATCACCGACTGGTATTACAAATCCCTTGGAGTAACAGATTTTTCTGTTGCTAACAGCCATTTTACCGTAATATCATTAACCCCTCCATTGATCGTAAATCAGCCTGTCAGCGACACTGTTTGTGAAGGAACAAATGCGTCTTTCAGCATAACAGCAACCGGAATGGGAATAATAACTTATCAGTGGCAGGTATACAGCGGTGGCTCCTGGGCCGATGTATCAGGTGCACCCTATTCAGGCGAAACAACGAATACGCTGTCTATAACAAATGTCCCCTTATCAATTAATGGATACCAGTACCGTTGTATAGTGAGAAATAACGGCGGTTTATCTTCAATATCGAACCCTGCTACCCTGACAGTGAACCAAAGTTTAACTGCCAGTGTCAGCATACAGGCCTTTGATAATCCCGCCTGTTCCCATACGCTGGTCAATTTTACGGCAACACCGGTTAATGGGGGCCCAGCGCCTGCCTATCAGTGGTATTTGAACGGTAATCCTGTCGGAACCAGCAGTAGTACCTATTCTAACATTTCTCTAAATTCCGGGAACACCATTTATTGTCAAATGACTTCTAACCAAAACTGTGTAATAAACAATGTGGTCTTATCTGACACGATCACCATGGTCGTCAGCCCGATACCTATAACAGAAGCGGGCCCAACGGTAACCTATTCCGGCACGCCTGTTCAGATCGGCGATGCTACCAACGGCCCGGGAACCATCACCTGGTCACCTGCCGCAGGGTTAAGCGATCCGACGATTGCGCAGCCATTGGCATCACCGGCAGCTACTACCACCTACACAATAACCGTCAATAATAATGGTTGTGTTCGTACCGATACCGTTACGGTTGTTTTTGGAGGATTAGGGCATACCATTGCAGGTAAAACAAAATATCTCAAAAAGGCTACTGCAGGGAACCCGGCACCAAATATGCCGTCATACAATGCTGTTATTTACGATATCGACCATGTTGAAGTGATTCTGAAGACTAGTGGAGGAACGGTAATGTCAACCACTATGAGTGATGCTTTAGGGTATTTTCAATTTGCCAATATCCCGGATGGAAACTACATACTAACTTACGACCATATCCCTTATGACACCATGCAATACGTTAATTCGGTGAATGCTGTTGACTTAGCTTTACTGAAATATCTTATAGGTCACGATACATTGACCGATCCATCCAGAAGTTTTACTTCTAAACATAAGAAAGCGGCAAACGTAGATAATAATGCTACGATTAATACTGTTGACATCGCGAGAATCAGTGCAAAAATTGGTTTACCCTATACTCCCGCCAGGAACTACCCGAAAGGAAACTGGTTAGCCCTTAGTACTTCTGCTACTGTGGCCGGTGCTGACTTAAATGTCATTCTGGAAACAGTGGCCTACGGCGATTATGATGCTTCCAGCACCAGATACAAAGATTCATTAACAAACTGGCCTACGGCAAAAGTATTACCCGTATTACAGGATGAAAATATCATCACGCGTTCAGATGAAACCATCATAATGACCGATCCTGAATATTTTGAAGTTCCGTTAAGCATAAGCACAAAAATGAACGAACTTGCCGCGGTGGGTCTGGAGTTGAGTTATCCCAGTGATAAATACAAACTCGTAAGTGCATCCATGTCCAATACAGGCAAAAACGGTGGCGCAATAAAGATAAATCCTACATTGGAAGAGATCATTGCTGCAAATAATGACTTGCTGGTGACAGATGACCAGGGAATAATCAGAGTGGTATATGCCACAACAGATTTCTTCGATATTGCTGCTAATGATGAACTGGTCAGGTTGGGCTTTATTTCGCTCAATGATCCGGATCGCGGAGAGCTTGATTTTAACCTGAACGGTACAGGTTTGATAGCAAATCAATATGGCCAAATAAATGAAGATGCCTACCTGACTATGCCAAAGATCTTTGTCCAGGGTAATGATATGGAAGCCGGATTTGAATTTGCAGGCTATCCCAACCCATTCAGCGATGATGCTACTTTGACATATAGCATTCCGGAAAACGGGACAGTAAAA
>DAOQAF010000201.1:0-2201 GCA_035353775.1 Bacteroidales bacterium | reverse complement strand
TATTACTTTTCATTGGGCATCACTACTTACAAATATTTCAGTGCGCCTTCCATGCCGTCAAGGCAGGCTGCCCTTATTTACCTTTTATTTCTTAGTCTTGTTTTCAAGAAAGCGCTGTTCTTCTCTTTTCAGAGCAAACATTTTTTCTCATAGCGCCTCAAAAAAAAGAAATTACCATTTTCCATTTTATTTATTTACAATCTTTACGTCCATGGCATCCCTTAATCCGTTGCCTGTTAGCATGAAGGAGAGAACAGTAAGCATGATGGCGATGCCCGGAACGATGGCAAGGTATGCTGAGTCGAGGATGATATACCCGTAGTGTTCCTTGATCATCGTTCCCCACGAGGGCATGGGCGGCTGAACTCCGATACCCAGAAAACTAAGGCCTGCTTCGATAAGTATGGCCGAAGCAAAGTTTGCAGCCGAAATGACGATGACCGGAGCCAGGACATTGGGTAAAATATGACGGAATATGATGCGGGAATTGGTGAATCCCAAAGCGACTCCTGCTTCCACAAATTCTTTTTCGCGTATGCTGAGAAATTGTCCACGGACTACACGGGCCACTTCCACCCACATGGTAAGGCCAACGGCAATAAATACCTGCCAGAAACCTTTTCCAAGTACGAAGGTGATCGCGATGACAAGCAGTAAGGTCGGGATAGACCATACCACATTAATAAACCACATAATAAGATTATCTACCCAGCCTTTAAAATATCCCGCCAGTGCCCCAAGAAAGATCCCGATAAGCAGCGAAATAAAAACCGAAATAAAACCCACCGACAAACTCACGCGGGTGCCGATCATCACCTGGCTGAGCACATCGCGGCCAAAACGATCGGTGCCCAATAAAAACTTTTTTGTGAGGATATGGTCATTAATAATTTTTTGTTTTATCGTTGCCTGGTCTTCAGTGATGGTCTTGCCATAGACATCAGTAAAAATGATGGAATTTCCGGAACTTATGATGTTCTGCGAACCGGGAGACAAGGCGTACACCACATCCGCAAAACTGAACGATTTTATTTCTCCGTCATTAGGGGTCATGCCGGTGTATTCTTCGACGAAAATCTTATCGTCCTGAAAATAGTATTTTTCAATAGGTATGTATTGGTAATTGCTCTTTTCGCCGAACAGCATTTTTTTAAAAAATCCGGTTTTTTCTTCTGGTTCATTTTTACAAACACTGAGCATCTGCACTTTAAAACCGGGCTTTTTTGTGGTAAGTTCCAGAAACTGCTGGTTAGCAAATGGCGTAGGGTCGGGAGTGATCAGATAACCAAGGATGGAAATAATAGCCAGCAATACAATAAACACGACAGATACCAACGCTATGCGGTCTTTCGATAATTTCCGCAAAGCGAGTTTTGATAAGGATCCCGAAGCTGCATATTGCTTCTTTTTGAACATAGCTGAGCTTGTTTGTGCAAAAATATCATTATCTTTTCAATTAATCCTGTGAATTATTTTAACTTTACCATAAAAAAATTCCGTATGGAAGATTTCTGTTATTACAAAAATTATAAAATTCATTACAAAAGTCAGGGCTCCGGCGATGCTGTAGTGCTTTTGCATGGATTCAGCGAATCACTGAATATCTGGAATGATTTTTCGGAACGGCTGTCGGCCTCCTATTGTGTGATCACTGTCGACTTGCCGGGCCATGGGCTCAGCGAATGCGTGTCGCAGGTACATACCATGGAGATTATGGCAGATATTGTAAAAACGGTGATCGCAACTCTCGGGGTCAGACAATGCGCTATTATCGGGCATTCCATGGGAGGATATGTTGCCCTTGCTTTTGCTGAAGCAAATCCTGCCATGTTGAAAGGCCTCGGCTTGTTTCATTCCCATGCATACAGCGACAGCCCCGAAATACTGAAAAACCGCATGAGGACGAACAACCTGATCAAAAAAAATCATTATAATTTTTTAAGCGGGTTTATACCATCGCTGTTTGCTCCCGATAATGAGATGAAATATGTAAAGGAAATTAATGCCCTGGTAGAAGCATCGAAAAACATGAGCGTGGAGGCTGTCATAGCTGCCAACTCAGGTATGGCGGAACGTCCCGACCGGACACATGTCCTGAAAAACGCCGCTTACCCCGTGCTGTTCATAGCCGGAAAGCTTGATACAAGGGCGCCTTTTGATAAGGTGCTGGAACAGATTGGTATGCCCAACGACAGTGTTGC
>DAOQAF010000200.1:0-2336 GCA_035353775.1 Bacteroidales bacterium | reverse complement strand
TGATGCAGAAAAACGTTCAAAAAGTGGAACGCGATTTTCTGAAAGCAGGATTGTATCTTATAAAGGTTACGGACCATGTGACGGGTGAGGTATTTATTGACAAGGTGACGGTGATGTAAGTACCACAAAAATGCAGATACTTACTGGAAAAATGTGTATTTTATTTAGATCCTAAATAAAATTTGTATTTTTGACATATTTACAGAGCATTGAGATGGTACGCACTGCCCATGCATGGCGCGACAATAAAACCAAGGCTTGCTGTAGGACTTATTAATAAGTAAGACTAACTATGTACCCATACTTTACCAACCAAGACCTGACATTGCTAATTTGTGGTTCCCTTTTGCTCATTACATCTGTGATTGTATTCCACTTCAAAAAAAGGAAAGCAGCCTTATTATTATTAATGGCCGGAACCTTTCTTTTCGGTTGTTTTGTTGCACTGATAAATAATTACCTCTCCACATGGGACGAACAATTTCACGCTGTAGTAGCAAAAAACATGATGCACCATCCGTTTAAACCAATGTTCTACAGTAATCCCGTGCTTGGTTACGACTATAAAGATTGGACTTCAAACCATATCTGGCTTCATAAGCAGCCATTATTCCTATGGCAAATGGCCGCTACTATGGCTGTTTTTGGGGTTAATATTTTTGGCCTCCGGTTACCAAGTATCCTGCAACATGCCGTGCTCTGCGTTTTTATTTACCGCATCGGAAAAATCACGGTAAACGAAAAGGTGGGATTCTATGGTGCATTGCTTTTCGCGGTAGCCCACTATCCGTTAGAAATGGTTTCCGGGATTTATGCTTCAGACCATAACGATGTGGCTTTTCTTTTTTATTTTATGGCGAGCCTCTGGGCATGGTTTGAATATTGGAATTCGGGAAACAGAAAATGGCTTTTACTAATCGGGGTATTCGCTGGTTGTGCATTCCTTGTCAAATGGACAACAGGCCTATTGGTTTTCGCTATATGGGGCATTACTATCCTTATCAATAATGAAAAAAGAATAAAAATCAGAAGTTACCTCGATTGGCTGTTAAGTTTTGCCGCAGCGTTAATAGTTCTTTTGCCCTGGCAACTCTACATTCTTTTTGCATTTCCAGCCGAAGCAAAATTTGAGTTCCTGATGAATTCAAAACACCTGACTCACTGTATTGAGGAACATTGCGGCAACTTCTGGTTTCATATTGAGAATATGTCCATCCTTTATGGTTCTGCGGTATTAATCCCCTACTTCATTTTATTATCGTTGATTGTCTATATCATTAAGATTAAATCAAAAGATTTTAAGGTTGCCATCATGGGTATTGTACTGATCACTTATTTAGTTTTCTCCATCGCTCAAACAAAAATGATTTCATATACTGCTATCGCGATGCCTGTATCTTTCTTATCTGTTGCTGCATTTATTGACAAGGTACTTGGATTTATTTTCCGCTTTCTGAAACAAAAAATATTGCAATTTATCATCAGCACCTGTGTTTTAATTTTCATTTCATATTCTTTTCTGGATCTTAATGGAGTTTACCATAACCATACGTATGGAAAATACGACGAAAACTGGCTATTCAAATATAAGACCATTGAAAAAAATATTATTGAGCAAGTCAGGAATACGTTAACAAAGCCTAACTATGTTGTTTTCAATACAAGCTACCAGGGGTATGGCCATGCCGGCTATTTGTTTTATACGGATTTCACTGCCTATTCTTACATACCAGATAAAGACCAAATATCCTTACTAAAAAATAAGGGCCATAGGATTGCCATACTCGATTTTGGCGACCTGCCGGATTACATAATTTCAGACACAGGCATTACAAAAATCGTCACTAATGAACAAAAAATCAAATAATTCAAAATAAACCATCAGGAGGTTAAGTACAAGCATCAGTGACATCATAATGTTGGCAGAAAACAAATAGCACACTTAAGAACTAACTAAAAAAAATTAAGTGCGGTTAACACAAGATTTGCTTTTACCCCAGAACATAACTTATTGATAAAATTGTTGTACATTTGGAACAGACAATGGTACCCCGAAATGAATTTTTAATGTTGCCTTAAACTTTTTAATTAAGAAGAATATTTAAAATATTTGCAATTGAAAAATCATCTGATTATACTGTTTTTCTTATTGTTTTCATCTATCGCAATGTCACAAACAATGTATTCCAGCAAAAACGGAATCGATATCCCTCCTGCTATTCAAATGCGAATGTTGAATATTTTTATCAACATCATCTACGACCAAACTCCTGAACGTGACCCCCTGCTTAACAACAAGGAACATCCCTGGCAAGCAGGCCAAGCCAACAGCATAA
>DAOQAF010000199.1:0-2418 GCA_035353775.1 Bacteroidales bacterium | reverse complement strand
CCATGAAGTAAAGTTACAAACTTTTCCTTTTTGGTTCCGGCTTGTCCGGCTTAGGGCCTATAGCGTTTGTTGCATTTCCGGATGCAAGTATGATACCTCCGGTAAACCCAAGTTGGGTGGTGGCTGTGCCTGCTGTAGTAAATGAACCTACATAATTTGCCGTGATGGTTGCCGCAGAACCGTTGAGCGTTGCATTGCTGACGGTGATTCCGGTACCTACCAATATCTGCTGAACTAATTGCACCGGGGTCATGCTAAGAGCAGCACCCTGAGTGACCGTCAATTGCGCATGGGCTGTGCGGACAGGCGCTACAGAGAAAGCGATAACACTAAGAATACTGATAAAGAAAACAAATATTTTTTTCATTATTTAATTTTTTAATTTCTTAATTTGGATTTTTCAGGAACATTGATTTAGACAATCAAAAATAATAAATGGTTGCTTTAATACGTCAAATTAGATACTTTTGTTCGGTGTAATCTTTACAAAAATATAGAAAAAATTTATTTTGAACGATTTAATAAAAAATCTTTTTTCGGAATTCATACTTGCGCTTGCACCCATGGAAGATGTTACAGATACTTCGTTCCGGAAGATCTGCAAATCCTATGGCGCTGACCTGGTTTTTACGGAATTTGTTGCTGCCGACGGGCTGCTTCGCAATGCTGAAAAAAGCCAAAAAAAACTAAAATTCGGTGAAAACGAGCGACCGATAGGAATTCAGTTGTTTGGCAATAATGCGGATTCTTTAGTCGCGGCAGCCCGTATTGCCGAGGAAGCAGATCCTGATTTCATAGACCTTAATTTTGGATGCCCTGTCAGAAAAATTGTTGAAAAGGGCGGGGGTGCTGCATTATTAAAAGACATTCCGAAAATGATCGCCATAACTTCCGAAGTAATAAAAAATACCCGGAAACCTGTATTTGTAAAAACCCGCCTGGGCTGGGATGAAAAGAACATTGTCATCATGGATGTGGCCGAACAACTTCAGGATGCGGGGGTCAGCGCTCTTACCATCCACGGAAGGACAAAATCGCAGATGTACAAGGGCAAAGCCGACTGGACAATGATCGGGGAAGTAAAAAATAATCCACGGATAACAATTCCCGTTATAGGCAATGGCGATGTGGATTCGCCGCAGTTTGCGCAGGAGATGAAAAACCGTTATGGGGTGAACGGTGTCATGATCGGCAGGGCAGCCATCGGAAATCCCTGGATATTCAAAGATATCAAAGAGTACCTGAAGTATGGCAAGACGCCAACCCCACCATTGATCAGCGAAAGGATCGAAATGGTTACCGGGCATTTATTAAGTTCTGTAAATAATAAAGGTGAACGGACAGCCATATTGGAAATGCGGAAACATTACAGTTCCATTTTCAGAGCATTGGAAAATTTTAAACAGTTTCGTACGAAGCTTGTAAGCACCAATACTCTTGAAGAAACCTTATCGGTATTGGAAGAAATCGCGGAACATTACAGATAGACTGATGTTTTGAGTTCCATTTTTTTTCCGTCCTCAGGCAGATATGCATCTCTGTAGTGGCTTATTTTGACCAATTTTATTTGTGCAAGCGGAGCAAACTGCTTTTCAGCAGCTCGTTTTCGAAAAGGTCGGTTACGTCCATACCGCTGTTTAAAAAGATAGTCTGAAGGTTCAGGCTTTGTGCCGGGGGCAGGTTTTGTTCCGAGTCGTCAATAAAAAGTGTTTCTTCGGGTTTAAGATGATTTTCTTCTAAAATCAGATTGAAAAATTTCTTGTCCGGCTTACGCATTCCCAGCTCAAAAGACAAATAGACTTTTTCAAACAAACCGGAAAGATCGGAATATCCGAATTTTTCTTTCAGTTCTTTGATATATTGTTCATAATGAAGGATGTTCGTATTGCTCATCAGTATGATACGGTAGTTTTTCCGGACCTTTTCCAGCATACGTACCCTGTGTTCGGGTATTCCTAACAAAATAGCGTTCCAAGCGTCATCAATCATTTTGGTGGTAGTATCCGGAGGAAAAAATTTCATCAGTTCACTTCTGAATTCATCGGCACTGATAGTTCCCTTATCAATTTTGTCAAATATTTCAGCCTGGCTTGCCTGGGAATATATCTTGTCGAAATTGTCGTAGCCCATATCAATAAAGGCGTTAATGCTTCTCCAGTAGTCGATGTTTATAATGACGCCTCCGAAATCGAAAATGATGTTTTTAATAATTTTATCAGACATTAATTTTTTTTTGGATAATTAACTGCAAAGATGTAATTTTGCAGCCACAAAACCAAGAATGTTGCTCTTTTTGCAATAGGTCCTATAGCTCAGTTGGTTAGAGCACCTGACTCATAATCAGGTGGTCCCTGGTTCAAGTCCAGGTGGGACCACAAAGAAAAACCGAAAGCCCACAATTTAGTGGGCTTTCATCAT
>DAOQAF010000198.1:0-2470 GCA_035353775.1 Bacteroidales bacterium | reverse complement strand
ATTATAAATTCCAAAGTCATGAAAAGAAAATATTATTCAATACCCATTTTGATAGGATTAGTAGTGCTTTTAGTACTTCTAGTTCATTGCACAAGAGAGCCATTAACAGGGTGTCAAGTGAAAGGAGAAAGAGATACACCAATCAGCATTGATATTTCATCTTCTAAGATTGGTACAAAAATGGCGCTGTACAATAAAGCGAATGAAATGAAGGTTAATTACCAATTTGCCGATGCATCACTTGATAAAATACTGTTCGAAGAATTAAAATCAAATGTTAATTCTCTCATTAATCAGAATTTAGCGCCCTATGCCATTGTTTTATATTGCGATAAATATCTTGATGATGGTCTTGTTGATCAAAGTGTAATATTTGGTTATAGTTTGTACAGTTATTCAGATGGAATTATTAGGCATAAACTTTTTCAAAAGAACAATTTAGGTCAGTTAGTTGAAAACAAGGCTTATGATATGCAGGTAAGAACAATTGTTACTAATATGCTCGGAGATATTTTAAAAAAAGAAATCTTCCCGCTGAAAACTGATAATAAGTCGATCTTGCTAATATTTAATAAAGATAAACCAAAAATCATCCTTAAGAATAAAAGAGACGATTATCTTATCAAAACTCAAGTTAGTAAGACACTACGCTCTTTTTTAAAGGAAGCAGAACCACCGGATGAAGATGATTGCAGCCTACCATGTCTTTTTCAACCAGATAATGCATGTTTTCCAGGTAGTGATGACCCTGAAAATCCTTTATGGACTTGTTTCCCAAGGTATTGTCCAAAAGAGGAATCCCAGAATGCAATCGAAACAGGGGGCGGAATGTCAACCGATTCGATTAATATTGCATTTGACACCCAACTTGATTATGATTTCCGTGATGATTTTTTAATAAATTCAGAAAAAGGTCAAAAATATATTGATTATTATTACACCATTGGTTCTTACATCACTGGAGAGATATCACTACCCTTGGCATTAAAAACTGCAAGAACATTGGCATTATTCAATAATGTAATGGAAATCATGATGGATCCAAATGCTCCTACAAATCAAATTGTAATTGATAGTACATTAAAAAGTAAACTTGAGAGTTTGATTGAGGATTACAAAGAACTCTCAACGGATCAAGATTATATTGATATTTTAGATGAGATACTTTCAGATCTTGATGATTATTCCGGGAAAACCAGAACAGAGATTTTAAGCATGATGCAGTAATTAATCATCATTATCAACAAGGAGGTTGTCTCAGAAGTCTCTGCTGATCTCTTTCATTTTCTCAGCTATACACTGTGTAATCCTTAAAATATTGTTAAACAAAGATTTCACAATGTGGGCACACAGAGGAGTTGATAGAAATTTATTCTTTTGAGACAGCCTATTTTTATCGGTTCACATTTCCATTCCCTATTTAAGTTACTGAAATAAAATAGTATTATCCATTAATATTGTTAAATTTTAAATCTCTGTTAAAGAGTCATTTTCAATAAAATTTACCGGCAAAAGATGATTTATATTCATAACAATCCGGTTGAATCGGGTCTTGTTGAAAAAGCAGTAAATTACTTTAACATAGCAGTGCACATGATTATATACGAAAAGGAAAAGGACTACTGAAATTAATCCTATTTGGGAAGGATGCTACTAAATACTAAACAGCAGTTCATTTCGAAACCATGATAACACCTTCCCCTTTACGATGAATCTTCCCGATTACACAGGCGGCCGGACAGCCATTCTGATGCAACTGTTGCAGCAAATTCACGGCGACATCTTGATGCACCGAAAACAGTAGTCCTCCTGATGTTTGCGCATCACAGATCATATATCTTTCGACCTGGCTGAGTCTTTCGTCCCAACCGACAAAAGCTGAATAATGATCATAGTTACCCTTCGTACCTCCGGGAATGGCCTCCATTTCGGCGTACTTCCGCACATTGGGCATAAAGGGAACCTTTGAAAAACTAATTTCAGCTTCCACCCCGCTGCCTCGTGTTATCTCCGACAAATGCCCCATCAGTCCGAAACCTGTCACATCGGTACACGCATGTATTTCGAAACCGCGGGCAGTTTCTGCCGCTGCACGGTTAAGGGTTTTCATCCATTTAACGGCTTCGGCAAGGTCATTGTCACCGGCGAAACCTTTCCGCAGCGCGGTTGACAATATGCCGGTTCCCAGCGGTTTGGTAAGAATGAGCACATCGCCGGGAAGCGCATGGTTGTTGGCAAGTATCTTGTCAGGATGCACAATTCCGGTCACGGTAAGCCCGAATTTGGGTTCGTTGTCGTCGATGCTGTGCCCGCCAACGATGGATATTCCCGCTTCGGCGGCCTTGTCGGAGGCGCCTTTCAATATCTGTTCAAGTATTTCCTGCGACAGCGATTTGGTGGGGAAAGCCACTACATTCAGCGCGAACAAAGGGGTTGCCCCCATGGCATAGATGTCGCTGATGGCGTTGGT
>DAOQAF010000197.1:0-2498 GCA_035353775.1 Bacteroidales bacterium | reverse complement strand
CTTTCCACAATATTACTAATTTTTCTGTTATTATCTAAGCGCCTAATTCAAAAAAGTATTATTAAATGTTTGATTACATGTATTTTAAAAGCGAGTTATATAGATTTGAAAAATAATATAGTCCAAACTTCATTTCAATTGTTTGTACTATTTATTTTTCTATCGGCATAACCAAAGTAAGAATTTGTAGTACGTCTTTGCTTCGGCAAGCTCAGCAACCATGGACTATCTACAAATTCACTTTGGTATAAGATGGACTTTTTTATGGCTGCCAAATCAAAATAATCTTCCCCCTGTTGCAAAAAACAGATAATGCAGATAAACAATGTTGTTTTGTCGGTTTATTTTGACAAAACGTAGATTTTATGCCTATATAAGTTATTATATTAAAAAAACCACATAAATTTGTTAACCAATAAATTAAAACCATGAAACACGTTATCCATGTTATTGTATGTGTAGTACTTTTGATGACTGCAAAGGTAAATGCCCAGCAGCAGGAAATGTATACATTTTGCACCGGAAGCAGTTATGCATATTTATTGGATACTTCTTCTAGTAGCACGTCAAATTATTATGCCCGGTGGAATATTGGCCAAACACCCTACACGGCACATTTTCTGAAAGATACCATTTATCAGGGTTATGGAATGGGATCAGGTACCGGAGGATATGCCTCTGTGAAAAAGTGGGCATGCTCCAGCACGACCGCAGCAACCTGCGTTTGGACATACACCGCCTCAAATATGCATCACGATATTTGCCCTATGCCGAACGGCAATGTCCTGGTACTGGTTCGTGAAACAAAAACCGCTGCACAGGTTCAGGCTGTGGGTGGCAATGTCACCAGCGGTACTTATTATTTTGATATTATCCGGGAAATTAAACCAACAGGAACAACAAGCGGAACGGTGGTATGGGAATGGAAACTCTTCAATCATTTATGCCAAAGTTATAATTCTTCATATCCTGATTACTACTCCAATGTCGCTAATTGTCCTCAGCGATGGAATGTTAACTGCAATCTGACTACCGATGGTTTTCATCCGAACGGGGTAGATTATAACCCTACGCTTGACCAGATTGTATTCAGTTCCCATAATCAGGATGAGATATTTGTGATAGACCACAGCACAACGACCGCCGAGGCAGCAACCAGCTCAGGGGGAAATGCAGGTAAAGGCGGCGACTTTCTGTATCGCTGGGGCAAGCCTCAAAACTATAACTGTACATCAAACGGTAATGGGATAACGTTGAATGTCGTCCATGATGCCCGCTGGGTACCTTCAAACAATGCCGATTATCCGAATTATATCAGTTTTTTCCATAACGGAGGATGCAGCAGTGGAAAAGCATGTGTATTGCATCTGCCTCCATACAACGGATATAATTATACATACACTGTTGGGCAGGTTATTGGCCCTACAACTTGCGTAACCCCAACGACACCCTCTTTTTCGGCGGGAAGTATGGGCGGTTGCAGTGCCCTGGAAAACGGAAATATTTTGGTGACCAATCCAAATACACGGTTTTATGAATGTAACGGCTCCGGAACTACGTTTCAGAATGTAACAGTAGGCACCGTTCAGTCTGACAGGCTAAAAAAATGCGAGGTTTTGGGACCTTTTGTCACCGCCACGGCATTGCCAACAACTGTTTGTGCTGGTAGTACAGTGTCATTGACTTCTGCTGCATCGGCGCCTATGCAAACCAGCCCCTCGTACACTTATTCATGGACATCTGCTCCTTCAGGATTTACATCCGGCATTCAAAACCCAACGGTTACTCCGGCGGCAGCCGGTACCTATACCTATACCGTCGCCGTTTCAAGCGGAGGTTGCACAGGAACAGCTTCTGTAAAAGTTGTCGTGAATTCAGCCACAGCTGCTGCCAGCGTAAGCATTGCTGCCAACCCGGGCTCATCCATATGCTCAGGAACCAGTGTAAGCTTTACGGCTACACCCACCAATGGGGGAACATCACCCACCTATCAATGGAAGAAAGGAGGAACAAGCATTTCAGGCGCCACCAATTCGACCTATACATCGGCATCACTTTCTAATGGGGATATTATTACCTGCAACATGACCTCCAATCTGAGCTGTGTTTCGGGTTCGCCGGCCACATCAAATTCCGTTACCATGAGCGTGACGGCGCTATCACCGGCCAGCGTAAGCATTGCTGCCAACCCGGGCTCATCCATATGCTCAGGAACCAGTGTAAGCTTTACGGCTACACCCACCAATGGGGGAACATCACCCACCTATCAATGGAAGAAAGGAGGAACAAGCATTTCAGGCGCCACCAATTCGACCTATGCATCGGCATCACTTGCTGATGGGGATATTATTACCTGCACGATGACCTCCAATCTGAGCTGTGTTTCGGGCTCGCCGGCCACATCAAATTCCGTTACCATGAGCGTGACGGCGCTATCACCGGTCAGCGTAGGCATTGCTGCCAACCCGGGCTCATCCATATGCTCAGGAACCAGTGTA
>DAOQAF010000196.1:0-2552 GCA_035353775.1 Bacteroidales bacterium | reverse complement strand
TGATGCAGGATATTTCCAAACATATCACCTATCGAGAGGCTACTTATTCTAAGACGGCTGAGAAACTTGGAATACCTAATATTCCAGGAAATGCAGAGATCAAAAGTATGCAGTTAGTCGCTCAGACTGTCTTTGAGCCAGTCAGAAGCTACATTGATAAGCCTATCAAGATAACATCGTTTTTCAGGTCGTGGGCTTTGAATAGGGCAATAGGCGGAAGTGCCAGCAGTCAGCACGTTCTGGGGCAAGCAATTGACATGGAACATACTGAAGGTTTCACAAATCTGGAAATTTTCAACCTGATCCGGCAGCGTGGTATATTCGATCAGTTGATTTGGGAACACGGAACGGACTTTGAGCCCGACTGGGTTCATGTTTCGTACCGGCCAACGAATAATAGAAAACAAGTTTTGAAGGCTGAAAAAGTGAATGGGAAAACTAAATACTTCAGAATATGAAATCTTTACTCACACCTTCATTAATTCTGAACATTCTGCTCCTGCTGATCGTGATCGTTCAACGGCAATGCCAAAAGGAATGCCCTGACTGTCCATCACTGGACACGGTGACCGTTACCCATTACCGGATAGACACCATTACGCTGACAAAGGTTATTTACAAACCTATCCCAGTCACACAGTACGATTCCTTTCCTTACCCCGTGTACATTGATTCAACGGAAACGGTTAAGGATTACTTCAAAGTTCGTAAGTATGACATCCCGCTGCGGAATGATTCAACAGCTACACTATCATTGCTTGCTGACGTATATCGAAACTGTTTGCAACGGGCGGAGCTTAGGGGTAATATTTATCAAAAAGAAACAATTATTGAGCATACCACCACCGTACAGGATAAAAAGCGATTTAAAGCGTTTGTAGGCATCGTTCCAGGTATATCAATGGAAGATACCGGAATTATGTTATCCGGCGTTGTGGCGTTCCAGGATAAGCGAGAACGCCAATATTTGATAAAGTACGAACCATTTAGAAAGCAATATGAAATAGGGCTACTTTGGAAGTTACGATTTAGGCGTGAGTAGGTTGGTTAGTGGTTAGTTGGTTGAGCCTGTCACCTTGAGCAAGTGGCAGGCTTTTTTATGCAGTTAAACATTTCGCCAATTTCGCCAAAACACGACGGTTTTTTCAGGCTGATTTACCGCCATTTCCAAATATTACCACTAATATTTTGTAACTATCTAATAATCAATACTAAATATTTTTGATTATTTCCTGATTTTACTACCGCAAATATCACAAAAGATACTATCTTTACTTCATCAAACAAACAATACTCACCCTTAAAAACTTCGCAAAAATGGCAACTTTTAGAAAAGTAAATTTGGAAATCAGAAGAGGTAGCGGTTATGGTCAATATGTTATATCTGCAAATTACAGAGGCAAGCACATAACAGCACACACAAACGATTCTGAGTGTTTTGATTGGTTAGACGACGACAGTAACAAAGAATTGCATCAAGAGGCAAAAAGACACGCTTATTCAAAGATCGTTTCTGCGTACGAAAATAAATATTAATAATGGCAAACAACATCACGCGAGAATCGGGCAAAAAGGTAGCTGCATAACGAGTTGCAGCTAAAAAATCGGGCGGAATTTTGCCCACAAACTTAAATACGAGAACAAAATTATGAGTACAGAAAACACTATCAACGAAACCACTAACCCAGCCTGTTTTTTAGGTGCTGTTATGCCTTCGTGCTTGCGTCTTTCGCTTAAAACTAAATGGTTTGAAATGACAAGAGCTGGCATAAAAACAGAAGATTACAGAGAGATAAACGAGTATTGGATAAGACGATTAACTAATTGTATAACAGATTTAACAGAGGCGAAAAATGAACTTATAAAAGGAGGTAAAGCAGCGATTGAAAAATATCCATCATTGCTTGATATTCCTGACCATTTTACTCCTAAAAAGTTTGATATAAATGTGATGACATTAGGGTATCCGTCAAATAATGATAAAGAAAGAATATTGAAAATTGAACATAAAGGAATAAGAATAAGAACTGGAAAACCTGAATGGGGAGCAGAATCTAATAAACTATATTTTGTCATCATGCACGGAGCTATTTTAGCATGAGGCATAACGAATGGCTATACGTAATAACCTGAAAGCCTTGATAATTGCGGGAACTGGTGTCAAAAAATGAAAGATGGATATACGACACAAGGCAAATTGATCAATATGTATTTCTTAAAAAATTAAACATAAATGGCAAACAAGATGACACGCGAATCCGGCAAACAATACGTCGAATTCTTAAAGGAAACAGCGAGAGAAAGGGGTATTTCTAATTATGAAATCGCCAGGCGAACCGGATTAATCGCCAATAACGTATGGCGTATATTCAACGGAAAATATCTTCCGTCATTAGAAAACTTTTTAGCCATCTGCGAGGCTGTTGGCGTCAGAGTAAAGCTTGATAAATATCAATAATAACACGAATTTATGCTAAAATAGTACCAATAATGGGTAAAATAGTACTAACACTGACCTATAAAACGGTAGTATCTTTACTTCATCAAACAAC
>DAOQAF010000195.1:0-2580 GCA_035353775.1 Bacteroidales bacterium | reverse complement strand
AATTTGGAAACTGATGAAAATACAGCAGGCACAAAGGAAACGTAACCAGTTGTGCGGCCAGCGAAACGGCCACCAACGACCATATCTGCCGCGACAGCCAGTATTTCGGTGTCCATACTTTGCTGATAGCCGGATATAAAGCCACAATGCCCAATACCGCCAGGTAAGATAACTGAAAGCCCACGGCCGCAATCATATAGGGGTCGAACATCAACAATACCAAGGCCGAGGCCGCCATGGTGTTGTATATTGCCGGAGGCTGGCGCAGGGCTTTACCCATTATCACGAAACTAAACATGGCGGTGGCACGCATGACCGACGGCGACATACCGGTAAGCACGGCATAGAACCAGATAAAAACCAGCAGCAATATTGCCTTGGGCAGGCGCCCATATTTTGTTCTATCAAAAAACTGCAATAAAAAATTCAGCACAATAAAAATAATCCCCACATGAAGGCCTGAAACACTAAGAATATGGATTGCCCCCGTACCCTGATAATCGCGTATCAGATCGGGGTCGAGATTATCAGTATATCCTACCAGCAAAGCCGAAATTACTGCAAATTCGTTACCCTGCAGACCGTTATTCTTCAGGATCTGAAGAAGTTTTTCGCGGAGGTTGTATGCAAAGCCGCTGATGATATTTCCCTTACCCTCGGCAATCATTTTCCACCGGTCTTTCTTTACATAGGCACTGTAATCCACCAAACGGTATTTCAGGTACCCCTTATAGTTATATTCACCGGGATTCATGGGCGGCGGAACTTCGGTAAAATGACTCATAAAAAAAATCTCATCGCCATACTTCAGTTTGGCGGACAAGGAATCCTTTTCCAAATAAATAACAACTTTGCCACTGGAACGATAGAAGCGTGCACTATCCCGCACTTCCTTTATTTCCACAATGCACTTACATACTTTTTCTCTTACCTGAACCGGTTCGCACAATTGGGCAAGCACATAATTTTCTTCAGCTATGTACCGGCTGTAATGAGTTAGGTTGTTCTGTATACTTTTGATAACCGTCAACTGATAACCCGCCAGAAAAAAAAACAATGTAAACATTATTCCGGTAAGCCATCGCATGCGGTAACTCAGCTTTTTCTGAAAAACAATTACCACAACAGAAATCGAGCCTGTAAGAACCACAAACGCCAGAATAGGGACAGGACAACTCAGCTCAAGGCAAAGGGCGATAGCTATTCCGGACAAAAAAGGTATGAGTATCCTGGCAATCGGGTATTTGTTCCAAAACATGGATTACTTAATATTCAATTCGTCATAATTGACTACCTCCACATCTTTATAATAAAACTTGATGATATCAAGGTAGTTGTAACCTAATTGAGCCATTCGGATAGCGCCCTGCTGGCTGAGTCCAACACCATGGCCATACCCCTTCCCCTTAATGAGAACATTGGATCCTGAAGGGGATATCGAAAACCAGGTAGACTTCAAGCCAAGATCGTACCTTATGACCGACAGGGGTATACTGTCGCTAAAGTAAACCATGCGTTTATCCTGTTTGAAATTCAGCGCATAATTTTTTTTAGCAGGATCGTCAACCGGATAATTGAAGCGGGTGGACAAATAGTCGAGCCAGTTGGTCTGTAGGATTTTTTCCTCCCAGGCAGCGCCCATCATATGGAGAGAAAAAGTATCCGACACGGATTTCAGGTATGAAGTGGGTATTTTCCAGATATCTTCGGAATTAACCGTCTGACCTCCCGAATTGGCATGAAAAGCAGCCGATATCATCTTATTATCTTTGTCAACAATTACATCTCCGGCAGTTTTAAAGGTGGCGGCAAGTATCTCGTTTGTTTTACAGCGGCCAAGGTATAGCTGACAATGAACGCTGTCGCAAAGGTTGAATCCTTCTCTGGCATGCTTTTTAATATTGTTAAGAGCATAAGTACGACAGGTAATAGCCTGCACCAAATAAAAATCATTATCCTTTACGCTGCCACCGCCCTCGGACTGCACGACACCAGCCACATAATTCTCAAGCTCCACCTGGTTGATGATCACAAAATAGCCATCCTCAACCGAAATCTGAAGATTATCGTCGTAATTGCGTTCCTTGACATTGTAATTGCCAGGTTTTATTTTAAAATTGTTAAGCAGCCCGCTACCACTGATATTCAGAGAAGTAAAACTGCCGGTTTTTACATTGGCATTATAAACCAAAATGGAATCGCTGGCAACTTTAAAGGTAATGGTTTGATTTCGCAGAATATCACAAATTTTTTTATCCGCATCAAACACCGAATACTTACCCGACAATGGTGTAAAATTGAAGGTATTTATTCGATATCCGGTAAAAATGTGTATGTCAATAAAGGTGCCGCCACAGGCAATTTCTGCTACCAGCAGGGAAACAATAAAAATGGAAACTCTGAAAAATCTCATCACAACGGGCTTTTTATTCTATCTGTCTTTTTACAAAAATATTATTAATTTAATACATGGGGGTAATAAAGTTGTTTGTTTTGATAACAGCAGTATGTTAAAAACCTTTGGATTCGGGAACTGCAGACAAATAACAATTTTTATTAGTGATGCCCATGTTCATTTTC
>DAOQAF010000194.1:0-2627 GCA_035353775.1 Bacteroidales bacterium | reverse complement strand
ATTTTTTCATCCTGAAAAGTTGCCGCATTTCGGGATAAGGATAAAAAGCCGGCAATATGGTTTGTTGTACCTGGAAACAACTTTCAATGGTTTTTTTCCATCGTGATATCCTGTAAAATCCGATATCAAAAAAAATTGTATTTGCTTTGTTGGGACTATGCGAACCTGGAATGAACATATTAATAAATTTAGTTTTTCCCTTATGCACAAACGGAAAGGGTTTAGCAAGAACATTAAAAAACCTGATATGAGAAGTAAACAACAGCTGGGAAAGTAAATTTATCCAAGCCATAGCTGCTGTTGGCACCCCTATTATAAGTATTCCATTATTTTTGAGCACTCTCTTCATTTCAAGCAGAGCCTGCAGCACATCATCCACATGTTCTAAGACATGGGAGCTGTAAACTACATCAAATGTTGCTTCGGGAAATGGGATGTGTTCCGCTATACCGCAGACTATATTCAGTTTTTTTTGAGTATGGTCCTGAAATTTGTCAACACCATGTGCCAGCGGCTCCGGATCAACTCCAAAGCAATCTCCTGCAAATTCATTTTTTACTTTTTCCATAATATATCCGGTACCACAGCCAACATCGAGAAATTTTATATTTTGTTGCATAAAACCGCTGATAGCGTTCCATTCTGTTTCCCTGATTTTTTTTTGATTAAAATCATATTTTTCTTTCGACAGGTAAGGCCAGTAATAGATTTTCAGTAAGAATGATTTAATCTTCATGAGAGGAGTTTATTGAAAGGAAACTTTATACATCAGTAATATGTTCATCAGCCAGAGATGGTAAAAATGATACAATTTTTTTTTGGATTGCCAAACCTGTTTTGTTCCACGTAAACTTATCCTGCACTATTCTAAAACTTCTTTTCCCGAATAATCTGCATTTTTCAGGATCAGATAATAAAACACAAAGCGATACGGCAATACTGTCCACATCATCCCACTCATGAATGAATCCATTATAATTATTGCTTATCATATCGGGCAATGCTCCAATATTTGAGGCAACCACCGGTATTTTACGCTGCATGGCCTCCACAAATGCAATTCCGAAAGGTTCTTGTTTTGTCGGCATACAAAATACGCTGGCTATTTGATAATACTTTTCAACTTCCTCCAAAGGCCTTCTGCCTGCAATTTCGACATTAGGGTGATTTATCCCGGGAGAACATCCCACCACAGTGAGTGTGGCATCGGGAATTGTTTCAAGCACTTTCAGAAATGACCTGAATAAAATATCTCCGCCCTTTCTTTCCCAATTCACACCAACAAATAGTATATTCCTGGTATTATAATTTTTCACAACATGATCTGATTCATTGTAAATAATATTGCTCCCTGCAAAAACACATGTAACTTTATTTTCATTAATACCATATTGTTCGATGAGTGATCTTTTCTGATTGGTAGAAAAAGTAAAATTACATGTGGCATTATCGTATATCTGTCGTTCTTTCTTCATCCATGTTTTTGATTTTAAAACTTTTTTCATGTCAATACCTGGATAATTCCGGTTGGCAAGCACTGTACTGTCGGTATATACAAAATGAGGAACAAGGCCAGAACTGCCGTCAAACATGGATTGTGTCTGAAAGCTGAACACATACTTACCGGGATTTTCTGCAATTCTTTTGACGATCATTTTTTTTATCATGCGAAAATTATAAGAAGTTACAATCTCCCAGGATTTATAATCGTACCTTGATTTTTTCCGGGTTAAAAAGTCCCATCCGTATTCGCATAATAAATAAAAATAACTGGCAACTTTTCTTATTTTGTAAGAATTAATAAATTCAGCAACATCAATGGTATCAACTTTAAAACGGGGAAATTTTTCTGACAGTTGCCGATGCACGTTATTATTAATATGTGAAAATCCACCGAGTTTTATGAACAAAATATGCTGCATATATTTTTAATTATTAATACCGGTGCCTGTGCGGGAACAGTATCATATGTATCTTGGCTTTGGTCTGCGGATGTACCGGGCAATAGAAGACAGAGGTCAGTAAACTGACGGCAGATTTCCAATACTCCCTTTTATGACTGTGGTATCGGGCCATGCCGAAATAACAGTCGCTTATCAATTTATATTTGAGTTTTCTTCTGAGTTTTTTCTGAACATCTTTCTGTGCAAAAAACTTCCGTAATCCGATCAATCGGATCCGGTGACAATTTTTTGAGATATTTACAGAGTTGTCGTCGCAGATATTGTATATAACGGTAAATTCAGTTACCTGAATCACTGGGTAATGTATGGCAATGGTCCCCCATAAAACCTGATCTTCGACAATGACAATATCCTCCTTAAAATTATATCTCCTGAGTATATTGTTGTGAATACAAACCCTTGCTGGTATAACCGGATAGATCATCAGGTACTCGAAGGGATCTCCCTTCATTTCAGGCAAATCTTCCCTGATGGTCTCCCCGTTTTTACTGAACAGGGTGTATGTAAAAAACAAAGCTTCAGGTTCAGATTCCGACTGTATCTTCTGAAACAAAATACTAAGATGGCACTTAAGGTATTCGTCGTCGCTATCCAGAAAACAAATATATTTCCCCTTTGCATTTCTTATGCCATTATTTCGTGCAGCACTGCGTTCGGCATTTT
>DAOQAF010000193.1:0-2683 GCA_035353775.1 Bacteroidales bacterium | reverse complement strand
TACCATGTGTTTGTATTTTAAGTCTTATTTAGATTGATTCTTAATAAGGCATATTTAACAATTATTAACATCCACCTATTTTATTCTTTTGTAAATTTGTCGGAAAATTGATTTATGAGTAGTAGCCAACCGGAATTAAATACGATATACAATGAAAATTGCTTAGATACAATGTTTAGGATGCCAAGCTGTTTTGTTGATTTGACAGTTACAAGTCCTCCTTATGGCAATTTACGTAAGTATAAAGGGTTTGACTTTGACTTTAAAAGTATTGCAAAAGAATTATTCAGAGTAACAAAGGATGGAGGTATAGTTGTTTGGATTGTTGGGGATGCAACGATAAAGGGAAACGAAACAGGAGAGAGTTTTAGGCAGGCATTATATTTTAAAGAAATTGGATTTAATTTATTTGATACGATTATTTATCAAAAACAACCGCAAGGTGCTGTTGGAAATCAAAACGGATACTGGCAACAGTTTGAGTATATGTTCGTATTGAGCAAAGGCAAACCTAAATGTATAAATTTGATTATAGACAGGGTTAATACTACTACCGGAACTAAATCAAGGGTTACATCTCGATCAAGAACGCAAGAGAGATTAACAACGGTTAAAAGAGATGTTTTTTATGGTGAATACGGCAGGAGGACAAACGTGTGGTATTACGCAACTGGTGGCGCACATTCAACTAATGATAAAATGGCGTTTGGTCATCCAGCTATATTTCCAGAAAAACTTGCATTAGACCACATAATTAGTTGGAGCAATGCGGGTGATTTAGTTTACGATCCATTTATGGGAAGTGGAACTACTGCGAAAATGGCAATGCTAAACAATAGGAATTACATTGGAAGCGAACTATCAAAAGAATACTGCGATATATCCGAACTACGTACAGCGTATTGGGCTAATCAGTTTAAGAAAGATTTGGCTAATAAGGATAATCAAATATCTCTCGAACTCGACTTTTAACAATCTTTAACATTTCCCAGTTCAAAGTTTAATTATCTTTGTGGGGTAAAAAAAAATACTATGAAAAAATAATTTAAAGATATTTGCGTATTACTGCAAAAATGTATTATCTTTGTTGTAGGGAATAAACATTAATTTGGAAATGATATACAACATTGCAGTAAATAGCATAAAGAAATCGGCAGTAATGCTGATCGTTTCCAAAACGTTTAAACCCTACATTACAACCTCGTTAATTCGGGGTTGTCGTGTTTTACTACATAGGGTTTGGACACGTGCGTTTAACCTAATCTGTAAAAGCAAACATCAGATAAAAAACGTTGTATCGGAAGCACAAACAAAATTATCACAGGACATTTGGGCAACGTGTGGAACTTCACGCCCCAGACAACCATTATTTTTTTCTGTGATAACTGTAAAACCAGAAGTTGGAATGGGCATTTGTGTTATTTCGTGTGTTAAGAATATTTGCAAAGGCAATTTATAGTTATTGCTAAAACTTATTCTTAAACACTAACTTTATAAAGAGGTTGGAATAAAAGTTCTATGGAACTAACTAAAAAATTGAGATTTAATTTTTTAACAAATTTTAACATTTTCCATTCAAAATAAGTATTATCTTCGTATCCTTGTTTTCATGTTGTTTTGACACCCGTATAGTTCAGTTGGTTAGAACTTTTACAGTCGCAGGTTCAAGTCCTGCTGCGGGTGCAAATTCACAGTTCTTTTAAATATTGGCGTACAGATCGGGTAATGGCAGGTTATACATTCGTGGATATTTGCCACACAAAATTCTCCATTCCCGACCTTAAACCTATTATTAAATCAAAATTCCTATGGTAGTAGAAGCAGAAATCACGTATGCAACAAGGTCGCAAAGCCCGGTAAAGAGGTTCTTCATAATATGTGGCAATAATTCATCAGGCGATACCTTTGACATAACTCTAATCACAGATGGTATATTTCCGTCAAGAAATGCCATTGCTGATAGGTTTAAAGATCAGACTACGTATATGCTTATTGGTATGGTATCAATCTTTGAGTTCAACAACGAATCTGATTATAACCAATTTATAGGAGAATAGCATGAAAAAACAAGACTTTATTTATTGGCTGCGTGGCTACTTTGCAAGTGTTGACAAAACAAAGCCACTCGAAACAATCATTGAATATGCCATCACCACATAAAAACCCCCGTAAGGTAGTCAAGAATGTTCGTACCGTTGACAAAATGACGGGCGAGGTATTGGGTGATGAATTTGCGACCATAGGGTATGCTGCTGAAGCTAACTACGTGAAGTTTTACGCTGAAGGTATTAAGCAAATGCTCCTGATGGTTTCCCCTAATTGCGTAACTGCGTTTATCCTTGCTTGTACCAAAATGACCTACGATGGAGATGTGTTGCTCCCGGCGCAGATAAGGCGTGAAATGGCGATAGAACTACGAATAAAGCCAGCTACGTTCAATGGGTATATAGATCGTCTGTCATACGCAGGTATATTGATTAAGCGTGGGGTTAATTGCTATATAGTTAATCCGTTCATTGCAGCAAAAGGTGCGTGGGTGGATATTATGCGAAAGCGTGAGGATATAGAGTATAATGCTGCAAAGGGCAGATATTTTCATAAAGGTATTCGGGATTTTTATTAAAAACTAATTATATGAAAAAAGATAAAATAGGCGGTAACGATGCAATATCCCTTGATGCCT
>DAOQAF010000192.1:0-2729 GCA_035353775.1 Bacteroidales bacterium | reverse complement strand
TTATAAATAGAATCGGAAAAATCATTTATTTCTTTATAAGAAAAGATTCTCCCTATATCTGTTATAACAGCAATTTTATTTTCTTTCGGATGAATATTATAAGGTAACATAATGAGCGTTATAATTTTTTATAAAGAGAGATATTTTTTTTCGATTGCAGCAGCAATTTGCTCGGGTAATAATTCATTTTGCTCAAGCAAATATTTATAATCACCAGCAGGTCGAAATTGATCTGATATTCCGAGCCTTAGCAGTGGAGCATGATTTGTGTAGGAACAGAGATGCTCTGCAATTGCTCCGCCAAGCCCACCTATTTTGCTGTGTTCTTCAACAGAAACAAGCAATTTGGATTGCTTATTTTTTACATCTATGCATTCTTTATCCAGTGGCTTTATAGTGTGGATATTTATCACACAAACATTGATTTGTTTATCTTTTAAAATTTTCGCTGCTTCAATGGAATTATAAACCATACTTCCAGTGGCGAAAACAGTAATATCTCCTTCCTCCGTAAGGGTTATTGCTTTCCCTATTTTAAAATTATAATCTTCTTTGTAAACAATCGGGTTATTCATTACCCCTGTAAGTCTTAAATAAACAGGTCCATTAAAATTTGATGCTGCTTCCGTTGCTTTAACAACTTCTGTAGAATCCGCGGGTGATAATATTGTAATACCGGGAATCGCTCTGATTATTGCAATATCCTCAATGCCATAATGAGTATTTCCGAACATGCCCATGGCAAAACCGGAACTAAGACCAACTAATTTTACATTTCTTTGCATATATCCTAAAAAATGCCGTGTTGCTTCACAAGCTCTTAAAACTGAAAAATTCGCAAAAGATATCGCAAAAGGAATAAAGCCTTCGTTGGCAAATGCAGCGGCAACACCGATCATATTTTGTTCAGCTATCCCGGTATTTATGAGTCTATTCGGATAATCTTTCTTAAAACGGTCAAGCCCTGCTGTTATTGCTAAGTCCGCAGTTACTGCCATAACTTTCTCGTTTCCTTTAGCAATTTCCAACAAGGCAACACCGAAAGCACCTCTCGGGCCCAATATAGACCAAAATCTCGTATTTGCAGGATTTATTACAATCATACCGATGTTTCTTTTTCGGTAATTTCGTTCATTGCAGCATCAAACAACTCTTTCGAAAGACGATTGTGATGCCATTCGTTATTGTTTTCCATAAAAGAAATCCCTTTCCCTTTTGTTGTACAAGCAATTACTACACGAGGTTTCCCTTCAATACGAGTTAAGTTAAATGCATCGAAGAGTTGAGTAATATTATGTCCATCATTAATTTTAATTACCTCCCATCCAAAGCCTTTCCACATATTTTCAAGTTGTATGTTTAAAACATCACAAGTTTTTCCGTCTGACTGCATCCTGTTAAAATCAATAATTGCTGTGAGATTAGATAATTTAAAGTGAGCAGCAGACATTGCAGATTCCCACACAGAGCCTTCATTACATTCTCCATCGCCAAGTAAAACAAAAACTCTATTTTGATTATGTGTCAGTTTTAATGTTAACGACAAACCAACAGCATAAGATAAACCTAAGCCTAATGTGCCGCTTGAATATTCTATTCCCAGACTTGGATTATAGGAAGGTTGTCCGGGCAAAGGTCCTCCATTAATTTCAAAAGTAAACAATTGCTCTTCACTAATGATTTTTGCCGCTTCTAATGCCGTATAATACCCTAAGGTAGCGTGTCCTTTACTTAGAATAAACCTATCACGGTCTATCCACAAGGGGTTAATAGGATTGAGCTTCATCACGCCACAATACAAAGATGCCATAATTTCAATGATGGAGAGACCACCTCCAAGATGTGCGCCATTAGACCCTGAAAGCAAGGCCATTTTTAAAGCATTTTTTCGCATACGAATAGCTGCTGCTTCGCATCGCTTTATAGTTTCCAGATTCGGATTCACTTTAGACCTCCATCAATACGCAAAACTTGTCCATTAATAAAAGAAGATAAATCTGATGCTAAAAATAAAGCAACATTTGCAATTTCCTGAGGTTTTGCTAATCTTTTCATAGCACTATCACCTACCAATATTTCTTTTGCTTTTTTCTCCATTTGGGTAGCCATTTCTGTGGCAGTTAATCCCGGAGCAATGGCATTTATCCTGATATTGTATGGTGCGAATTCTATTGCTAACGTTTTTGTTGCATATATCAGTGCCGCCTTGCTGGATCCATATGCAGAGTAACCCGGATAGCCATCCATTCCCACTACTGATGCCATATTAACTATGCTGCCACATTTTTGTCTCATCATTAGTCTGGAAACTAATTGTATTATCATGAGTTGGGAGAAAAAATTTATCTCAAACACCTCTTTAATTGTTTTCAAAGTAGTCATTTGTAAAAAGCCACCATGGGCAACACCAGCGTTATTTACCAATATATCGATTCTACACCTTTCATCAATAAGCTTTTTAAGTGATTCTTTTATCTCAATTTCATTTGCTAAGTCAAAATATATTGGCCGAACAGTTACGCCATATTTTTCTGAGGTGTCGTTGAGAAAAGCTTGATGTTCTTTTGTCTCTTTTCTTGCACATGCTATAACAGATGCGCCATTCAAGGCAAACGTTTCAACAATGGTTTTCCCAATCCCCCGATTGCTGCCAGTTATAAGAGCTGTTTTATCAGTCAATATATTATTAGATGACAACATGGTATTTCTTTAAAATTTCTTTTCCTTTT
>DAOQAF010000191.1:0-2761 GCA_035353775.1 Bacteroidales bacterium | reverse complement strand
TTGTATCATTCGAAATGGCAATGAACCGGGTCCCTCCGCTTTTTTTATACAGACGGAACAAGTAATTTTTTTCGTAAAAATTTAAGATCTTTCGCTTGCTGAATAAGGTTTTCCACGAAAAATTCCCGAATTGCACCATGTTGTCGTGGCAGTGAGTGAAATAGGTGATCTCCCTTGAGGGATAATACCGGGTGATTATTTCCGAAAGGTAGCGGTGGGTGTGTATGATATGCGGCTTGAAGTTATCTATCACCTCAAGGTAATTTTCCGCACTTATTCTGTTTTTTTTATATAGGGATAAGCGGATCTTTGCAGGACAAAACCTGTAATTCATATCCGACACATCATATTCATAATCTACGGTTTTGTCAAAGCTGATCAGCATCGCTTCCACATCAGCTCTTTTATTCAGTTCCCTGGTAATGTCAATGGCGAGTTTTTCCGCGCCACCGCGCCCCAGGCAATAGACGGCATGTAAAACTCTTAATTTTTCTTTTTTCATGGGTTGTCAGAAATTGTCAAGATCACCAAATACAAACTTAAAATTTTCACAAGGAACGTCGTTGTCAATTTTTAGCATGGAAAGATGATAGTCATTGCTGAAAGTATTTCCTGATCGTAAATAAATATCGAGGGCCGTATCAGCGCTGGTTTCAATTTGAATTGCCCGGATACCGGCCAGAAAACAAAAGCGTTTAAAGCGGTCAATAATTTTTCCGGGATCTGTATCATCAGAAATATCTCCGACAGATGCCGATCCGTATTTGGTAAGTTTAAACCAGATCAAAGATCTGTAAAATTGAATGATAAGCCCTGCTGAGTATGAAAGTTTGTAGTCGAAAAATGCTTTATTTTTCAGAAGATGTCCGTTTTTTGAATCCTGTAAATCAAATGATCGTTGCCGATGATAAAACAATGCGAAAAGAGTCTTTAAATACAGTTCATATAATGCTGCTGTTGCACTTGTTTTTTTTAATATCCTGCATAATGGGATTGTTCCGACAGGTAATTTGTAGGAATTTAAACATTCTTTATGAAAAAACCCCAGCCGTTGAATAAAGCCTTGAAATGCGGTGTTTTCGCCATAAGTAAAAGTAAATATCAGTTTTAAGCCTTCCTCTTTTGCCAGTTGATGCGTCAGTTCTGCAAGTTTTAAAAACAAACCCTTTCTTCGGTGCAGGCTGTGAGTCATCAAATCGCCCACCTGTCCGCAAAGGATATCTTCGTTGTTATATCTGATAATCGCCGGGAATACAGGATAGATAGCAGCAATCATATTCGTATCTTCATCTATTGCCACAAAGGAAATGTTCTTTTTTCCGGAATAATCAGCGGTATCAAATTTTTTCACGACCTGGTCAACAGTGATTTCCACGTCCAATGCGTCTTTGTACAAAGGGGGCAGCAGGTGCATTAAACTTTCATCCAGCCGTTTAAAAATGTAATTATTCATTATAATGAATTAATATTCTTCTCAAATGCTCGCAAGGTATTCGCCGTAGAGTAAGTCATAAAAATACCGTATCTGTTTTCTATCCTGTTGTCTGATTTATCTTCAGGGGAAATATAATAACGGGTTGCCAACTGGTATTTAAAGCCCATGTTACTTGCTTCAGAAATAAGTTCCCGCGAATAGGAGCCATCCGGATAAGAGAGTGTATTTACGGGTTTTTGGATAAGTTCCTCGAGATAGGTTTTTGACCGTGATAATTCTGCTGCCGCATCCTCCAGAGGGATATTGCCTAAATTATTATGATAATATCCGTGCGAGCCAATTGTTATATATGGGGAACGCGAGGCAAGGATAATTTCTTCATCGGACATCAGTTTCCAGTAGTCAAAGTATTCTTCAATATGTTTGAAGTCAGGGGTTATTTTTTGAATGGCATCCATTGCCCTTTGTTTATATTCATACACTCCCTTCTCTTTGATAATATCATGCAGGGCTTTTCCGTCCTTTTTCAGATACCACCGGTTACCAACCTTATTGAACAAATCCCCGTCGATGTTGACTTCGTCTTTATCTGTAAGTGAACCGGCTATGTCTAAAAAATCAGGCCACAGGATATCAAGCCCGGCAGGATTAAAACCTGTAATAAAGAGTGAGGCCGGCACCTGATGTTTTTCTAAAATAGGTAGGGCATATTTGAAATTATTTGCGTACCCATCGTCGAAAGTAATGGCTATATTTATTTTATCATTGACGAATTTTCTTTCAAAATAATCTTCCACACTTAACACATTCATATTTTTTTTAAAATATACGAGCTGCCGTTCAAATTCACTGCTTCCGACAAACCGCATATTGAACTTTTTACTGCCTGTTTTATCAACGCCGTGATACATAAGGATTCCTTTTCCATTTCCCAGGGACCGATACAATCCCGCGTTAAACCGGATATCTGTATATATCCTTTCGAGCTTGTTCCGGATGCGGCTGTAATAATTTTTACTCATTCAAGCAACCTTTCTATTAACTATTCTTATTTAATATGCAAAATATCTATAAAATGCTTGCGAAACCATAGTTTATACCATCATTATGCTGAACAAAATTACAATAATTCGTTCAAAGAAGAGATGATTTGGTAATTTTATGCAAGTGATAGGATGACTGCGCACCGGCCTGCCGCTGAAGGCAGTCATCATATCACTATAAATTTTGCGGGTTGCTTCGAGAGCAGTTCGACAAGCCCGGTTTGGCGAAGGTTCTACCTTCGTCGAAACAATACTGACAGGCTTTAAGTCATCTGATGACTAA
>DAOQAF010000190.1:0-2781 GCA_035353775.1 Bacteroidales bacterium | reverse complement strand
AAACGCAGAACACTGAACACTTAATGAAAAATGACAAGCTAAGTCCCTTGTTTCTTAATTGCATATTCAAGTTTATAGTTTTTGATTCCCGGCATTAATGCTTGCCGTTTCAATGCTCTTTAAGAATATCGCAATCAATTCATTACATTCAGAAATTGTGAAGTCTAATTTTGGATTATCGATTATTAAAGGTTTTCTTTTAATAATAAGAAGAGCTATTTTCGACTCTTTCAGTTCTTTTAAACAGATCTTCATTTTATGGATAAAGTCATTTCTCGACTCTGCTACCTGAGCTTCACCATAATTAAGTGCAGGAGATGTACCTGAACGTATCAATTGCCCAGCAATATGATTTCCTGTTCTGGTGTTCGGTAAATTTTCAACAACATCTGTAATAAGTATTGAAAATTCAATCAGCCTCTCCTCCAGATCAAACTTTTTACTCTAAATATTCATAAATAATAACTTTAAAATGGTTATTTCATGCAAAACAAAGACCAGTTACTAATCGCAGGATCGCACTCTTAAAATAGTGAGTTTCAGCAAAGTTCAGGAAAAAAGTCTTCGACTTTACATTATTGCATCTGACCTTATGTGATAAAAATATTTCAGTGTTTTTCATTTTCAGGTAAACTATACCATCTGGAAAGGTAAAATCCCTTAAATCTATAAATAATTTGTGATGCATTAAATAATTCCTAAATTTGAAAGTTGCTTTCAATAAAGCCCGACTTTTACCGGACTTATCATTATACAGACATCCAATTATTAATTCAATATCTTATGCTATGAGAACAATCACCAGTATTCTTGCTCTTCTTTTGATCCTTTGGCAAGGCGCCACAGCTCAAAACACTTTTTTCAAATTCTGGGAGACGCCGGCAAGTGAGCGCGCTTTGCGGGCGGTGCTTGCCGATGACGGCGGATTTATTCTCGCCGGTGAAATCGATACTACAGGCACGTTGGATCACTCGTTCAGCTACATTCTGAAACTTGATTCCGAAGGAAACATTGCCGGTGAAAAGATCATTAAACACCCGGGATCCCGATCGTACCTGTCGCTCATCAGCAAGTATCCGGGGGAGGACAATTCGTATCTGTGCATAGGCGTCATCGATTCAGCCTTAAATATGGATAAATACAGCACATTGGTTCTCCTGAAGATCAACAGTGAGCTGGAAACAGTCTGGAGCCACCGGTTCTCGAAAGAAATGAACAAGGTTCATATCCCCTGTCAAAACATCTTCGTTGGCGACAGCCTGCTTTATATCCAAAGCAATTACCAGTTCAGGGAATATAACACCGACAGGATCGCCACTTTAAAAATCCGCCTGCCTTACGACAGTGTCGCAGCCTATATCACGCCCCTTGACTATACCCAGCGCCGGCCTCAGGACCTGAGGTACAACGCATCCCTTAACAGCATCGATTCCTATTATTTAGGAAGCCTTTACAAATCTGCCGGGCAATACCCGATGTGGAATAATTTCACCCGCCTTGATCCTGATCTGAATTTTATCGATGCTGCATCGTTCCCCGGCTGGAACTCGAGTACGGTTTCGTTATGTGGCGTCGACAACAACACCTTCCTGATTACGGGCAGTGGCTCGAAAACAGTCGGTGGCACCAGGTTTGTGAATGTTCTTAAAATGAACAACCAGGACGAATTACTGGATTCGTTGTCATTCCTGAACGACCCGGACACCAACATATATGCAGGTGCGGGGAAAAATACCATGATTAACGGAAACCGGGTTTTCATTGCTTCCTATTATAATGCTGATCCTGTTAGTTTTCCTGTACAAAATATGCCAAGCTGGATCCAGATTACAACAGCCGATCCTGACCTTGATGTTATCACTCATCATTTTTATGGCGGAGATGCCGTGTATCTTCCTTACAGCATCATTCCAACTCCCGATGGCGGAGGATTTGTGACCGGAATAAGGTATGATTATACAATCCCGGATAACGATTTCGATATTTTTGCCCTGAAATTCAACAGCGACGGTCTGGTCGTTAATGTCCCCGAAAATGTATCCTGGAAAGTTAGCGATGCCATTGTATACCCCAATCCCGGCCGTGATTACCTGGTAATTCAATCAGGACCGCAGGTAAGCGGGTCCGTTTTCAGGATGTTCGATATGCAGGGTAAAATGGTGATTGAGCAGCAGTTGACATCATCTCAGATAAGACTCAATACGGGCAACCTCGCTACCGGAACCTATTCCTGGCAGCTCCTCAACAGCAACAAGGTGATTGAAAGCGGAAAATGGGTGAAAGGATTTTAACCTTCCGGCTAATCATTTCCAGGCTATTGTGATCCATTGTCACGACCTGTAAATCTGCTATCTATGAAGTAAAGCGAATATTCGTCTTTTCACTGCTATCTTTTCTTCTGCATCTGATAACATTGCCATTTGGCGGATACACAGGGGGACATCCGTTAAATTTTTAGTTGTCGTTATTTATTTGCAGCATTTACGTAGTTCTTTTTGAGCATAATTCAGAAAAAAAGCATCCTGGATTATATTGCTGATTATGATCATTCCTATACTGGTTCTTTTGCTCATTGACCCGGCAAATGGTATTACAAATCCCTGGATGACTCCTCAGCCGGGAGCGCCGCTACCGGTAATATGACGTGAAGCGCGCGTATGAATGAAAGACATGTGATAGCAGGGAAAAGATTGGGATTGTGCCTGGGATTTGGTATAAATTATTTTATTAAAATAAAATATTATTATTTATAGAATTTAAATAATACATTTGCTTTATTAA
>DAOQAF010000189.1:0-2824 GCA_035353775.1 Bacteroidales bacterium | reverse complement strand
AATCATCATTATTATTTCTCGGAATATTTCCGTATTCATCAACAGTAAATATGGAAAGATAATTATAGAACCTTACAAATAGCACATACCTGTGTTCATCATTATTATATTTTGAAACAGCTAAATTTCTTACAGATTCATCTCGACACGCACCTTGACTAACAGGAATTGTTTCAGGTTTCGATAATAATTCCTCAGGTGATAATTCAATATGGTTTTCGTCAATGTAAGTTAGTGTACGCGTTAAAATAGATGAAGCCCCACTATGTGCATCACAATTAAAAATTGAATATACAACTCTAAATTTGTAATTACAAGGATTCTGATTATCTATTATTGGAACTATTACTATTTCTGGATCAAGAGATATATTTGGATTCGGAGTTGAAGTTCCTGAAAACCCAAATCGGTTATAGTTGGGAGCATAAATAACATCGCCATGTAAATAATAATAATAAGCAGTCTCATCGTTATCGTTAGGGTCCATTTTAAATGCCTTCCCATATTTATTATAAATATTATTATCAACAATAAAAAACAGCAAATTGCCGTCCTTATCGTGTACCACTTGCTGGGCAAACATTGGGTGCTGACCGAGGTATTTTTCGTTGAAAAGATATAGGTTGTCTGGGTTAGTTGCTGGGGCGTGTAAATCATATTCCAAATGTGGATCGCTATTCCCAAAATCGAAATCATGTTTCGGCAAAGTTGTTATTATAGGATTTGAAGGGTTGTTAAAATTCATTATTTTACAGCCATTTTGTCCATCAGGTGGATTGGTGATATAACTGCCTGGTATAGGAAGAAGCACCGATTGGGTTTGTGCCTTAGTATTGGAATTAATGCTAAAAATGGTAGTAATTAATGTAATTTTAAAGCATAAATTTTTGATAAATGATTTCATAGCCTTTGTTCTTTAATTAATAATTATTTTACATGTTTTAAAGGAGTTCCTATTTTTAAAAGATAATATATATACACCTTTTGGATTGTTCCTTATATCGACTTCATAATAATCAATCGTTTGGTTAGGTAAATACTTTTTATAAACTATTTGCCCAAAAAGGTTGTAAATTTCAATCTCCGCGTTTTTATTATAAATATCCTGAAATTGAATCCTAAATAAACCATTAGATGGATTAGGAAAAACCTTTAGTGTTTCTCTAAGAGATATTATTTTTTCAAATCCCGAAAATCCATTGGCATCCGTTTTTATTAAATAAACATCATAATTGCCGCCAAAACTGTGAGTATAGCCCGAAATAATATAACCACCATCTACTGTTTCCTGAATGGATTTAGCCCAATCATCACTTGCGCCACCAAAAGTTCTGGTCCAAATAGTATCGCCATCTGAATTTATCTTTATTAGATATACATCTTTGCCTCCTGCACCAAAACTTTCTGTTGATCCTGCGATAACATAATTGTTATCACTTGTTTGAATCATGGAATAAGAATTATCGGAGCCAGCTCCACCAAAGGATCGACTCCATATCATTTCACCATTTACTGTAATTTTTGTTACATAAATATCATAGCTTCCATTTACTAAATTATATGTTGTTCCACACATCAGGTAATTCCCATTATTATCTTCACAAATTGAATAAAATTCATCATATGATGACCCCCCAAAGGTTTTCATCCACATGGAATCGCCGACGCTATTTGTTTTTATTGTAAGTCCATCAGCGCCTGGTGCTCCCCCAGTTTCTGCTACACCAACTAATAAAAAACCATCTTCATTTGTTTTTATTACGCTATTGGCACCATTGAAATCTTTTTTTTCATAAATTCTTGTCCAAAGTGTATCCCCATGATAATTTGTTCTAATTAAATATGCTGCGGCAAATGCATCAGCGAAACTACAGGTTGCACCAGAGATGATATAGCCAGAATCTTCACATATATCAACCCCAAAACCCTCATCATCGGCACTTCCACCATATGTTCTAAACCAAAGTGAATCTCCGTCGTTGTCAATTTTCATTAAAAAAGCATCTGAGCCTCCAGCGCCAAAACTTGAAGTTCCTCCTACAATTACATAACAATTATCATATGTCTTTTTAACCCCCAATGGAGCGTCCCATCCAATTCCACCATATGTTTTTGACCAGGATTCGTTTCCAAGAGCATCAGTTTTTAAAACATAAATATCATTTGAACCATTACCATAACTCATCGTTCTACCGGCAACAATATAACCACCATCAACCGCTTGTAATACACTGTTACCGGCATCATCAGCATTTCCTCCATAATGCCCCTGAAACATAATTTGAGCATCCGTTGTCCTTATTGCCAAAAGAAAAACTATAAGCATTAAGATTTTTGTTTTCATATTGTTTTATTTTTGGATTAATAATTTTTTGGTTACACATTTATTCTCAAAACATAATTGTAGTATATAAAACCCCTCTCTGAGTCCTGTTAAATCTAATGAGTACATATTACTTTCATCAGTTGATACCTTTTTCTCAAACATCCGCTTGCCTGAAATATCATAAACATCAATATTAAAATCTGTATTATCCGTAATATTAGACTCAATATTAAGAAAACCGAAACATGGATTAGGAAATACTTTACATTCAATATTCTCATTAATAATTCTTGCAAAACCCGAAATACCTGCTGAATTTGTTTTAACAAAGTAAACATCATATCCATTTCCATAACTATTGGTATTTCCAACAACGACAAATCCATTGTCTGATGTCTGCTTTACGCTTCCTCCCCATTCATTATCATTTCCCCCAAATGTTTTTGTCCATAATGTATCACCACTATTATTAGTTTTTATCAAATACATGTCCTGATT
>DAOQAF010000188.1:0-2904 GCA_035353775.1 Bacteroidales bacterium | reverse complement strand
ATACCATCCTAAGCAAAAAGTTCGATACTCAGAAAGAAATGTTGTACCAATATATTTGGTGCAACTTCGGTGGATGGAACCGGGTGCCGGATATGTCTTCCGGCGAAACAAACAACGAATACTGGAACTGCGGTAATCGCGGAACCTGCAAATTTGAAGGCTTATTATGCCGGAGAATAAATGCCGAAGAAAAAAACCCGACGCCACGGGAGTTCCAGATCATGTTCTTAATATCTGAAGGATACTCACGAAAAGAAATAGCGTATAAACTCGGCACTTCCGAGTTTACCGTTAATACGCAAATACAGACCATAGAACGTAAAGTGCATGCACGGTCACATGTCGATGTGGCAACGTTCACGGTAAAAAATAATTTAAGATGCTTTGTTGCTGCCTCTAAACAGCCTTCGGCATAATGCCGGGGCTGTTTTTTATTTAAAAACTAAAATAAAAATGGAACAAAATGGACAACTCACTATCTTCAACAGCCAATCTCCTGTATCCGACGAGGGAGAAGAACTTATCAGACAACGCAACATTCTTATCAAAGAACTCAGTAAACGCATCAGAACTAACAAAGGACGACCTGACGCTGATAAAGAAACTGCTGAGTTATTATATCCCGTGGCTGACACAGAAAGATAATAGCTATAATTTTTATATAGAAATAATAAATTACATATCTTCTTCAGGACACATCAATACTGATGATGTACCTACCATAAGAACAGCGCTATTATTCATTAAGAGTAAAGCTCATGAACAACTCAGCAAATGTACAGGTACAACCAGAGATTGCGCTATGTTGCGCAATTTTTACCGTTGAATTTATTTTGATATTGAAGGTGTATTAAAAAAATTATAATATCATGGCAACATTTTTTTCGACACAAAAATCATTTATTTCCTCTTTGATCAGGCAGCGTAAAAATCTGCTAAGATGGAATAAAAGCTACAACGGTATAAAACCATACCAGGTTGAAGTATTGGAAGAACAAATTAGCCGCGTATCTTCTGATAACTCTATGGCCCGCTTTATCATGAAATATGCCTCTGAGATACGTTTGTTGCCACCGGGGCCTCATGCCGAAACCAATAAAAAAGTTAACCAGCTGATTGCTGATGCCGAAAATATTTTAATTCAATTAAAACTTTTTATATGACAACCCACCCCATCCTATTCAGCACCCCTATGGTGCAGGCCATACTCGAAGGCCGCAAAACTATGACCAGGAGAATTTCAAAAATTACGCCTCTTGATGTTGCCAATGAAAATTTACTTGACGACATACTACCTATTCCTATTGAACAACGATGCCCTTACGGACAGCCAGGAGATATCCTTTGGGTGAGAGAATCATTTTTTAACCACTTTTCGGATTTATATTCATACAAAGCAGATAATACTAAAGGTAATAAAAAATGGAAGCCATCCATTCACATGCCCAAAGCAGCCTGCCGCATATTCCTGCGTATTACCGATATCAGAGTTGAACGCCTGAAAAATATTACTGAAGAAGATGCAAATAATGAAGGTGTATTTCTTGACATGTGGGACAATAAAGTAACTGCATTTTCTAATTTATGGAAAAAAATCAACGGCCATGATTCCTGGAGCGCAAACCCATGGGTATGGGTAATCTCCTTTGAACGCTGCGAAAAACCAGAAAACTTTTAATTCATGCACACGCGGACACAAGTAAGTCTCATTAATCCGCCAAGCGGGAAGCATGATCCCGCGCATTGTGTTCGCTTTTTTTGATAACAAATTAAAATTAATAAATATGAAAATCATCATCCAAAACCTTTCACTCGATTTTTCGCTCGAAAGCGAACACAAATTATCCTCAAAACACGAAGATCATTCAGCGTATGAAAGCGAATTAGAGGCAGTAATCAAAAAATTATCCGCTCTCATTGACGAAAAAGAAAAAGAAATAGCCGAACTCCGGGCCATATGCGATGCGCCACTACCACTCGAAATACAAGCGTATATAGAAGAAATAACATACCTGAAAACACGGCTACGGGATGCACAACAACAAATTGAAAAATTATCATCCCCGGTGGCTGAGGCTCCCGAAGCCACCGAAGCTGCCACATCACCAACCCAGGTGGCTGAGGCCCTCGAAGCCACCACCGCCACCACAACTAAAAAAGAAATTGCATGCACCTGCAAAGTATGTGGCAAAACATTTTTCGCCGGCCATAACCGTGTGCAGTTCTGTTCTAATGAATGCCGCTTTGCGAATATGACACAAAAAAAATCCGCTGACCATGTTACTATAAAAACAAAAAATTGCATTGAATGTGGCTCTGAGTTCCAACCTACAAGCAACAGGCAGGTGCGTTGCGAAGCCTGCGGCATAAAAAAAAAGAGCCGCAAAAGAAATTCCGCACCGACCAAACCCCGGAAGAAATAGCCGAACTGGAAGCTACACTCAGAGAGATAGAAGAAAAAATAAAAAAACCATATAAAATATCACAATGAAAAAAGTATTGTATCTTTTATTATCAGGCCCAGCCGCAATCCTTTATCTGTTTTGGATTGATATTAACTTATTCTTTTTTATTCATGGCCGTAAAATAAAATTCACCATACTCCACATGCTGCACATAGCAATGTGGATAGTAATATTTTACCTTATTTTTTCAGAAGCATCTAAACCAATCACCGGATCATTCTAACCGATTAACCATGAAACATAACACATTCAACATAAGCATGATCATCACCCTGTGCGTGTTCATTTTTATGATCTGCGGACTGGCGGCATTCAGGCACACACCACAGCAGTCATATACACATATCAACATCTTTCTGCAGAAGCCATACCACGAGCTGCGCGGAACGGTGTACCCGCCAAAAACCACGCAGACAAAACAATATGTTATCCTGGCATC
>DAOQAF010000187.1:0-2930 GCA_035353775.1 Bacteroidales bacterium | reverse complement strand
GGACTTATCACCCATATGGAAAGCTTTGAAAAGTGGAATAACATTGTGGAAAAAGTGGCAGGTGTGATCATCATTGTAATGGGTGCTTATTTTGCCTATATAGCATAAAGTAACAGGAGTCTCCTGTTTACTCTGGGTTGTTTAAAAATAGCCAGGTCATCAAATTTTGTAACAACTGGACAAAAACATTTAATAATATTACAATATGCTCATATAATAATTTGTAAGGAGCGTACTGGTGGATATTGTAGAAATATTTAAGGCTTTGGCAGATGAAACTAGAATACGTATGTTAAATCTTTTGATAAAGGGGGAATTATGCGTCTGTGATATTGAGTATATTCTCAATATTAAGCAGTCCAATGCATCAAGACATTTAAATAAACTGAAGTTGGCCGGACTTATCGTGGCTATAAAGAAATCCCAATGGGTCTATTACCGGGTCAATGAGGAAATATTTCTGAAATATCCTTTCCTGTTGGTATTTATTAATGATGAATTAGGCAAGATCAGCGTTTTTGAACAAGATTTGCTGCATTTGATGGAGCACAAAGACAGCGGGTTCTCCTGTAAATAGCATCACAGTTATATAAAAAATAGAGAAAGAGGGAGCTAGTATTGGAACGATCACTTACAGCAAGACTTTCTTTTCTGGACAGATATCTGACGCTTTGGATTTTTTTAGCCATGTTTGCAGGCGTTGGTCTTGGCTATGTGGTGCCGAATTTCGCTGGATTTTTAAACGGCTTGTCCGTAGGTACCACTTCTATTCCTATCGCTATCGGCCTCATCGTCATGATGTATCCACCCCTGGCCCGGGTCAAATATGAGGAACTGGGGAAAGTTTTCAGAAATCGAAAAGTTCTGGGTCTATCCTTGTTACAGAACTGGATCATCGGCCCTGTGCTTATGTTTGTACTGGCGATCATTTTCCTTCGTAATTATCCCGAGTATATGGCTGGGATCATATTGATCGGTCTGGCTCGCTGTATTGCCATGGTCATTGTCTGGAACACACTGGCTGATGGTGATAATGAATATGCTGCGGCCTTGGTGGCCTTTAACTCAATTTTTCAGGTGGTCTTTTATTCCATCTATGCTTATGTTTTTATAACTGTTCTACCGGGCTGGCTGGGTCTGGACACTATGGAAGTAAAAGTATCTATGGGGGAAGTGGCGAAAAGTGTTGCCATCTACCTGGGGATCCCTTTTGCTGCTGGCTTTCTGACCCGATATTTTTTAAGACCGGTGAAAGGCGCAGATTGGTATGATCATAAATTCGTTCCCAAATCCGGCCCCATTGCGCTTTATGCCTTGCTCTTCACCATAGTGGTCATGTTTGCGCTCAAAGGCGAGTATATATTGACCCTGCCTTTGGATGTGGTCAGGATCGCGGTTCCTTTGCTCATCTATTTTGTGGTGATGTTTGGCGTGTCCTTCTTTATTTCCAGGAAGATCGGCGTCAATTACGAACAGACCACCTCGCTGTCCTTTACTGCCGCCAGCAACAATTTTGAATTGGCAATTGCGGTTGCTGTGGCAGTATTCGGCATTCATTCCGGGCAGGCCTTTGCTGCGGTAGTGGGGCCGTTAATTGAGGTGCCGGTCATGATCGGATTGGTCAATGTAGCACTGTATTGGAAGAAGAAGTATTTTACAAAAACAAGAGCAACGGCATAAGGGTCTTCTGCTGGATCTTATATAAACTGAGCATTTGATGCCTTTGAATTGAAAGGGGGAGAAAGGTGAACACTTTTATCGAAACCGTCAAATATTTTCTGTTAATAACGGCGGAGCTGACGGTATTATTTATTGGCATCAGTGCCCTGGTAGCGTTGTTGCTTATGTATCTGCCCCGGGAGAAAATCAAAGACTGGATGTCCAGTACAGGCATATTTGGTAATTTTATCGGCGCTTTATTTGGGGCCTTGACGCCTTTTTGTGCCTGCTCTACGATACCGATGACACTTGGTTTTCTTGAAATGGGGATCCCTTTTGGGGCGGTAATGTCATTTGTAATCGCATCCCCTTTGCTCAATCCAATTATATTAGCCATGTTGCTGGCATTAATTGGATTAAAAACAGCCGTTACTTATTTTATTGTGGTTTTTGCAGCCGCCATTCTTTTTGGGATCATCCTGGAAAAAACCGGCGGAGAAAAACTGGTCAAAAGAGTGCGAATCAAAGGAGGCAATCTTGAAGTTGATGAAATTCCCAAGGCATTCAAGGATAAATTAAAAAAAGCATTTCTGAAAGCTTGGGGAGATTTCTATGGTATTATCGGTTATTTACTGATTGGTGTCGGCATCGGAGCGGTAATTTATGGATATCTGCCTCAGGATCTGGTATTGCGTTATGCCGGACCCGAAAACCTGTTTGCTATCCCAATCGCAGCCATAATCGGCATTCCCCTTTATATCCGGGCTGAGACAGCCATACCCATCGGTTTATCATTAATGCAGAAAGGTATGAGTGTGGGGGCGGTAATCGCCTTGATAATAGGCGGGGCAGGGATGGCCATTCCTGAAATGAGCATGCTGGCGGGCATCTTCAAAACCAAATTGGTTGCAGCGATCGTGTTTGTTATTTTCCTCATTGCAGTTATCGGCGGATATATCTTTAATCATATATAATTAAGTCAATTACAGTATAAAAGTTCCATCAAGCGGATCAATTGCCGTAGATTATTGAGGGTAGTCAAAGGAGAATGAAAATGACTGACGGTTAACATCAGTTTTACTGATCCGGATTATAATAAATATAGAGGTAATATAGGTCGAAAGGAGTAATCATTAATGAAAAATGAAAATGAGAAAAAAGGGCTGTTTGCTAAATTGATCGACTTGAAGAAACCGAAACAGAATTCGTGTTGCAGTTTTGAACTGGAAGAAATTCCGGAAGATGAAAAAGAAAAGGGAACTGACAAGAAT
>DAOQAF010000186.1:0-3043 GCA_035353775.1 Bacteroidales bacterium | reverse complement strand
GGGTCAACTTTTACAATTCTTTTCTTTGCTGTTTTAGCAGGTGTTTTTGCCATAATTTTTTTTAGTTTTCTGTTATTAAAAACACATTAATTATTATCCTTTAGTTGCTTTTTTCTTATTGGCAACTGTCTTCCTTTTTCCTTTACGCGTACGGGCATTGTTTTTGGTGCTTTGCCCTCTTGTGGGTAAGCCCGCACGGTGCCTGATGCCGCGGTATGAACCGATATCCATCAGGCGTTTGATATTCATCTGAACTTCAGAACGAAGTGTTCCTTCAACTTTTACCTTTTCGGTAATGACATTACGGATTTTGGTTTGTTCGGCATCCGTCCAGTCGGAAACTTTTTTATTCTCATCTATTCCGGCTTCTTTTAAAATCATTTGTGCCATACTTCTTCCGATACCGAAAATGTATGTCAATCCGATTACTCCTCTTTTGTTTTTTGGTAAATCAATACCAGCAATTCTAGCCATATACTGTTTTATTAATATTATTTACAAATTTTAACCCTGTCTTTGTTTGTATTTGGGGTTTTTCTTGTTGATCACATAAACCACACCATTTCTTCTTATGATTTTGCAATCTGGGGTCCTTTTTCTTATTGACACACGTACTTTCATGGTTTTACTATTTATATCTGAATGTTATTCTTCCTTTTGTCAGGTCATAGGGTGAAATTTCAACCCGCACTTTATCGCCGGGTAAAATCTTGATATAATGCATTCGCATTTTACCTGAAATATGGGCGATTATCACATGTCCATTTTCCAATTCAACCCGAAACATCGCATTGCCAAGCGATTCGAGAACCGTTCCGTCTTGCTGAATTGAACTTTGTTTTGACATATTTTATTTTGTATTATTTAATTTATAGTTTTTAAATTATCGTTTTTAATATTTTCAATAAATTCAAACGTTGATAAAATTTCGCATCGGTTTTTATAAACTGCCACGGCATGTTCATAATGTGCAGAAGGTTTTCCGTCTCTCGTTCTTATGGTCCATCCATCCCGCTCCTGAATTATTTCTTTTTTACCAAGATTTATCATCGGCTCAATGCAGATCACAGTACCTTCTTTTAGTTTGGGACCTGATCCCCGTCGTCCGAAATTGGGAACCTGGGGTTCTTCATGCAGGCTTTTTCCAAGGCCATGTCCTACGAGTTCACGAACGACAGAATAACCAAATTGTTCCACATGACTCTGAACAGCATAACCGATATCTCCAACCCTGTTGCCTGCCTCTGCTTTTTCTATGCCTTTGTAAAGTGACTCCTTGGTTCTTTTTAATAAGTCCATTACATCAGGTTTCACATCTCCAACAGCAAAAGTGTAAGCAGAATCGCCATTATATCCGTTCAAAATTGCACCACAGTCAACCGATACTATATCTTCATCCCGGATATCTCTTTTACCCGGAATTCCATGGACAATCTGATCGTTTACCGAAATACATAATGTGGCAGGATAACCACGGTAGTTTTTAAATCCAGGTGTTCCCCCGTTATCTCTGATAAAATCTTCTGCAATTTTGTCAAGAAAAGATGTCAGAACGCCGGGTTTTAAGTATCTGGCTACTTCAGCTAAAGTTTTACCAACAAGCAAAGAACTGTTTTTTATTAACTCTATTTCCTCTTCGGATTTTATAATTATCATCCGTTCATATTTTACATCGATGCCTGCCCATACCCCATTGATGAGCGGCCTTTTATTCTTCCTGATTTTGTCAACCCGTCATAATGACGCATTAACAAATAACTTTCTATTTGCTGTAAGGTATCCAAAACAACACCTACCATAATTAAAAGCGACGTGCCGCCAAAAAACTGTGCAAATTGGGTGTTGACACCAAACAAACGTACTATGGCAGGCATGATAGCCACAAAAGCAAGAAATATAGAACCTGGAAGGGTAATTTTTGACATTACATTATCAATAAATTCGGCTGTTTTCTTTCCGGGTTTAATGCCGGGGATGAAACCACCGTTTTTCTTCATATCGTCTGCCATTTGATTGGGATTGATGGTAATAGCAGTATAAAAATATGTAAACGCAATAATAAAAATTGCAAAGGTGAAGTTGTACCAGAATCCGTTAAAATCAGAGAATGTCCTGGCAAAACCCGACAAGGCTTCTACATTTGCAAAACCGGCAACTGTTAAAGGTATAAACATGATAGCCTGTGCAAAAATAATTGGCATAACACCGGCTGCATTTACTTTTAAAGGAATATACTGTCGGACCCCACCATATTGTTTGTTTCCTACTATTCTTTTTGCATATTGTACGGGTATTCTCCTTGTTCCCTGAACAAGCAAAATACACATTAAAATTACCAAAACGAGGACAACGAGTTCGACCACAAAAATGATAAGCCCTCCGCCCTGCTGTTCCATACGGGATACGAACTCACCAACTAATGCGAACGGTAAACGGGCGATAATACCAATCATAATGATCAGAGAGATACCATTACCAATACCTTTGTCGGTAATACGCTCACCAAGCCACATAACAAACATGGTTCCTGAAACCAGGATGATAACAGAAGACACCCAGAAAAACACTGTTGGCGCTGTTTCGGGCATGAACGGGTAAATGGCCTCGCTTGGCAGCTGGCTGGTGATATTGCCGATATAGGCAGGTGCCTGGGCAGCGGTAATCAGAACAGTCAGAAAACGGGTGATTTGATTTATCTTTTTCCTGCCTGATTCACCTTCTTTTTGAAGTTTTTGGAAATAAGGAATAGCCATTCCCAATAATTGAACAACAATAGAAGCAGAAATGTATGGCATGATACCAAGCGCAAAAATTGAAGCATTTGCAAAGGCACCGCCGGAAAACATATTTAACAGGCCAAGCAGCCCGTCGCTGGATTGTTTTTGCAGGGCGTGAAGCATATTCGGGTCGATGCCTGGCAAAACTATAAAAGAACCCAGACGGTATATTAAAAGAATACCCAGTGTATAGATGATCCTCTTACGAAGGTCTTCTATCCTGTATATATTTTTTATGGTTTCTATCAGTCGTTTCATTCATTAAA
>DAOQAF010000185.1:0-3124 GCA_035353775.1 Bacteroidales bacterium | reverse complement strand
CCGTTGCTTTTATTTCGTCACCGGTTTTTAATATGATAATGTCTTGCGCAAAAGCATGGATGCTTATTGCAGATATTATAAACCACAGGGTTAAAATAAGGAGTTTAAGTTTCATTTTATGTATGATATTTTACACAAATATAACAAACAAAAAGGCAACTTACTAATATGTAAGCCACCTTTTTAAAAATATCAACCTTCAGAATACCAATTCTAACCCATAGTCCGACAAGGCTTGTTTTACAATGTTCTTAAGCAATTACTTATCTTCAAGAGCTTCCACTTTTTTACTTAACATTTCCACCGTTTTACGCAGCTTATCATTTTCGACGCTCAACTCCTGAACGGCCTTTACGAGTGGAGCAACAAATTCGGCATACCGCAATCCCATAAGATTGCTGCTTTTGTCAACCCCGCTGAATTGATAACCAACTTTTTCTGCAGCCACATTGACTTCCTGTGCAAGGAATCCCGAAAACTGTATTTGTTGAATTTTTAAGTTTCAACACTTTTTTTTTGGAAAGCAGTTACCGGCTTTGTGTCCGAACAAACTTGCAGGCACAAAACCCGTAACCCCATACTCACCTGAATAGAAACATAAAGTTTCATATTTATCCTTCGGCATTTCTTATCAATAATACATGATAAATCAGCAATTCTCTCATTGAATAATCAGTTTTTGATTTTCAGTGCGATTGCCGGTTGTAATTTCAAAGAAATACAATCCGTCTGAAAAGCCCGAAGTATTGATCTGATGCTGGTTTTGCATAATGTTGCCTGAGAGGACTAAAACGCCAGTTGCATCATAAATGCGATAAATACGGCCATCAATACCTTCCCCGTATATATTAATCATGACATGATCTGAAGCGGGATTCGGGTAAACAGCAAGTTTACTTTCAAACAAGCTTTCTACAACACCCGTTGCCCCACCATTCGTTGTTTTAATTATGGTGCCTTGTTCACCTACAGCATAACCTGTGTTGATATCAGAAAAATACACCGATCTTAAATTAGTGGTTATTCCGCTGACCTGAGCTGACCAGTTACTTCCGGAATCGGTTGTTTTAAGAATGGTTCCATTTCCGCCAACCGCATAACCAGTACTGGCAACAAAATGTACTGAGCTCAAAACATCTGATATTCCGCTGGTTTGTTCGAACCACACGCCAGGATTGGATACTGTGGTTTTGAAAATCTTTCCTCCAGCACCAACAGCGCACCCGGCATTATTTTCGTTGAAATATGCTGACATCAGATCATTGGATGTTCCACTTGTTTGTGCTGTCCAGTTTGTCCCGCCGTCAGTGGTTTTTAGAATGACTCCATTTTCGCCAACCGCATACCCAGTATTGGCATTTACAAAGTAAACGGATTGCAAGTCATCTGTTATCCCGCTTGTTTGTGCCGTCCATGACGTCCCGCCATTTGTTGTCTTCAAAATTGTTCCATTCTTGCCAACAACATAACCAGTGGTAGCATCTATAATGAAAATAGAATATAAATTCTCCGTTGTTCCGCTTGTTTGTGGTGTCCAGATTGTACCACCATCTGTAGTTTTTAAAATGATGCCGCTAAAGCCTGCAACAAAACCCGAATTAGCATCGAGGAAAAAAACAGAAGTCAGGTTATCTGAAATTCCACTTGTTTGAGATATCCAATTTGTTCCGCCATCAGTGGTTTTAAGAATTGTTCCCACATAACCAGTAACATAACCAGTATTGACGGATGGAAAAAAAACTGATGTCAAATCATAACCTACTCCGCTTGTTTGTTCGGTCCATTGAGCATTGGCAATACCGGCCATTGTCAATAAAACTATCAGGATAATTGTAATTTTTTTCATTTTATTTTGTCAGTGTTTATCGTGCTGGCGCCGCACTTTTTGTAAATTAATGATTTATGACTTTATCTTTGAATGATCAGTTTTTGTGTTTCCGTATAATCTTTTGATTTAACCTCAACAACATAAATACCGTTACTTAAATTTCCAAGATCAATTTGTTGCGGATCCTGGTTTATGGTTTCGGTTTTGACCAACCCGCCCATCACGTTATAAATGCTTAAAACAGCCGTTTGATTATTTGTGTTGCCTATGGTTATCATATCAGCAGCTGGATTCGGATAAATAAGAATAACAGGATTTTTTTTTGCTGCATCATTCATGCCCAGAGGCGAAGAGCTTATCCAGATCGGTTTGTAAAATGTTTCTGATGCTTTTTTACCGTTACATTCCAGGGTAATACTAATAACATAATTACCCTGGCCTTGGTAGGTGTATGATTCAACAAATTGTAATGTATATTCACTATCCTGAAACACCCAGGTTACGGTTACTATATTGCTTACGGTATCAACCAAAACATCACGGACATAATATTCGAAGAATTCGCCAATGCAGGTATCAACCACTGGTGGCGGTAAGGTGTCTATAATAGGATCACAGCCGGTGATAAATATCCCATCAATGCTGTCTGAATGAATATTCCCTACTATTCTGTTTACGCCAACTCTTCCAATGCCATATGCATAATAAGTGTCATCAACATTTCCTATTACTCCGTTAGATTTATTTGTTTCTCTGACCTGGATGCAATTATTGAAAAAGACATATGCCGCATGGGTGCTGATAACAGAATCAATAATGGTTTCGCCCGGAGATAGCGTTTGGGTTAAAGAATATCCTTCCGTTAAAAAATTATCAGAAAAAATAATAAGTTCTGTAGGCAGAATATAAGCCGAATCTATAATTGGAGATGATTCACTGAAAGCTTTCACTACGATGTCACCATTTTCATTTACTCTCATCCATATAATACGAAAAATCGAGGGCGGCGCCATTTCTTCATACACATACTCTATACCTTGTTCAACATAATATACTTCACCCTCAATAATATCTGTGCCGATAAATGTAAAGGTTGATATCCTTCCCCAATATTCAAGCGTCGCATCTGTTTGAAAAACGCTATGGTTGCCCACACACATGGGCATGTAATAATCTGATGCTGTTTGTGCATAAGATGTTCCGATCGCAAAAACGAATAATACTAAAAGTAAAAATTTTTTCATTTTTTTGTCAGTGTTTATCGTGCTGGCACCGCACTTTTTGTAAATAAATGAT
>DAOQAF010000184.1:0-3153 GCA_035353775.1 Bacteroidales bacterium | reverse complement strand
TACATCTACTTTTCGGTCTCTTTCCTTTTGGATTATTTCGGTCTTGTTATTATTGCCACAGCTGGAAGAAAACAATATAAGGGAAGCCGCTGCTAAAGGTAAATATCTCATGACTGCTATTAAAAACCTACTGTTGTGCATTTCTATAATCACAATTATGTTTTGTAGATTCCACATTCGGAGCCTCAGTACTTAACAGGTATATTAAAATATCCCAGAGCTTCTTCTCTTCCCTCAAAATATGCAATTATCCTGTTATTATCCTCATCTACACAAAAATAAGAAAACTTATCTTCGGTTTCTATCGTCAATAAATAGTCTCCTTGTGTATTAAATATTAAGATTTTAGAGGGAATATTCCCTTTCAGCCTGGTCCCATCATTAACAACAGCTAAATCATTGATGTAAGATGCGAATATCTTCCCGTCTGCTATTTCAATTCCAAAATAAAACGATTTGTTATTCCCGTCGTTTTTCACTCCTTCTGGTCCATATACGTTATACAAAAGGTTCCCCTCCAAATCACAAATTGTCAATAGGTCATATTTAAAATAGCTATTAACGTAAATATTATTGGCGATTGAAAGCGCAAATTGAGAACTTGACTTATCATCTTCAAGCTGGGGGTTTGCATAGCCAAATTCTTGAATCACATTATTTCTAATATTTAGTTTTGACATAATCGTTGTGTAAGAGTTGCTATTGATAAATTGCACCGCTTTCCCAATGAATATACTGTCATTCAGGATTTCGAATCTATCAATAAATAGGTCATCGCTTAGCTTCAGACTTTCTGTCGGCATAAAATCTTCATTCTCAAGTATGCTGTCAAGGGGAAATTTCCATATGACTTTTTGTCCAAAATCAGGTACCCATAAAACTCGATTCTGCCTGTCTACTCCAATATTGCCGGGCTCAGTTATTTCTCCCGGGCCTCTTCCCAGCAAACCTGAACTGGCAACGTGCCTAAAGGTGTTCTTTTCAAATAGATGAATACACCTGGGGGTTTTAGATGCGACCTCAAGAAGAACCAGGTACTCATCAATAATATATAATAACGATTTACCGAATAATGCTCCATTTTTAATATCCACAATATCATTTTGTACGTTAACAATTTTGTTTCTCTTCTTCTGGAGCTTTTCAGTATTCGATCTAACCCCGGAACAACCTGTAAAACATATTACAAAAAACATATAAATTACCAAAAACTTCTTCATGTGTATTATGGTTAAATAATTGGAAAGTATGGGCACGGGAGTTGTGCCCATACAAAAAGAATCTTAAATAATTACTGCTGCCTTTCCTTATAATCTCCATAATCAAGATAATGAGGATGCCATCCATTGCACCTGCAACCCGCTCCGTTGTCAAGACATCCATTCGGGCAATCAGGATTCACCTGCGCATTTGCCTGGGACATTATTTTTATGGCCTTCAAATTAGCGTCATCTGTGCGGACTTGTGCAACATTTACGGTAAGAATTGCAAACATCACAAAAACACAGGCGACAGTTGCAAGAAAAAGTCTTTTTTTCATGATGATAGGGTTTTTTAATAAAACATATTTATGAATTCACTATGGCCGAGGCCGTTATTCAAGCTGATCCAGCTTGAATATTTTTCTGTTTTATTATCTTTGTCGTCACCTCCTTTCATTTTTTGTGAAAGGCCGGGGCAGAAAGTACTTGGCAATACAGGCAAAGCTTTCTGCCCTTTTCTTTCTGATTTATACTTTTATCCCTAAAAAAAATATTTCGTAAAACGGCAAACTTGACCTATGTAAAATTAAATAAGATGTTTAAGTTTTTATCGGGAATTATCGGGAATTATCAGTAGGAAATTTAATCATTCCACATTCCGAATCCCGACTATTCAACCGGAATATCGAAATATCCCAGCGGTTCTTCCCTGTCATTGAAATAGGCGATTATCCTGTTATGCTTTTCATCAATACAAAAGCTGCATATTTCAGCCCCGGTATCAATAGTTTTCTTATACGAGCCATCCAGACCAAATACTATTATACTTCTGGGATATGCGCCTCTTTGTATGTTGCCTTGAACAATGATACGACTGCTGCCGAGATAGGAAGCAAAGATTCTATTGTTATGTATTACTGCATCAAAAAAATAACTATTATCATCCTTTTCAGGATCATCCCATCCTGGTCCGTAAACATTGCATTTCAAGTTACCGTCTAAATCACAGATGGTCATTAAATCTTTAAACGGATAACTGTTGACATATATTTCATCTTTTACAGACATGTCGAAATATGAATTTGTATATCTGCCCTTTACGCCAGGATTTTCATATCCGAATCGCGTGATTTCACCGGTATTAATATTAAACTTTGTCATTGCCATTGTTACAAAAGGTGATCCTGAAAAAGGCTCTATTGCTTTACCAAGAGCGATGCTGTCATTTAAGAAACCATACCACACAAGAAGTAATGTATCTACGAGTTTTACTGAGGCACCTGGCAGATACATTTCGTCGGACAGAACACTGTCCAGAGAAAATTTATGCAGGACTTTTTTTCCTACATCAAGCTGCAAGAAGACTCTTTTTTCTCTGTCAACCAATATACCACTTGGCATAGTTATCTCTCCCGGCCCTCTGCCCAGGACTCCGGTACTTGTAATGTATCTGAATGTATTAAGATCAAACAGGTGATCTACTTTTTCTCCTTTAGGATAGAACTCTTCTGTAAGCAGGATATCGTCAATAATATATAAAAAAACCTTCCCGATAACATAATCCGTTTTAATGCTCATTATCTTATCAGATACGTCTACGATACAACCTCTTTCGCTTTGTACTATTTCTAATCTTTTCTCATTCCTTTTCCCACAACCTGCAATTATCAAAAGCATAATTGTGAACAGTATTTGTAAATATCTCATCTGGTAATAGTGATTTAACTTTCCATCATTTACATTTCCCACTAAACAACGTATGTACTTATAAAGTGTGGCTGTTTTTCACAACCACACTCTTTTAACACGGAATCTCCAGGTTATATTGATTCAATTAATCCAATGTAGAACCTTTAGGGGGATTCCAGCAAGTACTTGACATGCCGTTGCAGTAGCACCATGGTCCTCCTTCAACACATCCCGTCGGGCAATTTGGATTTACTTGTGCATT
>DAOQAF010000183.1:0-3157 GCA_035353775.1 Bacteroidales bacterium | reverse complement strand
AAAGTGCGGATAGACGATAAAGTCTACGATGCTGTTTCGACCGACGGAACTTTTATTGAAAAAGGATCTCCGGTGCGGGTGGTGCGCTACGAAACCGGTCAGGTGTATGTGGAAAGTATATAGTCGGAGATTTTGTACAGCATGAGTTCGTTATGAAATTCTTTGTACCTTTTGTGTGTACTTTGTGTCTTTTGTTTAACAGCTATCCCACAAAGCAACACAATGGCCACACACAAAGTTTCACATACATTTGGGGTGCACGGACATTCCTGTCCGTGATTGATTAAAACGGGTAAGAATATCCGTTCGCCCGGGTGGAATGGCAGGAAAATGACAGACATCTACCAACAACATCGATTTTTTATGTATTTTGAGTGTTCTTTGTGGCTTTTGTGTGAACTTCGTATCTTTTGTGTAACAGCTATTCCACAAAGCAGCACAAAGCCGCACAGAGTTTCACAAAGCAAATAGGGTAAATAAGCACCTGTAGAGCGACAATCTGGTAGAAGTCAGGAATAAATTCCAACCAATAGCACCGTCGGCGCGGCATTATTATATATTCACCTGTCTACTCATTGAATTATTTCTTTAACATTTTCCCGGTGTAAACACCTGCTTTTGTTCTCAATCTGACAATATAAACACCCTGGTGAAGTTTGCTGATATCAATATAACTTTTAGGATTGGAAATGTTAATAATATTTACCCCCTGCATGTCATACAATGAGATATTTTCAGCCGACAAATCTCCGGATAGATAAAAACCTTTATCCGCAGGATTGGGGTAAACAGGCAGCTTATTTTTCGATATACCTTCAACTTTTGTAGCAGTCTCCATATAAAGATTATTAATTTCAGACGAATTAAGTATTCTGCTGTAAACCCTTATATCATCTATCCAGCCAAGGAAATAATCTGAAGTCCAGTCATTATCCCATTCCTGGCCGATGGATGCCATGCTGTTTGGCGTTATACTCATATTGCTGATAAAGGTGTGATGCAATATGTTATTGTCAATATATAAGCGGCTGATTTGATTTTTCGTAAACGTTAATGCAAAGAAGTGCCAGATGTTATTGTCGAAAGGGGTAAGATTGTATTCACTATTTGTAATTGAATCGCTGTAATATGTCAGATTATTTTCCCATACGATCATCGAGATGTTTTGACCGATTATATCTTTTTCCTTGTTTATGGCAAATATTGTTCCTTTATGTTCGGGTGTAGCTGACTTAAACCAGCCGGTTACAGAATAACTTTCCTTATTTATCAAATCATCAGTGATGCCGTCGATGGTGATATAATCACTGCCATTAAAATAATATGCCATGCTCTCTTTTCCAAATCTGTCCGTACTTAATGTGGCTCCATATACAGTCCCGTTATTTCCATTGCCGCTTTCGTCATTTGCATTGCCGTTGAAAGGATACCAGGCTGTTAATCCTTTATTCAGATCAATTGTTATATCCTCTTCCACTATATTCTGAAAATCTTTCCATTGCACCGCGTTTTGATAGTAAGATTTTGAACCTGCCGGAACGTATAACGTGCAATTAGTGAAGTCAATGTGTTTAAACACACTATCAGAAGCCGATAAATCTACAGGTGTTTTAGATCTGGCAAATACAGTGGTTAACCCCGAACATTTATAAAATGCGTAACCCTGAATTTGTGTTACGCTGGCAGGTATTGTTACGGAACTAAGTCCGGTGCAATTTTCAAAAGCCCATCGTTTAATCCTTGTCAGTGAATTGGGCAGCGTGATATTATCAAGTAATCTGCAATTGAAAAAGGCGTCGACATCAATTTCTGTCACCGAAGCTGGTATCTTATAACCAGCGGCGCTTTTAGGCGGGCAATACATCAGAATTGTTTTGTTTTTATCATACAAAATACCGTTTTCACTCGAATAATACGCGTTTGAGCTATTTACATTTATATTGCTATTCGTTCCAACAAAAGCAGTATTGCCTATGAATGTAACAGATGCTGGTATCTCAATATCAGGCAGTGATTCACAATACAGGAATGCAGCAGTATCAATTACGTTTACAGTTGTCGGGATGGTGACATTATTCAACGAACTACAGTTTCTGAATGCCAGATAGCCGATTGAATTCATTCCCGTAGGCAAAGTTACAGACGTCAGTGAGGTGCATGAGTTCAATCCCGAACGGGCTATTGCGGTCAGATTAACGGGTAAAATAATATCCGAAAGACTGGATTTATTATAAAATCCGTTTCGGGGAAATGTATTGGCAGGATAGGTATTGTTCGACGTATTGTATGTTCCTCCCGTACCGGTATAAGCTGAGATACTGACACCTGACAGATCAACCGATATTAATTCAGGCATTAAATCACGCATGGTTTTAATGTCTCGTGCATCCATACTGCCGGTTACAGTCAGGTGTGTAACAGTAATTAATTCATTGGGGGTTAACGCTGAAGCAAGTGTACCGGGAGTGATGTTGATAATTTTACTGTTATAATCCGAAGAGGATAAATAATCAGGAACGCAGTTGAGGGGTGAGGTTTGTGCCTGAAGAGCGGTGTAAATAACCAGTAAAACAAGTACCATTACATTTTTCATGATATATTAGTCGGAGTTTATTGTGCTGACGCCGCACGATTTGGTTAAATTGAAATAACATATTTTGTATAGCGATACGGTACGATAATTTTTTCGGAGTTTTCGCTTATATCAAAATCAGGTTAACCTAACGAAAAATACCTGTATTCATACGCCTGCAGAAAAGAAGGAAGAACAATGACCTCTTAACGATAAAAATGTCCTTAAATGAATGATTTTGAAAATACAGGTATTATAAAAATAACCAAATTCATCAAAAATTGTTCAAATATGTTAAATGTTTATGCCTGAAAAATGCAATTATTATCATCATCTTTTTTGAACTTTATAGAATATTTATACCAGAAAGTCTTATAACGACCTTCCGCAAAGTTTCACAAAGAAATACAGGAAAACCAGTAACAGCGATGCGACATTATTTATTCAATTATTTTTTTAACTACCAATTTCACAAATGATATAATGTTATAATGCCGCCTCTACGAGGCTATTTTTTAGCCACTGCGTGGCGTTACATTTTTGCAGAAGGCTATTCCACAAAGCTGCACAAAGATCAGACACAAA
>DAOQAF010000182.1:0-3281 GCA_035353775.1 Bacteroidales bacterium | reverse complement strand
TTCTTTACTCATAGTAACGATTTTTTTTAATAGCACCTCAAAAAACGAAATTACCTCGTTGTGCGCGAAGTGCAAGCAATAAATCTTTTTTTGTACCTTACCGTGTTTCAGAGGTGCACCCTAAAATTATTATTTTAGCAGACCCGTCTGTCTTCACCTGACAGTACACCAATGCAAGCAATCCCGTTTTGTTACCTGATCGCACAGGCGATAGTGGCGATACTTACCCTTACCCCTGGAATCTGAAGCAGCATGTTTGCGCAGGCTTCGAGCGTGGCGCCCGTGGTTACCACATCATCAACCAGGAGTATGTGCTTGTTGATCATATGCTGATGGTCTTTTAGCGCAAAAATCTCTTTTACATTTTCCCAGCGCCGGAATCTTGATTTTTTCGTCTGTGTCTCCGATGCATAGGTGCGCACAAGCGTATGGATGTCATAGGGTTTTGCAAAGGCTTCAGCCAGGCCGCGGGCAAACATCTCGCTTTGATTGTACCCGCGTTTTCTCATTCTTTTTGGATGCAGGGGAACAGGAATTATTACATCAATATCGGAATAAAACACAGATTTTTTTAGGTGATCTCCCAATAATTTGCCTGTATAAATGCCGATCTCTTTTTTGCCTTTGTACTTTAATTGGTGCATCAGGTGCTGGACCTTACTGCCTTTGGTAAAATAATACAACGACGACGCATGGTTTATGTTAACCCGTCCCCAGAAAATCCGGCAGACAGGATTATCTTCTTCAGCCCAGAAATTAGTCTTTGGCAGCTGATGAAGGCAATAGCTGCACAGCACTTCCTCATGCCTGAAAAGAGTGTTCCCGCAGGAATAACAGATTCGCGGAAAGAATAATGAAAAAAAATCGTAAAAATATAACACGTTGTAGAGTGGTATTTTGAGTTTAATGTATAAAATTATGAATAAATTAAGTAATTTTGCCGAAAATTTCATTTGATGGACAACGCAGGCGAAAATAAACCAAAAACAACTAAATTTAAAGTAATTATAGGTATTGAATCCGCAATAATTCTTGCTTTGTTGGTGCTTCTTATTACAAGCCGTTCCAAAGTGAACACGTTTATTATTGAAAAAGATAAAGCGGTTACCGAACGTAATGTTTTACAAAATGAACTCGATTCACTGCTTACCGAACACGAAAAGATACGGACCGAATACGGGAATTTAACGGCGGATCTGAGCATCAAAGACAGTACTATCCAGGCACAGGCCGAAGAAATTCAAAAACTTATCGAAAGCAATGCCGGCAAACGCCAGATACAGCGCAAACTCGATTATCTGCGGGGAATCACTCAGGATTATGTCGCCCAGATCGATAAACTGCTCAAAGAAAATGAAAACCTGAAAACAGAGGTAAAAGGCATGCAGGAAAACATCAAGGAAGAACAGAACAAGAGCCAGTTACTCGAAAAAGACAAGGACGCATTAAAGGAAAAGTTAGATAATGCCGCCATATTACAGGCGCATTCATTGACTGCTTATGGGATAAAGTTAAAACAGGGCGGCAAGAAAGAGGAGATGGAAGACAAAGCAAAGAGAGTCGAAAAAATTAAAATATCATTTACTTTGTCGCGAAACCCTCTGGTTGAAGAAGGGTTAAAGACCGTGTATATCCGCATTGCACGCCCGGATCAGGCAATCCTGAATGAAGGAAATGCATTTGAATACGAAGGAAAACAGATCATGTATTCACTACAGGAGCAGGTATATTACAAGGGAAGCCCGATACCGGTTAATATGTATTATGAAAAGACCGACCGTATTGTTCCCGGAACATATCATATTGCAGTTTTTACCGATGGAAAAGAGATAGGTCAGACACAGTTCGAACTTAAATGATAAAATAAAGCGACTAATAATAAGTTTAAATATTAAAAAATTATGGAAACAACAATCGAAACAAAGAAAAAGCCTAATATTTTCATGTATGTATCCATTATTTTGCTGATAGCCTGTGCCGTGCTTACCTGGCAACTCATCAGCAGCAAAAAGACCATTCAGCAGCAAAATGATACCATCGTCAACGTAAACGAGGAAAAAGCTCAAACCATTGCAAAACTTGAAAATCTGAAAAAAGAATATGAACAGCTTTCAAAAGACAATGAACAACTTTCAACGATGTTTAATGAAGAAAAAGCTCATGTTGAAAAACTGCTCGAAAAAATCAAAAATTCTGAAGGCTCTGTTGCAAAATACAGAAATCAGGTGGCTTCAATGGAAAACCGTTTGAAGGAATATGAACAGCAGATCGCCGAGCTAAAGCAGCAAAACAAGGAATTGGTCGAAGATAATTTTCACATAAAAACAACACTCGATTCTACAACCACAGAGAATAAGGAATTGACTACCGCAAATGAAGAATTGACTCAAACCGTAAACAAGGGATCTGTCCTGACCTCATATGATATTAATGCTGATGGCATTTTTATCAGAAACAAAGTGAAGGAAATACCTACACAGCGTACCAAAAGGGTGGAAAAAATCCGGGTTTGTTTCACTATCGGCGAAAATGCCATTGCCACGGCAGGGAACAAAACCGTTTACCTGAGAGTGGCTGACCCCAATGGCACCATACTTGCCCAGGGTGAAGGCGATGAATATTCTTTTGATTTTAATGGCAAAAAACTTCAATATTCCGCTAAAGAAAATATTAACTATAATAATAAATCAATGGACCTGTGCCTGTATTGGAATAAAACAAAAGAAATAACTCCGGGTACTTATACCATTGATATCTTTGCCGACAACGCTGTGATAGGAACCACAACTTTTAAACTCGAAAAATAATAAACCAAAATAAAATATCATGAAAAAACATGTTCTAAGTGTATTGATACTGGCAGTACTGTTCTGTTTTGCCGGTAGTGCTTTTGGCCAATCCGATAAGGTCATAAAAGAAGAAAAGATCAAGACGGGGTTTCATTGTATGAACGGAAAAGCTCTTCTTGAAAAGGAACTTATGAAGGTTGAGGGTGTAACAAGCGTTGTAGCAGACGTCGAAACAAAAATGGTAACCATCAATTATGTGGATGGAAAAACCAACAGGGAAAAACTTGTGAAAGCCATTGAAGAAATCGGCTATGCCACCGAAGATACTAAATCAAGCACCACGATCAAGAAAGCCTGTTCGCACGAACAGCCGCACAACGAATAAAAGAGGCCTGAACGAATTAGTAAAAAGGTGCAAAATTTTGCGCCTTTTTTTGTTTTAGTACGTCGGGCATAGTTCTTTGAATCTTGCAGAGTGAAAGTCTCTGTACA
>DAOQAF010000181.1:0-3379 GCA_035353775.1 Bacteroidales bacterium | reverse complement strand
AAGAACTCGGTGAGTCGTCCCTGGTAAATAAATTGGGGAAAGCCGGATCGTTGTTTATCCACTTGTAAGCATCGAAATTATCGTCAAACATATTGGTGGCCTGGGCATCGAAATAAATGACCGTTTCATCTCCCGAAGCTTCGTTTGCTGCCGGGTACCCTTTAAGTCTTAATAATGTTGTATTTCCCATGGACTTATGAAATACAGGATTTAATTCTGATATTCTCACGCTATTTGTTACGCTAAAAGGCCCGTTGCCGGTTGCTTTTACAAAGAATCCCTGCATGGCCGGAATTATTCCATTGATATCTCCGGGGACACCAATTCCTCCGGCATAGGAACTGTATGTCCCGGTATACTGGGTGGTTGGATTAAAAAAGTAAACGCTGTTTACAATATTTGATTTATTCCATCCGCTTGTGGCATTCCAGTCTATTGGTGAAGGATAGGGGTTTCCGACCAGGTTCCATCCATCGGCAGCAGGGTAGGGTGAAGCCGTTTTTGTTACAGGATAACTTAATGGACCATTGTTAACCATGCCGGTAACATCCGTGGTTAAAGCGCCTCCGGCGGCTCCGAAATTAATGCAATAGCCTCTCATAGGCGTCATCGTGGCTCCTGCGCCGGTCCAGCCGATCTGCAAAAAAAACTGAGGTGTTTCATCATATGCATAAAAATTGGGGAAAGGAGTTACCGTCTGCAGTGTATCGTTAGTCCCGCCATAAGGATCACCAGATGTTATTGTTCCTATTTCATCAGCAAATTCACTGACGGGAGCCGCTGCAAATGGCGAGGAATAATAATGATAGCCTAGTTTGCTGGGCATGTAACGTTGCATGGTCACATTGCCTGAAACACTGCCTGATCCGGTTCCGGCTATTAAAGCTGTATTCGTGGCTGTTGAAAGAAGTGTCAGAAATCCGCCGGTGGTTAAAGTACCTTGTGTTAGCGTTAAAACTCCAGACACCTGTGTATTGCCGTTTAAGTTAGCTCCGTTCGTATTATTTAGCGTCAGATTTCCGAAGGTGGTAGTACCGTTTATTGTTTGTGCCGTGTTGCCTACAAGTGCAACAGTTCCACTTCCCGCGTTGCTTTGCCCGACACTTAGCCAGTTGCCATATACCGACAGGGTATTGCCGCTGTTGACAGTAACTGACGCCCCTGCATCAATGGTAAGGTTACGGCAAAAAGCCGGTGCGCTGCTGATAACAGGCATATTAGCTACAAAGGGTATGGTAACATCGTTTGTACCTGTTGGTACTGTACATGACCAGTTTCCGGAAGTATTCCAGTCAGTACTTACAGCGCCTGTCCACCAGACAGGAGATGTTGCGGAACAAGGGCATAACTGTCCGTTAACCCAGTTGACGGAATAATCATAAAAGTAAACATCATCCCACTTAATATTGCTGATTAAAGGGTCTGTTTCCCAGGTAATATTTGTACATGAAGCTCCGGAATAGGATGTGAAATCGATTTGACATAATGTTCCGCTGAAATTAACAGGAGCATCAAAAAATATAAAAAAGATTTCCCCAGGGGTTGTTCCATCAACTATGGTTCCGTTAAATCCAGCAGCCCAGTTACTTATACCTGAATAAGTAAGGACTGCGGGATCATAATAGATACGCCATTGAAAAGCGCTTATACCCATAGAGAACCCTGTCATATCAATGTTAACAGCAACATTACCGGCCGGAGCGGAAAGTGTCTGCAGGGTCACAGTGGGTGGAGCAGGAATCACTGCAATAGCGCCCGAAATATAATTACTCCCATCCCAGAAACCACCTGTATTAGCTTCGTATCCGCCGTAATGATAGGGCCCGCTTCCAAGCTGAAAGCGGCTGGCATAGAAATAAGAGCCGGCAGGAAGTGCGCTTCCGATATTTGCCTGATATTCATCATTGTTTCCAAAATCAGTATTATAGGTGGCGGCCACCCAGTTTGTCCATGTGCTGGGGTCTGTATTGGATGTGCTGTATCCTATCCATGCCTGTATGCCTGCCGCAGCCTGTCCTGATGTTGCGTCGGTAAGGCCCTGTGCGTAAACACGGGAGTATACCATATAGGTGCTTCCGGTAACACAGGTGCCGCTTGGCGGTGATTGCAGGTTGCACCATGTTAAATCATTCACGGTAATGGTGCCCGAATTACCTGAAGTCCAGAAACCTGATAATCCACCGTAATAATAAGAACTGCTGCCGAGCTGAAAGCGGCTGGCATAGTAATAAGTCCCAAGTGATGGGAGTGAAGGGCCGATATTTGCCACATACTCATCATCGTTCACCACATCAACGTTAAAAGCAGCTGGAACCCAGTTGGTCCAGGTACTGGGATCTGTATTGCTGGTGCTATAACCAATCCATGCCTGAATGCCTGCTGCTTGTCCTACAGTTACATCAGTGATCCCTGGTACGTAAACTTTTGCATACACATTAAAAGCGCCTCCCAGAGAAATGCTCCCGCTTGACGGCGATTGTAAATTGCACCAATTCAGGTTTTTTACTGTATAAGAATAATTCGAATTCGAGTTATTCTTAATGGAGAGCGTAAAGTAATCTATTGTTGCAACATCCGGAGCGGCCTGATTTGTCGTCAGGGCATAATAGGAGACCGTTGTGTTTCCTGCTTGTCCCGGAATAGCTACCGTGCCTTGAAAACTGGCATTAAAAGAAGTGATCGGAAGGAATGAGGATGTTGCCCAATTGTCCGTGGTATATCTCACAAACACATATTCACCGGTATTTTTGGCGCTGCTGAGTGTAACGGTGATATCTACGGCATTTCCGGGCAACACGTTTGAAGCTGGCGATTGAGCCACACTGCTTATGCTTACCGGGTAGTATGAAGTTTCTACAATTGAAAAATTGTTATTTGAGCCAGCATTTTTACCAATGATCGCTGTGTAAAAATATAAAGACTGTACAGGACATGTCAAATTATGATCCCATCCACCGATAGTATAATGGTATGCACCATCATTATATTTCTGATTAACATTTCGGGAAAAATCCGTTGTGGACCCGCACCATTTTGGGTTGTAAGTGAATGATGCATTGTTGAATAAAAAAGTCATCGTAGCTGTGGCAGATGATTGGATCAGTGTTGCCATTGTAACACCCCGGTCGGCCATCATGGAAGTCGTCCAAGGCATAGAAGGAAGAATATCGTATTCAAAACACGCAGGTTGCCCGAAACATACATTTCCCATCCACAAGAGGGAAACAAATAAAGTAAGAGTTTTGTAAATTTTTTTCATATGAAAAGATTTATAAAATTAATGTATAGTTTAAAATTGATATTTCAAATTTAAAGAATATTTTTTACACAGCCATCCGAACTTTTTGAGAAAATAACATTGATTATTTCTGTATCCCTT
>DAOQAF010000180.1:0-3441 GCA_035353775.1 Bacteroidales bacterium | reverse complement strand
TTCTTTACTCATAGTAACGATTTTTTTTAATAGCACCTCAAAAAACGAAATTACCATTCTACGGAAAGGCACCTGCTCTTTATAAAAAAAAAGAATTATAATTTAGTTCTTTAGTCTTTGTGTCAGAATGATTATTTTTGCAAATTATTTAACCTTTAAAAAAACCATTTATGAAAGTTGTTGTTGTAGGAACAGGCTATGTAGGTTTAGTGACCGGAACATGTTTTGCCGAAGTAGGTATTGACACCACCTGTGTTGATATTGATGTAAACAAAATTGAGAATCTGAGAAAAGGCATTTTGCCAATATACGAACCTGGCCTTGATACCATGATCCATCGCAATGTTGAAAAAAACCGCCTTCATTTTGCAACGGATCTGAAAACTGTACTGCCCGGCGCTGAAGTGGTTTTTATTGCGGTGGGTACTCCCCCCGACGAAGATGGCAGTGCCGACCTGAAATATGTGATTGGTGTTGCTTCCGAGATCGGAAAATACATGGAGGATTATCTCCTTGTGGTTACCAAAAGTACCGTTCCTGTCGGAACAGCCATCAAAGTTAAAAATGCGTTGACAAATGAACTAAACGCACGAGGGGTGAACATTCCCTTTGATGTAGCTTCCAACCCCGAATTTCTTAAAGAAGGTGCCGCCATCGATGACTTTATGAAACCTGACCGTATCGTGGTGGGGCTTGAGTCGGAACGTGCCGAGGAATTGATGAAACAGCTTTATAAACCTTTTACCCTGAATGGCCATCCTGTAATTTTTATGGATATTCCCAGTGCGGAGATGACCAAATACGCGGCTAATGCTATGTTGGCCACGAAGATCAGTTTTATGAACGACATTGCTAACCTATGCGAGATCATGGGCGCAAACGTAAACATGGTACGTAATGGAATCGGCAGCGACAGGCGTATCGGAAACAAATTCATTTATCCGGGAATTGGTTATGGCGGCTCCTGTTTCCCCAAAGATGTAAAGGCCTTGATCAAAACCGCTGATGAGAATGGATATTCCCTTCGTGTGCTGAAATCTGTGGAAGAGGTTAACGATGATCAGAAAAGTGTTTTGTTCAACAAGGTGATGAAATATTTCAATAATCAACTCAAGGATAAAACTATTGCAATGTGGGGTCTTTCGTTTAAACCCGAAACAGATGATATGCGTGAAGCCCCTGCCTTGGTTCTTATTGAAAAGTTTTTAAATGCAGGAGCGAAAGTTAGAGCTTACGATCCGGCGGCCATGAATGAGGCAAAACGCCGGTTAGGAGATAAAATAGACTATGTGAACGACCAGTACGAAGCACTGATAGATGCCGACTGCCTCCTCATCGTTACCGAATGGACGGAGTTCCGCATACCGAATCTAAATGTGATTAAGAAGCTGTTAAAGAAACATGTTATCTTCGACGGAAGAAATATCTATGACATCAAAACCATCAAAGCCGAGGGTTTTGATTATTTCTGTATAGGGATCAATACCTCAAAATAATTTATGAAAAAAAAAGTCTTGGTTACCGGTGGCGCCGGTTTTCTTGGATCTCACCTTTGCGAAAGGCTTCTGAACGAGGGTAACGAAGTTATTTGCCTGGATAATTATTTTACCGGTTCGAAGCAGAACATTGTGCATTTGCTTGATAATCCTTATTTCGAAATGATCAGGCATGATGTAACCATGCCATTTTTTATCGAAGTAGACGAGATTTATAATTTGGCATGCCCCGCCTCACCAATTCATTACCAGTATAACCCGATAAAAACCATCAAAACCTCGGTGATGGGTGCCATCAACATGCTTGGCCTGGCGAAACGTATACAGGCAAAAGTTTTACAGGCATCTACCAGTGAAGTATACGGCGACCCTAAGGAGCATCCGCAAAACGAATCTTACTGGGGCAACGTGAATCCTATTGGATTACGTGCCTGTTATGACGAGGGTAAGCGATGCGCCGAAGCATTGTTTATGAACTATCACCGCCAGAATGATGTGAAAATAAAAATTATCAGGATCTTCAATACCTATGGCCCGCGCATGCACCCCAACGACGGCAGGGTGGTCTCAAATTTTATTATTCAGGCGTTGAATAATCAGGATATCACCATCTATGGCGACGGAACTCAGACACGAAGTTTCTGTTATGTGGACGACCTGATTGATGGTATGATCCGCATGATGAAAACCCCGGAGGATTTTATCGGCCCCGTCAATGTTGGGAACCCTGTTGAGTTTACAATTCTCGAATTGGCAGAGATGGTCATTGAGCTTACCAATTCAAAATCAAAAATTATTTTTCAGCCCTTGCCCTCCGACGATCCCTTGCAGCGCAAACCCGATATCGCACTCGCAAAATCTGTTCTGCAATGGGAACCTAAAATACAGCTGAGGGAAGGCCTGAATAAGACAATAGCGTACTTCAGAAATTGAGAAACGAAAGAAGATACCAATATCTCGCTCTTGATTCCAAATTTTCATTTTAAGAGAAAGTCACAAAAATGAACATTCTTGTAACCGGTAGTAATGGACAATTAGGCAATGACCTCCGCGTATTATCACCTGAATATCCGCAGTACCACTGTTTTTTTACGGACATCGAAGAACTGAATATTTGTGACGAGGTGGCAGTTTTTAATTTTGTAAGTGAAAACAATATAGAACTGATTATTAATTGTGCCGCATATACTGCCGTAGATAAAGCTGAACAGGAACAACAAAAGGCCCTTGAACTTAACGCCACTGCTGTTGAAAATCTTTGCAAGGCAGCCCTATCAGCTCAGGCCTTTTTAATTGAGATTTCCACTGATTATGTATTTGACGGCAAAAAAACTTCACCCTATATCGAAACCGATATTACGGGGCCTGTTTCAGCCTATGGGGCCAGTAAACTTAAAGGGGAAGAAGTAATTCTGAAGTTTGGCCTGCCATCCTTGATCATCCGCACTTCCTGGCTTTATTCTTCTTTCGGTAATAATTTTGTGAAGACAATTTTGCGTCTTGCAAAGGAAAAACCTGAACTAAGGATCATCGCCGACCAGTATGGTACGCCTACATACGCAAGAGATCTGGCAAGGGCGATACTTGACATAATAGCTTTCAATAACTTGCCCGCTCACCCCGAAATTTACCATTTTTCAAACGCCGGAGATACCACCTGGTACGGTTTTGCAAAAGCCATAACAGAACTATCCGGGATAAAAATCCCTGTTCATCCTATTGAAACAAAAGATTATCCTACCGCCGCCACCCGGCCACAATACAGCATTTTCAGCAAAGACAAAATTATTCGTGATTTTAATTTGCAAATTCCTGATTGGAAAGACAGCCTGAAAAAATGTCTTGCTATTTTAAATAAAGAAGCCTGATCCTTTTTTTGAAAATCTGAAAATTATCTTTGCAGATAAGCTTTATTTTGATTAATTTTATTGTTTACTTTTTTATG
>DAOQAF010000179.1:0-3449 GCA_035353775.1 Bacteroidales bacterium | reverse complement strand
CTACATTGATGATGGTGAAAAAATTGTGTATGGCGAAGATTTGACTTTTATACCCCTTACAGATAGTTTGCTTATAACAACCGATCATGTTACGTATCTTTCTTCTACTTCTGTTAATGTACAGGGTACTGTAAACAAAGTTGGATCATTGCTTTTGCAGGATTTTGGTTTGTATTGGTCAGAAGTTACAAGCCCTTCCAGTCCAGTTAACACAATTTCATTAGGCAACCTGAGCCGTGATACTGTTTTTAACAGCACTTTATCAAATCTGATAACAACTAAGCCATATTATGCGAGAACCTTTGTCCGCATTGATAATACTCAGACTTTGTTAGGGAATGTACTCACATTTTCGATACCCGACCTTGTTGTTACTACAGATACAGTCCAATTTAGTGGATCGACCGCATATCTTTTTGGAACTATTGTCAGTCTGGGTATTCCGGCAGTTACCGAACATGGGTTTTGCTGGGCAGTGTCCACTTCTTATCCAAGTGTGAATAATAACAAAATAATACTTGGCCCGGCAATACAGACAGGTTCATTTAACGGGAATTTGACGGGCTTATCCACCGGAACTACATATTATTACCGTGCCTATGCAACCGATGGCACCTATATTAAATACGGTTCAATAAAACATTTTACATTCTAAGTAAAGTTAATATGACAACCCCAAAACATAAGCATCCGTCATTGAAAATCTCAAACCTGTGGTTTGTCATTTTGCTTTTGTTTTCTTCTTCTTTGATATTTGGTCAGAAATATAATTCAGCTACCATTGAAAATGTTTCATTCAGGTTTAATGGTGAAAATATTGAAGTTACCTATGATATCAGCAATGCCAGGCCTGAAGCGTTGTTTTCTGTACAAATGGAATTTTATAAAGCCCCCGGACAGTTGTTAAACACGACATCTGTAAGCGGAGATATCGGTTCGTCGGTAACCGCCGGCGCAGGAAAAAAAATTATCTGGAAATCGAGGCAGGACGGTTATATCTTAGATGCTGATGCATTTGTAAAAATCAAAGCGCAGACAAACGCATATATTCCGGGCGGAAGCCATCTGGCAAAATCATTGTTTATACCCGGATGGGGCGACTACCGGATTTGTAATGGAAAATACCATTTTGTTTACGGTGTTGCTGCTTACGGGAGCATGGGCGCATCCATAGCGTACTATTTCATTGCAAATGACAATAGGGCAAATTACCTGAACAGCATGGATATTGAGCAGCGGAATAACTACTACAATACTTATACAAATCAGAAAACCATGTCGTATGTTTTTGCCGCAACAGCAGCGGCTATATGGATATATGATATTGTTAAAGTGGCCGTGCAAACATCGCGTCTTAAAAACAGCATCACACCCGAACGCAGCACGTATTATTATGATCTGAGCCAGAAAGCAGTTATCGGCACAAGCAGGGTACAGTATATAAGTACAAAAACGCCCTACGACCTTGCCATGGATGAAGCAAAGAAATTGTTTGATAACAAGGACTATGTTGCCAGCCGCAATGCTTATGAGAAAGCTAGAAACCTGAACCCGGACGAAACACTGCCTGATGATAAAATAGCCGAAATTGACAAAATACTTGCGGGAATAAAAGCGCTGAACGACAAATACAATGCAGCAACGGCCAAAGGAGATTCGTTACTCAATGCCGGCAAATACGAAGATGCCAAAAATTCGTTCAACACAGCCCTTACCATTAAACCTGATGAAACATATTCCAAGGGAAAAATAGCATATATTGATACTAAATTAAAAGAGATTGCCCTTGAAAAAGAATACAATGCTAATATCTCCAGCGGCGACAAAGCATTTAATGAAAAGAATTACGCTTCGGCAAATAACTTTTTCTTGGCAGCTCTAAAACTTAAACCCAATGCCGCTTACCCAACAGAAAAAATTCAAAAGATAAAACAAATTCAGGATAAGATTGAAGAACAGGAAACGGATAAAGAGTTTAAGGCACTTATCAGGCAAGGCGATATAGCATACAGTGATGGTGAATACCAAGGCGCATTGAATTATTATGATGATGCGACATTATTAAAGCCTGATAATATTGATGCCCAAAATAAACTTGACAAAACATTCGCAAAAATTCGTCAAATGGCACAGGCAGAAGAAGAAAAAAATAGAAAAATTGAAGAACAGGAAAATGAAAAGAAGTATAATTTATTTATGAAAGAGGCGAATAGTTTGATGGCTTCGCATAAATGGCCGGAGGCACTGATTTTACTGAAAAAAGCTAAGGCAATCAAAAACACTGAAGAAATACGTTCCAAAATAGAAGTGTGTGAAAGTATTATTGCTGGTTCTTTTCAGAAGGAAAATGATAATAATGAAAGCAATAATACCAGTAATGAAAATAGCAATCAGTGGAAAGCTGTATATGATAAAGTTGAAGGTGCTGTATTCTTTATTTATGCTGAAACATATAGTTCAACCGGTACCGGCACGGGTTTCTTTATTTCTTCAGATGGAATAGCTATTTCAAACTATCATGTTTATAATAAATATAAGAGCGGTTTTATATTTACAGGTACTGCAGATAACACTGAGGATAAAAGTAAGTTTTTTGAAATAAGTTCTGTTTTAGAACAAAATGAAGAAAAAGATTATGTAATTTTTAAAGTTAAGCCCAATTATTCAGGTCAAAAATTCCCTTATTTAAAAATTTCAAAAACAAAAAATTATATACTTGATAATGTATTGGCAATAGGCAATCCTCATGGTGCATATTTGAAGGTTCCTGCTCCAGGTGTTATTAAACAATATTTAAATGAGGAGTTTTATATTTTAACTGATGTAGATGTTACTTTTGGAAATAGCGGTGGCCCTTTAATCAATTCAAAAGGAGAAGTTATTGGTATTATGACATCGGTTGAAGATGAAGGCCGTTTAGGGTTAAATTATGCAATAAATATTCAGAAAATCCCATACACATTTAAATACACTAAATAATAAATTCTTAAAACAAAGTCCATTCTTTATTTGCTGATAAAGAAAGGATGAATACAAAAAAAATAGGCCATGTATGGCTAAAATTAATAAACAAAATAATTTTATGAATTGCTAGTGCTTCATAAAATTATACCCTAGCCCAAGACCCAATGTATAGCGTGTTGCAAACCCGAAAGCCGGGTATCCCTTTTTGTCGATAACGGCCCACAAGCCAGTCGAAAATTTCCCTATCTTGAACAATCCGGGATACACATTAGCATTGATGAAATAATCGTCCACATTGGAAATTACCAGGGATGCGAGCAGGGAATTATTTCTGTCATAAAACATCCCGACACTGAATGGCGTAGTAACCGTAACCTCCCTGGCCGTACCGGGCAATAATACCCGTTCGCCCGAACGCACACCGGCGCCAAGAGATAGTGCCGTACCGTTGTTAAATTTCCACGAAGCGCCAATCAGCGTGCCCA
>DAOQAF010000178.1:0-3475 GCA_035353775.1 Bacteroidales bacterium | reverse complement strand
AATCACGGCGGGTTTTGTTATCGGATTGTCTTTCATTCAGAAGATAATAAAATAATAATGTTTTATGAAATCAATAAAATGCAAAATTATGAAATTTTACGAAAATTTCTTTAAAAAACAGCGGGTGGTTCAGGGCAGACGCGTCTGTAACACTCGAGATACGGGAAATATTAAACAATGATCACTTTGGGGAAAATATTTTCCTGAAAAAAACCGCGAACCTCACCGGCCTTGATTTGAGCAAAACGTTATAGTCGTATTCTACTTCCCTTAAATCTCCCACCAGTTTCATGATCTCGTTATTTAAATCATGAAATAATTCTACAATTTCAGGACTAAAATGAATATTTTGAGCCTGCCGGCTTTCTTTTAAATTCAGGTCAAGAAACTTTCTTTGGCTGCTTATACCCAGGCTGTTAAAAACAGTTATTGCGAGATCGATATGTTGATAACTACATTTATTTGAAACAAGGGCTCTTAAAAAAAATTCGTAATCGCCAGCGAGCCGAAACGATTCATCATAGCAGCCTATTTTGTCAAAAAGCACTTTTTTGATAAATGTTGCCGGATGCGGCAGGGAATCCTTAAACAATACCTTTAACGTGATCTTGTCGTTATACACCACCGGCTTAATATCGCCACCGCGATCAATCATGATATTGCCAAATACGATATCTTCTTCATGGTTGAAACTAGTGACCTTGCTTAAAATATCCTTATCCGACAAATAATCCCCGGAATTCAAAAAAAGGCAATATTTTCCTATGGCCTTTGCAATCCCCTTATTCATCGCATTATAAATCCCCGTGTCGGGTTCGCTTACCCAATATGTTATTTTGTCTTCGTATTGTTTGATAACTTCAACACTGCCATCGGTGCTGGCGCCATCAATGACAATATATTCAAAATCTGAAAAATCCTGATCAATAACGCTTTCAATGGTTTTTCGCAAACCGTTGGCATCGTTGAGATTGATGGTGATGACGGATATTTTTGGGCACATATATTTTCTTTTTGATCTAATATTTGAACAAAGTTCTTATTTTTTCATCAATGAACCTGAATATTCGGTCCTGATATTTTTTCTGGGTTTTTATCATCCAGAACTGGATAAGCCTGTCAATAATATTTCCTGGCCCGCACCCAATATCAGCAATGGTGTCGGCCCGCTGCATCACATTTTCAGCATCAATAAAAATTAATATGTGGTTATATAAATTCATGTGTTGTTCGGTATAATGTACGATAAATTCATTATTACTCCACACTTTATCCTATTCCTGTACATCTCTTTCACTTTTATTTTTACGAGGTTCAATTTTAATGTCGGTATTTATTTTTTTAGTTTTAATTGGTATTAATTCATAGCCTAAAAATTTAAGAATCTTCAAAATTATTTTTTTTATTTTTTTTATCATAGCGCTTGTTTTGGGGCAAAATTTGTAAAAAATCAAAACATATATTTGTTATAATGTTTGAAGGCAGATTAATTCAAAAAAATGCATATCAATTCATTTGTTTCTTGAAAAAATCTTTTTTATTTTTATCAGCGTCTTTGGTACGAGCGCCGGCATGTAATCAGCCATAAGAAAACTGAACAATTTGTTTTTTATTTTTATTTGGTTGTTTTTGATAAGTACCAGACACTTTTTTTTATCCGTCATAAACAAATCAAGCAAGGGTCTGTCGATATCGCCATTGCTCAATAATTCGGACGCTAATGCGTCGTCGGTAAATGTTTTTATATAGCCAAGGTATTTTTCAACAGACATTTTTCCGTCATATACTTTTTGCAAAAAGTACTTCAATTTTCTTTTTTGAACAAGCATTAGCGGAGCGGTTTTTTGCGGAAGCTCGTCGAGAAATATTTTGCATACCTTCAGGATGTCGAGGTTTATCCTTTCGGTAAATCGCGGGTTGCAAGACAAGGATTTGCCGTGTTGTCTGTATTTCATCGTTATTGCAGGAGCGTAGCCTATTTTGAACCGGGAAGAAATCCGGAGCCACATATAAAAGTCTTCCTGTAAAATATCTTCGGGATAATAACCTACAAACCCGAAAACCTCAGTCCGCATCAGTACCGTGGGCGAATGAACCACCTGCCAGTGATTTTGGTGCCCGTTCAGTACGGCGTCAAACACCTTGCCGGGTTCGGGGAAAGTAAAATCATCACTGAAATGTTGTTTTTTTATAGTCTTTGATTTTACATCAATTACTTCTGCATTAGAGCACACCGCGATATAATCCGTATTGTTTTCGAGAAACCGCACCTGGTCTTCAATTTTGGTTGGCAACATGATATCGTCGCAGGCAAAGCCCTGAAAATATTTTCCTTTTACCAGCTTCAGGCTTTCGTTGAGCGATTTACATGTTCCCAGGTTTTCTTTGTGAACAAAAAAGTTGCAAATTGCCTTGTTTTTTTCAATCCAGTTGTTGATAATACTTACGGAATTGTCTTTGGAAGCATCGTCAATGATAATCAGTTCGATATTGGGATAAGTCTGGGCCAGCAAGCTGTCGAGGGTTTCTTCCACAAAAGCGGCATGGTTGTAACACAAGGCAACAATACTGACCAGGGGGCAGACTTCTGCATATGTGGGCGAAGCAGGTGTCATGCTGTGTTTATAGTTTAATTTTTTTTATAATTTTTTTGCAGAAAAGCTTGCAGAGGTCTTTCATGCTGGTATCTTCAGCCGGAGGGTTGTTGGCCGCATTAAAAACAGCAAACAGTTGTTCGGTGCGCCTCATATTAAAACCCCGGGTAGCTCTGCGCCAGGCATGAGCGTAAGGCTGTTCAAAGATATGGCTCAGGAAGCCGGCGTACAATGCTTCATAATCGATTTTTTGTTCTTCTTTTAGCCAGGGCGTCGATAACATGTTGAGGTATTCTTCATCATGGGTATCAAGAAATTTGATCTGTTCGATGGCTTCCCTGATGGCCGTATCGCTGTCGTCTTTTATAATCACCAGAGATTCGGAATTGAAATCCCTGCCGATGTATTTGCTGCCCCAATATACCGGGATGGAATTTACCGACATGGGGTCCACAATTTTTTCGGAGACATAGCCGTTGACGCCAGAATTTTCAATGGCTATGGTGAATTTGTACCCGGCAAGAAAACCCAACTTGTCTCTTACCGGCCCACCAACATTGTTAAAAGCGCGCCCCCCCGCATCCACAGTTTTGTATTTGGACAATTCCTGAAAAAATTTGTTTCGTATGGGATGGGCATTGCCCTGGTTTGAATATACAAAACAACAAAATTTTCTGTTCAGCGCCTGCGCGGGGTCAAACTGTTTGTTCGCGATTTTTTTATAGGAAGCGATAAGGCCAAACAAAGGCAGTCGCAGGTGACGGTCTTCAAAATCAATAAAAAGTCCGCTGCTGGCATAATCGCAGAGGTTGAAATCCGGCACTAAGTTTTCTCCGGTATAATAGATTTTTATACAGTCGTATTTCAGGTGTTTGTGTCCG
>DAOQAF010000177.1:0-3478 GCA_035353775.1 Bacteroidales bacterium | reverse complement strand
TATGCAGCATTTTGTATTGAAAAGTAAATAAATACAAGGTAAACCGCATCAACCTATTTTTTCAACGATGCCGCAGATACCGCACATATCCCATTATTTTGTTTGGCAAAGATAAAGTTTTTTAAAGGAATTTTTACAGTTTTGTAGATAGTATAAAAAGCTACAGAATTATTCAATTGTATATGGAACAAAGTTATGTAACAGCCATTACTGTAACCATGGTTACAATAAATGTTTAATGAAAAAAGCCGGCAAATACCGGCTTTTTTAAGATTGAAAATGTTTTTAAAGATGCATCTTATTTCAATTGAAAACTAATCGGCAATGTCATTTTCATAGCTGCAATTTTCCCGTTTTGCCCTGTTGTTCGATGTTTGCAGCTTCGATCGTTACCCCCGGTTCTTGCATCAAGCTTTTGGAAGCTGAAATATGTAACAGGTGCATCTTTTAAAAATCATACTTAGTTTACTTTCTATTTTCCCAAATTTTTGGGCTTCTTGAAGTATGATAAACAGCAAATACAACCACATTTTTTGAATCTTTTTTGATACTGTAATGAATCAAATAGGGGAACTTGGAAACAGGCAAGCAACGTATTTCATCATATTTTATAGCGATGCAAAAAGGGTCTTTTTTTAATAAGATATAATTACGTTTAACTGAGGTAAAAAATTTCCCACCAAGTCCAGGCTTTTGAGAATTGTACCAATCAACAGCATCCTGTATATCGTTAAAAACCTGAGGTAAAAAAAACAATATTTTAAGCCATCAATCACGTTTTATTTTGGCCTCAATTTCATTCCAGGTCATAACATTATCAGGATTGGCTTCATATTTTTTCACGCGTTCTCTGACCAATTTTTTCTGTTCGTCAGAAACAATAAAATCATAAACTTTTTCTTTTGCAGAAGCAAAAGCAAGCAGATTTTTAATTGCTTTTAGAAGGTTGATATCAGTAACATGATTTATTTGTTCAACAATCTGGCTTCTTTCGGCTTGAATATTCATGACTATAATATTTTAACAACGACTTGTATTTGTATTTGCAAAGTTAAATTAAAGTCAGAATAAAAACAAGAATTATTCTGCAAACAATATACATCAGCCCAAAATAAAAAAAGCCGGTTTTTCACCGGCTTTAATGTTAAAATTATTTTTTTTTATGCATCTTATTTCAAATGAAACGTAATCGGTAACGTCATTTTGGAAGTTGTGTTTTTACCGTTTTGTTTTCCCGGTTTCCATTTCTTGCTCATCATTTTTACAACTCGCACGGCTTCTTCGTCGCAACCACCGCCAATGCCTCTTATCACGGTGACATTTGTGACGCTGCCGTCAGCTTTAACAGTGAATTCAATATAAACAGTACCTGATATTCCTTTGGTTTTTGCCTCTGTCGGATATGACAAGTGCATTTTAATAAAGGCATCCATTGCCGTTTGTCCTCCAATAAATTCAGACATTTCTTCAATAGCATTAAAAACTACTGGGCTTTGTTCTTCGGTACCATCAAGCTCAACCTTACGTTCCATAACAACACCGTGCGAAGGCATTACTTTCATGCAAGACTTGGTGCCGCTTGCCGCCGATCCATATCCGCCAACAGCATAATCGCTCACATTTTCGGGAAGAGGTAAGGGTTGTTTTACTGAAACTTGTTTGCCACCAGCATTTCGTACAACCGAATCTATTGCAATAAAAGATGTGTAATTGGTAAGCAGGTTATATTTTAATCCCAGGCCGGTGATTTCTTCTGTTAATTTGGGATCGTTGGCAGCGTTGTTGAAATCGTCTAACATCCTGATCTTTTGGCGTGCCCATAAATATTTTATCGCACCATTTGCTTTACTAGCATCCGTCTTGCTGACATCAATGGTGTACACAAAATCTTCTTTGCCGCTGTTCCCCGATATTTTGATTTTTCCGTCGGGGTTGCCCTTCCATTTACCGAAAATGATCACAGGCCTTTCTGCCAGTACATCCGGGACAGTTGAAGGTTCTATGTCGTAAACCTGGAAACCTTCGTAACTCACTTTAATATCCGTCAGCACCGGGTTTTGAATATAGCTTCTGAATTTTTCGGCTGTTGCATTGGCTTCCTCTTCTTTTGTAACAATAAATGATTCCCCCATACCTGCATGGGCAATTCCTTCGATCAGAAAGCGGTTTACCGATGATCCGATACCAAAAGCAAAAAAATTGGCTTTATTCAGGTTGTTTCGGATCAGTTCAAACGATTCTTTTTCTACATCTACATAACCATCCGTGGCAATTACAAATGTGCGTGAAAAACCTTTTTGTTTCTCTACCGACAATGCCTTTTTCAATGCTGTAATGAGCTCTGTACCGCCCGAACCTTGTTGCTGATCAATCATATTTAAGGCCTTTTGCAGGTTCCCTTCTGTTGCATACACGGATTGCGGCATGAACATATAAGCGCATCCGGCGAACAGCAATACATTAAATTTGTCGGTACTACGTATGTTTTTTATCAGGTTTTTCAGTACTTTTTTTGAAGTTTCTATCGGATAGCCGTTCATGGAACCTGAAACGTCCATAATGAAAATATACTCACGTGGGGGTATCTGATCCACTGTTGGCTTTGGTGGTGGTTGTACCATGGCCAGAAAAAAATTCTCTCCTGAGTTTTCGCCTTTGTATAAAAGTAATCCTGATTCGATTTTATTGTCTGCCAGGCGGTATTGAACGATCACATCGCGGTTGCCTTCAAAGACTTCCGATTTTTTAAGTTTTAGGTTAGCAGATGCCGGAGTTTCATAATTTATCGTCATTTCGTGAGAGGGGCAACGGACATCTTTTATTGCCATACCCGCTGCTATGTTTACTCCTATGTGGAAAGTGTATGTTGGTTTTTCACCGGAATGTGTATAAGGATTCGACACCCAGTTGTCGTTGGAGGAAGCGGTAGCTTCGGGTTGGTTGGAATAGCGGGGACCGACAACGGTAGGGTACACAAATTCATAAACACCCTGCTCGGGTATCAATAGTTCGGTGTAACACATCTCAATGCTGATGGTATCGCCGGGCATGATGTTGGCAACATTCATCTGGAACACATTCGGGCGCTGTTGTTCGAGCAGCGAAGCATTTTTCCCTTCATTTTTTGCCTTTTCGTAATCTTGTCTTGCCTTTTGTTTTTCCTGGATCTTTGCTGTGATAAGTCGGTCACCGACACTCATCTTCATTCTATAAACGGCCGCACGTGAAGAGGCGGGAAAAATATATATAGCTTCAATTACATTTTTGCCACTGTTTACATACACTTGCTTGACTGTTACATCCGCAATAACCCCGGCTATATTCACATTGGCTGATGTAGCTTTCAGCGGTAATTGTTCTGTTTCATTGCTTTCGCTTTTCACGAAAAAATATGGTGACAGGGTTTTGTCATCATCATCACCCGTTTGTTTTATGATCAACGATTCCTGGTTTACAAAAGTTGAGTTGTCTTTTGAAC
>DAOQAF010000176.1:0-3564 GCA_035353775.1 Bacteroidales bacterium | reverse complement strand
CAAAAAAGAGCCCCCGGCATAAACCGATGAGCCATCAGCGCCAATGGTGTTGGTAACATTTCCACTATTAGGGTTCCATGTTGTAAGGTCAAGCGTGCTCAGTTTATAAGCGGCACAACCATTTCGGGGCAGGCTATTTACTGAAGTAAAAGTCCCTCCGGCATAAAGAGTCCCGTTGCTTATAGCCATTGAGTATACATAGCCGCTGATTCCCGGATTCCAGTTATATGGCGAACTACTATAATAATAAAAAGCCATGATCCCTGAGTGTGTGGTTCCCATCTGCATGTAAATATTCCCGCCCACGTAAATAGTTGACCCATAATATAGCAGAGAATAAACGCAACCCTGGCCCCAATCACCACCCAACTGCATCGTGTTAATTTTTGGATCCCAACTGGTGGCTAAACCCGTGGCGACATCTATGGATGCCGCACGTAATCTTGTTTGTCCGCCTATATATGTAAAATTTCCCCCGGCATATAACACACCATTTCCATATTCCAGAGCATATACAGCACTGTTTGCATTTGGATTCCATGCGGCAGCAATACCGAACGTGGAGTCCAGGGCGGCAATACGGTTTCTGTTCATCTGTCCAATATTTGTAAAAGAACCGCCCACATAGATGGTTGATCCGACAACTTCTATGGCATTGACAGCTCCATTTGCATTTGGGTCCCAGGCCGAAACCAAACCGGTGACGGCATCTATCGCTGCAATGCTGTTTCTTGTCTGGCCTCCCACACTGGTAAACAGGCCTCCGATGTATATTACGGATCCACCTTTGGCTATAGCTGAAATAGTACTGTCAGCGCCCGGATTCCAGGGGGTAACAAGCCCGGAACTATTGATATGGGCCAGCCTGTTTCGCATACTATCACCCACTTGTGTGAATGTCCCACCTATATACCAGCCGCCACTGCCATCCGAAACACTTGCCAACACACTTCCATTGGGTTTTGGATAATCGAAATCACTGCTACCATCAACGGTATCTATTTTTGCAAAATAGGGGGTCCTGCAATAAACATTTGAGAAGCCGCCGCCCAGGTATATCAGGTTATTAACAGTATCTTTTGCTATGGAATAAATTGGGCCATCAGTGTCATAATAATCATTAACCAAAGCAGGGGTTTGACCAAATATTTGGATGCTCAACTGCATCATCAAAAACAAAACAAAATAAAATTTTTTCATAATAACTATGTTAGATAATTATTTTTAACCAGCCCGCAAATGTATAATATTTGATGCACAAATTGTTATTATCCGATAAAAATAAAAACAGCCGTTCACAATCAGCAACATACACAACACGAGGGACTTTTGTTGCAAATGCATTTTTCTTGTTCCCGCACGATTCGTTCGCTAGGTCCGCTTGGGCGGATGAAATCTGAGCAAGCAAACGAATTAAGTGATTTTCACTAATAAAAATAAAGGGTATAGAATGTTTAAAATCTGAAATATTTTTTGACGTCTCCAAAAATTTGAATACAATCGGAATTACAATTTCCCAATTTTGCACGATTTTTTATGTTTTACAGATATTCTAGGCAAATTGCTTTCAGGCATTTTTCGTAATTAAAAATATCCGGTTGATTTTAAATAATATGTATATTTGGAGTTGTTTTTAACGGTTACAATCTGTTGAAATTAAGTGTCTCTTGAGTTTCCATAAATTGTATTAAGTAATATTAAGTGAGATATAAAAATATGGTAGACAATACATCTAATGCAGTACAAACGGACCTTTCAATACGAAATGAAAGCATTCAGAGGATTTTCAATTTCTATAAAAGTGATCTTTTCTTTGTAAATAGGCGCTATCAACGCAAATTAATTTGGACAATTGAAGAAAAGCAAAGATTTGTTGATTCCATTGTAAAGGGACTTCCGGTCCCCCTTATTTTATTAGCTGAAACTGAGAATCAAGGCAGAACAACTTTTGAGATAATTGATGGAATGCAAAGGCTTAACACAATAAATTCTTTTATAGAAGGGGAGTTTACCTATGAAGACAAATATTTCGATTTAAACACACTTGTTGAATCCAAATCTCTCTTGGATGCAGGCGAACTAGTTCAAAAAACACCTGTACTTGACAGAAAGATATGCGAAAGATTTTCCAGCTATATCCTTCCAATCTCTGTTTATTATTTTTCAGACGAAAATAAGGTTGATGAAATATTTATTCGCATAAATAGCTATGGTAGGCATTTATCACGACAAGAATTACGGGCTGCTGGTACACTTGAATCCTTTGGTGATTTGGTAAGGCTGGTATCATCAGAAGTTAGGACCGATGTCTCACATGGCGATATCTTGAGTTTAAAACAAATGAAAGAAATTAGTATTACAAATGTTGGACTCGAATATGGAATCAATGTTGATGATTTGTTTTGGGTAGCAAACAATATCATTACGAAAGAAATGGTTCGTGAATCTCGAGATGAAGAAATTGTTGCTGATTTACTTTCCGCCATTTCATTTCAATCGCTCCCTGGCACAAGCTCAAATATTTTAGATGAATACTACGGATTGAAACCTAGTGAAAAGTCAGAAGAGCTTGATACTTCTTTGCGAAAAATTGGTGTTGATATCTTGCGTCAACAATACATTGCTGTCCACAATGTTATTAGAACGATTATAAAAATTTCAGAAAAAAATTTCCGCGACCTTTTATTTGATGATAATTCCCAACGTATTCCTAGATATTTTCAAGTAATTTTTCTTGCCATTCACAAACTGATGTTTAAAGAAAACAAGGAAGTTAATAGCTTCACAGATTTAGCAAACCACCTAAATAATATTTCAAACCACATCACCATAACAGAGGGCGGAAATTGGAGCGCTACGAATAGAACACAAAATGTAGATGCTATTGCAGGAATAATAAATTCATGCTTTAGGGATAAGATTCATGATCCAGGGGCATCAAAATGGTTGACAGAGTTTGAATCATTATTAATGCAATCTAAAACAGAGCAAGCTAGCTATGATTTTAAACAAGGCTTTACTCGTCTAGATGACTCTAAACAGTTCGATGAAGAAAGTTTCAACAAAATAATATTAACTCTCACAGCTATTGCAAATAATTCAGCAAAAACAAGTGGTTATGTTTGTGTTGGCGTGTGTGACAAAAAGAAGGAATCTGATAGAATAAATGAAATTTACGGGACAAGTGCCGTAAAATATCGAGGTTTCTATATTTCGGGTATCAATCATGAAGTTATAAGTATTGCAAAAGATTTAGATGACTTTTATAGGCAACTTATTCAGAAAATTAAAGCACAACCAATTTCCGATGAAGCTAAGGACTATATTTCGAAAAATATTCGAATTGTAAATTATTTTGAAAAGGATATAGTAATCTTTAAAACTAAATCACTGGCTTCGCCTATGATTTATGACGGAAAATATTACGTACGACATGGTGCAAATATTGATGAGGTTAAACCTGAAAATTATGCAACATTTTTTAAATCCTATAAATGAACCATCGTTCGCCCTGATGGCGCGCGTTAAATTATAAAAAGACGAAGTCTGTCCGTTTTAGAGCGG
>DAOQAF010000175.1:0-3583 GCA_035353775.1 Bacteroidales bacterium | reverse complement strand
TCCTTTGATCATTTTCATTCCCAGTTTAAATGCTACCCAGTTTTTGGTATTGCCCCCCTTGCTTACCCCGACACGCGGATGAAAAGTAACAGGACATTCAACAATACTTATATTGTTAATCAAGGCGGTATCAATAAAATAAGGATTAAATTCGAGGTTAATATTATTGTCTAAAAGAGGGAGAATCTTGTGCAGCGCAGAATTCCTGCATAATTTATATGTGGTTCCCACATCGGTAAAAGTCCCTATGGCAATGTGTTTCAATTCTAACAGCTTGCCTGCAAAAAAATTACCGTAATACATAAAACTTGAAAGCTGGGTGTTTTTGTTCCGCAATTGTTCAACGATGCGAGTCCCGTTCACAATATCTGCATGTGGAATATAGGACATAAACTTGTCAATATCATAAGCCCGGAAAGTCATATCTCCTTCGCAAAGCAGCGTCAGATCGGTGTCGTCAAACTTCATTCCTTCGCACAAAGCCCTGTAAACGCAAGCCCCGTAGCCCTGTTTTTCTTCGTTAAATACCAAGGCCCCGGCCTTTTCTGCCTCCTGAACAGTTTTATCTGTACTGTTATTACTGACAACGACAACTCTTTTTACCAGTGCGTGAGAAAGAAAATCTTTAACAGATGCTGAAATAGACTCTTCATCATTATAGGCAGTTAAAACTACGGTGAGCATTTTATTTGACGGAGGTTCATATGGTACTACTAATTTTTTCTTTTTGGGCACCACAATTGTTACCTGGTATAAAAATAGTATTGCAAACAATATAAATATACCCAACAACAACTGTAACCCACTCAGCGTAAAAGCCTGTTCAACGAACGGACTCAGCAATATGAATAAAAATGTAAATATTATTGTCAGTAATATGCCAACAAAAGAAAACAGGGATATCTTATTCATGTTTTTCGGCGATCACCAGCATTTGTTTTGCCATAGGACGCAAAGGCAAATTTATATAAATTTTCGTCAGCAGGTAAGATTTTGGTGCCCTGCTTTTGAATGAAAAAGGTAAAAATCGGGGAATACATTTCAGAATATGGTAACCATAAAATATTAAGAAATCGGAAAGGGAAGTATGTGAAAAAACTTTTATGTGTGTGAAATCATCAAAATAATCCTTATAACAATATTTGTAATTCGGCTGAAGGAGTATCAGTTTTCCACCATTTTTCAAATGTTTTTCAACATTTTCCATGATACATTTTAATTGTTCGTCAGAAAAATGTTCCAATAAATTGCTGGCAAAAATTACATCAAATTTTTTCTCTCCTATACCAAAATCCATTGTAAGATCACATTGAAAGAAACGGACACCGGAGGAGCAATATTCTCCGGATTTATAATTGATATCCGTAGCAAATTTAACTTGTGCCCTGATACTATTGATAAAATCGGCATATCCGCACCCTAATTCAAGGACATCTCCGTTTTCCGGCACATACTTCTGAAGGTATCCGGCAATGGCTTTCCACACCTTTGTCCTTCCTTTATCAAAACTATATCGCGTGTCAAAATAGTCGCTCATATTTATATATACTTATTCCGTTTATTTTTTTCAATAATACATAATTATCTGTTACAATATCCATTTGTTTCAAGGTCCTGTATCCCGGAAAATCCGAAGATTCCAGTACAATGTATGAAAGTTTTCCGCTGATGGAATAATCGCGGACTTTTTTGAAATTCATCTTGGACACGCTATAATATTCTGTATTTGGCAAAATACTGTACTGCGGAATAAGATTTTTCAGATGTTTAAGAGGAGTGAACACAAAGGTACGCTCCGGCATAGCCTGCCCTGAAAGAAAATCCGCCACTTCTTTTTCTTTAAAATATTGGATTTTTGGCCTTGCACTAAGGTGTTCGGCATGTCTGTGAAAATACTGATGTACAAAAGTATTTAAACCCCAAAAAATCATGAAAATAAAGATAGCAAATTTCAGATATTTGGATACCGAACCATTCAATTTTATTTGTTCATCAAGGTAAATTGCCGTTGCAATGTTGCCAATTATAAAAAACTCCGAAAAATAATTGATCCACGAACCCTCCTTCATCATTGAAACTAAAGCAAATAAAAGAGTACCTATAAGCGCTACAGATAAAAACTTTGAGCTATCGCTTTTTCCTTTTTGCAGAAAGACCAATGAAATAAATACAAATCCGATTACAAAGGGCATGTACATGAAAAAGAAATGATCCCACACCTGGTATCCGCGTATAAAATCAACGGGATTATCAACACCACCTATCGCCGCGATCAGGAATTGCTGCCCGTACAAGGCATAGAACAAAAGAAAAAAAGCCGTGCAAAATGCCAGGAACCAGAACATTACTTTAATGGTTGTTTTAAGATCGGTGAACACAAAGGCAAAAGCAATGAATAGGATGGGTAGCTGTATTCCGTTTTGCTTGGTGAATATGGCAAGAACAGCAAATAATGAAGCAATGATCAAACCCGATTTTTTTTTGTCTTTCAGAAATTTCAAAAAGAAAAGTATGGAGGATATAAAAGTCAGGCAGAGCAGCGCATCGGGCCGCAAGGTAAAACTAAGTTGCGTGAGCCCGGTAAATGTCAGTAATGATGCAAAGCATGCCAGCACCCCCGGGACATTGAACCATTTTTTCAAGGAATAAAAGATCAGTCCGGCGCAAAGCAATACATACAATAAGCTAAAAATTCTTCCTATGGCAAATAGTTCCCTGACGTCCACGCCGGGTTTTAAATTCATGATTTTGGCAGTCCATATCACAGGGTACTGGCTTAAAGGGGTGTACTGAAACACCTCGAAGGGCGCTTCTTCGGCATTGGTGTACAGTGGCTTTCCCAATAAAACCTTTTGTACGTTCCACACGTTATTATCTTCACCAACACTGATATCGGGAGCATAAGAAAATATCAGAGCGATCCTCATGGCCAGCATCAGTGAAAAGATAAGAAACATCGCAGCGTATAAAATTAAATTAATCCGCCTTACAATTAGCCCTGATATCTGATCCCAAACTATATAAAAAGATTTTTTCAACATAAGGTTTTTTTATGTAAGAGTAAGTGATATTAAATAAATACACATGATCTATCTTGAATTGTCAAGATATTGAATGTAAAGGTAATTATTTTTTAATTTGGGATACAAGGTCGTGCTAAACATTTTAATAGTTCAAAAATATTTTAATCAGCATTGCCTATGATTTTGGGATTAGATTGTAAAAATTTAAATTACCAATTGAATATTAACATAAGCCTTGAAAATAATAATTTGTCGCAGATTATTATTATATTTGCATTAACAAAACCAGCTCTAAATGAATAAAAGACTTCTTGTTTTTGTAATTCTTATTTTATACAGTTATCATTTATTTTCTCAAATCAAACCCAACCATATTCCAGGATTGCAATTATGGTTAAGGGCCGATTCATCCGTTGTGTTAAACGGATCTAATGTTTCACAATGGAGCGATTGCAGCGGAAACGGGTATAATTCCATTCAGGCAACAACAGCCAATCAGCCCCTCTATTATTCCTCTGTTTCCACACTGAATAACAAACCTGCCTTACATTTCGATGGCA
>DAOQAF010000174.1:0-3670 GCA_035353775.1 Bacteroidales bacterium | reverse complement strand
TGTTTGATGAGCCTTCGGTAGTGTTCATTTCAATGCAGAATCTTCCATCTGAAGGGTTGGGATATATTACAGGCTTGTAATTGTTGTCCTGTTCGTCAACATAATAAGGGCCTTCTGTAAATAAAATGCCCCAACTGTTCAGCACGCCCGTGTTGCCGTTGGCCAGGTCGGTGATTTTGAGCCGCCAGTTTCCCTGGCTGTTCTTTCCCTGAAAAACACTAAAGTCGTCATAAGTGCCTGTAACTGGTGCGTTATCCACAAAGGATGTGGCCATTACCTGGCCGGTAATTTCCTTAAACATGCAGGTAATTCCTTTGGTGGGCAGGGCAAGCTCATTTGCTAAAACTACGGAATCGTTATCGGGTGAAATCAACTCGATTCTAAGGTCGTTGAAGTGGTCATGGTTAAGTGAGACAAACACTTTCATGGTGCTATGATCGATAGTTGTTGACTGGTTGACAAGCAAAGTATCGTAAGTATAACCAGCGGTGCCCATGGAAGGGATGATGGCAAAGGGATGCGACATCGTTAAACTGTCGAGCAGCGCTTCGTGCGAATGGCCTGTATGAAACATAGGCGAATAGGTATCGGAATTATAGGTAAACCGACAGCCGAAATTTTTCAGCGAATTGCCATCCCTGGTGCCTGAATACATAGCGCCATCAAAGTTATAGGCAACGGTAATCTGTGGTGCTATAGGTTTGTTAATATACAATACCGGAGTGTGGAGATAACGCTGAATTTCTGCCTGTGTTTTTGAAAAGTTTGAGATACGTACTTCATCGATAAACCCGTCAAAGTAATCCGTACTGGTGCTGTTTGTGCCGATTCTGAGTTTTCCTGTATTCAGCGTTAATTGGTTGTAGTTATATCCGGCATCCATCGTTCCGTTAATAAATATGTGTGCTGTTTGCGATCCGCTGGCGGGTGTGCCGCATACCACCGCGATATGATACCACCTGCCGGGTGTCAGCACCAGGTCACTGGTCCCAATAGTGCCGCCCATTGACCAGGCGATTTTTCCAGTGGCATTTATTTTTAAGGTGTAACCTCCGCCACCCTGAGTTAAATCAACAATGGTTTGGGCGGTTCCAATGGTCAATGGATAAATCCATGCCTCCACGGTCATAGGGCCTGTTAGCGAGATGTCGGGATCGTTGGCCGTCGATGCCTCCAGATAAGAACTTCCCGTGAAATACATGCTATTGTTATGCAGCACGGTGTTGGAGGGCCGGGTGCCGAGAAAATCACTATGAAAAGTTCCTACAGCGCTACCGTGAGGCAAATAAAAACCAGGGCTGTACACATCAAAATCATAGGTTTGACAATACACCAGGTTGTTATCATAATAAGAGGACCCGTACCATCCCAGATGGGTTTTGTAATTTTTTTGAATTTCGCTGGCCGAACGAACCGTTTTCCATATCCTGATGTCGTCCAGTTCGCCTTGCAGTGTATCCACATAGGTATTGAAGCCAACAAACAGCGTGTCGGGCGTAGCGGCGAAAGCGCCGGAAAAAGTTGACAAAGTATTATCCAGGCTCCCGTTCAAATATACCTTGATTTGGTCATTGGCATTGCTGAACGTAACGGCCACATGTGTCCACCTGCCGGTATCCAAGGTGGCGCTTGAATAAAGGAGGGAAGATCCGTTTACCTGGATGCGAATTTTTTTCGAGTCCGTCATTATTCTGAATTGGTCTTTACCAATAATTGCATAACTCGAGGCAATATTTGCCAGTTTAATCCAGAATTCAACAGTCATCTCTCCCGAAGTGCTGTTGAGTGCGTTGACCATTTCCTTGTGATAACAACTGCCATCATAAACAGCCGCAGTGTTCCAGCTATTCTGAGCCGTGGCCCCTTGAATTCCAAACAACAGGCAAAATCCTGTCAGCAATAAAAAGCGTAGTAGTAATTTTTTCATGATATATATTTTTATGGGGTTGTATTGTTCTTGCGAAGATACAATATTGGGGGGCAAAAACCAAGAAATTGTTAAAAATATTGATTTTAAAAATTTTGTATTGTATTATTTTATTAGTTTTAACTCGCAGAAAATCAATTAAAAGTCCTTGTCAGGCTTCGTATTTTCACCATGGACATCCAGCAATACTTTCCCCGACTCATTAAAAAGCAGGATTGTAGTAAAGTCATTACGAGCGTGAATAGTATTTCGGAAAGGTAAAAGAAAAATCTATAAAATTGGACAAAAATAGAAATTAGTGAGCCAGTCCCGATTGTTTTATTTTATTTTTACTGTTGTCCGGATAAAATAAACAGAAAACACTGTAATGCTTGATATATCACGTCCCTACGGGACTTGTCGTATCGGGGGCTCTTTTTTTTCTACCAATATTCAGTCCCTCTGGGACTGTCCCGTTAGGGACAAAATATTGGTAGAGAGATAGATAAAAGTAAGGAAAAGTCCCGTCAGGGACGATATGTCTTTTTAATCGGACAATAATGTTTTATTTTACTGCTCCCGAATCGCCATCAGCAACAGGATAACCCCTCTTTTTCGCTGCCCACTTCGTTATCCACATCAATTGGTGCCTACATCCATAGCCACCTAATTGGGCAAAGAATTTCACACCGGGCATTTTTCCCTCCCAGTCCATTTTGTCAAATTCCTCGACATCTTTACGGCTGAAGACTTTTGATAACTTACTTTCAAATACTTTGTTTGCAACCTTATCAAACCCACCACAGCAAAAAGGTCTACTTGAAGTTGTTTTGGTACCGCCGTAAACAAAATAGTTTAATCCTAGATAATCAGCAAAGAAATTATCCTGCTGGTTGGATTGGGCAAAAAAGACATCGTGGGCAAAATCCCAATTATCCATATCAACATCCTTTATATCTTCAGTTTCTTCAACAATTTCTGACAAACCATTTCTAAAAGACATAAAATCCTGTTGATCATCAATGGCTGATTTAATATAATTTGAGATTTTCGTTTTTATTTTTTCGTTACTTGATATTTTATTAAGATATGATCCCGATAAAACATTACCGTATTGATCAATACCAACAATAGAAATAATATTATCAATCTTATCTTGTATGTTTGCTATTGTCCCTGCCAATGTCGCCTTACGAAAGTATGAAGACATTGTATCTGTACTTTTTAGCATGTTTTCACATAATTCTTTATAAAAAGAAGTTGTAAACTGTTCTTTAAATAATTGAATTTCTTTGTCAAAATTAACCAACATAAGTTTATTTCTATCGGTGTTTAATATTACACCCTGATCGGTTTCTAACTTATCAGAAATGTCAGAAATTAAGTGTGTAAATAATTCCTTTTGCAGGCTAATAAGCGTTTCATCACAATTACCGTTAGGATTAAAGATAAAATCAACTTTTTTTTGATATTCATCATTCAATCGTAGCAATGTATATTTTTCAGGCATATTATTTTTTTTGATAAAAATAATAATTATACAAATCCGACACCCTAATAAAAAAGATATTTACTATGACTAATCTGTCATTAACCTCTAAAAATATCAAAACCACAAAAAACCTAACTTTTAAAAAAGAAATAATTTAAAAATTGCAAATAATTTGTATATTGCGTACAAAAAATAACAAATAGCAAATCAATAATAATATTAATTCAAGTTTCGCATGTTAAATCTAAGCGGCATTAGCAAAGGATTTGTTC
>DAOQAF010000173.1:0-3794 GCA_035353775.1 Bacteroidales bacterium | reverse complement strand
TTCCACAATATTACTAATTTTTCTGTTATTATCTAAGCGCCTAATTCAAAAAAATTAATAAAACTTCAGGATATAATTATTATGTGGTAGATGCGCCCTGGCCGGTATCAGACAGAGATTTATGTTCATATTATAAAATTATGCAAGATACAGCGACTAAAGTAGTAACCATAACACTTAAAGGTGCGAAGGATTACATGCCTGAAGAAACAGACAAAGTAAGGATCCCTATTTTAAATGGTTTTTGGCAACTGACACCTATAGCTAAAGGAATCACAAAAGTTGTTTATCAGGTACATTGTGATATTGGAGGGATTATACCTGCACTTATTGTCAATGCATATATTACTGATTCGCCCTATTACAATTTGTTGAATATAAAAAAAATGGTGGAATCACCTCTTTATCCAAAGATGGTTATAGAATATTTGGAAGAATTGTAAAAATAATTGTTCCACACCTGATACTGACTATATTTATAGTTTCTGTGTAACAGTTCATGAAGAAATACAAAATTATAATGAGATAACAAATCTTGAGAAAAAAAATAAATCTGTACTTTCTTTAATCAAAAGTTTATCAGGGGTTTCAGATAAAAAAGAAAAGGAACTTGTTCAGATAAATCCTGAAAAGTTCCTTGATGTAGCGGGGACGAGAGTTGAACTCGTGACCTCCGGGTTATGAATCCGACGCTCTAACCATCTGAGCTACCCCGCCAAATAATTTTAAAAAAAGTTTTTCGCGATCCCGGTTGGATTCGAACCAACGACCCACAGCTTAGAAGGCTGTTGCTCTATCCCCTGAGCTACGGGACCTCAATAAGTTACATCCGTGTGTCGATGATTTGAATAACAATTTGCATAACAGAAAAAAGAACGACATTCAGAAAAAACATTTCAACAAACGGAGCGCAAAGATACAAGATTTTTTATTATCTGATCAAAAAGAAAAACGTTTTTTTTACTTCTATAAATAGGATGTTCAAAAACAATAAAGTAAAAGCTGCAACGAAGCCGTGTCAAAGCCGCATCCAAAAAAGTAAAAGCTGCGAACAGTCTCTGTCAAACCCGAATTTTGATACAAAAAGGGAACAAGAAGTGAATGCCAGGGGAATCAAATGGGCGTGCTGATATGGTGCAAAAATGGTGTCAAGATACACGGAAAATAGTAAACCCCTGATCTCATTGGATGCAGGGGTTTAAGTGCTTTAACCGGTTGTTGCTTATTTTACTTTTGAGGCCAGCTCATTACCGGCTTTAAACTTCACTACCTTTCTGGGGCGTTTCTTTTCAACAGAGAAATCATAATCACCATCAATACCGACCACATCAAACTCGTTCACGATTGTATTTGCATCCATAAACTGAATTGTGTAAATCTGGTTACGTTGGAGTTTGGAGCAGAAAAACAGAAAGTCGGAGCTGATAACATGCTCTTTTGTTTCGCCTGTGGTGATGTTTTTTGATAAAATTTTATAAGGAACAGTCGCCATCAGGTCGCCGGGGATGAAGTCTTTTAATTCTCCCCAGATTGCTGTATGAGGATGATGAATTTTCACGCTGTCCGGATGGATCAATCCATTTTTGAAAAGCAATTCACAATACGAAAGATTATCCGGATGGTTAAAGCCAAACCTTGTGGCCGTGGTTTTGTTTTTTCCCATTACATCCGTGATATAATAAAGAATATTGAACGGCATGTCCTGATCTCCTTCGTTGATTGGTATCATAACAGACTGCCCTGAAGCAGGAAATGAATAGTTACCGCCATAGCTATTTCCATTTGATACGAGTATCTGAGGTATAACACGAATGACATCATCGGGATTAAGCTCAGGGAACTTAGTATAATCATCAATAGATATTTTGAGGTACCAGCCTGTAGCATCCTGGAACGCGGTTGCATGAATGTTTTCCGGCAGGATGATACGTTTTGTGATGTTAAAATTGAAATACACATCATCTATGTTGGCCGTGAAATACGCACCCACAGAGGGACTGTTCATGATGTTTGCCGGCAGGTACGACCTGACATCACGAGAAGGATCATTGATGATGTTATAAAAGAACATGCCTTCAGCCCAGATATTACTGAAGTCATAGTTCATTGGCCATTCGGGAAGATTCACTTCATGGATGTAAGTTGAGAAGATATTTTTAAACGGGAGTTTGCAGATATTGTCAGTATTGAAGGTTGTATCAATCGGCTTCCTTCCAATAGCGGTTAGCCTGATGGAATTGGGATCAATTTCATCCGAGTTGATCAGTGTGTATTCAATGTAAAATTGATTTATAAAAGGGTCGTAAGCTGCCCGGAGGATCATCGGGGGCACCATGTTGCTACCGGAGAGGAGCATTTCACTGAAACTGATGTTTCCGGAGTCATCCAATACGGGATAGTTTTTCCTGATGGCTTCGGCCCATGCAGTTGACCGGCCATGATTGTTTTTGAAGTTCAGGGGAATTACATTGTCTTTGAATGGCTGCAATGCCAGTGAAAGGTTTTTGATTTTCTGACGCTGTAGCTGCTGCGCTAATGTGTTTGGGTTTTTTACCATAGGCTGGTACTTTGACACTGTGATCAGGGAGTTCCATTTGCGAAAAACCACGTTCCCAAGTTTACCTATCGCATCACCAAGAAAGCCATTTTTAACTGTTGCCATTTTATGAGATTTTAAAGTTTACAATTAATATGAATTATTTGTTATAAAAAAGGACTTACCGTTCAGGGTAAGCCCTTTTAGAATAACTGTGGGCGTTTAACTAAACAGTTACTACAACGGTACCGCTGTAAACACTGTCGCAGCATTGGTTGCCTGCAGGATTCACAAAGAATGAATAAACATGAACGGTGTCGCCTCCCCAGGTTGCAGGGACTGTTTGATCATCTGTTCCGGTTGCCCTTGTTACGGTTGTTGCACTGTAAAGCCATTCATCTTTGACTTCGTTATAGCTTGCAACATATAAAAAGTCATTGTTGGCTTCATCAAGAGGATCAACAGGCGGAGTCCACGTTCTTTTAACTTTGAGCGCAAGGTCATTTCCTGCATGGAAAGTTACCGTTTTTGTCAGCGGACCTTTTGCAATCTTCAGCAAAGAGTAGTCAATGACATAATTGCCGGGGGTTCCGGTGATGGCTGTTTTGATGTTGTTTTTGATGAAAACATTGAAAGCAGACATATCAGTGGTCATGTTCTGAAATGAAACCTTGAGCATGGTCAGCAATCTGCGGCCTTCGGCTACCATCATTGAAAATTTGTTGCGCTGGTTCACCTGGTCGGGTGTTCTGGGGTTCTTCACCTCGATGGGTTTGGTGCGCATGGTGTTTTTCGAAAACTGTTTCGAGAAAACTGCAGTACCGAATTTCTGTTTGGTTCTGCCGGTGATAGGATTTTGGACTATAGCCATAATATTGAATTTAGGGGGTTAATAATCGGATTTAGGGTTATTTTTAAAATTTATAAGCGGCCTTGATACGGAGTTGAAGCGGACTTAATACAGTGATCATTTTCATAAATTTATTCTATGCAAATATAACGCTAAAAATCCTGAAAAGGTTGGTAGATAGGGCTTCCATGTATAATGTTTCAACAGATTGCTTTGTATTGCAAAATAAAAAAGGGAGTAGTTAAACTCCCTTGTGTCTTTATGTCAGTATAAAACTGTCTTTTCGATTGTCGATGATGTCACTGCCATATTTGCAGCGGATGTATTCGATGGTTTTAGGCTTCTTGTTGGAGCTTTTGTAGTCGGGTGGCCGGTAATACCACATGGTCTTTTTGGGTGCGAAATAGA
>DAOQAF010000172.1:0-3864 GCA_035353775.1 Bacteroidales bacterium | reverse complement strand
TTTTTTTAATTATTAAATTTTTCTGCTAATACGATTGCCATGACTGCCTGATTAAGGCAAAACGCCCATGAGCCATGTTGTTTATATGTATTTTGACTATTATTTCATCAAATGGGGCAGCCCAAATTTTGATTTTAATGGTTATACTGATAGAGTAACTGTTTGATTTTAAAGTGCAAATGCACTATTGGGCATCTTTCTTCGATATCGTTTTTGGTTCTGTTTGTCTATAATTTGCGTATTAGTGGCTGTTTATTAACGCAAAATCTGCTTATGCCAGGGGTGAAGCTGCTCATGTATGCCACGCCATATATTTTTCCTTTATCTTTTTTGGGCGGCAAACTACATAGGCTAGTGCTCCTGACCCCAATGACATCGGTGGTGGAAACCTTAAAATTTGCCTTTTGGTGATCCGGCTCCCTTATTGGTTTTATTTAGGGCCTGCTGAAAAAGTCTGAAGTGCGCCAGATTTGAGGCGACAAGACGAAGATGTATAATAATACTTCGAGTCGAAGTTAACGAAGAAGATGGCGCGCATCAGGCTAATAAACACACACCGTACAAAACAATGCTGTGACAAAAAACATAAATTTATTACTATAAGAAATTGTTTGTGTTATACATACTATTGAAATGCACAGTTATTCAATACATTTCGACAAAAACAGTGCATTTGTATTACAGAAATGAGAGGACACAACATGAATAATGTGTGTGTTGCATGTTTTTCAGCAGGCCCTATTTAGGCTACAGCCCCGTATTCACTCTCATAATCCGGTGTACAAGAAATTTATATCCGGTATTCTTGTAACATAATGAAAAGGCATTGTCTGCTAATCGTATATATGCTTTGATTGGCGTTATTTGCGGATGTTTCTGATTTTCCAGAAATAATTACGGCATATTTTCAGTGGTCTTTCGGGTGTATAAATCAGCATATTGGCAAACAGTAAAAAACTATACCATATAAAAAGCCAATATTTTTTATCTCTCAAATATACAATGGCCATGCCCTCATAAGCAGGATATTTCGCCTTGAAATATTTTTTTAAATGTTCCGGCATTATCCGTTCCACCTCCCGGAATAATATCAACCAGTCCTTATATCGTCCGGCCCCTTCAAATTGCGCTGAAAAAGAAGTGGCATGCGCATGCCTCCGCCAGGCAAGGCCGTTTATGGGCACAAAACCCACTTTACCGTTCAGTCCCCTTAAATAGTGTAATGCTGTGTCCCACTGCCTGATTGAAAAAAACCATTCCGGATATACAACCGGTTCACAGGATTTACGGAAAACTATGGTATTGTTGGGAGGGTTAATATAATTGGCCACAAAATAATCAAAACCAAACACCTGCGGCAAAACAAAATCAGTCTTCTTCATCAATTTGCCATAAACATCCACGGTATCGGCATGAGTAAAACTAAAAGCAATTTCTCTATCCCCATCCATCAGGGCTACCTGCAACTGCAGTTTATTGGCATCTATCCAGTAATCATCCGCCTCAAGCAAGGCAATATATTCTCCTGCACTTTTTTCTACCAGCAACTGATAGTTCTTATGTAGCCCTACATTTTTCTCTTGTCTGTAGTAAAATATCTGCTGAGGATATTCATCAATCCATTTTGAAACCACTTCAGTTGTGTTATCCTTTGAAGCATCATCCCCAATGAGTAATTCCCAGTCGAAAGGTTTGTGCTGCCTGATGACGGACCGTATTGCCTCATCAATAAATCCGCCCTGGTTGTACGCCATCATTACAACCGACAATTTTTTTTTCGCGGCCATGACAGTGCTATTCACTTTGTTTTTCTATAAAAATAATTAAATATTTATCTAATTGCATTTATACATTCTTTTAAATAGGGATTATTAGCAAAGAATTTGATGGCCAATGAATTTTTCTCGTTGCAAAGGTAAAATAAATTACACACTGACAAGCTGTTTTCACTAAACTCCTGCCGGAAATTTCTTAAAAAACAACCGGCTTATCCTCAAGGGGTTTTTTTTATTTTTTTAAAAAATTATGAAACTGAACCGGCATTCCATACGTAAAATATTACTTTCAGTAAAATATGGAAAAGTTATTTTGTATGTTTTATTCACAAGAAAATTCGCTTAAATAATATGTCTAAAAAACCAAATTATTACATTATAAAAAGCGTTTTTGAAAAAGAGTCATTTTTCTTGAGTATTTTTGTAGTTTATTCTTCCATAGAAACACCTTATAAGTCAAATTTTTATATATGAAAATAAAAATACTGATCTTTTTTTTATTCACAGCTATAAGCGCGGGGGCTTTTGCCCAATGCGGCCTGATTGAATTTAACAACCCCGGCCTTGAGGGAACTCCCGGCCCAAATAAAGTTCCTACGGGCTGGAACAAATGCATGTCGCCAGACATACAGCCTGGTATATGGAATATTAACCTTCCGCCCCATGAAGGAAGCAGCTATGTGGAACTTATTGCCACTACCGCTGGCAGCTGGCCGGAGGCGATATCACAGGATCTGCCTGTAACATTAATTGCCGGAACTACCTATAACTTTTTCGTTGCGCTGGCTGTGAGTTCTACAGTCAATGACGGGACGCCTGTTCCTCCCGGATGCGTAGCATTGAATGTTTATGCAGGAAATAGTGGCACTTGCTCAGGTGATATCTTATTATGGACCTCCGGAAATATTTATGATGTGGCCCACACCGACCATTGGGTTGTACATCAGGTTTCATTCACAGCACCCTATAACATCACCCGACTAAAACTAGCTAATAACAATTTAGGATGTGTTCAGTATTCTAACATTCTAATAGATGACCTGGTACCTATTCCTCCCGATACCATCAATTTCACTGCAGATACGGTATGTGTCGGATTAACCACCACATTTACAAACCAGTCGTTTTCTCCCGGCGGGGGCACCTTTACCCAATGGACATGGGATTTTGGTGATGGCAGCCCGGTAAGCCATCTGGAAAATCCGGTACACAACTTTCCAAGTTCCGGTATTTTTGATGTAGAATTAACGGCTGTAAGCTCCATGCCCTGCACTACCACTTTCGTCAGGCAGGTATATGTTTCACCGGGGCCTACGGTGTCAATCACTGCTTCTAATAACGAGTTTTGCGTTTCAGGAACATCAACCCTTTCAGCTACAGGTGCCAACACCTATTCCTGGATGCCCGGGTCGTTGAGTGGATCTCCGGTAACAGTTTCGCCAACAATAACCACCACATACACTGTCACAGGAAATAAATTTGGCTGCATAGGCACCGACACGGTTACCATAACCGTTCATCCTATAATAAGCGCTGCTGCTTCTCCAGACACCATTTGTGCCGGCGACGCAACATTAGCCATCGCCACGGGTGCCGAAACCTATTCCTGGATGCCCGGGTCTTTTACCAATGATTCGGTTTCGGTCTCTCCTTCCACCACAACCACCTATTCAATCACTGGAAATATCAATGGTTGTATAACAACAAATAGCCTCACGTTAGTTGTTAACCCACGGCCTGTGATTAACGACATAGCTATTAATGGATGTACCGGCGTGCCTTTCTCTCTAGTCCCTGTAAATGGGACAAATGGCATTGTCCCTGCCGGAACGCTTTATACATGGGCGGCTCCAAATGTAGTGGGTATTAATGGTGAAGCAGCCGGAACCAATGCCGCAGATATCAGCGGACTACTGGTAAATACAACCCTTTCACCAATTAATGTCGTTTATACAGTGACTCCTTCGACGCCATTATGTACAGGCCCTCCATTTACCGTAACGGTAACGGTAAATCCGAACAATACGATAGCATTGACATCCGGAGCCGGGACCAATGTCCAGACAAAATGTATCAACACCGCGATAAC
>DAOQAF010000171.1:0-3876 GCA_035353775.1 Bacteroidales bacterium | reverse complement strand
GCATCTGACCGCCTTCAAAAGCTGGTTTTCTTGAATAACCGGATCTTGCTTGTGCCCCTTTATTTCCTCTTGTGGAAGTTCCGCCTTTTCCTGAGCCCTGACCTCTTCCGATACGTTTAGAGGTTTTTGTCGATCCTTTTGCCGGTTTCAGATTACTTAAATCCATGGTATAAAAATTATAAATATTCTTAATTAAATTTCTTCTCTTATTACTAAATGCCTGACTTTTCTGACCATACCTTCAACCTGCGGCGTTGCTTCCAACTCAACAGTTTGGTGCATTTTTTTAATACCTAAAGCCAGTAAAGTCCTTTTTTGAATCGCAGGCCTGTCAATCCCGCTTTTTACCTGTGTTATTCTGATTTTTTTCATGTTCATTTTTTTTTAGGTAACCAATTAACCATTAAAAACCTGACTTAATGAAACACCCCTTAGTTGTGCAACAGTATACGGATCTTTCATGCTCACCAGCGCATCCATTGTAGCCTTAACAACGCTGTGAGGGTTGGAAGAGCCTTTAGATTTTGCCAACACGTTTTTCACGCCAACACTTTCTAAAACAGCACGCATAGCACCACCGGCTATTACTCCGGTACCAGGCGTAGCAGGTTTCAGAAAAACATAAGCGCCGCTGTATTTACCATATTGTTCATGAGGAACAGTACCATTATAAACAGGCACCTTTATCAGGTTTTTCTTTGCATCGTCTATACCTTTTGCGATAGCGGCAGTAACTTCTTTTGCTTTTCCAAGGCCATAACCTACCACGCCGTTTTCGTTTCCGACAACAACGATAGCTGAAAAACTAAAAGTACGTCCACCTTTGGTAACCTTGGTTACTCTCTGGATGCTTACTAATCTGTCTTTGAACTCTATTTCGCTTGACTTAACTCTCTTGATATTTGCGTTTGACATATCTTATTAAAATTTTAAACCAGCTTCTCTTGCTGAATCCGCTAATGATTTTACTCTACCATGATATAAGTATCCGCCTCTGTCGAATACAACAGCGCTAAAGCCAGCTTCAACAGCTTTCTGGGCTATCACTTTGCCAACCATTTTTGCTTTTTCCTTTTTATCAACTTTTGCAGAAACAATTTCCGGATCAAGTGAAGATGCTGCTACCAGCGTTTTCCCGTTTAGATCGTCAATCAACTGTGCATAGATATTGGTATTGCTTCTGTACACTGACATTCTCGGACGCTCAACCGTACCTTTTACGATTTTTCTAATCCGCTGTCTGATCCTGAACCTTCTGTACTCTTTATTACTTTTAATAGCCATTACTCAATGAGTTTTAATGTTTTACATTATTTTTGTACGGCCGATTTTCCGGCTTTCTTTCTTACAACTTCACCCTGGAACCTGATACCTTTTCCTTTGTATGGTTCTGGTTTCCTGAGGGATCTTATTTTTGAAGCCACCTGACCAATCAGCTGTTTGTCAATAGATTCAAGTATGATTGTTGGGGGCTTACTTCTTTCGGTTATTGTAGTAACTTTCACTTCGGGAGGCATCTCAAAAAAGAAGTTATGCGAATATCCTAAAGCTAGTTCTAAGACATTATCCTTAGCTTCGGCTTTGTAACCGACCCCAACAAGTTCCTGAACTATTTTAAATCCTTCGGATACACCATGTACCATGTTTGAAATTAGCGAACGATAAAGTCCGTGGTATGCCCTTACATTATCGTTTTCTCTTTCAAGAACAATATGGCCACCATCAACCTTAACTTTTATTGAAGGATCGACTTTTTGTGTGAGTTCGCCTTTGGGTCCTTTTACAGTTACGATATTTTCTTTAGAAACTGTTAGTTGAACTTTCTCGGGTAATGCAATCGGTAGTTTTCCAATTCGTGACATGCTGTTTTCTCCTTTTATTAACTTACATAACAAATTACTTCACCGCCCACTTTATTTTTTCTGGCTTCTTTATCTGTCATTATTCCCTGGGAAGTGGATATGATAGCAATACCAAGGCCATTTAATACCCTTGGCATTTCTTCAGCGCTGACATACTTTCTTAAACCGGGGCTGCTGACTCTTTCTAACGTAGAAATTGCGGATGTTTTCATTGTCGGATGGTATTTTAAAGCAATTTTTATGGTTCCCGGTTTCGGGGTTTCTTCAAATTTGTAATTTAAAATATATCCTTTTTCGAAAAGAATTTTTGTTATACTTTTTTTCAGATTCGAAGCAGGAATTTCCACCATTCTGTGATTAGCCATCACGGCATTTCTAATTCTTGTCAAATAATCTGAAATAGGATCCGTGTTCATTTTATTTTATTTTTTTGTTACTAATTTATTTTTATATTTCTTACCAGCTCGCTTTTTTAACTCCCGGGATAAGTCCTGCCAGTGCCATTTCCCGAAAATTGATGCGCGAAATTCCAAACTGGCGCATATATCCCTTGGGTCGTCCTGTGATATGGCAACGATTGTGCAACCGAACAGGAGAAGCATTTTTGGGCAATTTCTGCAAAGCGGTGTAATCACCATCTTTTTTCAGTTGAAGCCGTTTTTCTTTAAACTTTTCAACCAGCTTTTCTCTTTTTAACTCGCGGGCCTTAATTGATTCTTTTGCCATGTTATTTCTGATTTTTAAATGGTAATCCAAATTCTTTTAATAACGCATAAGCTTCCTGATCATTTTTGGTAGAAGTAACAATGGTAATATTCATACCGTTGATCTTGCTCACCTTGTCCATGTTTATTTCAGGAAATATGATTTGTTCAGTAACGCCAAATGAAAAATTCCCTTTACCGTCAAAACCTTTATCGTTAATACCGCGGAAGTCACGGATACGAGGGATGGCAACGGCGATTAGCCTGTCAAGAAATTCGTACATTTTTTCGTTGCGGAGTGTAACACGAACCCCGATAGGCATACCTTTTCGAAGCTTAAAGTTAGAAATGTCTTTCCTGGATTTGGTCTGAACTGCTTTTTGACCTGATACCATTGACATTTCTTCAATACCCGTATCGATCATTTTTTTATCGGCAATGGCACCGCCAATACCCTGATTTAAACTTATTTTCAACAGCCGGGGTACCTGCATGTTATTTTTATACTGAAATTGTTTGATGAGAGTAGGAACAATTTCTTTATCGTACTTTTCCTTAAGTCTTGGTTTATAGTCCATTATTTAATTGTCTCCTTTTTTTCTGAGTTTTTTGAATACCTTACTAATTTCCCTGATTTTTCATCTGTTTTTCTGCCGGTTCTGGTAGGTTTTCCTGATGAGTCATGAACCATAAGGTTTGACACGTGAATGGAAGCTTCCTTTTTTAAAATACCGCCTTTAGTGTTTTTTGCATTAGGTTTGGTATGTTTCGAAATAAGATTTACTCCCTCAACAAGTGCTTTGTTTTTTTCAACAATGACTTTCAGTACTTTGCCTTGTTGACCTTTTGAATCTCCGGCAATAACAGTAACAGTATCGCCTTTTTTAACATGTGATTTTGGTCGCATAACGTTATTTTTTATAGCACTTCCGGTGCCAGTGAAATAATTTTCATATATTGTTTTTCTCTCAGTTCCCTGGCTACAGGCCCGAAAATACGGGTTCCTCTGAGTTCGTCAGCAGCAGTAAGTAATACCACTGCATTGTCGTCGAAACGGATATAAGAACCGTCGCTTCTTCTTACTTCTTTAGATGTTCTGACGATAACTGCTTTGCTCACGGTGCCTTTTTTTATGTTTCCGGCAGGTATCGCGCTTTTTACAGAGACAATTATCTTGTCACCCAGGGAAGCATACCTTCTTTTTGTGCCACCAAGAACCCTGATGCACAGGACTTCTTTGGCGCCGCTGTTATCGGCTACTATTAGTCTTGATTCTTGCTGTATCATTTTATTTAACCTTTTCGATGATT
>DAOQAF010000170.1:0-3921 GCA_035353775.1 Bacteroidales bacterium | reverse complement strand
CCGACGACTTATAATGATATTATTAAACAACTTGCTTAATGTGGACAAGCAATTTGATATATTTCCCAACCCGGCTGATGAGAAATTATTTATAAACAGCCCGGAAAAACAAGGTATGAATTTATCAATTTACAATATTGTTGGTGGCTGTGTCATCAATAATTACATATTAAAAGAAAGTAATGAAATTGATATTAGCCATTTGCCAAATGGTATCTATTTAATAAAAATAACCGGAGTTGATTGGGCAATACAGAGGAAAGTCATCATAGAATAATACAGAGTTGCGTTCAAGCATTCATATTGGAACGTTTCCTCTTTGAATGCAAATGGTATAAAAGCTACCTCCAGAAATTGGAAAACCGTGCTTGCTCTTGCAGGAATTGCCATGAAAAATTCTGGTATTTGACAATCATTCCTGCGCCATTTTCTTTAAAAATAGATTAATTTTGTTTTTTAATTGAAAATTTTCAGAACCTGTGCTTACCCGCGAAATACATATCGGCAATCTGGTCCTTGGAGGTAAAAATCCTGTTCTTGTCCAGTCGATGACCAATACCAACACCATGGACACCGCCGCCACCGTCAGGCAAACGCTTGAACTGGTTGATGCCGGTTGCGAACTGGTAAGGATTACTGCCCGGAACACGGCAGAAGCAGAAAACCTGAAAAACATAAAACAAGCGCTGGCCGAAAAAAACTGTTTTGTCCCGCTGATTGCTGATATACATTTTCAACCGCAGGCCGCGGAAGTTGCCGCGCGTATTGTTGAGAAGGTCCGGATAAATCCCGGGAATTATGTGGATAAAAAAACGCAGGGGCAAAAAAGGCTGATGTACAGCCAAGACCAGTACCGGCAAGAGCTTGAAAACATCAGTCTACGGCTGAAACCACTACTCGGAATTTGCAAAGAACACGGTACCGCCATCCGTATCGGGGTCAATCATGGTTCTTTATCTGAAAGGGTCACCTCGCGTTATGGCGATACCGTGGAGGGCATGGTCGTTTCAGCGATGGAATATATTGATATCTGCCGTTTTTACGATTTTCACAACCTTGTGTTGTCAATGAAATCAAGCGATGTTAAAACGATGATCTATGCCTACCGTTTGCTTGTTTCCCGTATGGAAGTTGCCGGATATGATTACCCGCTTCACCTGGGTGTTACTGAGGCCGGTGCCGGCTCAGATGCCCGTATCAAATCGGCAGCAGGCATCGGTGAACTGCTGATGGAAGGGATAGGCGATACCATTCGTGTTTCGTTGACTGAGAACCCCGTAAATGAAATTCCCATTGCCAGGTTTTTGGCCAAAACTTTTTCTACTGAAAAAAAATTGGTTGATTATACCCGGAAGTATGAGTATTCAAAATATGAAACGGTCAATATTTGCGGGATCGGCGGGGATGAAAAGCCCTTGTGTATTTACCCTGAAATCGGACCGGCGCCCTCATCTGAATTTGCACCGGATCTCTACCTGGATATGAAACACCAATGCCTGAAAAAGACGGACGGTAAGGATAGTACTGGTTTTATTTATCTGACAGCTAAAGATATTGATGATTCCCGGCTTTTGAAACATCATTCAGATGATGGTTCAAAGATTTTGCTTTTTGATTTCAGCACGGTGGATGATCTGCCCGAATTGTGTAATAAACTTGTTGAGTTGCGGCTTGCAGGGAACAAGCTTCCACTGGTGTTATATAAAAAATATTTTTGCAATTCTGCGGATCTGCTGTTACAGGCACCGGCCGAACTGGCCTGTTTTCTTGCGGATGGCCTGGCTGACGGGATCTGTATAGATACCGGGGCCGATAAATCATCTTTACCGACATTGATGTTTGGCATTCTGCAAACCATGGGCTTACGGCAAAGCAAAGCAGAATTTATTGCGTGTCCCACCTGCGGGAGGACCTCTTACGATGTTGAAGGCACCCTGAACATACTTACGCAAAAACTTTCACACCTGAAACATCTGAAAATAGGGGTGATGGGCTGCATTGTGAACGGGCCCGGCGAAATGGCCGATGCCGATTATGGGTATGTGGGAGCCTCGGCAGGAAAAATAAATCTTTACCGAAAAAAACAGGTCGTGCTCAAAAATATTGATGAATCCGAAGCGCTGGATGAGCTAATACGCCTGATGAAAGCTGACGGAAACTGGACAGAACCGGAGCCCCCCAACAAATAGAATGATCTATCCGTCCGATGTTGTTTCGGCTTTGCAGAATTGTGTATTTTTGCAAAAAATTTCTATTATGAATTTTATTGAAGAATTACGCTGGAGGGGGATGATACAGGATATGACTCCCGGAGTGGAGGAACAGTTACAGAAAGAGCTGACCGCCGCTTATGTCGGCATTGACCCCACCGCCGATTCATTACATATCGGCCACTTGGTTTCGATCATGATGCTGAAGCATTTTCAGTTGTGCGGGCATAAGCCTATCGCCCTGGTTGGAGGGGCAACAGGGATGATCGGCGATCCGTCGGGAAAATCAGAAGAACGCAACCTGCTGGATGAAGAAACGTTAAGGTTCAACCAGAAAGGTATTCAGAAACAACTGGAAAAGTTTCTTGATTTTGCTGAAAGCCCCAATAAGGCGGAGATCGTGAACAATTACGACTGGATGAAAGGTTTCAGTTTTCTGAGTTTTTTGCGTGAAGTAGGCAAGCACATCACCATCAATTATATGATGACCAAGGATTCGGTACAAAAACGCATGCAGGCCGGGAGCGGAATTTCTTTTACGGAGTTCACCTATCAGTTGGTGCAGGGTTTCGATTTTTTCTGGCTGAACGTAAATAAAGGGTGTAAGTTACAGATGGGCGGCGCTGATCAATGGGGAAACATCACTACCGGAACAGAACTCATAAGGCGCAAGGGCGGAACAGAAGCATTTGCTATTACCTGCCCGCTGATCACAAAAGCTGATGGTAGCAAATTCGGAAAAACCGAGGCAGGCAATATCTGGCTTGACCCGCAGAAGACATCTCCTTATAAGTTTTATCAGTTCTGGTTAAATTGTTCGGATGAAGATTCGGAAAAATACATAAAAATATTTACACTTTTTTCCAGGGAAGAAGTTGATGCACTCATCCGCCAGCATCAGGAATCGCCTCATTTGCGTATCCTGCAAAAAGCCCTGGCGAAAGATGTTGCCATCAGGGTGCATTCCGAAAAGGAATATAACGCAGCCGTTGAAGCCTCGGAAATTTTATTTGGGAAAGGAACAGAAGAAACGCTGAGATCGCTGGACGAAGAAACTATTTTATCGGTGTTTGAAGGAGTTCCGCAAAGTTTTATTCAGGCAGGTGAATTGGATGGCGGCATTGATATTTATGAGTTTCTGACTGTAAAAACAAACATTTTACCTTCGAAAAGCGAAGCAAGAAGATTGTTCAAAGAAGCTTGCCTTTCAATTAATAAAATAAAAATGGATGAGGGTAAAATGATTGACAGGTCATTTTTGTTAAACAACAAATACATCCTCGTCCAGAAAGGCAAAAAGATGTATTATCTGGTTATTTGTCGTGACTAAACATCATTAACCTGACTTCCGGTTAAGAACATAATATCTTAATCCGTTAGGATTTTAATACCAATAGAAAACAAATAAAAGAAACATTTTTCTCCGTCCGGAGATTAAAATTGAATATGGTTTATGTCCTACAGACAAAATATGCTGCACATTTTTGATTTTCTATTGATATGATGCCAAACGTAGTATTAAAATCGGCTATTATGTATTTGGTATAATGCCGATGGATGATAATGTTTAGTACAATCGAGCCTACGATGATTGTACTATTACATTATTCCAATCGGCATTAATTGTCTACGGCAAATACTATCAATTTAATAATGCCAAAGTGAATTTGTAGATAGTCCATGGTTGCTGAGCTTGCCGAAGCAAAGACGT
>DAOQAF010000169.1:0-3972 GCA_035353775.1 Bacteroidales bacterium | reverse complement strand
GGCCCAGGTATTTACCATCCACATCCGAGTAAATATTCGGAGTGATCATGCAGTGATATAAGGCGGTATAGAATGTTGCCATTTGATCCCGGCTTCCCCCGCTGATCTCAATCTTTCCGAGTTCTTTGTTCCAGTCGTTTCTGGTCTTTTCACATACAGCATTGAAATCCCAGCCATTGATCTCTGCATTCAGGTTTTTCGAGGCCCCGTCCACAGAAGTGGCGCTCAGGCCAACTTTTACCAATATCTCTTTTTGTCCATCAAAAGTAAAATATGCTTTCACCCTTTTCCCGCTTGCATTATTTTTCGCTGTTTTAATCATATTCCCAAGAGAATCAAGCTCGCAAAGGCCATATTGGGTGAAGGGTTGCGAAAACTGTATTTCAAAATACACGATCTGATTATTAGCCCATGCTTTCGAACGTCGCATACCACGGATTCGGGTATTACTGACGAACTCAACATAGGAATCAATGACCTTATCGCGGTGTTCAAGATCAAGAACAACGCTGTTTTGCGAAGTCCCGGAATATACATATTTATGGAATCCTGCCCGCTGAGTGGCTGTCAATTCTGCGTTTATGTTATGTTTATCGAGTTTCACGGAATAATAACCGGGACTTGCTTTTTCATTTTTATGACTAAACGTTGATGCATAGGCATAGTTTTTCAGATCGACAGTCCCACTGACGGGCATCAGCAGTATATCGCCATAATCCGAGCATCCGGTGCCGCTTAAATGTGTATGTGAAAAGCCATATATCAGCAAATCGGAAAAGTGATAAGCAGAACAGCCGTCCCATCCGGAGAGGCGTGTATCCGGGCTGAGCTGCACCATACCAAAAGGCGCTGTGGCACCGGGATATGTATGCCCGTGTCCTCCTGTTCCGATAAAAGGATTGACGTAGGCTGTGTAGTCATTGTTTTGCGTAAAAACAACAATATTTATCGATGTAAGAAAGAAGAAAAGTAAAATAATTTTTTTCATAGAATCGGTTTAAGATGAATAAGCCCGGAGGGGCCAAATATGAATAGAAACTTCATAGTACATCCCTTGACCCCTGAGGTATCGAATAATAGGTCATCTTTTGTTATTAACATCAAACAATGATTTTATCCGTATCATCTTTTTAAGGTCATCAATGTTTTCAGTAGTCTTTGCAATAATGCTAATTGTTGATCCGGGCAGCATGTCAAAAAAATTATCTGAAAGCTGAATATCGTGGCTGTCGCAGTTTTCAAAACTGATAAAAACATTTTTCGCCAGTTGTTTTGTGCTGAGTATAATTTCTAATCCTCCGGTTTGGCCTTTTATCTCATAACTGATCTCCGGATTTTCAAGGGCAAGTTCTTTTGGCTTTTTGAAATACAGAAAATTTTGTGAAATAATTTTATCATCAACGACAACTTTTGCTGAAAGCACCAATGATTTGTGCTGCGTTGCATCAGCCAGGATAAGCCGTTTATCGATCTTTTCAATAACCTTGTTCATGTCTGGTTTTATGTTTACGAACCTCTTTTCTTCCCAGCGAATCTTTCCTTTAAAATCCATGATCTTTAATTCAAGTTGCGACGGCACAAAGTCTGTTTTGTCGGATATTATCCTGACGTCGATATTTTTTTCATTGTCGGTAAGCGTAACGAGAATATCGTTGTACGCTTTTTTTACAAAAAACTGCAAAGCCTTTTTATTGTGGTAATAATCCAAACCCGACCATGACACCACCGGCCAGCAGTCGTTGAACTGCCAGTACAACGAGCCCATACAGCGCGGCTTCGCATTACGGTGAGCCTCAATCGCGGTTTTAATTCCGTATGCCTGCAACAACTGGCTTACATAAATATAATCGTCCATGTTAGCGGGAACCTTGTATTCGCGCTGCATATACGTTTTTATAGTCTCATATCCTGTCGGGTGTTTCTGATGACATTTCATCGTTTCCGAATCCAGTGTCCAATCATCCTGTTTTGAAATTTTCTGAACGGTGCTTTTTTCCGGAAAGGCCTGAAATCCATACTCGCTTGCAAAACGCCCGACTTTTTTAGTATAATTTTCAAAAGGTTCCATCCCCCACCAAACGCCCCAGTAGTGAGAATCGCCATCGGTAAGGCTTTGATCCCTGCCCCACCCGTATTTCGGTGACGATGGCCAGTAAAATCTTCCGGAATCATCCACATTGATAATCTCCGGGATAACTTTTCCGAATAATTTCTGATAATTATTCCAAATCTCGGAACTGTCTGAAATACTGTATTTGTATTGTTTCTGCCAGCCCCAGTTATTCCAGCCCTCCTCTATTTCATTGTTTCCGCACCATATCGCCAGACAGGGATGATTCCGCAAGCGGATAACGTTCTGCTGCACTTCTGTTTTTACATTTTCCACAAAAGCGCTGTCTCCCGGATACATAGCACAGGCAAACATCAGGTCCTGCCATACAAGAATTCCGTTCTCATCGCACAGATCATAAAAAAGTTCGTTTTCATAAATGCCTCCGCCCCATACGCGCAGCATGTTAAAATTGGATTCTTTCGCTTGCAGGACCACCTCTTTATAATCATCCGCTTTTACACGTGGAATAAAATTATCCTGAGGAATATAATTGGCACCCTTAATAAATACAGGTACTCCGTTAAGTTTAAAATAAAATGACTCCCCGATATCATCTTTTTTATTCACCACCTCTATGGCCCGAAGCCCTGTGTGGACAAGCGATTCATCCAGAACTTTTTTCCCGTTATAAAGTTTTACAGCAAAGTGATATAAATAAGCATTGCCCAAACCGTTGGTCCACCACAACTCAGGATTGCTGATCGTAAAATTTAGAGCCACATTATTGTTTCCCTTTTCAAGATTAATTTTTTTTGAGGCATAGACCAAGCCGGTGGTTTCATCTTCAATTTTTATTTCCGATCCACCCTCTTTGTCTGAAGAAATAATAGTTGTCATGAAGGTAAGCTTTGCCAGTTCTTTGCTTACGGAATTCTGGACAACATTCACATTATCAATTTTTGCATCACTCCATGATTCAATATAGACAGGCCTCCAAATACCGCATGTCACAAGCCGTGGCCCCCAGTCCCAGCCAAACTGGTATTGTGCCTTTCGTACAAAAACTTTTTCTTCGCCGGGCAATATATAGTTCAACTTTGCCGCATTTTGTTTTCCTTTTGCAACGGCAGATTCAAAAACGACTCTCAGGTCGTTATCGCCTGATTTCAGGTATTCTTTCACATCAGCTTTCCACCTGCAAAACATATTATCCGCAGTGATCACAAGGCTGTCGTTCAGATAAACCTTCGCGTAGGTATCCAGGCCTTCGAACACTAATTCAACATGCTCATTTTTCAGCATATTTTCTTCAGCCTGAAACACGGTTTTGTATTCCCAATCCTTGGTTTCTATCCACTGCAGGTCCTTTTCGTTACAGGCATAAAAAGGGTCTGAGATAAGGTTGTTTTCGAGGAGATCGGTATGAATGGTGCCGGGGACTCTGGCGGCATGGCACATTTTTGCCCCGCTTTCTGAAAATTGCCAGTCATTTTTGAGATATAGCCTGTTCGTGTTTTGAGCCATGATGTTTGTGGAACATAAAGCCATCAGCAACAAAAAATGACCGAACTGTTTTTTCAGCATATTTTTCTATTTTGTCGGGTTCCTGTACTTCACCTTCAGCATATTCAGTATTTCAGTATGTTTTTGCAGCTTGACAAAAAACTGTTCGTAAGTGTGGTCTTTTCGGTTGGTCCATAATACTTCACTTAGTGCGATCATTCGCGGAAGGGCCATATATTGCACGTGGTCAAAATCGGGGATGTATTCGGTCCAAATATTACCCTGCGCTCCCAGAATATATTTTTTCAGATCTCCCGGAAGGCTGTCGGGCATAGGGTTATAGGAATAAACTTTTTCCAAAGGTGTGTATCCGCCAAAGGCAAGCGGTTCTGTGGCCGGGTCGCCCTGATAATGAT
>DAOQAF010000168.1:0-3987 GCA_035353775.1 Bacteroidales bacterium | reverse complement strand
GTGTATCAGGGCTGAGCTGCACCATGCCAAAAGGCGCGGTGGCGCCGGGATACGTATGCCCGTGTCCTCCGGTCCCGATAAAGGGATTTACATTGACGGTGTAATCTTTTTGTTGTCCGCAGAGTGCTGTGGCAAATACCAATAAGGGAAGAAGTATTAAAATTTTATTATTCATACCGGAGTGTTTTTTAATGTACATGAAACAATGTACGTACCCGCATATTCTTAATGATTTCATCAGGTTTTTCCATCGTTTTTGCCGAAATTACAACAGTACTTCCCGGCAGCATGTCGAAAAAATTATCGGATAGCTGAATGTCGCGGCTATCGCAGTTTTCAAAACTGATAAACACATTTTTTGCCAACTGCTTTGTGCTTATTTTAATCTCAAAACCCTCCGGCGACTTATTAACCTCATAGCTGATCCCGGGGTCTTCAAGCGCCAGTTCCTTTGGTTTCTTAAAATATAAATAGTTCTGAGAAACAACATGATCGTCAACAAATACACTTGCCGAGAGTACCAGAGATTTGTGTAAAGAAACCTCTGCAAGAAGCAGTCTTTTATCTATTTTTTCTATTACCTTATTCATGCCCGGTTTGATATTTACATAACGTTTTTCCTCCCATCGCACTTTGCCTTTAAAATCCATCAATTTTAGTTCCACTTGCGAAGGAATAAATTCCGTTTTATCGGAGATTAGTTGAACGCTTATGTCTTTTTCGTTATTGGTTAGGGTAACAAGGATATCGTTATATGCTTTTTTTACAAAAAATTGCAGGGCTTTTTTGTTGTGGTAATAATCTAATCCCGACCATGAAACCACAGGCCAGCAGTCGTTGAACTGCCAGTAGAGCGTGCCCATACAGCGCGGTTTTGCGTTACGGTGAGCCTCAATAGCGGTTTTAATCCCGTAGGCCTGCAACAACTGGCTCACATAAATATAATCGTCTATGTCATCAGGAACCTTGTATTCTCGCTGCATATAAGTCTTGATAGTCTCGTATCCTTTGGTGTGTTTCTGATGACATTTCATCGTTTCCGAATCCAGCGTCCAATCATCCTGTATTGAAATTTTCTGAATGGTGCTTTTTTCGGGCATGGCCTGAAATCCGTATTCGCTGACAAAACGCCCGACTTTTTTTGAGTAATTCTCGAACGGTTCCATGCCCCACCAGATACCCCAATAATGCGAATCCCCGCTGGTAAGGCTCTGTTCCCTGCCCCAGCCATATTTTGGCGATGAGGGCCAGTAAAACCTTCCCGAATCGGCAAGTTGGATTATTTCGGGTATGTCCTTCCTGAAAAGTTTCAGGTAATTATTCCATATTTCCAGGCTATCGGCATGGCTGTATTTGTATTGTTTCTGCCATCCCCAGTTGTGCCAGCCTTCTTCAATTTCGTTGTTGCCACACCACAAAGCCAGGCAGGGATGATTCCGCAGGCGCTCCACATTTTGAAATACTTCTTCGCGGACATTTGCCGTAAAAGCACTGTCGCCCGGGTACATGGCACAGGCAAACATCAGGTCCTGCCAGACAAGTATTCCAAACTCATCACATAAATCATAGAAAACATCGTTCTCGTAAATGCCTCCGCCCCATACGCGCAGCATATTAAACCCCGATTCTTTGGCCTGTAAAATTAAATCCCTGTATTCTTCCGCTTTTACGCGTGGTAAAAAGTTGTCCTGCGGAATATAATTTGCGCCTTTCATAAATACAGGCACCCCATTCAGTTTAAAATAAAACGATTCGCCAATATCATCTTTTTTGTTCACCACCTCAATAGTCCGAAGCCCCGTACGGACAAGCGATTCGTCGAGAACATTTTTTCCGTTAAATAGTTTTACGGCAAAATGATATAAATAAGCCTTCCCCGAACCATTGGGCCACCACAACTCCGGATTCCTTATCATAAAACTTAAAGGGATAGTATTTTTTCCTTTTTCCAGATTTATTTTTTTTGAAGCATAGGCCCAACCTGTCGTTGGGTCCTCAATTTTTATTTCCGATGCTCCTTCTCTATCAGAAAAAACAGTTGTCATGACTGTAAGCTTTGCCAGTTCTTTGCTTACTGAATTTTGCACCACTTTCACATTATCAATCTTTGCCTCACTCCATGATTCAATATATACAGGCCTCCATATTCCGCAGGTAACAAGACGGGGACCCCAGTCCCAGCCAAACTGGTACTGTGCCTTTCGTATAAAAACTTTTTCATCGCCAGGCAGGGTATAGGGATGGCTGGCGACTTGGTCTTTACCTTTATTCACCGCCGATTCAAAAATAACCCTTAGTTCGTTGCTGTCTTTTTTTAGTAACTGTTTCACGTCGGCGCTCCACCGGCGGAACATATTGTCTGCTATAATTATCAGTGTATTGTTCAGATACACCCGTGCATAGGTATCCAGGCCTTCAAAAACCAACACGACATGCTCATTTTTCAGTAAATTTTCATCTGCCGGGAAAACCGTTTTATATTCCCAGTCTTTTGATTCAATCCATTGCAGGTCTTTTTCGTTGCAGGAAAAATAAGGGTCTTTAATAAGATTATTTTCGAAAAGGTCGGTATGAATAGCACCGGGAATCCTTGCGGCATGGCACATTTTCGCCCCGCTTTCCGAAAATTGCCAGTCATTTTTGAGATATAGCCTGTTCGTGTTTTGAGCCATGATGTTTGTGGAACAAAAAACTATCAGCAACAAAAAATGACCGAACTGTTTTTTCAGCATATTTTCTATTTTGTTGGCTTTTTGTAATTTACCTTCAACATATCCAATGTTTCGGTATGTTTTTGCAGCTTCATTAAAAACCTCTCGTAATCGCGGATTTTGGGGTTGGTCCATAACACTTCACTTAGGGCAATCATGCGTGGAAGGGCCATGTATTGCACGTGATTGAAATCGGTAATATATTCTGTCCACAAATTTCCCTGTGCTCCCAGAATATATTTTTTCAGATTTTCCGGAAGGCTGTCGGGCATGGGGTTATAGGAATAAACTTTTTCAAGGGGTGTATAACCGCCAAAGGCTAGCGGTTCAGTGGCAGGGTCGCCCTGATAATGATCCAGATAACAAAATTCCCCGGGACACATCACTACATAATGTTTCATTTTGGCCGCAGCAATACCGCCATCGGCTCCGCGCCACGACATCACCGCGGCATTGGGCGCCAGTCCGCCTTCGAGAATCTCGTCCCAGCCGATGATGCTTTTTCCTTTGGAATTTACAAATTTTTCTATCGTTCTGATCACATAACTTTGAAGTTCATGGCCGTCTTTAAGTCCTTCCTTTTTCATCACCTTGCGGCATTCCGGGCATTTTTCCCATCTTGTTTTCGGACATTCGTCGCCGCCTATATGAATGTATTTGCCCGGGAACAGCTCCATAACTTCGGCCAGCACATCTTCCAAAAAATGAATGGTCTTGTCTTTGGTGCAAAATACATCTTCAAAAACACCCCACGATCCGGCCGTCTCAAAAGGTCCGCCGCTACAGGAATATTCAGGATAAGCGCTTAATGCCGCCAGCGCGTGTCCGGGCATTTCTATCTCGGGCACTATTTGTACATGCCGGCTTGCGGCATAGGCTATCACTTCGCGAATTTGTTCCTTAGTATAAAAACCGCCATAACGAATGGAGTCATAACGTTGTACGGTGTCGGAAGCATGCCCGATGAGGGTTCTGTTCCTGTAACCGCCCACGCTGGTCAGTTTTGGATACTTGTCGATTTGTATGCGCCATCCCTGGTCATCGGTAAGATGCCAATGAAAGACATTCATTTTATAAAAAGCGAGCAGATCAATATACTTTTTTACTTCTTCAGCAGTAAAAAAATGCCGGCACACATCCAGGTGCATGCCACGCCAGGAGTAGGCCGGATAGTCAAAAATTTTAAGATTTCGTATCTTAATAATATCGGTCTTGTAAGCAGGCAGCAATTGTTTCAGGCTTTGCAGCGCATAAAAAACACCGGCGTCCCTGCCTT
>DAOQAF010000167.1:0-4034 GCA_035353775.1 Bacteroidales bacterium | reverse complement strand
AGCCTAACCACCTAACAGCCTAACCACCTAACAGCCTAAACACCTAACAGCCTAAACACCTATCCACCTAACAGCCTAAACCCCTAAAACCCCTAACCACCTAAACACCTAATCCCCTCAAAAAATGTCCTCCTACATCTCCGGCATCGGATGCATATCTCCTCAAAAAACTATCGGGAACAATGATTTCCTGACGGAACCTGTCAATCAGAATTCGTTGTTTCTTCAGTGTATACAGCCCGAATCATACAGGGAATATATAGACCCCTTATTGTCGCGCCGCCTCAGCAGGAATATAAAAATGGGGATTGCCTCCGCCCTTATCAGCCTGAAGGACAGCGGGATCAGCCAACCAGGCGCTATTATCACCGGAACGGGTATGGGATGTGTGGTGGATACCGAGAAATTTCTGACCACCATGCTCGATAATAACGAGTCCCTGCTCAACCCCACTAATTTCATGCAATCGACTTACAACACCATAAGTTCTCAGATCGCGATCATACTGAAATGTTCGAATTATAACACCACTTACGTTCACCGGGGGTTTTCTTTTGAGTCTGCTATGATTGACGGACTCGACCTGATGCAGAGAGGTGAAGCTGATTCGGCGCTGGTGGGAGGAATAGATGAAATCTCTGAAAATCACTTTACTATTTCCGGCCTGTTGGGTTTGTGGCGGCAACAAGCAGAAAACCATCTTGACCTGTTGAAAAATCCCGGACAAGGCACTATTCCCGGCGAAGGTTCAGTATATTTTACGCTGACAAAAAACCGGCTTCCCAATTCCTATGCCCGCCTGGATTATTTAAAAACAATATACAAACCAAAATCAATATCCTGCATCTACGATACTATCAATAACACACTGAAAAAGAATAATTTATCAGCCACCGATATAGACCTTTTTGTTGCAGGGCTTAACGGCAACGGACAATCCGACAAGTGGTACTATTCAGTAATAAACGAAATGTTTGATAAACAAGCTGTTGCCGCCTTCAAGCATTTGTGTGGAGAGTATTATACCGCTTCGGCTTTCGGACTTTGGATGGCTTCGAATATCATAAAAAAGCAGCGGATACCCGGGATCGCACTCTATAAAGGAGTTGCGCCCAAAGATATCCGCCGTATTTTATTTTATAACCATTATGCCTGTGAGCAGCATACTATCATGCTCATCAGCTCATTATAAAGCTATTTTTCTTTCAATAGTTCTATTTCCTGCTTTAGCTGTTCAATTTGAGCTTGTTGTTCCTGAATAGCTTTAACTAAAACAGGTATCAATTCGCTGTATTTCACGCTATAAGCATCGGGAAACTCGCTTCCGGGCTGGTTGGTTTCTTTGTCAATTTCTGTTTGGGTATGCACAACCACATCAGGCACGATGTTTTCCATTTCCTGGGCAATAAAACCAAGATTCTTGCCTGTGCCAATGTTCAGTTTTTCATTTTTCCAGTTATAAGAAACAGGGCGAAGCTTCAACACTTCATTAAGGCCGTACTGGATATCATTGATATTTGTTTTATACCTCAGGTCTGAAGTTTGTATCGTTCCATTAACTGCGTAAACGGCCGTCCATTTATAAGTTGAACTCCCCAGGCTCATCACATTGTTTGAATAAGGCCTGAAAATATTCCCGCCCCCATCAAGGGTAACTTTTCTTACATAGGATGAATCGGGAGTATCTGCAAAGCAAAAATGCCAGTATGAACCGCCGTTTGCCAGAAAATATGAGGCATTGGAAGTGTTATAATCCTGACCAAAACCTAGTCCGAAACCAACCAGATTTCCTACCCGGAATTTGCTTCCTGTCCCACCATTAATCACTTCAAAAATATTGGTCGGAGTGGTTGTGCCTATGCCCACATAACCAAGTGAATCACTGATGATCAGACGCGTACCTCCTCCTCCAAATTCAAAAAATTCCAGGCTATTTGTGGCGGGTTGGTTGCGGATATTCCATTGGTTAATGCCATCTTTTGCAAATCTAAGAGCGGCATCTCCACTTTTCGCATCAATATCCACCACGCTAAATGAATTTCTGGATTTCACCCTTACACCAGTCGATCCCGGATGCCAGACATCCAGTTTATACGTAGGGACAGAGACTCCAATTCCGACATGGGTGCCGTCGTTAAAAATACTCGTATCTGAAAGCCAGCCCATTCCATCATGCCTGAGTGTCTGGCCTAAGCTTCCCAAAGGCAAGGCTTTGGTTCTTTCCGCAAACAAGGCATAAGGAACACTCAACAACTGGGTAGTTCCCATATCGGTGTATGTGGCGCCACCGGAGGGATCCATTTCCACCTGCATCCAATACTGGTTTTTGCCCCATGCAATGGTGTCAAACTGCCCGTCAACAATAGTGCCTGTGCCTATGGCTAGTGTAAACAAGCCAAAATCATTGGTTGTTGGTGCAAAGGTTTCGGAATAACTAACGCTTCCGGTAGCCGAGCCTAAATGAATTGAGATCTTAATGCCCAGGGCCTGGTTGGGAATTACATTGCCGGCAACATCGCGGGCTACAGCCTGATAATTGAATGCTTGAGGCGCTTGGGCAAATGAATACCCCATAATCATTAAAAAGAATAATGAAAAGATGATCTTTGTGATTGGTGATTTCATAGTTTTAAAAATTTAGGGTTTATATGTTACAAATTGAAACATGTTTTGGACTTTAGTTCCTGCTGCGTTATACAAATAAACCAGTAATTTCCCACTAACGCTGCTCGTTTCAACGGTGATCTGACCTGTACCGCAGACTGTAACAATCGTAACATAATCATTGTAAAAATAAGATTCACCGGCAATTGTTATCTCGTAACGGCTAGACGAAGCATTCCATGTTATGTTTGAAATATTTGATGTCCCGGCAGCGAGTGTGCCGGCAGACTCCACAAAGCCATAAGCGATGGGAAGAGGGGAATTCGCATAGCTGGCGGCAACAGTTCGTGACTTTTCAGCATACATGGCATAAGGAACGCTCAACAACTGAGTGGTTCCCATATCGGTGTATGTAGTGCCACCGGCAGGATCCATTTCAACATGCATCCAATACTGGTTTTTGCCCCAGGCAATAGTATCAAACTGCCCGTCAACAATGGTTCCTGAGCCTATCTCCAGAGTAAACAAGCCAAACGGATTGGTAGTTGGCGAATGAGTTTCCGAATATACCTCAGGGCCGGTAGCTGATGTCATATGTAAAGAAATTTTGACACCTAATGCCTGAGCAGCTAAAACATTACCAGATACATCGCGGGCAACAGCCTGATAATTGAATGCCTGCGGCGACTGGGCAAATGAATACCCAATAATCAATAAAAAGAATAATGAAAAGATGATTTTAGTAAATGTTGTTTTCATAGTTTTATAGATTTTATGGTTTATTAATAAACTAAATTGATCTTTACGACTTTGGACTCTTTTTTCCCGTTATCACCCGTGTATAGATATTCAAGGAAGTACATTCCCATCGCATAATCACGGATATCTATATTTTCGGTGTTCAATCCCGTGCCGATTTCCATCTGTATTGTAAATGTCTTTTGCCCCAAAATATCATAAAGATGAACCTCTGCAAGACCTGTTTCCTTTGAGTTCACGGTAACACTAAATTTACCATTGGATGGGTTTGGGTAAATGGAAATACCTTCATCTGTTTGTTGTTCTTCATTCACGGAAGTATACCATTCTTCGGGTTGCTGGAATCCCTGTGTCAGGAAATTTCCCATGGAAGAAAAGGTTTGTACCATCGTCATTTCAGCCACTGTCGAAGAAAGCGAACCGGCTGCAGAAGAAACATAACCTCCTGAGGAGGATATGACCACAGGCGTCAGCGATTGGGCAAACAATGTACTGCCCGCTAATACTCCTGAAACTAAAAGCAGAAAAAATTTTGTTTTCATATTTTTATAAATTAAATTAAGCAAATTTACTACATTATTTTATTAAAAGCAAAAATAATATATGAATAAAAAAATCGCAGATTCAACTACCAAACGCAACTAAATTCATGAGGCTAAATTAGCGAAAAG
>DAOQAF010000166.1:0-4070 GCA_035353775.1 Bacteroidales bacterium | reverse complement strand
CGATGTCCACTTTGCCTGGGATGGCCGCTACAATGGCGCCCCGGCAATGCAGGGAATATATACCTATTATTTGGAATACGAATCCTATTATGCAAAAATGATTACCAACCTGCAATCGAAAACAGGAATAATAAATATTATCCGATAGAATCGTTGTTGCAATATTTTCGAAACCATGGCATTTATCTTTAGTCCTGAAATTATTGTCCTTCCCAAAATTGCCAATCCCCGCGGCAATCTCACATTTATTGAATCTTTCAAGCATATACCGTTTGACATAGTACGGGTTTACTGGACTTATGAATTGCGGGCAGAGACCACCATAAGCCGTGCCTGCAAAAACACCGACGAGTTCCTTATTACCGCCTCGGGAAGTTTTGATGTGGTGCTTGACAATGGCGGCGAAATAAAAAGATACACTCTGAATCGGCCTGATTACGGCCTTTTTGTCCCCAAAATGACCTGGATGACTCTGGAAAACTTTTCAAATAATGCATTATCTCTGATCCTGTCCTCATCGCCTTTTGACGCAGATGATTATATATATAATTATAATGAATTTATAAAAAACCATGAATAATTTTATTGAATCATCTATCGACCAGTGCATCCTTATTGATCTTCCGAAGTTAAACACTGCGGCAGGCAATACAACCACTGTCAACAGCAGGCAGGATATTCCTTTTGCTGTTCACAGGGTCTATTATCTATACGATGTTCCCGGCGGCGAATCCCGAGGCGGTCACGCGCATAAGGAACTAAGCCAGGTGCTGGTGGCTATCTGTGGAAGTTTCGACGTAATCCTGGATGATGGCGCCAGAAAAAAAAAAGTAACGCTCAACAAACCCTCTTCAGGTTTGCTAATCACACCGGGCATTTGGAGAAAAATAATAAATTTTTCTTCCGGATCTGTGTGTCTTGTACTGGCCTCTCAGAACTATAATCCGGATGATTATATAAGGGATTATATGGATTTTGTTTACACGAAAAAGCCATGATTGAACTAAAAAGATACCTGCCGGCCGACAAACCAATATGGGATAAAATTGTGAGTGATTCCAAAACCGACTCTTTCCTTTTTTACCGGGATTATATGGATTATCATGCTGACCGGTTTAACGACTTTTCCTTCATCGCATACAAAAACCAACATCCGGAAGCGGTCATTCCCGGTAATATTTCCGGCAACATCTACTATTCTCACCAGGGCCTCACTTACGGTGGATTGATAATGACCAAAAAAGCGGGAACCGAGGACGTTCTTGCCGTTTTTGACCTTTTGATCGCTGAACTAAAAAATCTGGGAATAAAAGAGGCTATTTACAAGCCTGTGCCTTATATTTATCAACTGATTCCTTCGCAGGAAGAAATTTTTGCTTTATACAAACATCATGCAGTGAAAACAGGTTGTAATATCTCTTCCACAATATTTCTCCGGGATAAAATTGCTTTTACCGAATCCCGGAAATCCGGTATCAGAAAATCTCAAAAAGAAGGAGTAATCATCGAGGAATGTCAGGATTTCGTAGACTTTTGGGAACTGCTGAAAGAAAACCTGAAAGGAAAACACGCTACCACCCCTGTCCACACAGCAGATGAAATGCATCTGCTCAAAAAAAAGTTTCCTGAAAATATTGTATTGTTTGGTGCCAAAACCGCTAACCGCCTTGTTGGGGGGGCCGTACTGTATGTCATGAAAAAGATTGTCCATGTTCAATACATTGCGGCTTCAGATACCGGAAAAAAATCCGGTGCCCTGGACTTGCTTTTTGATGAACTAATCAACAAAAGATTCTCCACACATTCCTATTTTGACTTTGGTCATTCCACAGAACAAATGGGCAATCTGCTGAACAAAGATTTGCTGTTTCAAAAAGAAGGTTTTGGCGGGAGAGGTGTGGTTTATGACATTTATAAATTTCAATTGGTATGATTGAAAGAATTATTTGCCTTGCAGGCGACGGATGGGGCGCCATAGCAGCGTACACCAGTCTGATAAAGCTTTTCCGTGCTGTTGAAATAGTTTCCGACGACAGCAAATTATTGAATATGTCAAGGCCTGAAGATATCAAAAGACATCATCTGAATGAAGTAATATCTGAAAAAATAATTTGTGCGGGGTATAAAAAAATTATCGGTCCTGAAATTTTAAACCAGAAAGAGTTTATTAACATCCATTATTCCCTGCTACCCAAATACCGGGGGTTTCACTCAACAGTATGGGCCATATTGAATGGAGAAAAAAAACTGGGATTAACGATACACAGGATGAATCAATACATTGACGATGGCCCGGTAATTTTTCAGTACGAAACAGAAAACGATGGAGTGTCGACCGCTACCTGGTACATGGAACATTTCAACAGTTGGATAGCAGACAATCTCCACGGTGTCCTGCAAAAGTATTTTGAAGGCCTCATCCTGCCCCAGCCTCAGAACAAAGAACTTGCTACCTGGGTGGGAAAAAGGTCGCTGGAAGATTGTAAAATTGATTTTAGCCAAAGCCATGATTTCCTGCAACAGTTTTTCAGAGCCCTGACACCTCCCTATCCAAGGCCTTTTATCAGGATCAACAATCATGATGAAATCCTGTTTGTGGAACAAGTGTCTTTCATTAGGCGCGACGTAAAAACCCATACCGGCAGGATTTTAAATATCGACAAAGAAGGAATATATGTATCGTCGGCAGATGGATATGTTATCATTCACAAAATGATTGACAGTAATGGGGCCAGCTATGATGATAAAAAATTAAAAATAGGTATGTTTTTAGATCAGAAATTTTTATGATTAACTTTTTAGACCTCGGCAAAACCAACAGACCGTATATCCCCCAGATAGCCGCCGCCACCTCGCGTATTATTAAAAGCGGCAAGTATTTGCTTGGCGAAGAATTACTCTCTTTTGAGAACACCTTTTCGCATTACACGGGTACCCGGCATTGTATTGGCGTAGCAAGCGGCCTCGATGCCCTGATTATTATTTTACGTGCCTACAAAGAAATGGGGCTTTTAAAAGACGGCGACGAGGTAATTGTCCCTGCAAACACCTATATAGCCACCATACTGGCTGTGGTAAAAAACAAACTGACGCCCGTCCTTGTTGAACCCGACATTAACACATATAACCTTGACAGCCGGAAAGCAGAACAAGCCATCACAAAAAAAACAAAAGCCATAATCCCTGTTCATCTGTACGGAAAAATAGCCGACATGGCCGCTATCAGGCAGCTTGCTCAACAACACCGGCTGTTGATAATTGAAGACTGCGCTCAGGCCCACGGGGCTGAGTTAGATGGCCATAAAGCCGGCAGCCTGGGCGATGCGGCGGCTTTTAGTTTTTATCCTGTAAAGAATCTGGGCGCCATGGGTGACGGCGGCGCCATTACCACCAACAACGAGGAACTGGCTGCCGTATGCGGCATGCTTCGTAATTACGGCTCCGGCAAAAAATACCAGAACAGGTACAAAGGATTTAATTCAAGACTCGACGAAATACAAGCTGCCATTTTAAATATTAAACTAAAACACCTCGAAACCAAAAACCAAAAACGCCGTGAAGCAGCAGCAGTCTATTGTCAATTCATTACCAATGCGCAGATTACTCTTCCCGCTAACGGCCATTCCCCGGCCGATATCCTCCGCGACAAATCACATGTCTGGCATATCTTTGCCATACGCCACAAATCCAGAAATAAACTGCAAAAATATTTGCTGGAATCCGGCATAGAAACCATGATACACTATCCTATTCCTCCTCATAAACAAACTGCTTTCAGGGAATGGAACTCCCTGCGTTTTCCTGTTACTGAAAAAATACACAACGAAATCCTCAGCCTTCCCTTAAACAACTCCCTAAAACAGTCAGAAATAAAATACATATGTGAAAATTTAAATTCATATTAGCCCGTAATCCTGCCATAAAGCTATCTACAAACAATAACCCATATCAAAAAAAACAGCTGTCAATAAGGATTTTTATTGTATTTTTGCTACATTAACTAAACGCTCTGTAAAACATTGTCAACAAGTATTTCATACCGTAATACCTTTTGGCCGGATAAGTAATTT
>DAOQAF010000165.1:0-4156 GCA_035353775.1 Bacteroidales bacterium | reverse complement strand
CCATTCCAGCTTGAGCATAAAGGCTTTGAATTAATATATACGTCAATAACATTAGTAGTTTCGTAAAGAACAATTTCCTGGGTGGTATGAAGGCTGTTACATGAATATTGCGAAACGTTATTGAATTTAAAAACAAAGGAACGGCAAGGTGTAGTCCCTTCAACAGAATAAAACATCTGGCCTCCGGCCGGAAGGTACGTGTCATGAAAAGCGCCAAAAATGTTCATTGGGGAGCCATAATCGTAAGGAACACCACTCGTGAACGACCAGGGGCAATAACCTCCGGCATCACCTGTATTAAAAGAGATAACGCCATTATCGCCAATGATCAGGTTGTCGTAGGGTACAGTGAAAAAACAGAAGTGAAAATTGGGAATATTAATAATATTGCTCCAGTCGTCATCGGAGGTAATGGGGATGGATGTTCCACCGGTAAAAGGAAAAGGAGGATTATATGGTATTGATGTAACGGTATATGTAGCTGTCTGGCCGCTGGTTTGTATGGCGGTTGCATTTAATGTTACACACGGTTGATTGCAGGGTAGTGTAATATCGGCGCCGCCATTGGTATTTATGGTTACTCCCGTACATCCCGGTTGACCGAAAACAGTATTTCCCGATAAGATGACGATAATTAGCAGTAAAAGGTATTTAATTTTTTTCATCAGGTGTTAATAAATTTATCGACTTTGTTGATAAAACGTATTTTTCCTTACAAGTATTGGTGAAGTAAAAAATATTTTAGACTATTTAGACGAAAAACCAGTCAAAAAGGTTGCATCTGTCTGCAAATATACAATATAAATAATAAATGACGAGTTTTACCTTGTTAAATTTTGATCGTTAAAAGCTCATTCCATTTGCTGGTATATTGTGGCGACAGGCGTTCCTGGTGCATTTTCCATTGTTTCTTCGTGCCCTGCACAGCAAATTTGACAGCTCCCTGGCCAACCCTTGCATTTATTTTGTCAACCACCTGCATCAGTCCGGTAAAATTTTCCCGGTTCAGGTCATCCCATATTCCATACTGAAGCTGATCATCGGGGATAAGATCAGAGAGTATGATGCCTGTTTTCTTATATTTATATCCCGGCCTGTAAATTTTTTTTAACCCTTTTAACGAGTGATGTATTATTTCTGAAGTAATGCTTGTCGGTACCGGCAATTGGATCAAGGTGGAATTTACATATTTGGGTGTGTTTGAAAACCTGTTTGTCATAACAAAAACAAAGACCGCCCTGGCACAGGATTTTTGCAGCCGTAATTTTTCGGCAGCACGGGTAACAAAAGTAGAAGTTGCCTGTTCAAGATCTTCGAAAGAACCAAGCGGAGTGCCAAACGACCGTGAAATGCAGATATTTTTTTTATCAGGGGCAAAAGCTTCGAGGGATAGGCAGGAAACACCCCGTAATTCAAACAATGTTTTTTGCCCGATGACACCCATGTGTTTTCGCACCCAGTTCTCATCGGACTTTTTAAAGTCATAAACCGTATGGATTCCTCTTTCCATTAAAAAATTGCTGTAAGCACGGCCAACACCCCAGATGCCTGAAACGGGTATGGTTTTAAATAAATTATCGGTATTTTCTATAGTGCAAAGGTTTACGATATTAGCATATTCGGGATTTTTTTTAGCCACATGATTGGCTATTTTCGCGAGGGTTTTTGTCGGGCCGATTCCTACCGAAACAGGGACACCAACCCATTGTTTAACCGTTTTACGGATTTTTTTAGCAAATGCGGCCAGGTCTTCAAATTTCATTTTGGAGAGATCCAGAAAAGCTTCATCCACAGAATATACTTCAACATCCGGAGCAAGTTCATATAATATGCTCATGATCCTGTTGGAAATATCGCCATACAAGGCATAATTGGACGAAAAAACATGCACCCTGTGTTTTGTGATGAGTTCTTTAAATTCAAAAGCCGGGGCGCCCATTTTGATGCCGGTGGCTTTTGCTTCGTTAGAGCGGGCAATCACACAACCATCATTGTTTGACAAAACGATGACCGGTTTTTTTTCGAGCTTAGGATTGAACAGTCGTTCGCAGGAAGCGTAAAAATTATTACAGTCAACCAAAGCAAAAACATTATTGAGTGCGGATTCCGGGAATTTATTATTCGGATTTGTCGAGTTCATCTATTTTCTGGATCGCGTTATTTTTCAATGTACCGCCGCGCTTAACAATTTCATTCAATAATATCCGGGCTTCGCCGGCTTGATTTTTCTCGGTAAGGATCAGGGCTTTTTGCCATAACGCGAGGTCGTAGAAAGGATTGCTTTTCTTTTTAAGGATTTTATCGAGATACTGAATGGCGGCATCTTTCTGCCCGTCGTTATAGTAGGATATGGCAAGATAATAGACCGCCTGATAATCATTGCTGTTTTTATCAACCGATTTTTCAAATTCTATAATGGCATCTTTGTATTGTGCCGAATTATAATACGATAACGCAGGTTCGTTTGATGGTTTGTTTTCGGCACGACTGGCTGTTGTTATTGATGCCGTTTTTGCGTTTTTGCCTGATTCTTTTTTAGCTTTTTGACTTTCTTTCTGCAAAACGATTGCTCCGGCAGTACCTTCATCATCAGCATTTTGGTCGTAAGATGGTGCAAATTCCTGTTCAGTCCCTTTTAGATTTACAGAACCTGTTTGACTGGCAGCGGGCTTATTAGCGCCACCCAAAATGCCTTTATCAATGGCTCCATCATAAAGATCTTGTTTAGTTTCCGTTTTTATCTGGTTTGCTTCTTCACCGTATCCGCTGCGATCGTAATCAGTCCTTTCTCCCGAAGTGGCCCCGAAAACTATCGTTTGTTCCGGAATGTCCTGTTCATTGTTTTGCAGGTTGTCTTTTGTCCCTTCTATTTTCTTCGTGGCGGTGATTTTGTTTGCCCAGCCTTTATCTTCTATTTCCTTTGCGGATTCTCTGGCAACATCTTCCGGCAATGGCGGAGCGGCTTTTTCTTCGGAAATGGTTTTATACTGGGGTAAGGGCGTACGGTAACTAAGGTCTTGTTTCCCGGTTTTGGTTTGAATATTTATAAAGTAATACCCGGTGAAGATCAGGACAATGCTTGCGGCTATGGATATCGTGGTGAGGAGCGTTCTTTTGTTACTGCTTTTTTTTAAATTTTTAGCAGAAAAATTTGCATACGTGGATTTCAGGTCGTTTTGTATAGAGTTGAGTTCGGCAAAAACCTTATCGTTTCCTGCCAATTTCTCATAGCCTTCCAATGCTTCATTGCATAACAAACAACCGGCAACGTGCTGCTCAAAAAGATTTTTTTCTTTTTCTGTCAGTTCGTTTTTCAGATAAAGAGAAAGCCCTTCTTTACTTATGCATCCCGAAGGAACAAAAATCCGGTTTTGTGCGTTTGTGGGTTTCATTTTGCGTTTTCGAGCATGAGTTTTAAATTTCTTTTTCCGTTCTGTATAAAGCTTTTTACCTGGTTCATGGTGTAATTAGTTGTGTCCATAACTTCTTTATATGATTTTTCGTGCAGGTAAAACAGTTCGATGCAGATACGTTGTTCATCACTCAGTTTTTTTATGGCTTCCGGCAATTTTTTATCAATAATTTCGTCGTCAGCATGGTTTAGAGAAAAATTACCATCAAAATCCATAAAATCCTGTTGAAAATTTTTCAAATGGACCTGATCATTGAAAGAAACCGTGTTTTCTTTGCGTAAGATCATCAGGCAATGATTTTTAGCGACACTGTAAAGCCAGCACTTAAAGTTGGTGATATGGTGTTCTTTTAGCGCCTCATAGAGCTTTTCGAATACCTGCATCACGGCTTCGCGCCGGTCGTCTTCGCGGTCGAAATATTTTAATGCAATACCATAAACCAGATGCGAATAGCGTTCGAAAAGTTCACCAACATGGGCGGTGTCATCTGTTTTGCGGTACAAATCAATCAGTTCCTGATCCGACAGCGGGTCATATTTTTCAATAACACGTTTTTTTAAAAATAGTGCCAATTTTTCTGGTGATTGATATGCAAATTTAAATTTTTATAATGAAATATCACGTATTTATAAACCCAAATTAAGCATTAGGAGCTTGCGAACCTGTCTGAATGGCTCGGCCAGGCAGGCTAATGCTTTAGTTGGGTTTATCCCGATTTAGTAAATGTTTCCCGACATTTTGGT
>DAOQAF010000164.1:0-4319 GCA_035353775.1 Bacteroidales bacterium | reverse complement strand
AAAGCGCATCAAGTGGTAGCGACCTATTAGGCTTCTTGGCTAATCAAGGCGTAACGAGCAATCGTGGCTTAAACCAATTATCAGCACAAAACGCTGCTTACAAAGTTGGGGCTGAACAAAGATACGCAGGTGCATTAGGGCAATACGGTATGTTGAAAGATAAGCAATGGAATATTAACGAACTGCAACCATACCAAGATGCAATGCGCACATCGGCAGTAATGACCGAAGGTGGTATTCAAAATATCTTTGGCGGTATAACAGGTGGTATTCAGAATTATGCTGCGTTAAAACAAGCAGACGCTTATGCTAAGTTGCTTAATAAAAGTAGTGTTCCTGATTTAGGGCTTAATTATAATGCCCGTTTCGGTGGCTTAAACCTAAATCCAAACTCAAATTCAGGTATGGGTTTCGGGCTTCAACCGGGATGGGGTGGTTATGGTCAGCAAAACAATAGCCTTATGGATAGTTATGGCATGGGAAGCTATTATAACTGGTTTAATCCGGGCGGGTAGCCATTTTCTTAAACCAATCAGGATCAAAATCGTTTTCCATAATATACTTTTCATAGTACAAGAAATCCCATACTCTTGATACAAAGCCAAGTTTGGATGCGTAAATAGAATTTCTGAAAGATTCGCTAACCTCTTTATCTTTAAAAAATAGCGTCCAATCTTTTTCTTTGTTATTGTTTAGCCATTTATTAAACTCTGATCTCGCTTCATTTATATCAAAATTAGGATCGTTGACGTTATTACTTACTGTTGATTGTATTTCAAATGTTTTGGGATTAAATTGTACCCATTTAAGCGTTTTGACATCCATTCCCTCTAAAGAATCTGGGGTTAGTTTTAATGAGTGTGGTAATACGTAATGAGTAAAATCTGTTATACCGTTCATCTTGGCGATATGAAGCCTATCCGAAGTATCTAACGATACACCAAGCGTTTTTATCTTATAATCACGGAATCCAGTCATGTCAATTTGTGGGGAAACGGGTACTCCGTCTTTTAAAAACACTATGCTGTATAAATTCGGATTTAAAGTATCCCCATTTTTAATTGTTTCCATATTATTTACTGCCTTACAACAAAAACATTCCTCAATAAAACCAACCCTGTTTTTTAAAAAAATGTATGAAATATAATCTGATTTTATAGTTTCTTTTATTCTATTAATTTGTTTTTGTAATTCTTTTTTAGTTGGCATATTTTTTTTCTTACAAAATTACACCAATTTTCAAAACAAGAATGTTAATTATTGTTAAAATTAATTTTTAACATTTTGTTAAATGTTGTGATATGCTTAGTATCTTTGTGTAATCAAAAACAAAATCCATTGGCTCTGAAAAACCCATTAGCATATTATACGCCCGGAATACCCGGTAGAGGCGCGGGCACAATCCTAAAACAACCCGACTTGTCAGGTTACGATGCAAGGCAAATGAAGTTTACTGATGCTAAAGTAAAACAGAAGCAAGACGAGGATAAAAAAGCCTTAGACGAATTTGAAAAATTAGCGCAAATAAAGGGTACGTATTCGCATATTATCCACGATGAAGCAGATAAGGGAATGGAAGAATTTGACAAATGGGCTTTGGGAGTTATAAGTAAGGGCAACGGGAAGATAAGCCCCTACGATATGCAGGAGGCTATAATTAAGAAGCGAAACCTTGAAAATACATTCGCTCAATCACTAAGGGCTGAATCCGATTACGAAAAAGCTCAAACAATAATAACAAGCGATTACGCAAAGGGAAAGTATGACGCTTCTGCATTAGAAGAAATGCGTGTAAAAATTGAGGATGAAATAAAAAAACCATTAAAGGAGCAAAACATATTTTCAATCATAAATGCACAGCCACAATTCGATTTAAGCGAGTACGAAAAGAAAGTTATTATTCCAAATATTGAAAGTAGGGCTACAAAAGATGGAAAAATAAATACTATTCAGCAAGACCCTACTGGTGTGAAATACGCAAAAGGAGAAAGAGTAAAAGTTGTTCCATCAAATATTGCTCGTGATGAATACAGGAAAGCATATTATAATAATAATCTTGTAAAAAAACAGATTAATGACGCATTTAATACCAGATTTGCTAATTCTAATGGTCAGGGATTTGATGTTGTGTATAATGAGATAACCCAAGATGTTAATGGCAATGTAAAGGCAACGTATAATCAAGTTAAGAAAATAACCAATATAAACGACTATATTGATTATGCATTAGCACAGGGGAAGATTGAAAAAATTCCGACAATAAATATGGCTGGTGGTGCAAATATAGGCGTTACCGTAAATCAACAGCAGCAACATCAAGGGGTAACTCCTTATCAAAATTACACGTATGAATTTACGTTGCCAAGTGGCAATAAAGCATCGGGTTCATATCCTGCCATAAAATCTACTACAAACATATTTGCGAAAGATCCGGCAACAACAACTCCGTATCAGTTTACAAATAACGCATTTAGTTTTAGTGGAGGACAGGTAAAGTCAAGGCAAAATTATCTTGTAGATAATGCCGCTGGAGATTTAATACCCGTAACAACAAAGGCTGTATCGTATAAGGGTGTTCTTATACCAGCAGGAACACCTATCGGCAACACAGGAAGAATAAATGCAGAGGAATTTATAAACGATCCCGCATTAAGGGGTAACTGGAAGTGGACTGGGTACTACAATGTTACAGCAAAAGATCAAAATACCGGGGATGTAATAACGGGTGTTTACGAAAAAGTTACAGATGCCCCAACTCTTGCCGACTACTTCAAGGGTAAGGTTTCATATAAGGGTACTGATTATAATTGGGTTGATTATATGAGGATTTGGGAAAATGATGTAAATGCAGAGTGGGGCAATACCGGAAATACGTCTCCATCATATTCGGGAGCAGGAAGTAAGCCACAGCAAAACAACAATACTGGTGGCGCACCAAGACCGCCCAAGCCTAAAAAATAACAACTATGCCAGAACCCACATATTCACAACAAATATACGATTACTTATGCACTCTCGATAAGGGGTATAAAAATGATGTGCCATTTGCTGATTTTGAGAACTCAATGCAGGATAAGGCGTATGCTTCAAGTATTTATTCGTGGATTGACAGTAGGGATAAGTCGTTTAAGAATGATGTGAGCGAAAACGATTTTTACGAAGCATTAAAAAAAAAAGACAATTTACCATACGGTTCAAACATTTCTACATCACCTTTGGATATTGCTGAAAAAACTGTAAATCCTGTTGAAACATTTGAATTTGGTGTTACTGCAAAGAAGCCAAAATCAGTTGCGCCAAAACCATTTACTAATGAAGTAAAACCAATAGGCGAAGAAAAGTTTATTGGATCACCTTCTGTATGGGGGCAAAAACAGCAAGGGCCAAAAGCTATCGCATACGAAGCGGATATTCCTGTTGATCCAAATAACCCTGAAAAGTTTTTAGGCAAAAAACAAGAGCCTAAACCCTCACAGGAAAAAGTAAAACAAGCATACGAACTTTCAAGTACGGGGCAATACGATGAATCAAACGTTGTTATAGAACAGGAAATTAGCGCTAATCCCAATAACACATACTTATTAGAACTCCAATCCTATAACCAAACCAATCAGGCTGCTGATTTATTTTCACAAGGTAAATTTACCGAGGCTCAAAACCTTTTAGTAAACGCGAAACAAAATATTGATGCTGCCAATGCTCTTTCAAAACAGCAGGGCAAACCGCTTAATATAAGCACGTATATTGACGGCGCAGAATTGTCATTAGCCCAGGGAGATAAAAAAGCTGCAAAAGGCTTTATTCAGCCAGCATTATACGCAAATAACGGACAAGTAACAGACGATCAAACAGATATTCAAATTGCCAAAGCATACGAAATTGCTGCAAATATTTCCGATAACAAGGAACAGCAAGAGCGTTTTACTCAATACTCAAAGAGTAGAATGTCAATGGCAAAACAGAAACAGGATGACGAAAATTACAAAGGGTGGGTAAAATATTTGCGTGATCCTAATTTCAGTTTACACCTGATGGAAAATATTGTTAATCCCACAGGTGAAATGAGAGGGATTTACGAGGGCGTAAAACGAGTTGGTGAAGGAATGATAGAAAGTACCGCCGGAGTTATTGATCTTGCTTCGGGGCTTTCAGGGGAAGCTTCTACAAATAATGAGGAATTCTCATTAAAACAATTCGGAAAACAGCAATTAAAAGCAGCACTCGACATCACTATTGGTGCGGCACATACATATTTTAGCGCATCTATGCTTATGCAATGGGGTACAGCACCTATTGTCCCTGCGTCATTTACCATAGCC
>DAOQAF010000163.1:0-4327 GCA_035353775.1 Bacteroidales bacterium | reverse complement strand
TTTCTCTGAAAAATTTTTACTTTTATTCCTGTTAAAATCCGGCCATGTCAAAACTCTATATCATCCCTACTCCCATTGGCAACCTCGAAGACATCACGCTACGCGCTATCCGCATCCTTAAAGAAGCCGATGTGATACTGGCGGAAGATACCCGCACCAGCAGCGTCCTGCTGAAACACCACGGCATCACCAACAAAATGTTCGCATACCACCAGTTCAACGAGCACCGCAGTCTGCAGTCCATCGTACAACGCATACAGTCCGGCGAAACCATGGCGATGATCAGCGATGCCGGCACCCCGGGAATTTCAGATGCCGGATTTTTGCTTGTCCGCGAATGTATCAGTCAGGGCATTGATGTGGAATGCCTGCCCGGGCCTACGGCTTTTGTCCCGGCATTGGTAATTTCAGGGTTGCCCTGCGACCGCTTTTATTTTGAAGGCTTTTTGCCTCACAAAAAAGGCCGGCAGACACGCTTCACCTTCCTCGCCCAACTGGAAACCACCGTGGTTATTTACGAGTCGCCGCACCGCCTGCTGAAGACCCTCGAAAAATGCCGCGAATTTTTCGGGGAGGAACGAAAAGCCGCAGTCGTCCGTGAGCTGACAAAAATTCACGAAGAGGTAATCCGCGGCAGCCTCGGGGAAATAATCCTATCTTTGCAGGACAAAATCATCAAAGGTGAAATCGTGATTGTCATAGAAGGAAAATAAAACCTATGCCTAAAAAAAACATTATTTCGTTGTTGCTCTTCCTGCTGGCCTTTTCGGGGCTTGCACAGGAAAATGTACCCTTGCAACGAGATATTGTTTTCACACTTGATAAATACCTCAACCGTAAAGATGCTAAAGTCTTTACCGCATTAAAGCCTTACAACAAAAGCTTTGTAGACAAAGTCGTAAAAGTCGATTCGGCCATTACACCGGGATGCCGGCCAGCCAAAGAAAAAGAACGGTGGTTCAAACGCAAGATCTTCCGCGAAGACCTGTTTGTGGTCAACTACGAGGATTTTCATCTTTACGTCAGTCCTTTATTTAACTTTGGCTACGGACTATCCCTGGCCGAGAAAAAAAGCCTCTACTTCAACACGCGCGGTGTTCAACTTAGAGGAACATTCGGCAAAAAAATTTATTTTATCACCTCTTATTACGAAACTCAGGCAAGGTTCCCGGATTATGTTACTGATTTTATAAAATTTTATGAGGTTGCTCCCGGCAACGGACGGGTAAAAGATTTCAAGATCGGCGGCTATGATTATGGAACGGCTTACGGGCTGATATCTTTCACTCCTGAACCCCACTGGAACATTCAGTTTGGATTTGACAAGAATTTTATAGGCGACGGCTACCGGTCGCTGCTGCTGTCTGACAACAGCTATCAATACCCTTTTCTGAAAATCTTCGTGAACTATGACTGGTTTTATTATCAGACTATTTTCACGGCTTTTCAGAACCTCAACACCGCAAACGTGCTGAACGCACCATTCGCCTGGGATCATGGTTATCAGACCAAACCCGGAACATTCAACTACGCGGGATTCCGAATCGGGAAAACCATGGAACTCGGCCTCTTCGAAGGCATTATCTGGAAAGCGGAAGAAGGCGGCCGAAAGTTCAACTGGAACAGCATGATCCCTGTAATTCTTGTCAACACGGTTCATTATTCGCTTTTCGATCAGAATAATGTTGTACTTGGCCTGACAGCAAAATACAAACCACTGAACACCCTGAATTTTTACGGTCAACTGATGATCGACAACCTGAAGATCAGTAAAATATTTAAAAGAGGTTATCAGAGTAATGCCGTAGGTATTCAGCTTGGCGGTAAATGGGTGGATATGTTCGGCCTTCAGAATCTGAATATGCAGATAGAATATAACCAGGTAAGGCCTTTCGCCTATTCATCCCCCAACCCGCTGCAAAGTTATTCGCATTACAATCAGGCGCTGGCACATCCGCTGGGAGCCAACTTCCGGGAAATCATCGCCTTTATGAATTACCGCTTCCGCAGGATTTTTATGGAAGCACAGCTCAATTATGCTATGACGGGCCTGGACGACGCCTCAACCAACTGGGGGCAGAATATTTTCTTATCACAGACCACAAATCAAAACGGTTACAATTCGACAGGCAACTATATCACGCAAGGCATAAAAACAGATATCCTCAACGCGGGAATAAGGGCCGGCTATTTATTCAACCCCAAAACGAACCTGGTCGTCGAAGCGGGCTATAATGTGCGAAAAATGGATAACGCAAATGGCAACCGGTTGACACACTTTTTTTATTTTGGTTTAAAGACATCGCTGACTAACATGTATAACGATTTTTAATTTTTTGAGAAAAAAAACAAGACATATCATCCTTTTTCTGATCGCCGCAGCATCCGGCTTTTCCGCCTTTGCGCAGTACTCGCACTATACCGGGATCTCCGGGATGCAGGAGGTGCTCAATGCAAGGCTTTATACCCATGGGGCACGCTTCCATCCGGACGTACAGCCATATTATCTAAAGGAGATTTCTGCCGTGGAAAATTTCGACAGCATTTTCAATTATAAGATCCCAAAAGAAACAAAGTTTTACAAAACAGTTCTCACCAAAAACCTTATAAATTATTATGACGGGGAGGTTTTTATCGCCGCTGATCCCCTGATAGATGCCGTGGGCGGCTTTGATCTTTCGGGGAAGAAAGCGGTTTTCGAGTCGGGCATCGGCGCACGTCTAAATCTTAACTTGTACAAAAAAGTCTTTGCCGGCGGATCAATTATGTACTATCAGTCGTCTTTTCCGCAATACATAGACGATAAGATCACGGCCCAACGGGCTGTTCCCGGCCATAATTATGCGTACAAGTCTGCCTTAGGCGGATACAACTATCTTGATTATGAGTTTTACCTGTCATATAATTTTTTAAAATATTTCACCCTCGAAGCAGGTTTCGGAAAAAATTTCTGGGGCGATGGTTACCGCTCGCTTTTCTTGTCTGAAGCGGCTTATAACTACCCTTATTTAAAACTTACCACCAATGTCTGGAATATAAAACTTGTAAATCTTTACACGAATTTCAAGGACATGTCGGGCATTTATTCAACCACAAAGTGGAAAAACATGACCAACAAATTCGGGGCTTTTCATTACCTGAGCTGGGACATCTCCAAACGTGTGAATTTTGGTTTTTTTGAATCCATCATCTGGCAGGGCAAAAGCGGCGGGAGTTCCCGCGGTTTTGACGTGGCCTACCTCAACCCCATTATTTTTCTGCGTCCTATCGAATTTCAGCGGGGGTCGCCGGATAATTCACTTCTGGGGATTAGCTTGAGAGTTAAAGTCGGCAAAAAGACTTCTTTTTACGGGCAGTTGCTCATTGACGATATCATCTTAGGTGAAGTAAAAAAAGGAATTATCAACCGGTTCAAACGCATACGCCATCCCGAGGACAACAGCCTGGTGTATGGTTTCTGGACTAACAAACAAGCCTGGCAGATCGGTGTAAAATCGTATGATCTGTTCAAAATAAAAAACTTTTCTGCTTTGCTTGAATTTAATTTTGCCCGCCCGTACACCTACGCACACCGTGTTGTTGCTCAAAATTACGGGCATTATAACCAGCCGCTGGCGCATCCCGGAGGAGCGAATTTCATGGAAGCATGCCTTTTTCTTCGCTACAATTATCAACGCTGGTTTTTTGAGCTACATGCCAATTATACCGTTACCGGATTGGATTCCGTCAATTCTGATGTTGGCCAGGATATCTACAAGCCCGCATGGGATGCATACGACGCCTCGGTCGGGAATGTTGTGCTGACCCCATATTTCAATGTGATCGGGCAAGGCATCAAAACCCGCATCGGATACTATTCCCTTAATGTGGCCTACCTGCTGAATCCAAAGAACAACTTGCGCCTGGTGCTGAACTACTATTACCGCAGTTCAAACTCCAAATTACTTAACAGTTCGGCCAACGTAATTTCTTTGGGGATCAAAATGTCAGTGCCCGACCGGCATTACGATTACTGATAATCGTTGATGCGAATCCCCAAAAAAATTTTTTATAGAATAAAACATTAGGGGGTCACTCCGGAGGAGTGAAATATTTACAAAAATATCATCGTGGAGATAAAAACCGACTCCGGAGGAGTCGCACATTTTACGCCAAAAAGAAAGGTAATACCAAAGTGAATTTGTAGATAGTCCAAAGACGTACTACAAATTCTTACTTTGGTTATGCCGATAGAAAAATAAATAGTACAAACAATTGAAATGAAGTTTGGACTCTTAGTACATGACAAAACTCGTAACTTATTGATAATGTTGATAATAATGTTAAT
>DAOQAF010000162.1:0-4583 GCA_035353775.1 Bacteroidales bacterium | reverse complement strand
AAACGATGTTTTATACAGTGTTTAAAATGATAAAGAAATTTGGTGATCCGGAGTACGACTTCGAGTCATGTTCCGACTCATCAACCTGTAAACCTATTTAGTGCCTCTAAGAAAACTCATGTTTGTACAAAGAAAACGTCAAGTTTGAGGCCTGCCCGACTGCGTCATTCAGGCGGGCTTGCGAAGCGACAAAAAGCGGAGTTTACTGGTGTAAATGCGTTGAGTTGAGCGTAGTCGAAACAAGCATTTTTGTTGCAAGCGTAACCCTGCCCGACGGCGTCAGTCAGGCGGGGAAAAAATTGGCGTTTTCTTACAAACACTATTTTTTAAAAAGCCGTCCCTGCCATGTTTCCCGTTCCTTCATACCTTGCTCGATAAGTTGCAATACCCGGTCGGCGCGTATCAGTCCCCATGTGCTTACTTCCAGAAAGCGCGGAGGCGCTTCGCCCGAAAGTCGTTCTATTATGATGCCGGGGTTTAGCCGTTCAAGAAAATCAATAATAAAATTTATGTATTCTGGAAGGCTGAACAGAGTATAACCAGAAGGCTTTTTTTTGTATTCTTCAGCCATCGCAGTATCTTTCATGATCTGTAACTGGTGAAGTTTAAGGCTGTTTATAGGAAGCCGTGAAATGATTTCTGCCTGGTTCAACATGTCTTCTGTGCTTTCACTTGGCAACCCGAAGATCAGATGTGCGGAGGTGAATAAATTAAGGGCAGCAGTTTTTTTTATGGCTTCAGCAGCGGCTTCAAAGGTGTGCCCCCTGTTAATGGCTTTCAGGGTTTTGTTGTAACACGACTCAATGCCGTATTCTACGGAAATATAATGCTTTTCGGAGAGTTGCTGAAGGTAATCCAGTTTTTCGTCATCAATACAATCGGGGCGAGTGCCAACAGAAATACCAGAGATCATAGGGTGTTTCAGTGCTTCGCCATAGATTTTTTTTAGTTCAGAAAGTTCTTTATACGTGTTGGAATAGGGCTGAAAATAGGCAATGTATTTTGCCGCCCTCCGGTAACGGAACTTATGAAATTCGATGCCCTCGTCAATTTGCTGCGTAATACTTTTTTCAGGCAGGCAGTAGGAGGGATTGAATGCATCATTGCTGCAATACGAGCAACCGGTAGTTCCCAGTGTGCCGTCGCGGTTCGGACAGGTAAAACCCGCGTCTATGCTTAATTTTTGAAGCCTGCTCCCGTAAGTTTTAATACAGTAGGCTGAAAAGGTGTTAAAGCGCCTGTCGTTGCCCCAGGGAAATATATCAGATAGCTTTTGCTGCAATGATTAACTTATTTCTTCGATGGTTTCAACATAATTTATACCTCTTTCGGCCAGGCCGTTCAGCATAAATTCCACACATTCGGGATAGTTGCCGATGTATTCCGGAACCGATAAGCCTTTTTGCGAATACAATCCGCTGGCAACCATGCGTAAAGCTACTGTAGCGGTATACCCTGTAGTCCGCGCCATGGAATGTGTCTGGGTTTCATCATCATAAAAGTCCAGCAAATCGTAAGTATAACGCAGCTTTTTACCATCTTTTTTACCTTCTACAATAACTTTCATAATGGTAATATCTTTTTCGCCTTTTTTTAGCTCCCACATAGGGAATAGGAGTTTTGCCGTTACATCCATGGGCTTTATCTTTACTCCTTTCACTTCTATTTGTTGCTGACTGAAAAATCCGGTTTCTCTCAGTACCTTCATTAGTGCGATATGTCCGGGATAGCGCAAGGTTTTTTCCTTGATATTGGCTGCTTTGATTGTAATGCCCAGAGAGCGTATGCCATCGCTGTTGAATGCTTCTAAGGTACCGATGCCCGGAAAATTCAGTAATTCGGCATCAGACAAGGCTTCTTTGGTTACCGGTTTGTAGTTTTCAATGTACCGGGCCGGCCTGGTATATTCCTCAATCACGTCAATGGGCGAAAACACTGCTTTATATTCGTAGGGATATTCGCGTAATTGTGGAAGCCCACCGACATAGGTAAGGCAGGTTTCTGTCTCATCGAGCTGATGGTAGGCATAGCCTGTAAGAATATGCATCATGCCCGGCGCCACACCGCAGTCCATTATAGCGATGACATTATTTTTTTGAGCAAGTTCGTTCAGCAAAAACGGGTCTTCGGGAAAAAAAGAAATATCAACTACATTTTTTCCAGCTTCGATGATGGCTTTCAGCGTCTGAAAGCCCATAAAACCAGGGACGGCATTGATGACCATGTCAAAACCCGTAACAAGTTTTTTTACTGTTTCAGGATCGGATAGATCTTGCTGTATTGTTTTAATGCCTGATGATTGCAGAAGCGCGAAAGACCCCGGGTTTATATCCGCACAACTGACTTCAAATTCATTGTCTTTTGAAAGGTCGGTAGCCATTGGCCCGCCCACGAGGCCTGCGCCGAGAACGATTATTTTCATGTATGTGTGTTTTATCTGCAAATCTACATAAAATGCTGCATATTATATAGAACGGCAAACACAAAGTCAAAAAAGTAAGGATTCTACGTGTTTTGTATTTCCCTGGAAACTTCAGTTGGCAATTTATACAAAAGGTTTAAAGAGGGGATCATCAAAGGATTTTATTCTGAATCAGGAGGCTAAAGCACCCAAAAAATCTTTAACTATCTTCCTTCAAAAAGACGTTAGAATAATTGTATTTTTGTCGCCAAAGCAACTAGTATGAAAAAAATATGTTCATTGGTTTTGTTCCTGGTTTCATTTAATCTTTTTTCACAGGGATATTGGACCCAGAAGGCTGATTTTGGAGGCACCCCGAAATATTGGGCTGTAGGATTTGCGGCAGGCGGTAAAGGTTACGCCGGATTGGGACGTGGATTGGGCTTTACCAATTCCAGTGATCTGTGGGAATACAACCCTGTTACTAATGCCTGGATACAAAAATCAAGTTTCCCGGGCGGTGCACGTTATTCATCTCATGTTTTTGTCATAAACAATAAAGCCTATTTTTGTTCAGGAGCATACTGGAGCGGTATCTCAGGCGATTATACCCCTTACCATGATGTGTGGGAGTACAACCCGTCAACTGATACATGGACTCAGAAAAATAATTTTCCCGGCCCTGGCAGGCATGATGCTTTTGCTTTTTCTTTTGCCGGTAAAGGATATTTATGTTTTGGACAGGATAGTAATCAACTTCGTTTAAATGATCTGTGGGAATATAATCCTAATACGGATTCATGGACACAGAAAGCTACGTTCCCCGGTACTGCCCGATCAGGAGGAATTCAATTCGGTTTTGAAAAATACGGTTATATCGGCATGGGCAGGGATAACAATAATGTTTCTTTAGGAGATATCTGGCGGTATGATTGTTCTACCAACACATGGGCTCAGATGGCTAATTTTCCCGGCGCCAGCAGAACATCGGCTTCTGCATTTGTTTTGGATAGCAGGGCTTATGTAGTATGTGGCTATAATTTTCAAACCGCTTCGTATATGAAGGAATTGTGGGAGTATAACCCTGATACCGATACCTGGGTGCAGCGGGAAACTTTTACAGGAACGGGCAGAGCCTGCGGGACTCCTTTTGCCATTAACAACCGGGGATTTTTTGGTATGGGAAATACAAATAATACTTTTTATAAAGATATGTGGGAATATACGCCCTGGTGCCTTGATTCTGTAAATACGGATGTTTCCCTGACGGGAACCACCATTTATGCCAATGCCTCCGGTGCGTTGTATCAATGGCTCAATTGTGACAGTGCCTTTGCACAGGTGTCTAATGCAACCGGCCAGAGCTTTACACCGGCCTGGCCCGGAAATTTTGCGGTGGTGATTTCTCAGGATGTTTGTGTGGACACATCGGAATGTATTGAAGTGTCTTGTTTTGATACCATAAATACCGCAGTTACACTATCGGGAGTAACTATATACTCGCTTGCTTCCGGCGCCTCTTACCAATGGCTTAATTGCGATATTGGTTTTGCCGTGATTGATAATGAGACCAATCAGAGTTATTCGCCGCCTGTCAATGGAAATTACGCTGTTGTTGTAACTCAGGGTAGCTGCAGCGATACCTCGGCATGTATAACATTCAGCGCTTATGGTGTTGATGAAATAAAAAATTCCGGAATTTTGATTTATTCAAACCTGCCGCAAGATGAATTAATTATTGATGTAAAAGCAGGCGAGATAAAGTCGCCTGTAATATTCACAGACATGTTTGGAAGAATTGTCAGGGCATATCAGGTGAACAGTTCTGGCTTGCAAAAATTCAATATCGGGCCTATTTCCGGGGGAATTTATTTTGTCAGCTTTGAAACTAATCAAGGAAAAGTAACAAAAAAATTATTCGTTACAGAATGATGCCTGTGTTTGTCTCCGTTACTGCCTGAAAGAGCCGTGTTTTAGTCGTTGTGCGAAGCTTGCAACTGTCCCCGTTGTGCGAAGTTTACAACTTCGCACTCCTAACTCACAATCTTCAACTTAGCATACTGCAGCAGCAACTGTTTTTCGCCTACACCTTCAAACAATACCGTGGTCTTTTTGTTTGGTCCGTTACCTTCGATGCTCATCACGCGGCCCCGCCCGAAACGCTGGTGTTCCACGGTCATGC
>DAOQAF010000161.1:0-4632 GCA_035353775.1 Bacteroidales bacterium | reverse complement strand
TTTATGCGAAACTTTAGTAATAATAATTGAGAGAATTAAGACTCCAGATAACTTTTGAAGAATTTGATAACGGAACGTTTATCAAATAAAATCTTTATTTTTCGAGTATCACAAACTCAGTACGGCGGTTTTTGGCCCTGCCGGCTTCGGTATCGTTGTCTGCCACGGGTTTGGTTTCACCAAAACCTTTGTATGACAAACGCGAGGCAGCTATGCCATGTTCGGTAAGGTAGTTATATACCGATTTGGAACGGTTGTCCGAAAGCAGCATATTGTCCTCGTCTTTACCTATGTTGTCGGTGTGGCCGTGGATAGCGGTTTTGATTTTTGGGTTTTCCGTCAGAAACTCAATGAACCCGTCCAGTATGGCTTCGGATTCGTGGTTTAGTTCAAAGGAATTGGACGCAAAATAAATGTCATTGAGCTTATACGATTGGCCTACTTCTATTGGTTTTATCTCAAAATCCAATTCCTGCACAGCTTCCGAACGTTCGTTGATGTTGGCGGGGATGAGTTTCGACTCGTAGGCGTAGTCGTCTTTTTTTACGGTCATCACAAAGTTGTCACGGGTATTGATAGCTATCACATATTTACCTGTCAGCGAATCTACCGGTATTTTGGTGATTTTTTTTGTTTCCACATTTTTTATCTCTATCCTGGCCGTCAGGGGCTGTTCGGTGGTTTCGTCCTTTACGTCGCCTTTTACCAGTTTCATTTCTTCGGGACGGGCATCGGCGTATAGGTCAAACTCATAAACATCCCAGCCACCTACACCCACCAACTTGGTTGAAGAGAAAAAGGCGGTTTTACCGTCGAGGCTCACAAAAAAGCCGGCATCGTCAGCAGCGGAGTTTATCGGGTAACCGAGGTTGGCAGGCTTCTTCCAACTGCCATCGGCCTGAATACGCGAGTAGTAAATGTCAAAGCCCCCGAGTCCCATCAGGTCAGGCGAATCCGATGAAAAGTATAACGTCTGGCTGTCGGTATGCAGAAAAGGAGTTTTTTCATTGTTTTTGGTGTTAATCTGTGGTCCCAGATTTTCAGGTTTTCCCCAGACACCATCTTCACCTTTTACCGAACGGTAGAGGTCGAGGCCGCCTATGCCTCCCGGTCTGTCGCTAACAAAATACAGTGTCTTGCCATCAGAGGAAATACTAGGCATACTTTCCCAGGTGTCGGGGTTGTTGATGTTTTCTACAGGTTCAATCTCGCCCCAGGTGCCGGATTCATCTTTTTTTGAAAAATAGATGTCTCCATTAAAGTAGGAGCCTTTGTATTTACGCACCGAATAGTAAAGTTCGTTATTGTCAATGGTCAGGGTGGCACCGCCTTCATGATCGTTCACGTTGAACGGGTAGGGCATTTCTTTGCCATTGTCGTATTGCCCGTTTTTTTTCTCACTGTAATAAAACTTTTCTTTGAATACCGGCTTGGGCACCAGGTCGTTTTTGTTGGGTGGCAACTCTATCACCCGTACATAAAACATGTACTCCCCGTCGGGCGAGATAGAGGGAATGTACTCGTCAGAGGCTGAAGAAACGCCCCTGATGTACCTGGGGTTAAAAGGTACCGGGTTGTTGTAGGCCTTATTATAAAATGCTGCCCATTTATACATGGCCGAGGCATCGTTGAGTTCAGCGTCGTTTTCAATTTTTTCGGGATCTTTCAGAAACTTTTTCAGGGCTTGTTCGGCTAGTTCCCATTTTTCGGCGCCATAATAAATTTGCCCTAAATAATAATAAACGTAAACATCAAAGTCAGGGCAGATTTCCACAGATTTTTCAAAATAATTCTGTGCTGCAGTCAGGTTGTAATCGGCTTTTTTAAAGTTGATCATCCCCAGAAAAAAGTAACATTGTCCGCATTGTGGTTCGTATTCCAGCACTTCTTTGAACTGGGCGGAGGCGTCAACAAAACGGCGGTTTCTGAAGTTTTCAAAAGCTTCGTTGTACACTTTTTTGGCTTTTTTGTTGGCCAGTTCGATACACGGGTTTTCATCCTGTGCAAACGAAAACATTACCAGGTTCAGCAAAATAAGGAAGAGCAGAATATTTTTATTGTTTTTCAGCATAAACCTGTTGCTTTAAAAAACTATCGGCTACCACCAGGGCAGTCAAGGCTTCTACTACCGGAACGGCGCGTGGAACAAAACAAATATCGTGCCTCCCCTCGGTAGAAAACTCAACGGTTTCTGCCTGGCGGTTCACGGTTTTTTGCTTCATTTTTATCCCGGGCACTGGTTTAAAAGCGACCGAAAAATAGATATCTTCCCCGTTGCTTATCCCCCCCTGTATGCCGCCAGAGTTGTTGGTGGCAGTGTGTAGCCGGTTTTGTTTCACAACAAAGAGGTCGTTGTGTTCGCTGCCTTTCATGCCTGCTGCTGAGAAACCGCTGCCATATTCAAAACCTTTGACAGCATTTATTGAAAACATGGCCTGGGCAAGTTTTGCCTGGAGTTTTCCAAACACCGGGTCGCCGATGCCGGGAGGGCAACCCATGACGACACCGCTGATGATGCCGCCGGTACTGTCGCCAAGCTTTTTTAACTTATCGAGAAGGAGGAGCATTTCTTTTGTTGCTTTTTTATCAGGACAACGTACAGGACTTTGTTCTATTGTTTCCGGATCAATTTCTTTATAGCTAAAAGGGGTGGAAATGTTTCCTATCTGTTTGACAAAGGCATAGACCGATATACCGTACAGGGCTAACATTTGCTTAGCTATAGCGCCCGCCAGCACCACCGGGGCAAAGATTCTTCCGGAGGCATGCAGTTTGCCTGCGCTTTCCGTGCTGCCGTATTTGGCATAATAAGTAAAATCTGCATGCGACGGCCTGAAAATATTATCAAGATTTTGATAATCAGCCGGCCTGTTATCCGTATTGGGAATGACAAAGCCTATAGGCCCGCCGGAGGTTTTCCCCTGGCTGATGCCCGACAGCAATGTAAAGGTGTCGGGCTCTTTACGTGCCGAAGCAAAGCTTGTGGTGCCGCTTTTCCTGCGGTGCAGGTCCGCAAGGATTTTGTTTTCGTCAATGACAAGTCCGGGCAGGCACCCATCAATGATGCCCCCCATGGCCTTTCCATGCGAATCGCCAAAAATACTTAACCTGAACAGTTCTCCGAATGTATTGCTCATAAATACAAAAGTATGAATAAAGTGGCAAATCCCGCTTGTGCTGACCTTGAAAAATCAACACGATTATTAACAAACAGACAGACGGGTTTAGTGGATGAGAAGTTTCTGGGTGTGTTGAAATTTTTCAGAAGATAATTTCAGGAAATATATTCCCTGCGATAGATTACTCACATCCAATTTTTCGTCGAAGTGCCCATTGGCTGATGATAATTTTCTTGAAAGAACAACGCTGCCCAGGTTATTGCTGATCGTGAGGCTCACCGAAGTTGCCTGAGGCAGTAAGGCTTGTAAGGATACGTAATCCGAGGCAGGGTTGGGTGCTATGCTGACAAAAGCTTCGGAGTTTTCACTTACCGAAAGAGGGGCGGAGGTGTAGGACAATTCCCATCCTCCGGCATTATTCATGACGCTGGTGAAAAAAAGCAACAGTATTTTTCCGGTGTAAGCGGTAAAGGTCTGAGGAAAATCTCCTGAATGCAACGTCATGATTTCCGTGTCGCTGATGTCATCATAGATTTTAATGAAATCATTATCCGGTGCAAGGTCAATACTGTTGAATGTAATGGTAATGGAGCCTGCGTCTGGAGGGCTGATACGCCAGTGGCAGAGCGTACTGTTATTATAGTTAAATGTGTTGCTACCGTCGGAGATTACTCCCGAAGGAGCTGTTACTTCTGTTACCCCTGTGCAAAAGTTGGTGGTTTTGCCGTTGAATGTCAGCAGCCAGCCATCAGCCACCAGCGAACTGTTGGTGGAAAAACGAATCAAAACTTTGTTGCTGGTGGAATAGATCTCCGCCGGTATGGTATTGCCTGAATAAACGCCCAATACCGGGTCATTGGTGGTTTCTCCATCATAGATAGTGATAAGATCGTGGCCTGCTTCTGTGTTTATCCTTTCGAACGAAATCCTGATGTAGTCTACCGGGTCTGTTGGCGCAATCAGCCAAAGGCAGTCTTTATTGTCCTGATAGTTTTCAGCAGGACTGCTGCCGTCTTCGATGGTGCCGTAGGTGCTCTGAATCAGCGTTGTATTATTACATTGCTGCGGAAAAGCAGTGGCCGGGTATGAGTTCAGGATGGCCTGCTGTCCGTTGTTGAAAGTGTAGCCCGGGTTGAGGTTGTTCAAATAGAAATAACCGTTATAATGTCCGCTCCATCCCCAGTTGAAGTGAAAAAAGTCGGTGCCCTGATACCCATCGCACACAAAGGCATGGCCACTTTCTCCATAGCCGGCATATTGTATAGGCATTTTGTTGTCCAAATCGTCGATTAGCATATTTTTCCACTGGGTTTCGGTGTAGTCATCCTTATGAAACAATTGCGTAGTACTTGAATAACCGAAATTTGCTTTCATGGCATACGCGGCGTCGTACATGCTGGCCCCGGAACCTTGCGGACTGTAGTTCATATCGACGGCAATGCCGCAGTGCAATTGCAAGAGCGCCATGCTGTAATTGAATTTTCCGCTGATATTGTTTTGCATCTCATTCCAC
>DAOQAF010000160.1:0-4776 GCA_035353775.1 Bacteroidales bacterium | reverse complement strand
CCGTCAAACCCTTGTATTTATTAACAATCTGAGTTTAAAGACAGACTCTAATTAGGTGGATTGGGTTAATTGGGTGGACTGGGTGGACTGGGTGAATAAGTTGATTAGTTTCATTGGGTTGATCTAGTGGATGAGAATAAATAGAAATTGATTCTGCATTGAGGAAGGTTTTTTTATTGCATCCGACTTATGTATTCCTATCGTTCAAGCTTCCTCCTGCTCTGCTTTTTTTCAGATTGAATCTTTTTTTCAGAAATACGCTTTTCTTTTTCCGCGTCAGGTATGCCTGTCGGAATACGTTTTTTAGCTTGTTTCAGTGACTTTTCTATCAACGCCATCAGTTTTTCAACAGCCCTCTTCTTATTGAGATACTGCGAACGGCCCTCGCTGCATGTTATATGAATTGATCCGTCGTCTTTCAGGTGTCTTCCAGATTTTGAAAGTATTTGTTGTTTGTCTTCTTCAGAAAACAATAGTGATGCAGCCACATCAAAGATCAGTTCCACCTTTGTCGAAACCTTGTTGACATTCTGCCCTCCTTTGCCTGAGCTTCGCGATGCCCGGAACTTCAGTTCCTTTGTCAGTTCATCCGTGTCAATCATCATAATTATTAAATTAATGGCTTTAGTTATCTGCGAAGGTAAAAAAATTATATTTGTATTGAAAAACAATAAGTATAAATCAAATCAGAAGCATGTCCCTCATCAGGCGCCACCTATTTTTTATTTCATTTTTGTTGTTTTCAATAAATGCCATTCCTCAAAGGGTATTCCATCATGACATATTACTAAAATATACTCCCGTCAAAGACCAGAGCAATTCAAGCACCTGCTGGAGTTTTGCCACCACTTCGTTCGTCGAAAGCGAGCTTCTCCGCACGGGCAAAGGCGAATTCGACCTGTCGGAAATGTTTTTTGTATGGCACATCTATCCGCAAAAAGCTGAAAACTATGTCCGCTGGCATGGCAATGTTTTTCTCACTCCCGGAGGCCAGCCACACGATGTGATGAAGGCCATAAAAGACCACGGCCTGATAACACAGCAAGCCTACAGGGGGAAAACAAATTATGCATACGGATATGATCACTCCGAAATGGATACACTAATCAATAAAGAAGCCCGCATGTCTCTTGAACAGGATAATATCAGCGGATTTGAAATGCTGAAGGAAAAGATTTTTCAGATCCTGATAACATATATCGGCGAACCTCCGGCGAGTTTTGAATATGAAAATAAAAAATACAATTCACTGGAATTTTCGGAGTATCTGAATTTTCATGCGGAAGATTATATTGAACTCACCTCGTACACCCATCATGCCTTTTATAAAGCTTTCATCCTCGAAACAAGATATAACTGGAGCCACGATCTCTATCATAACCTGCCGTATAAAGAGTTTTTTGAAACGATAGATCAGGCGCTGAAAAAAGGTTTTACCGTGTTATGGAACGGTGACGTAAGCGAGACAGGTTTTTCGTTCGATTACGGGATGGCTTTGGTGCCGGAAAAAAACCCGGAAGACAAAACCGCTTTAGAACAAAAAAATACATTTCTTACCGAAGAAAAAGAAATAATCCCGACTCCCGAAGTAAGACAGCAGACCTTCGAAAGCTTAGAATCTAAAGTGGATCACGTGATGCACATTGTCGGCACAGCCCATGACCAGGATGAAAAAAAATATTATATCGTAAAAAATTCCTGGGGAATAAACGGCCGTACCGGAGGATTGATCTATATGTCGGATGCTTACTTAAAACTGAAAACCATATCTGTAATGGTGCATAAAGATGCTATTCCAAAAAACATTTTAAATAAATTACAATTATGAAAAAACTCTTCATTTTATCCGCAACATTTTTTTTCTGCATTACTGTTTTTGCACAAAAAGAAAAAATAACAATAATGAAAGAGCTAAAGGCCACCTCCGTGAAAAACCAGGCGATGTCGAGCACCTGCTGGAGCTTTGCCACCATATCATTTTTAGAAAGCGAGTTGTTGCGTTTGGGAAAAGGCGAATATGATCTTTCTGAAATGTTTTATGTACGGAAAGCCTACCCGATAAAAGCCTATAATTATTATCACTTTCAGGGTAACAGCAACTTTGGCGCCGGCGGGCAGGCACACGACATCACCAAGCTGTTCAGAGAATACGGGGCCATGCCGGAAAGCGCATACAGCGGCCTTTTGAATAATAAATACCACAATCAGATGGAAATGGACGAAGCTCTGGTAAACATCATGGCACCGGTAGTAAAAAAGACGCCAGGCGCAGCAGATGAAAAATGGAAATATTCGTTGGACAGCACGATGGATCTGCATATGGGACCGCTGCCAACTAAATTTTCTTACGATGGAAAAGAGTATACGCCACAGAGTTTTGCCGCATCTTTAGGCCTCAACGCAGACGACTATGTTGAACTGACCTCCTACTCACACCATCCTTTTTACACGCAATTTGTCCTTGAAGTGCCCGACAACTGGATGTTTGATAAATACTATAACCTTCCCGCCGACGAACTGATGAGGGTGATGGAAAACTCAATAGATAAAGGATATACCATTTGCTGGGATGGCGATGTAAGCGATCAGGAAAGCTTTGCCGACAATGGCGGGATCGCTGTTATTGACAACGAAAAAAATAAAGTTACCCAGGAAGACAGGCAGAAAGCTTTCGACAACTTTAATGTCACCGACGACCATCTGATGCATATCACAGGAATGGCAGCCTCAACAGACGGGACAAAGTATTACCTTACTAAAAATTCATGGGGAGATAAAAAAGGAAATAGCGGATACTGGTTTATGTCGGAAAACTATGTCCGCCTGAAAACCATAGCGATCATGGTACACAAAGATGTGATCCCTGGCGACATCAAGGCAAAGTTGGGTATTGACAGGTAGTCTGGGGCAATTAGAGTTTGTCCATAATGTCCGATTTCTTCCCCGCCTGACTGACGTAGTCGGGCAGGGTTACTCTTGTCTTGAAAACAGTCGTTTACCATAGTAAAATCCTTGATTTTCAAGACTACGAAAGCCTCGAACTCGAACATTCTGGTTCAAACTCTGACATTACGGACAGACACTAATTAGTACAACTGCCTTACTTCCTTTTTTATATAATCAATAGCATTATTTACAGGCAGTTTATCCTGTGTCATGGCCAGTTCAAGGATGATGGACCCCAGATCGGTGGCTGATGCATTATCGTTCAGGCGCGTGGAGGCAAGGTTAACGAGTTTAATCATTTCTTCTTTGGCATTGCGTGTCATATCCCAGGCTGTGGACGAAATATATATCTGCTGCGACAGGTTATGCTCAAATTCTTCACGGACATTCTGAACCAGCGCTGCCTGCAACTGGTTGGCCGACATACCCGGTGAAGCAACCCGCAGGATCAGGCTGGAAGGCGAGATACGTTCGAGCAGCAATATCACCCGTTCGTAGGCCTGTAGTCGCACAGGGGTGATCACATTCTGGTTGGTGAGTTTGAGTTCAAGAAGTTTTTTATGGGTTCCGTTCTGCAAAAAAGCGCGTAAAATAAAAAACGCGGTAGCAAACACTATACCCGAAGGCAGCGTGTATTTAAGGATGTCGAGAAAATCTTCCATATTTTTTGATTATAACTTCTGCAAAGATAGTGTTAATTTTAATATTGATGTATCCCGTAAGCGTATTAGATTTTGTATTTTTTTATCCCGGATTTTGTTGTTTTTCTGCTTACTTTATAACGATCATTAAAAAAATTCCGGATTAGTTTTTCCTGCCTTCCAGAAAATAGGTTTTAAGCTTTCCTTTGCCTTTTACATCAAGGACTCCACGAAACTCGAAATCATATTTATCTTTCAGCATTTCATAGGTCGTCTCGGTGGTTTGAATTCTGCCAGGTGCGCCCATCGATTCCATCCGGCTGGCGGTGTTAACGGTATCGCCCCAGATGTCGTATGCAAATTTCATTTTTCCGATAACACCGGCGATGGCAGGGCCCGAATTGATGCCCAGCCTGACCCTGAAATTATTACCATTTATTTTATTGTAATCCTCCACAACATTGAGCATGTCGAGCGCCATTTCTGCGATGGCTTCAGCATGATCAACCCTGGGCTCAGGAACTCCGCTGACAACCATATAGGCGTCGCCGATGGTTTTGATCTTTTCAAGTTGGTATTTCCCGGTAAGGTGATCAAAACGCGTAAAAATATCATTGAGAATATTTACCACATCTTCCGGCGCTGATTTCTCGGCAAAGGGCGTAAAATCAACTACATCGACAAATAATATCGAACAATGATCAAATTTTTCAGCTATCGTGGACGGATTTTCTTTTAACTGTTTAATGATTTTCATGGGAAGTATGTTCTCCAGCAATTTTTCCGAATAGAGCCTTTCGCGCTCTGCAGCATCGTACGCCCTGCGTATGGCCGTCTGCATAAATCCGAGAAGTATCATGATAAAATAGGCCGGAAAATGTATGATAATGGCATCGCTCAGGCCGGGCAGGCTGCCATGTATGTAATACAAAGACAAAAAAGTCAAAAATATGCCCAGTGGATAAAGCACCACCGCTTTCGGCGGATGAGTAAGTAATCCGTAAAGAATGGCCGAAAAAAGCACAGAAAGCGACCAATAGACATTGGTCCCGTTTTCATAAAGGTTAATGGCGAAAAAAACAGGAAAAACCAACACGTAAACAATTTCATAATACCATAGCTGGTACTTTTTTAATTTGCTGTGCCTGGGAAGCAACAACAGGCTCAGAAAAAGCAAGGCCACGATAAT
>DAOQAF010000159.1:0-4795 GCA_035353775.1 Bacteroidales bacterium | reverse complement strand
CTTTGCATTAACACAGCTTATTTTATATTTGTATGAAGGCTGCAAAATTAATAAAATCAAGATTACAATACGCTCAAAATAATTGAATACTTTTTTCACAAAGATGCTGGTATATCAAAAAATTTTGAATAATGAAGCATCTGGATTTTCCTCAAAATTTTTATTCGGGAATAAAGATAGTTGAATTTGCGCCGATAAAAGATGGAAACTGATAAAACAAAAATATCAGAAAAAGAGTATTTTTGCCGCGTATTTTAACTTTTCTTACTGAGAAAAATGAATTATAGCCGATTATCGCCGGAGAAAACCGCCACTCATGAAATTGCTACCTTAAACAGCATTTCTGTGGCTCGGCGATTTAACACATGGATGTACCAGCGTATTAAACCTTTTTTAAACGGGGAAATACTGGAGATAGGAAGCGGTATCGGAAATATTACGGAATGTGTCATAAGTGATCATGTTAGTGTCACAGCAAGCGATTTTAACCCTGACTACAACAATATGCTTCATGACCGGTTCGGCACTAATGTTTATATGCATGAAATCAGGAATATTGATATAATTCATCCGGAATTTGAAAATCTTTACAGCGACCTGTTTGAAAAATTTGACAGTGTTTTTGCATTAAATATTATTGAACATTTAGAAAATGATGTCTTTGCAATTCACAACTGCAGTAAATTCCTGCGTGAGGGCGGACGATTAATAATTCTCGTTCCGGCCTACCCATGGCTCTATAATGAGTTTGACAAAGAATTAAAACATTACCGGCGTTATTCCAGGAAACAGATTAAAGAATTGTTGCTTTCTCATGGCTTTGTTATTGATAAGGTCCAATATTTTAATTTTGTTGGTGTTTTCGGATGGTTTTTATTTGGAAAGGTTTTCAAAAGGAAAATTATTTCGGCAAACCAGATGGGTATTTATAATGTGTTGGTTCCATTCATAAAACTTATTGATAAAGTTATATTTAATAATGCGGGTTTGAGTTTGATTGTTTGCGGAACAAAAAAGAAGATGTTATAGCGGAAGATGTTTTTGTAAAAGGGAAAATAAACATAGCTGAATCATCAAATTTTGACCTTGTATTAAAAATAGATTTTAGGAAAATAATGTCATTTTTCAGAGCCGGGAGAGAAAACAAAAATTGCCACAAAATGTTATATAAAGGGAATTCCAGGATACACCATGTCTTCTCAAGTTTTCGGTCCCAACCGCTAAAGTACTTTCTGATTACAAGTATTGTTTTAATCACAGCGATTAAGTTATGTCTTATCGGGGAAGGTTTTTTCTATTTTAGCGACGAATTTCGTTATAAATATTCGTTGATGGCCATGTATGAATTTTCAAGATTACATTTCGGCGAAGCTTTCAGCTATCTATTTTCCGCTGTGGCCAGACCGGGTATGGTTATTATCAAAATCATTCCCAGCGCTTTTCAGTTTATAACTGCTGATATTGGGGGTCTCCACATGTATGAAAGTGATAATTCATATCCTTTATTTATTTTCAATTTTTTCATATACTGTTTGATTCTGATCCTTCATTACAAATTTTCCGAATTACTGCTAAAAGATCGATTGGCTGCATTGTTTAGTGTTTTGCTTTTCGGCACATTGACAAATTCCTATGTGTACCTCAGGCATGTATTTCCCTGTGACGAAAGCCTGTTGATTATCTATCTGGTTTTATATAAAACAGTAAAACTTACCACGGAGGGGACACTAACACTCAGTAAATCATTTATATTGGGATTTTTCTCGTTTTTTGGATTTTCTGTCTATCCCGGATATTTTCCACTGTTTTTCTGCTGCCTGGCTATTTTGTTTTTTAATAATATGACAAAAAAGACTTTTATAAAAAAATTTTTTCAGAGTATAATCTATGCCTGCGGCAGCATTTTATGCCTGGTTCTTTTTGAAATCATGTCGAGGATTGGAGGTTCTTCTTACGTAATAAGCGCGTTTTCAATAACGGATAAAATCACCATGGGATCATTTGAAGAATCATTTAGCTTTATATTTAAATATCTATACACTGTTGAAGGCCTGACAGGCGTCTTTCTCATATTGGGAATTGCCTTTTTTTGTTTTTTCATGATTTTTTTCATCAGAATAAAACAACACAAACAACATGCGCTGATTGGATTATTAGGTGTCGTTATTCTGGGTATTTTCATTGTTTATGCAGGTGCTGGATATTTTTTCCACAAAATGGTTTTCTATGGCCGCTTGTTACATCAGTATGTTCCTTTTCTTTGTATCTTTTCCGTATTCGCAATCAATGAACTTCTTATAAAAACCCGATGGAGAAACACAATAATATTAATTCTTTCATTAGCATTTATACTAAACTTTTGCGTTAACATATGGCAATATAAAAAAGTTACCTATCCCAGGGATGTTGCATGGAAATTAAGCAAAATCTATAATCTACAAAACGTTGACAATGTTTCAGAATATAAGGATATTTATAGCGTAGTGGTTCCCGAATTAGGAAATATTAGTTTTAATTCTTGTACAGAACCGGAACATGTTTCTAAAACCCTCATTGTAACCAATTGTTTTATTTATAGGCCTTTTGACGATTTGACAAAATATAATAAATTTCAACCCGGAGACGATTATGAGATGATTTTCTCAGCTCCACGCAGTAATAATTTCAAAGGCTATCTTTTTGAAGGCCCTGATATAAATCAAAGGAAGAATGCCGAAAGAATAAATCTTCAGATAAAAATCTTTAAGAAAAAATTGCAAACCCATTACAAGAGTTCGATGACAAATCAAAATCCTCAATAGCAATATCGCCAAACTCGATAAATAAATCATTCATTCGATGAAAGGATAAAAGTCTATTAATCAAACATACCAATAAGTAAGGAATTCTGGATCCAAATACATTTTTCTTTTGAATGAGTTATGCCGAAAGTTTGAAAAACAAATCTTTTTATGTTTTAATACGTTAAAACTATAAATAAAATTCTTAGAACTATGGTAAAATATTTTCCATATAGTTTGGTTACATTTTAAATAACTGATACTATTTTTGTTTTTTTGCAGTCATCTGATAATTATTATCGATAAATTTGTAATTAACATACAGTAATAAAAAGATTACCGAAAAAAACCTTTACAACAGAATGAATGCCTTGCTGTGTTTTTTTTATTCAATAACAAAACATCAAATATTGTTTCACTTGATAAATTTAAATATACAAATAATCCCATGAATTATAACCATACCCACACATTTTCTTTTCTGTTTCATAATAATATAAAGTATTATTTATATTCCATACTCTTTGTTATCATCTTTGTGCTGAATTCCAGCAACAATAGCGTTAATGCACAATGCATAGGCTATTCATGGGCTACTTGGACAAATCAGGGAACTACAAATTCCGCCACAGCAACCATTCAGTCTCCGGGGCAACCTATTTTAATGACTATGACAACCAATTATAATTTCTCTTTTACTGTCGGTATATTTGGATATGGTAATTTTTCAGGATTTCCATATCGGCCTATTAGTGGAATTGTACCCAGACCTAATTTTGCCGTGGGGGGTGTTACCACAGTGTGTTTTTCTGAGCCGGTACAAAATCCTGTACTTTTATTTGCTTCTCTCGGTAGTGTTGCGACTCCGGTTACTTTAAGTTTTTCAGTTCCTTATGCAGTACTTTACAACTCAAACGGCATGACATACATCGATAATATGACGATGACGGGAACAGAAGGCTATTGCATCATTGAATTTCCCGGTATTCATAATTGCATTACGATTAATTCCAATACCCCTGAAGTATATACTAATTTAACATGGGGAGTCCCGTTTCCACAAGAAGTTAATTTCGGATATACGCAGGATTGTCCTGGTGTGCTTGAATTTCATGATTCCACTACTTTTTTCACCAATCCGCCAAACATTACCGGATGGAACTGGAATTTTGGCGATGGGTTTACCTCGAATCAGCAAAACCCGATTCATTATTACACAAATACCGGAAATTATATTGTCCGGCTTATCGTTACTTTTCGCGATAATTGCAAGGATACAATTTCACAGACTATTACAGTAAATCAGACAGCTAATGTGCTGAATCCACAAATCATTTGTTCCGGGGATTCCATTACCGTAAATGCACACACTTATTACACAAGCGGAACCTATTACGACACCGTTGCCACAGCCGGAGGATGTGACAGTATTTATGTAACTATGCTGACGGTAACCCCGCTTCCTTCCATAGGTAATCATGCTGTTTCCTCCTGCAGTGGCGTGCCTTTTGTTTATGCACCGGTGAATGCAGGTGGCGACATCGTACCGGCAGGAACTGCCTATTCCTGGGCTGCACCCGGTGTCCCGGGCATTACCGGCACTGCAAGCGGAACCCTTGCTTCCGTGATCAGCGGTACGCTGACCAATTCCACCAATTCAGCCATTAGTGTTCCTTACATCGTTACCCCTATCAACGCAAACTGTCCCGGAGATACTTTTATTGTTAATGTCCTTGTTAACCCGATGCCTGCAATAACGGATACCAACATCTTGCTGTGTAGTGGAAGCTCATTCCTGTTTACTCCTGCCAATGGTACGAATGGTATTGTACCTTCAGGAACAACCTATTCCTGGCCCAACCCAAATATTGCCACAATCACCGGGGATGCGGCAGGCAGCAATGCCCCGAATATCGGTGCGACACTGACCAACACTACAAATGCTCCGGTCAATGTCGTGTACACCGTTACTCCCAAATCGGGAACCTGTACAGGGGCTTCTTTTACAGTTACGG
>DAOQAF010000158.1:0-4801 GCA_035353775.1 Bacteroidales bacterium | reverse complement strand
ATCAGGGAGCGGATCTCCGAGAGGTTTTTCAAATGTTCGTTTTGCTGATTCATGTCGTTTTTTTTAAAAGTACTTTGCGCCACAAAGTTAATACGAGGAAAATAAAAAGTCAAGAAAAAAATTCATTTTTGCTAAAACTATTTGATTTTCAATTAATTATTTTTAGGCTTGATCGTTGGCGTAAGTCTTTAAGTCACGCACAGCTTCTTTAAAACGGGGGCATTAGTCATCATTAAAATATATTTTTTAGAAAAAATTAATCCCAAAATAATTTATATTTGCCACATAATATAACAATAATTTACCGGCAAAATAATTATGAATCTACAACCTATTCAAAATAAAATTTACGAAATCCGTGGACATAAAGTAATGTTCGATTATGACCTTGCTGAGATGTATCAGATTGAGACAAAAAACCTGAACCTTGCTGTTAAACGTAATATCATTCGTTTTCCGGAGGACTTTATGTTTCAGCTTACTAAAAGTGAGTGGGAAACTTTGAGGTTGCAGATTGAAACCTCAAAAAATACTGAAAAAAAGCATGAAATTTTGAGGTTACGAAATGAAACCACAGAAAAACGAGGCGGAAGGCGCTACCTGCCCTATGCATTTACCGAACACGGCGTTGCCATGCTTGCCAGTGTTTTGAAAAGTGAAAAAGCAGCACTGGTAAATATTGCCATCGTTCGTGCTTTTATCGCGCTCAAGCAATTTGCTTTGACACATAAAGAACTTACCGAAAAACTCAAAGAACTGGAAAACAAATACAACAAGCAGTTCAAAGATGTGTACGAAGCCTTGAACTATACTTCGACTGGGCATAAATTGCGATTTATTCAATATGTAATAATCTCATTAATATATACTTATGTTGTTTTGGAAGTTCAATTTATGCCCGCTCAGTATATACCTGCTGCAAAAAGACAAACAACAATTAGAGCATAACGAAAGAAAAAGAATAGGCTTCCGAAAAGAATAAGACCTAAAATAATTTATATTTGCTAACTGAAACAGAAATAAAATTAAAGTGAGAATTATGAATGACCTGATATTAACGAAAGAAATCATAACACAAATATTTTATATCCGGGGCAGAAAGGTGATGCTTGATTTTCACCTGGCTGGAATGTATGAAGTTGAAACCAGAGCATTAAAGCAGCAGGTTAATCGAAACATAGAAAGGTTTCCTGAAGATTTTATGTTCAGGCTTACGGAAAAAGAATGGAAGGAGCTTATCACAATTTGTGATAACCTGGGCGCTTTTAAATTTTCCCCTATCGCACCTTATGCATTTACCGAACAGGGTGTTGCTATGCTTAGCGGGATATTGCGCAGCAAAAAAGCTATAGCAGTAAACATTGCGATTATGAGGGCATTTGTAAAAATGCGGGAATTGATTGATGAAAACAAAGACCTTAAAAAGAAACTGGATTTATTAGAAGCCAAATACGATAAGCAATTCCATATAGTTTTTGAAGCCATGAAGCAACTTATTCAAAAAGAAAATGAGCCCAGAGAACCTGTTGGCTTTAAAATTAAAAAAAAAGAATAACAAATAATATATCTTTGTAATAAGTATTAACCAAAACCAAACTATCGAATAAAAAATAAACATATAAAAATATAGCGTTGCTAATGTTTCTTATTAGATAAAACCGCGAATTTTATTAGAAACGGAGAAGCAGTACAGCAGACGCACCCGAATGGGTGTCGTCTTCTTGCTGTTTCAAGTCGTTTCGAGGCCCTCGCGGTGCCCTTCTAATGCTGAGATACAAGCGGAAGTTCGGCGCCCTTTTTTATTTTACGACCAAAACAAAATTTTTTAACAAAAACTAACACTAAAAAAACAAAAGGAGATTTTTATCATGAAAAAGTTTTTTACAATTATTTGTATGTTGATAAGCTTATCGCTTTCAGCAAGTCATGTACATCTGTCATTGACGGGTGTTGCTAGCGGAATACCATTCTATTATTGTAATACAGTAGATACGGTATTTGTTTCTAAGCCAGCAGGTGGTGGCATAACAGATTGGAACAATGGGGGAGGATATATTACCGCAGATTCAATACCAATAACCCATGCGTCACAAGGATATTGGACGTGTCAGTTTGGACCAACCAGTATCACTGAGTTTTATGTGAACTTTGTTTCCCTCTCACCCACTACACCTTGGACGATACCTGATACTACCAAATGCACGGGATCGGCTCTTATCCTCAAAGGACAAGTCACGAACCAACCTGACTTCACCTATATGTGGAGTCCTGGTGGTGCTACATCACCCACGATTAACGCAGTTACCCCTGGTATCTATTCAGTCACGGTTACGGGTGCTTGCGCCACCGTTACGGATCAGATTGAAGTACTTAATTATCCTGTACCAGTTCCATATTTAGGACCTGATGTTATCGCATGCAATGGAAATACTGTCGTATTGGATCCTGGCGTATTTGCTGGGTATTCGTGGAGTACAAGTGTTTCTACACCTACCATTGCAGTGACTACTCCTGGTACATATAGAGTAACGGTTACTGATGTAAACGGTTGTCATGGTCGCGATACGGTTGAGGTCAGCTTCCTTTATCCCCCCGATATAAATATATGTTTCGTTGAGTTCGACACCATCGTCTTTAAAAATCGTATCAATTGGGCTACACCGCCTGCCGAAGCGGCCACTGTTAACATCTACTCTGAGATTTCAACCAATGTTTACAGCCTTATCGGCACTGTCCCATCGACAGAAACAAATTATATTGATATGACCTCGAACCCGCAAAACCAGAGCAACAGCTATAAGATTTCCATCACCGACACCTGCGGAAACGAAGGCGATAAATCAGATTATCATAAAACCATTACCCTGCTGAGCGCCTATGACCAGCTCACCAATACTTATGGCTTCACGTGGAGCGCTTACGAAGGATTGACCGTTGCAAATTACTTGATTTTTGGCATTATGAATTCGGGTTTGGTAACACAAATTGGCAGTGTTCCGGGTAATACATTCTTTTATAATTATACAAATCCGTCGCCGCTTTTTGTGAAATATTTTGTGGGGTTTTATACGCCTGTCTGTAATTCCAAAACGAATTATATGGTGCGTTCAAATTATGTGAATTCATTAATTACCGGTATTAATGAAACAAAGGATCCCATGTTTAATATCTTTCCAAATCCTGCAAATGACAATATAGTCATACAAACTGACCTTGTTCCTGAAAAAATTGAAATTACCGACCTTGCGGGAAGACTGATTTATACTACGACCTCAAAAAATATTGATTGCAGCGGGCTGGCAAAAGGATTGTATTTTATCCGCATCATCAGTGAAAAAGGCGAATACAAAACAAAATTTGCGGTGAGCCGTTAATTTTAAAGGGCTGAAGCCCTGAGTATTTGTGATGATAACATTAATAGCCCCGCCGATGGTTGAGCATTGTCGAAACCAGGCCGGGGCTATTAGTTAACCAGCCTCCTTATTAAGGGGCTTTAGATACTTCATAATCTTTTGAAATATTTCATACTTTTATTATGGATTTTTAATATTGTTGCATCTAAAACCCAATTCTAAAAATTAATAACCAAAAAACCATGAAGCCATGAAAACCAAAATCTTTCTTTTATTGTTCTTTTTTTCGTTTCTGCTGTTCAGTAGTTGCGGAAGCAAATCAGAAAAACAAGATGATGCCGTAACTTTTTATGATAAAATAGCTACGGTTCCTGAAACCGGTTCAACGGAAGAATCCCCAACGCTAACAGATGAAAAGACCGGAACAAAAAACTCGGAATATGATCAGCAGAAAGACAAGGGTGAATCCGGACAAAAAGAGCCTCGAGCCGAATCAGAAAAGATCCCTCAAAAGATTATAAAAACCGCCGACATCAGCTTTAAAATTGAAAAATACGAAACAGCCCGCATAAAAATTCTCGATATTATTAAAAGGCATAACGGGTATGTTTCTTCTGAAAACCAGACAGGCGATGAATACCGTACAACAAATGTCATGGTAATCAGGGTTGGCGCTGTGGATTTTGAGGCATTGGTGGACGACCTCCTGAAAGAAGCCATTTTTGTTGATTATAAAAAAATCAATGCTGAAGATGTTACTGAAGAATTTGTGGATATAACGGCGCGCCTGAAATCGAAAAAAGATGCCATGATGCAATACGAAACCATCCTGAAAAAAGCATACACTATCAATGATATTCTGGAAGTTCAGCAATATATCCGCACCTTGCAGGAAGAAATTGAATCACTGGAGGGCAGACTGAAATACATGAGTAATAAAGTTGAACTCAGCACTATAAACGCCACCTTTTACGAGCAGGGAAATATTATTCCGGTACAAAGTGAGAGTTTTGGTTATAAACTAAAAGGAGCGCTTTCGTGGGGCTGGCAAGGCCTGGTTACATTTTTCCTCGTACTGATTTACCTGTGGCCGTTATGGGTGATTTGCCTGATAACATTTTTCATTGTCCGGCATTTTGTGAAAAAAGCCCGCAAAAAAAGAGCTGCAAAAATTCAGCAACAAAAACAATAAGGTCTAAAGGGGCTAAAGCCCCTTCTGACGTAGGTTTTTATTTATAGCCCCGCCATTAATGGCGGGGCTATAAATAAAAAAACAAAACCAAAGGGCTTCAGCCCTAATAATCTTTTATATTTTTGCTTTTTACCTTAGGGATTTATGAAAACTGAAAACGAAACCATCACCAGCCTCAGCAACAAAAAGATAAAAAACATTGTGCTCCTGATGCGTAAGCAATCCGAACGCAAAGCCCAGGGCCTGATGGTAGTGG
>DAOQAF010000157.1:0-4816 GCA_035353775.1 Bacteroidales bacterium | reverse complement strand
TATAAACCGATGCTCCTGTCGCAGCCGTCCACGACAGGGTTGCGCCTGTGGTCGTGATATTGCTTGTCGCCAGGCCCATAGGAGGCACACAATTATTTTGCGAAGCCGAGGGGAAAGCGGATATCATTACCAGAGAAATAAGTAATAATGAAAATAATTTTGTTTTCATGGCTATTAAATTTAATTAATTAATAGGATTGAATTTAAAATAATAACGAACTTTTTTATGAATTAACTTGTTGGGCAAAATCATAATTTGATGCGCTGGAAAAAATATGAACTTTGGCACATGGCAAAAATATGAACAACAAGCACAAGTATCGAGAAACACATTCATTATTTTAATACCGGAAGAAGTATTAGAATGTTCTGAATTGAATTATTTTCAAACTTTTACCGTTGCTTAATCAAAATCATGCCAGGACAAATTTTGATTTATGCTTATGACGTTAGTAGGTATTGGGGTAAAAAGTGCAAATGCAATTTTAGACCTATTATAGATAATGTATATATATAACACGAAATAAAAGATGGAATGATTAATTATATGTTGTTTTTTGTACTTTTTGTTTCAAGACAAAAAGTACAAAAAAATTCAAGAAAATATATGTCGAACCCTGACGCCAGGCAGGCTTCGCACATGCCACTCCCTGGCACCGAGCTTCGACGAGCTCAGCACATCGCATATTTTCTTGCCACCGCACTTTGTTTCTACGAAACAATTCGGTTTTTTCGGGATTGGTTAGCCGATATTTGGCGCGCTGGCAATTCCTGGCGTGCGGGCTGGCGGTGGCGTGAATCAGAGAATATTTGAAAATCTGCAAAGGTTCCGCCACAGGCGGGGTTTTCTGAACAGCTATGCTACGTCGGGACTTCTTTACGGAATTCAAAAAAAAATTCAAGTGTATCGCCTGCCAATTCAACGAGTAGTTTTCAGGCTTTTGGGCCGGTTCTTTTCTCATTCCAATGTGCTTTTATGCCTCTTGTGTTTTCAAGATTACCTAAGATATTGAATATGTGCTCTTTTGTGTCCATTGTTCAATTATTATTTATGTTCATGAAACGTGAACGTGCAAGAATTGTGAACATTTGTGAAATACAAAAATTTTTTTCATTTATTAAGAGGTTGTTTGAAAATTTTCATATGAAACTACTATATTGATTTTCAACATTTCCCCCAGCCCGCCAGCTGGCGGTTGTGTTGAAAATCAATTTGCTCCCGCCAACTGGCGGGCTGGGGCCAACAAATTGATTTTCAAGCCATATTTAAATTTTGACGGAAACCGCTATTTTATATTCATACAAAATTTAAACAACCTCTTACTGGTTCGGATTAGCTTTTCCCCGTACTTTGCCTTGTCTTCGCCGTTTTGCCCTCAATTGCGAAATCTTAACTCAATAAGTTTTTGTTACAAACCCATTCGCAATAAATGTACTTCCCCTGCTTATTTTCAAAATCGAGAAAGTCTCAAAAACACCATGGATCAGTTCAATACCGGTTAGTTTTTCGTATAGAAGCTTACTTGATTTATCATCCCATGTTAAGATTTCGATTTCGTTAATTAAATCTTTATTATTTTTCCATCCTTTTATATCTAAAATTTTACTCAAAGAAATGAACCCATAATTTTTAATATATAGAGGATGATCAGGAGTTACATCGATTTGTTTCGAAGCCGTGTGAATTTTGAGCAGACTCAGATGCGTTTGCCGCGTAGTTTTTTGAATTTCTGTATTTGATATGGCGCCGGAATTAATGTCCACCGTGTATACGTTTTGCCCGCAAATAATACCGGAGACAGGTAAATCACTGGTGCTGCCCAGTATATTTGTGTTTTCAGCAAAACAACATAAAACAAGGTCAACATGCGAAATGGCCACATCAGGCCATTTTAAACCCTTATATATTTCAACGATCTCAAACTTAAATATGGAAGGGTTTTCATAATTATAATTTGTTTCGCCAGGAAGTTCAAATCTCTGAGCGCCCATTTCATCCGTCAACTCCAGAAAGCACAGTGGTTTGTTGTCTTTATAAACCTTGAATGTTTTAACCCTAGAATTGTTTTTCCAGGTTGTTGGTGATGCCTGGTAGCCATTATAGATGGTGTTAACATTGGGCGTCTCAATTTCAAAGTATTCACCAATACCATAGTCTGGTTTGCCTTCTATCCATGCTGTCATCGGGTCATCATCATTCAAATTTTTTATATCATAGTCAGCAGCTCCCTGGGGTGCAAGTGTTGAGGATGCTGAAACAGGTTTGACATTCTGCGAACAATCATTGTAAAAGAACCCCGGGCCTTCCGGATCTGTATTCATTTTTTCTTCTGCCCACAAAATATTAGTTCCTGCACCACCAACCGCTTTGATCGTGGGTATTTGAGAAGCCACGCTAAATGATAAAGTTATTAAAAACAAAAAAATGAAATTTTTCATGATGATCATATTTTGGTTTGCACTGTTCTAAAAGTTTCGTAAGCCTCAACAATTACAAAGTATAAAAATAATATTTTTTTTCTGATGATGTGGTTTGCCAAAGCAATAGTGTGAATTTTCGTTTAGACAAATTCATTATAATCATTGGTATAAGCTGACTTTTGAACGCGTTGCTGGGTACTACTGTGCTAATTTCATGATGGAACAGGTAACAAAAAAGCCCGCATTTCAGCAGGCTATTTTTCCGTATTGTTAGAAAACAACAAAATCAGGATCAATGAATCAGTTTTAAAACCATGCATTTTGATTTTTCCGTACCTGTAAATTCTAATTTGAAAGTGTACATGCCCTCAGGCAGTTTCCTGCTTAGGAATTCCACGCTGTGTTTTCCGCTGATCTGTGTTTCATTAACCAGTTCGCTAACCAGTTCGCCAATGGCATTATATACATTGAGCTTTACGGTTCCGGGTTCAGGCAAATTGTATGTCAGGGTGGCGTTGCCTCTGAACGGGTTGGGATAACCTGCAAATTCAAATCCGGCATCAGCGTTGTTGCCCTGAACATAAATCTTAGGCATTGTCAGGTAAGTATCCTCATTTTCCATTCCATACTGGTCAGCTATCAGGCCTGTTCCTTGTAAATAAAAGTCAAGTGCACCCGGTTTCAAATCATTTTTTGAACGGAAGCCAAGCCTTATTATTTCGTCGTCAGCAGCTACGTCAAAATACGATGTTGTAGCAAAAACCACCCTGATCACGCCGTCAATATCTGTCACCAGTAAGTCATTATCTCCGGTAAGAATTTCTTCAAATGCAGGATTTATCTTGACCGCACTGATTTTATTGATAGCTTGGGGCATGGAAGCGCTTACTAATTTGTAATCTTTGCCCGGATAATTCAGTTCCAGCCCCAGTGCGGAAAGCTCATTCAGTTTTGTGCTTATCTTTAACGGTACTTCAAAATACTCTTGATTGTTTATAGTTATTGATTCGTCGGACTGAATGATGATATTTTCAGATAAGGATTTTGCCTGGCTCCAGGTTGTTGCTGAATCTCTGTATTTGGTGCCTGAAGCATCGTAATCACCGTAACATATAGTTTCCAGGTTGAGGCTTACGTCAGCACCCGCAACAGTTAAAGATTTATCAATTGCCAGCCAGTTTCCTTTAGGAAAGTTTGCACCGGGATTGAGCGGCAGCCCGATCTTTGCCATGATTCTCGAAATATCAATGGAATTTATGGATGCGTTGTTATCAACATTCGCGGCATTTTTATGTTTTGCGGAAAAGCTTCTGGATGGATCAGCTAATGTGTCGTGGCCAATAAGATATTTCAGTAAAGCTATGTCCACAACATTAATATTATCGCAGGTTTGCATGGTATCAGCAAGGTATTTGTCGTAAGACAATATATAAGTTCCATCTAAAACATTACTGAATTGATAAACGCCTGTTGCATCACTTGTATCCCTTGCCAGTTCTGTACCTGCAGGATAAGTCTTCAGTTTGACGATTACATGATCGATATTGTATATTACAGGATTATATGCAGGGGTTGCCGGGGCCGGGTTGCCGGGGATGGCCTTGCTTGCATAACGTGTTTTTCCACTGATGGTATGCCTGTTGACTACTATCGACGTTATTGTGATGTTCTGATAAGTTGTATCGCTCGAGCAGGTGTTTGTTGCTACCAGCATCACATTGTAGGTTCCGTTAGCTGTATATGTATGCATGGGGCTTGTTGCCGCACTGTTGGCGCCATCGCCGAAATCCCAGTAGTAGGTGCTGCCGTTGCCGGAGGTGTTGGAGAACGTAATATTTTCATTTACCTGAGCGTAAGTAAAATGAGCAACGGGCGCCGGAGTTACCGTGGCTGTTACCTGTGTGTAGAGGCTTTTGCAGCTTGGCAATTCCACTTCCCAATCATAAAAATAATAATAATAAAGTTCCGGTGAAGCACTGGCTGTAGTCGTTGTAATGCTGACCACATCCGGGAGTGTGATCGGGTAAGTACCTGTGGGCACTGTGTTGTCCCTCATCAGGTAACTGCTTGCCGGTGCTGTCAGCCTGAGGTTCATGCCGGCTGGAACATTGATGTTTAAGGTGATGCGGCTTTCTCCGGCAGGGACATTGTTTACGGTAACGGTGCTGAGCGTAACGTTAGAAGAATTTTTCAAAGTTACCGTCTTGGAAGTCGCGGCAGTAGCTACCGACCGGACTTTTACCGATTTTAAAACAAACGGTTGCAGGGCCGTAAACACCAGGCCATGTTCGTTACTTATGTTGGAAGTGTTGGCAAGAATAATATTTGTCAGGCCGGTATATGCGGTACCTCCCGTAGTGGTTTGCACATAATAATTTGTCGTTGTGTTGAGCAG
>DAOQAF010000156.1:0-4825 GCA_035353775.1 Bacteroidales bacterium | reverse complement strand
AAGGGATACAGAAATAATCAATGTTATTTTCTCAAAAAGTTCGGATGGCTGTGAATTATTATCAAAAAACATAAAAAAATATCTGTCAAAATCCTGTAAATCGTATATTATTTCAATCCTATTTGAAAAAATTTGACAATGACTTGGAAAAATGGTCATCAAAGTATTACCTTTAACGCTGAAATAATTTAAAAAACAATTCAATATGAAAAAATCAATCGTTGCCCTGGTGCTTTTTATGTTCCTTACAGCTTTTCAAACGTTCAGCCAGAAAGAAAGCACAGAGTTCAGGGTTTCACTGAGAGACGGGAGTATCATGACCGGTACGGCCTCTATCAGCAATGTTAACCTGGTCACATTGTGGGGCAAACTCGAAATTCCTGTAAAAAATATCAACCAGATATTTTTTGGGGTATCACCCGATAACACTCAGAAAGAAAAGATCAAATCGCTGGTTACCGACCTGAACAACTCTACGGAAGACATCCGGAAAAAAGCCTATGAATCTTTGGTGGCTTTGAGCATAAACTGCATACCTGTCCTGGAAGAGGTGATCAATTCCGCAAGCTACATACCTCCTACAAGCGAAGATTACACCGCTGATATGGCACTTGGAGAACTGAAGGCTATTTATAATTATGATGAATCTTCGGTGGGTGATGATATTATTGTTACGGACAACTCATACCGTATCGGTGGGACTTATAATATTAAAAGCATTGCCCTTAAAACCGAATACGGCAACCTTGAAATAGCAAGGGATAAAATTACAAGCATTGATGTATTCTACAAAGGAGGCGATGTTTCCGAATCATCATTTACGCTGTCGGCAAACAAACATATCAGCGGCAACACCAATGGCGGCTGGCTCAAGACCAGCATTTATGTAAAAAGCGGGCAAAAGATCAGTATTACTGCCTCAGGTGAAATCACCCTGGCCAGTTTGTCGGGGTACAAATACACACCCGATGGAAAATCATCTGCCGCAAACGCTGACTACGATTATGAAAGTGATTATGCCGCAACAACAGCTACCACGTATCCCACTTACGGTAATGTGGTTTTCAAAATCGGGGACAAAGGCGCCATGTTAAAAGCCGGAGCTTCGTTCAAGGGGGTTGTATCAGGAACAGGCTATTTGTACTTGTCAATTTATGAAACCGTATATAATGCCTCAAATACAGGAACCTATCTCGTACGGGTGAAATTGAATTAAACAAATTATTTCATTCATAGACAAAGGTTAACCCCTCTTTTTTATCCGCTGATATATAAACGTACCTGTTCAACAAAATAAAGAGCTATCCGGGGTTCAATAGCAATGGTGAAAAGGACTCCGAAAAGAGCGCCCCAGAAATGAGCATCGTGCCCGATGTTGTCCCCGCCCCTTTTACTCATATAGGCTGAATAGATCAGATATAGAATTCCAAAAATGAAAGCAGGAATACCGATAGGAATTGGAAATATCATGATCTTTCCTGTGGGGTAAAATAATATACTGGCAAAAAGCACGGCGGATACAGCTCCGGAAGCGCCAACAGCACTGTAATACGGATCATTTTTATGTTTACCAAATGATGGCAGCGATGAGATCATAATGGCTCCCACATATAACAATACAAAAAAGTAATACCCTTTTGTTCCAAATAGTGAACAGTACCCATCTATCACGATTTCGCCAAATAAATATAATACCCACATATTGAAGAAAAGGTGCATCCATCCTGCATGCAAAAATGCATGAGTAAAAAAACGGTACCATTGTTTTGAATGCAGAACTAGAAAAGGATTGAACTTCAGGCGATAAAACAGGTCGGAATTATATAAAGCAATGATTGAAATAACAGATGTTATTGCGATGATAACTAGTATCATGATTTTTCATTTTTAAATAAAAACTGAACGGTAGCGCCTTTCTTTAAAACACCTCCAAAAAAGTTGAGCACAACAAATACAGGGAAGCTGAATATAAAAAAACACTTTTGAAAAAAGATCAGCATACGTCCATTTTCCGAAGCATATTGCCTGTTCCCTTTCAGCCGTTCGTAAAGAACTTCACGTTTGGCACAAAAAAGGTTTAAGATACTTTGCACCCAGCCATATGGGTTTTGCTCAATTGAAGAATAATTTGATCTCAGCAAGGTAAATTTCAAATTTTTCAGTATCCTGGTAAAATCCTCAGGTTTAAAAAACAACAGGTGCCTCGGAGGATCCATATGAAACCATTTTCCTTTAAAAAGCCCTGCCTGAAAACTGCCGATATTCGGAAAGGAGATTATTAAAATTCCACCGGGTTTTAATATTTTACTTATAATTTCCAAGGTTTTCCGGGGCTCAGCCAGATGTTCAAACACATGAAACAGCGTGACCGCATCAAAAAAGTTCTCCCCGTAATCATTTTCCTGCAAAGGAGTAGTCTGCAGATGAATGTTCGTTTTGGTCTTTGCTCTTTTAGCGGCCTCCTCATCACGTTCGATCCCGTATAATTCATGATCTCCGCATAAAGAAACATAACGTAAAAAATCGCCATTACCACAACCTATGTCCAGTATACGTGCATGTTCAGGCAATAATTTCATAATGTTGCCTGCCCGCCGCTTACGAAAATAATCGGCAGACCTTTCCACAAACGGGAAAATAAATTTATTTTTGCTGGTGCCGTAATAGGTTTTATCGTAAGCTTCCTTAAGCATTTCCTCCGAAGGGAAAGGAGATAAAAAATAAGCTTTACAATCATTACAGCAACGTATCCCATATGAATTGCCAAAAATATCATCGGTATTGCAAAACCAGTTACTTTTCTCTGATCCGCAGTATGTGCAAGGGGAAATTACTTTTTCAGGATCTTGCATCGGATGGTTTTTCAAAAATTCTGAACTTTCCCAGATGCATTTTCTGAAGCCGGTATTTTACCGATGTATGAAGCACTCCCAAGCCGTACTTGCTGCTTCTGCGGAAGTTTATTGATGATGCATCAGGAAAATATTTTGTCGGGCAGGTAACTTCAGCTATTTCGAACCCGGCATAAAATATCTGTGCAAGCATTTGATTGTCAAAGACAAAATCATCTGAATTATTATGATAACTGATACTTTCAAGGACCTTTCTTGAAAAAGCCCTGAAGCCCGTATGATATTCGGATAATTTCTGGTTCATCATCGTATTCTGAAAAAGTGTCAGAAAACGGTTAAAAATATATTTGTAATAAGGCATACCGCCACGCAAAGCGCCCATACCAAGTATCCTTGAACCAAGTGCCACCGGATAAAGATCGTTAGCGATAATGTAAACCATCGAAGGGATCAGTTTCGGCGTATACTGATAATCGGGGTGCAGCATCACAACAATATCTGCCCCGAGTTTAAGTGCATAATCATAACAACTTTTCTGATTACCGCCATACCCTTTATTGTTCTCATGTTTGATGATATGCTTAATACCCAGCTCATGTGCTTTATCAACCGTCCTGTCTTTGCTGGCATCATCTACCACAATGACATCGTCAACCATATCGAAAGGAATTTCACGATAGGTGTTCTCTAAAGTCTTTTCTGCATTATATGCAGGCATCACCACGATGACTTTTTTGCCCTGTATCATGCTGACAAAAATAATATAATGCGTTGATATTTTTGAATGAAGTCTCTTTTTTTTTTAAATTTAGAAAATAAAGTAACTTTGTAAAAGAACAAACATACAAACATGAGTTTAAAACACACTTTCAACCAGCACGAAACTATTTGCGCTGTTTCAACTCCCACAGGCGTTGGCGCAATAGCGCTGATACGTATCAGCGGAAAAAAAACTTTTGACATACTCGGAAAAATATTTGTTCCGGCAAAAAAAATTGGTATAAAAAAAATGCCTGCAAATACGCTTCACTATGGAAAGATAGTTTTCGGGCAAGAAACCATTGACGAGGTTTTAGTAAGCATTTTTCACACGCCTCATTCATACACCGGTGAAGATCTCGCTGAGATCAACTGCCATGGTTCATTGTACGTTCAGAAAAAAATAATGGAGATTTTACTGGCTTCAGGAGCCAGGCTGGCATCGCCGGGCGAATTTACCTTACGAGCTTTCATGAACAAAAAACTCGACCTGACACAGGCAGAAGCTATTGCCGATCTGATCTCTTCGACATCTAAAAATGCTCACGACCTTGCACTTAGCCAGATGCGAGGAGGATTTTCCGATAAGATCAAGCAACTCCGCGATAAACTCGTTGGATTTGCCTCGCTGATAGAACTTGAACTCGATTTCAGTGAAGAAGATGTGGAATTTGCCAACCGGGATGAATTTGTTCGTTTGATCCATGACATAAAAGCGGAGGTTAAAGCCCTTGTCGATTCTTTTTCTCAGGGCAATGTCCTTAAAAACGGCATCCCTGTTGCCATCATCGGCAAGCCCAACGTCGGAAAATCCACTCTGCTTAATGCCCTGCTGAACGAAGAAAGGGCCATCGTATCCGAGATTCCGGGCACTACCCGCGACACCATCGAAGACACCATCACATTCCAGGGTGTCACGTTCCGTTTCATCGACACAGCAGGGCTAAGAAAGTCAGCAAACGATATTGAACTGCTCGGCATCGAAAGAACATACCAGAAAATTGAGCAGGCACAGATAATTTTGTATGTAATAGATATTTCGCAGACCACGGTAGACGACATAAAGAGCGATCTGGCAGATTTCAGCGAAAAAATCAATGATCCGGAAAAAAAATTCATTGTGGTTGCAAACAAGATCGACCAACTGGTCAAAACACCCGTTAAATTCAGGGAGTTGGTTGAATTGGAAACCATTTTTATTTCTGCAAAACGCA
>DAOQAF010000155.1:0-4934 GCA_035353775.1 Bacteroidales bacterium | reverse complement strand
ACAAGAGATATTCACTCTTTTCTTACCTTCTTCAATATTTTCAAAGAACTTGTTTCTTGTTTTCCCATCATTTCAAATGGGGTTGCAAAATTACTCACTTTTTTATTATCTCCAAATTTATTTTCACTTTTTTTTAAAATATTTTTTAAAATATTCATTTTCAGCGATATCCATTTGAAAATATTTTAAAGAACTCTTTTTTCAACCCTGTTTTGTAATCGGGAGTGCAAAGGTAAACTCTTTTTTTGATTTACAAGTTTTTTTTTTACTTTTTTTTTATAAAATTTGAAAATATTTTGTAAAAGCCTGTAATACTGCGAATAACATTTACAAAAAAAAGTGTAATTATTAATTTTCCCAACTTATACAGTATTATAATACGATAAATTGACGCATTACCATTTTTAGTTTTAATTTAGCATCTTGTAATTAATCCTTAAATGATGAAAGTAGTTTTCAACCGCTGCCTGATAATTTTACTATATAGTTTATTCGCTCTGAACACTGGCGTTACAGCCCAGGAGGATGTCGAAAAAGTAACAGATGTGGATTATAAGGAAAATTTTAAAAACACTTTTTTTACGGGAGGAAACCTCGGGTTACAGTTCGGCACTGTCACGATGATCGATGTTTCGCCACAATTCGGATACTATGTACTTGAAAATATTTCGCTCGGAGTGGGTTTTACTTACCAGTTCATTGCCGACCACAGGTATAAACCCGCCGCTATCATGCATGTGTTGGGCGGAAGAGTTTTTACAAACCTGCACTTCCCCTTTTACAACAGTATCTTTGCGCATGGCGAGTATGAATATATGGCGTACAAAACCAATGTTTTCAGCTCAAGTATGTTGCCGGAGTGGATCACATTGTCAAATGTACTGGCAGGAATAGGCTACCGGCAAAGGGTTTTCGGTAGGTCGGCCATTACTTTTATGATCCTTTGGAATTTCAATGAATCACAATATAACCTGTATAGTAATCCGGTGATCAGGATGGGGGTTGATATTGGGCTATAAAAAAAAAGCAAATTGTGGACTCATCCGATGATCAGGATGGGGGTTGATATTGGGCTATAAAAAAAAGTATAAAAAGAAAGGCTTGCCGATGTGGGCAAGCCTTTTCATTTAATAATAATATCATTTTAATTACTTCATTCACCTTATTCCTTCACAAATTTCATCATAGTGATATTATCCGTATTGTCAAATTTGATCAAATACAAACCATTAGCCAGATTGCTTATGTCGATCATATTAATTCGGGGTTCTTCCCTAATTAACAATTTTCCACTGACATCATAAATACTTATAACAGTCTCACCTTTTAGTCCATCAATAAAAAGTGTTTTAATAGCAGGATTGGGATATATGCTGATCCCCGAATCACCAGAGATATTGTCAATCGACGAAATTACATAGTCTAGGGTGTTTGAGTTTGCCGAACTACATCCAATTAAGGTAACAACTACATAATAGTTTCCATTCTGTGTTGGCTGATATTTCTGACTGGTGGCTCCGCCTATTAAACCTGTTCCGGTTTTATACCATTGGTTACCTGTGGCTGCGCTCGAAACTAAAGTATCAAAAACTTGAGTAATTACCGGTGTAGCAGGAATAGGATTTACTAATACATTTTGCGTATAGGTAGTAGAACAACCATCAGGATTGGCGACAATCAGAGTGGCTGTGTATGTCCCCGCGGCGGCATATGTATATGTTTTATTTCCAAGGGTTGTAAACTCGTTGGTGCCATCTGAATTCATATCCCATTTATAGGTTGTTGAGCCTAGAATGTTTGTTGACAAATCCGTAAAATGCGATACACTTCCCTGGCAAACGGTATCAACCGAAAAATATGCAACAGGAATGGATGAACAAATAATAATTTGTCGTGTATCGTAATGACTCCATCTCTTCATGGCGTCTTTAACGCGGAAATTAATAGTATGTGGTCCGGCAGTTAATGCAGCTGTTGGCACATCCACACTTGATAATATAGTATCTCCCGGTATGATGCCCGCTACAGCTGTTCCAAGTCCAACAGTCGGATCAGTATCAATAAAGAACTCCATACCTGTTAATTGAGGTTGCACAGGCATGGCCACCGGTGGCGAAGTATCATAAACATATAACAGTTGGTTTTCAGTTAAGCCCCATTGATTGTTTAAATCTTTTGAGCGATAATATAAACGATGAAATCCAACGCTTAAGCCTAGTGTAGAAACATTCATGGTTACAGTTGCGGTATCATTGATTCCCGTTGCAGGAACCTGAATTCCTAAGCCCGGGCCCGGATCGGTATCAAAAAAATACTCGAATTTCGAAAGTTGTGCCTGCACAGGTGGATAGGATGATGGAGCAGTGGTGGAGTATACATACAAAAGGGTGTTTTCGGTTAAGCCCCATTTTGCATTAATATCCTGAAACCGGAAATATAAGCGATGAAAACCAACACTTAGTCCGTTGGTAGAAATATTCCCGGTAAAAACTCCTGTATCACCAACCTGAGTTATGGTAACCTGTGTGGCTAAACCAACCCCCGGATCGGTGTCGAAAAAATATTCCGCTTTGCTGGTTTGCGCTGTTAGTGCAGAGCAAACACAAAGCAGCACGATTAATATGTAAATTGACTTTTTCATATCTTTTAAAATTGAATTATCAATTAATCGTGTTTCTGGCCTTTTACAGTTACATTAATTGTGGCATTGCCCACGGGCACTGAGCTGGGCCCATTAATATTCATGCTTTTAACGAAGGGAATTTCGGGCATACCGCTTAATGGAAATATATTGGTAAATGGATATGAGCCACCACTGGGGCCTATATCTGTTCCATCGGTCCCGGCATTTTTGCAGGGAGAAGAGGTGTGAACCATATAATTATTTGTGAGAGCAAAGGGACTTCCCGTTACATTTAAAAATACAGGATCCTGATTTATAATATTTCCGGAACCCACATTGCTGCCATAAGGTAAAGTATTATTATTATTTACACAATTATAAGTCAAATTATTATTAAAAGTACATAAAGTACCAACTGATTGTGTAGTTCCTCCCAGGTTTGCTTCATAAAAAATATTGTTACTAAATACAGCATTTGACACTGGCCAAACTCCATCTGAAAAACCAGTTCCATTTAAGAATAAATTATTTTTTATTATTACGGATGACAAATTAATTTGACCAATAGAACCACCACCTGTAAAAATATTATTTGCAAAAGTAATTCCGCCACAATAATTTAGTGGACAATTACTATAAATAATATTATTTATAATTAAGCAATTGGTGAAATAACTAACTGATGTACCTTGCAAGCTTATATTTACAGTGTTTCTTGCAATTACCACACCTGTAACAAGTGCAGTAGCATTACATCCAATACCTAAATTATAAAAACCCTCAATTCGTGTATAACTTGAACCATTTGTAAGTGTAAAACTGGCTATTGCAGTTTGTGTTGTTTGCCTTTGAGGGTTGTAACCAGGACCAAGAATAGTTAACTTCTTATTTATGATGCAGCTTCCATAACTGTTTGGTGATCCATTCACCAATATAGTATCTCCAGCAAAAGCTGCAGCTACTGCAGCAGTGATGGTAGTGTACGTTCCCGGGCTACCCGGCAATGGTGTGTTGTTGTTAACTGTTAAAATGGTTGCATGCCCATTGTTATATAAGATAACAGTGGCAACCAACATAAGAATAAATGTAATTTTTTTCATGTTTCTTTGTTTGATGATTATTAAATTCCCGTTTTTTCAAGTGGGTTCTGGTCTCCACATTATTTTTAAAAAAAAGTGTAGTAAAAAAAACCTCAAATCCGAAAATACTGAAATACATAAAAGATTGCATAATTTGAGTTCATACCTCAATGTGAACGCCCACTTATTGAGAATTGTCAGTTTCCCGAAATAGGAATAATAGCAAACACTTTTCATTTTTTAATATGTTGTAAAGAACGAAGTAATCTTTTGTTTGTGATTTTACAATGACAAATATAATATAAAAATATTACGTTGGTAATATTTTAACAATTTTTTTTATGCTTAATCAAATGACAAAAAAAGAGTGCAACCTAAGCCGCACTCCGATAAAAATAAGATTTCAGTAAACGGCACATGGCCGGTGGTTTTCTTTACTTGAAAATTGGAAATTGAAAGTTGAAAGTTGAAAATTAATAAAATGATCAATATTCAACGTACAATGCTCAATGTGCAACAATTGATTGGTCTGTTACACAGATCTTAAAACCTCCACCAACAGATCCCAGCATTTCTGCACCGTATGTATCTCGATCTTTTCGCCGGGGGCATGAACGCCCATGAGTGTAGGGCCGAAAGAGATCATATCCATACCCGGGTATTTTTCACCAATCAATCCGCATTCCAGTCCTGCGTGTATTGCTTTAATCAGCGGGTCGGAACCATAAAATTTTTTATATGACTTTTTTGAAACTTCCAGCATCTTTGAATTCAGGTTGGGTTTCCATCCCGGATAGCCATCAGCGTGGGTAATTTTAACACCTTTATGCTGAAAAGCACAATCCACCATATCCACCATATCTTGTTTGGCCGATTCGATAGAGCTGCGCTGGCTGGTGGCTATCTTGATTTCATTGTCTTTCAATAACGGGATTTCCTTATCATCGGATTCATCTTTCTTATCTCCTTTCATTTTTACCGAAGCAAGATTGGTTGAGGTCTGCACCAGCCCCTCAATGTCGGGCGACATGGTGATTACTCCATGCGGACAGGCGTACAGACAATTTAACAAGGTTTGCTGGGTTTTTAAATCAAGAACGGACAAAGGCTTTTTCGCAGCGGTGCATGTGATATTCAGTTTAGGCTCATTGGTCAGGTATTCGGCCTTTATATTGCCGGCCAGTTTATTGAAATAATCTGCAAACTCAGTCATTTTTTCTTTGGGGACCATA
>DAOQAF010000154.1:0-4986 GCA_035353775.1 Bacteroidales bacterium | reverse complement strand
AAACTTTTTCCGACAGCGCAGTCATCGAATTAAAAACGATTACCAGCGGAACCAACATATATTACACCACAAACGGAACCCAGCCCGATAAAACAAAAACAAAATACGATGGTCCGTTTACCATTAAGGAAACAGCAAAAATCAAAGCGGTGGCGTATAATCCGGCCTATGATGCGAGCTATGTGATGGTGTCGGATTTTATAAAAATTAATCTCAACAGAAAAATAAATCTTTTGTCCAGATACAGTTCGCAATATACGGGTGGCGGAGATAATGCACTCATTGACGGGATACGCGGAGGCGAGAACTTCAGGTTGGGCGAATGGCAGGGATACGACAGCGTGGACTTTGAAGCGATTGTTGATCTGGGGAGCAAACAAATAATAAATAAGATTTCAACAGGTTTTTTGCAGGATATCGCCTCGTGGATATGGATGCCTGTTTATGTTGAGTACAGCGTTTCCGATGATGGCGTCAATTTTAAGCCCGTAGCGGAAATAAAAAACATGATTCCTGTTAATGATTATAAATGCACAATTCAGGATCTGATGTCTGACGTAAAAACCGAAGGCCGTTATGTAAAAGTCAAAGCATATAATGTGGGCATCATTCCCGAATGGCATCTGGGTGCGGGGTATTGGGGATGGATTTTTGTTGATGAGATAATGATTGAGTAATTTTTTTTAGCAGTCATCAGATGACTTTCCAAGTTGAAATTGTTGAATTGGCTTGTTTTCCTAGTCATCTGATGACTTAAAGCCTGTAAGAATAATAACGGCTTAGGCTGGAGTCTACGCCGAACAGGGAATTTGGATTCAAATATGTATTCACTAATTTATGTGTATTTTGGTGAATGTATTCACCAAAAATTATGTTTTTTGGTGAATGTGTTCACTTAAATGCGTATTTTTGTATAAAAAATCATGATAGAAAGATCGCTTAAAATACTTATCGAAAGCAAACTTAATACCGGGAAAGCTATTATTGTTATCGGACCCCGACAAACAGGCAAAACTACTTTAATCAAAGAGATAGCTGATCAAAATCAACCCTATTTGTTTCTTGATGGAGATGATCCTGCTGTTAGGGAATTGCTTAAAAATCCAAATACTGAGCAAATTAAAAACATTATTGGGAAAAACACCCTGCTGTTTCTTGATGAAGCACAACGAATTCAAAATATCGGAATCACTTTAAAAATTATTACAGATCAATTCAAACATGTGCAATTATTGGTAAGCGGCTCTTCTGCTATTGATATTACACAATCCATTAACGAGCCTTTAACTGGAAGAAAATGGGAATATATTTTATATCCGATATGTTGGGACGAATGGGAAAAGCATATTGGATTTTTACCAGCATACCAGGGTATAGAACAACGACTTTTATTCGGAATGTATCCAGAAATTATTAATTATCAAGGAGAAGAAAAAGAGCGGCTAAAGCAATTGGTTAACAGTTATTTATACAAAGATATATTAACTTACGCCAATATTAAAAAACCAAATATTTTAGAAAATTTATTGCAGGCATTGGCTTTTCAAATGGGCAACGAAGTATCGCTAAACGAATTATCGGGTTTGTTGAAAATAGATAAGAATACAGTAGGCAATTATATCGATTTGCTTGAGAAATGCTTTGTAATATTTCGCTTACCTGCTTTTAGTAGAAATCTTCGGAATGAAATTAAGCATAACAAAAAAATTTACTTTTATGATAATGGAGTAAGAAATATGCTTATTGGGAATTTTTCGAATTTAGGATTTAGAACAGATAAGGGCGCCTTATGGGAAAACTTCTTAATCAGCGAAAGAAAAAAACACATTGAATACAAACAGCTTTATTGTAAATCATATTTTTGGAGAACAACCCAACAGCAAGAAATAGATTATATTGAAGAAAGTGATGGAGCGATTACGGCTTTTGAGTTTAAATGGAGTTCGGGTGGTAATAAAAAAGTTCCTAAAACATTCAAAGAAACCTATCAAAACGAGCCGAAAATTATTGATCAGAGCAATTTTCGGGAGTTTTTGATTAATAAATAGTGTCTATAAGAAAACTCGTGTTTGTGCAAAGAAAACGTCAAGTTTGAGGCCTGCCCGACTGCATCATTCAGGCGGAGAAAAAATTGGCTTTTTCTTACAAATACTAAATAACTTTTTTCTCAATTTTCTATGTATTTTGATGAATGTATTCACCAAATATTATGTTTTTTGGTGAATGTGTTCACTAAAATTGATGGATTTGTTATTAGTATTTGTTTCGATTTTCAAAAAGCGTATTGTACAGCCACAGCATAGGTGGGCTGGTATTGCCAGAAATTATAAACATACATTTCCGCCGCAAGGCTTTTATAACTGAGCCTGACCATAGGCCCGGCATTGTAAATTCCTTTTTCGGATTGAGGAATAAGCATCTGCATAGCGCCACCCAACCCGAAATGTTCAGAAAAGGAAAAATAGAAAATTGTCCAATCCCAGAAAAAACTGTTTTTGGTGTCTTTAAGGTCGATGGTGTATTGGCATTGTGTAGAGGTGGAAAAGCTTTTATATCCCAGAAAAAAATTAAAAGCAGGGGAAATTCCATTTGTCTCGCCAACAACACCTCCCAGCATGGGTGTTATTTCTACGAAAGCTTTTTTATCAAAAGCGAAAGATCTGCCAAAATATAAAGAGGCGGTATTAAGGTTTTCATAATTGTATCTTGCCTCTAAATAGAATTTATCAATATAGATCCATGCCTGAGGCGTGACTACAGGCTTTTCGGCGGCCCATTGTATTGTCGTGTAAATGGCTGCATTGTGAAACAAACTGTCTTGTCCCTGTGCCTTGACAAACCTGGTTTGTAAAAGCAGCAAAAAGATGATAAGGCCCAACTTTTTCATAGAATAAAAATAATTATTATTTGCCATAGGCAATTAATATCAATAGAAAAAAGTTAGACGAAATAATTTGTCCGTAGGACATATACCTAGTAAGATGTTGACCTCCTAATGGAGAACAAATGGTTTTTTGATTTCTTTTTATTGATATTAAACTCCATACGGAGTATAAGTGGCGCTGTATGCACTATTACAATTGATTTTGAGGTGATCAAAATTCAGATTTATAAAAATTCAACCGTATATTTTTTCAGAAAAAGCACAGGGTGTAAATTCATTTTTGACCTTCTAAGGGTTTCTATTCCCAAATCAGACTCCCAGTTGAGAAATTCTATTCCCTGGCTGTGAGAAAGTTTTATGATTTCATTCATCAAAAACTGATAAATACCCTTGTATTCTGTATTTGCTTTCCAGAAAAGGCCGGTCATAAATTTTTCATTATTGATTTCATTTATGGAAAATGCAATCATTTCATCCTTGTCAAAAATACTCAGGGCAACAAGCGTATCAAAATCATGGGCAGATGACAACAATTTGTTTAATGCTTTAAATTCACAGGATGCCTCACATTCTTTGTTTTCCAGCTCTTTATTTTTTGTCCATCCCTGAAAAACCTTAATGATCTGTTCTTTTTTTTTTGTTTGCGTCAGATCTATTTGGCGTACAGAAACAGCAGGATTTTCTTTGTTAAAGGCTGAAATTTTGTGCCTGTAAATTTTATAGTTATTCCCTTTAGCATGAAAAAGGTCGCGAACCGAAAAAATGTAATCGAAATTATCACGGTCTTCGATAATGCGGTCACTTGATCCATCAAGGCATTTGACGGTTTCTTCCGGCACACATCTCAACGCACAGGGCAAGTGGTGTTGTTTAAAAAAACCAGCTAAATCTTCAATCGTTTGTGGCAAAGAGTTTGTCCCGACAAGGGAAAAGAAGTATTCACCCGTTAAACAGTTGGTCTGTTTGATAAGCAGATTTTTATTTATTATGGAGAGTTGAAAAGGCTTATGAATTTCCCAGCAGCACATGGTCGTAAACTGATATTCGGCATAAGGCGGAAAGGCCGAAGTGTATTTTTCGATCTCCTCTTTGTCGTAGATCTCTAAATTCTTAAATGCCGGAAACTGCGGAATCATTATTGACAAATTTGTAAAATGTGGTTCGAAAGATTTTTAGCTTCAGCAAGAAGATGTCAACCCAAAAATAGGCAAAATTACTTGAATAATATTATGATGAATAAATGTCAGATTATCCGAAACATTACAAAAAAAACTTCTCTGTGGCACTTTGTTAAAAAATCTGTGGTTTGCTCTATGTGGCTTTTTTTTATTTCACAGAGGGACACAGAGGGTTCACAGAGGACCACAGAGAAAGTAATTATATTTAACTCCGTGGTTCTCTGTGCAGTACTCTGTGGTTCTCTGTGTAACATTTTTGCATTATACTGTAGAAACGTACATTTTAAAATTAATCAGGTTAAAATAATAGTGTCCGGATTATTTATAAAAATCGATTCATCGGAATTAAGTATATTTGTAAATATATTATTTGCTGATGAAAAAGATATTTTCTGTTAAAATGCTTGGATTGATGGCCTGCCTGATGCTTATCAGTTTGCCGTCTTGGGCTCAAAAGAAAAACCGCCAGGCAAAGGATTCTATAAAACAAAATACTCCTGATTATTTTACCGATAACTACCTGCGTGCCGAAGATTATGTGTATAAACCCAACATCAAAACCGTTTTGTTTTACCGAGAGGGCTTTGTACTTACCTCTCCGATCATTAATCTTAATGCCGGCGAAAAACTTGTTCTGAAATTTGATGACCTTGACGGGGATTTAAAAAAAATGCGTTACACTTTTATACACTGTGGTTTCAACTGGATGCCTTCCGACCTGATGCCCAACGAATACCTCCGGGGTTTTTACGAGGATGATATCACCGATGTCAAATATTCTTACAACACCTTGCAGAAATATACGCATTATACCCTGACTATTCCAAGTGATAACATGCAGCCCGTGTTATCCGGAAATTACCTGCTGAAAGTTTATATGGAAGACGAGCCTGAAAACGTAATCCTGACCCGCCGTTTTATGAT
>DAOQAF010000153.1:0-5082 GCA_035353775.1 Bacteroidales bacterium | reverse complement strand
TGACTATTTAACATCAAAGATAACTATAGACTATGACAAGGGATGGCAGAGGTGAGATATTTTGAAAAATAAATTTGAAGGGTTAACAGACTGCAAAAGCAATAATTACAAACAGTAATTTTTTGCTGATTTTTATTGAGAAATTTAATGGCTAAACCAATTTTAGCAATAGCAAGAAAAGGGATGGTAGGTGATTGAAATTAATTCAATTTATGATTAAAAGAATAAAATTGAAAGTATTGGTAATACTATATTTCCTTCAAAGACACTTCTATTTTATCTTTATGTATTTTTATTAAATTCAACAATTCCGTGACGTATTCTTTAATTTTGTCTTCAAATTCGATAAAATTTACATTAGCCACAGTATGAGTATATCTTGAGATATTTCGATCCCATTTAAATCCTGAAAGTTTATCAACTATCTCAAGTACCTTTTTAGCACAAATTTCGCTTTTGGGTTTATGTAAATCAATAAAAAAATCTATTCTGAAAGTACTGATATTAATAACCGAAATTCCAATACCTACTGAATGTTCAAAAACATTATAATCTGTTAAAAAGAATAAAGGTTCTTGATAATACTTTCCAACTTTTTTAAAAGGATCACAATTAGAATCGCTCCTATAATAACGAATAAGCTTATCAATGATATAATTAGGGTAGTTTCTAACTGCATCATAAACTGATAATACGACGGTATCGTACTTTTTATCTTTATTATCCTTTAAAAAAACATCAAGTTTCTCATAATAATTTGCATCCATTTTGTTTTTAGTTAAATACTTAATAATTTTATAATATTGATTTAAAATTGATTTATTGTCAGGATCATCTGATTCATTTATACATTTTACAAGCCACCCATCCAATAAATCAGGTGCTGTTTGAGTACTTTTATCATATGCACGAATACTTATCAGCTTATTTTCAATATCCTCAATATAATTTGCATTTAATTCTTTATCCCAGGTACTTCTGTCAGGCTCTTTTGTTTGATTAAGTGTTAAATAAACTATGGCATCAACCTCAAATTTATCTGTTTTTAAAGCTGAATAATATTTTGGTATTTGGTTATTAGTATCTGAAGCATCGTTTATTTTATTTTCAATAATAATTGCATGTTTTTTATGATCATTAGTATGATTATCGGTTTTAATGGCAATATCAATACGGCCAGCCTCTCTGTCAATCCATACATTATCAAGATAGTTTTTATAATTTATTTGTATTTCTTTATCTTTTTTCTCTATATTAATTGCTGAATTAATAAATTCAATAAATAATCTGAGAAATTTGCCTCCTTCTTTATGCTTCCCCACTGGATCTAATATTTCCTTTATTACATCGCTATGCATATTTTCCCGGTAATAAATATCAGAAATTAAAGTAAAAATATTAAAGCCGGGGTCTGAGCTATCTTTTAATTGCTTTACTTTTAATAACTCTTCATCATATCTTGACTTAATAAAATCTTCTAAAAGTTCGATGTCATTCATTTAATTGTTTTTGGATTTTTCATTAACAAAAATATCGTTATTTACAGAAAAAAAATAAATAATGTAGATTAACGCCATCCATTTAACTGTATGGGTTTTAAATAAAAAGTTATAACGCTGGTGCATGTTTCCCTTTATTGGCACCGTTGGGATGCCTTGAACACGAGCCAACTGTTAATCCTGAGATTGAAGAATTTGATGTACCACAATACTTACAGGTATATTTTGATTTCTCACTACCCTGATAAAGACTGTGCCTTCCTTTGTTGGGGCCTAAAGGATGTCTTGAACAATGTCCAGCAGTTAAGCCGGATACCGTTGTAGCTGGCATTCCGCAATATTCACAAAAAAATTTTGCCATTGTTTTTAGTATTAAATTTTGCCTACTCTATAAAGTTTTCGGCTTTCCTTTTATTTTCAAAGATAAAAAACATACAGAAATTCAATAAATAAATATAAAATTAAATTCAAGGGAAAACATGCCATCATATGTAAGGACAAAATTTTTTACCTCAATTTTTTTTATTTTCATTGTTTTATTTTTTTGACAAAATAAAACAACTACTAAGACAAGGGATGGCACAGTGTAAATGTTTTTTTTGAAATCGTAAAAAAAAGAGATTTTTACACAATGTGGAATTTGTGTAAAAGCCTGGAATTGATTGAATTTATGCAGCACCATGACGGCATAGCCGGTTGCCCCCCTGACTTCGACAGACTCAGTCAACGGAGGGGGGCATTGGGCGACGGCTATCATTTGAAATTTCAAAAAAGTTCCAGGGAGAGTGGTTGGAGGCGGTAGATAAGGGTTTTACCCTGTTTTTCTTTGACCAGGTGGCAGTCTTTGTAATCTTTGTCGCGAAGGATGGCTTTGGTGTCGATGATCTCACGGAGACGTTCCTCCATCAAACGCTCCTGGCAATTAAATTCCTGGCATAACTGAGAAAGAATCTCACGACGGGATAAAGGTTCGGATAAAATAATTTCAATTTTTTCAATAATATCAAGGGAACTGGCTTTTTGTTTCTTGCGCTGCATCAATTCAAAAAAAACATCCCGCCGGCAGGATAGTCTTATGAAATCAATATTGCAATCTTCGTTTGCTTGATGCCTCCAAATAATTATCTTTTAGATGCTTTTCAATATCCGTAGCTTTGAAATAGATTTTATGCGCTACTCTGGAATAACTAATAATTCTTTTGTCTCTGTATGACTGTAGAGTACGTTTTGACACCTTCAATAAATTGCAGGCATCAGACACATCCAGCCAAACTTCTGTAAGGGGATTCTGCTTTTTCTTTTCGATAATAAACTGTTCGAGCTTGTCGAACCGGGCCATGATCTGCTTAAAGGCCATGGCGTCCATAGTGATTACTTCCATAGGTTTAAATTTTTAAATGTTTAACAATAGAGAATGAAAGTCTCACCAGGCCTGAAAAGACAGAAGCAAAAATATGTAATAGCCATTAAGAAAAAAACATTTTACTAAAATTTATTTTCCGGGAAGAAAGAGGTGGATAAATGAATGCATAACACTAAGAAATTACAAGATACGGAGTTAAAGCACAAATAATCGGCAATAAAATCATTTTGCTGCCGATAATTTGATTATATTTGCGACAAAATAATAAAGTAATCGAAACAAAAGATCACATAAAACAACTCATCAGCTATTTCGGGAAAAAGAAAGTCTTTACGACCAAAAACCTGGAAGCATATTATATAAGCAGGGAAGGCAGTATCAAGCGGAATACACTGAACTGGAGGGTTCACTACCTCATAGAGAAAGGAATCCTGACCAGAACCGGGAGAGGGCAGTTCATAGTAGGCAACGACAAAGCTTTTGAGCCGGAGCTATCACCAATAATCAAGAAACTTGACAAACATTTAAAAAAATCATTCCCATTTTTAAAATTTTGCCTGTGGGATACAGAACAAATACGAGGACTTTCGCAACATCTCCCCTCTTTAAAACTTACTATTGTTGATGTAGAAAGAGATGGGACAGAATCTGTATTTCATCATTTGCAGGAAAAATACAAAAATGTTTACCTGATGCCTGACCTGGAAGTAATGAATACATATGTGATCCGATCGAAAAATCCAATCATTGTAAAAGTACTGGTCAGCGAGGCGCCAGTATATGAGCTTGGCGGCATCACGACAGCAAGCATTGAGAAAATACTTGTGGATGTTTTTTTCGAGGAAGAATTCGTATCGTTACACGGATCGGAAATGCTGCATATTTTTACAAATGCCTTTGAACGTTACCCTATTAATACCGGTAAGATGCTCAGATACGCAGACCGCAAGAGAAAGAAAGCAGAATTAAAGAAATTTTTAATATCAAATAAGCTGGCAGCAAAGTAGCGTTTGCTGCCGATAATTTGAAACATGATAGATCAAAAAACATTTAACATAGAATGGCTTAAGGAGGTGTCGGCAAACAACAGGAATGCCGACAAAACCCTGATCGAAAAGGTATGCAGGGCTTATGCTTTGTTAGAAGGACTCAGCGAAGCCGGTTTCGATTTTGTTTTCAAAGGAGGAACAGCCCTAATGCTGCTCAGCGGAAGCAAAAAAAGACTCTCTATTGATATTGACATCATCGTGCCGGAACATATTGAATTACTTCCAAAACTTGAAAAGACCGCTTTAAACAAAGGTTTTGTGAAAACTGAAGAGCAGGGCAGAAAGACCAAGTCGGAGATTGACAAAGCACACTTTAAGTTTTATTATGAGCCGGTATATAAGACCGCGCTTGACATGGATTATGTGTTACTGGATGTGCTGTTTGAAAAACCAAAATACAGGCATATCAAAAAGGTGAAGATAGCATCACCTTTTATCATGGTTAGCGGTGATGCAGCAGAAGTGGATGTCCCGGGGTTTGAGGACCTTCTGGGAGATAAACTGACAGCTTTTGCACCCAACACAACAGGAGTGCCTTATTCAAAGGGAGGCAACAGCACAACGATGGAGATATGCAAACAGTTGTATGACATAGGAACCCTGTTTGACCTGGCTGAAGATATGGAAACCGTGCGAAGTACATTTCATGAATTTGCCATAACAGAAGCCAAGTACCGGGGCTTAGCTATCAGCGCTGACGATGTTCTGGAGGATATTTATCAAACCTCTTTGTGCATCACCACCAGAGGACAGGACGGGAAAGGCGATTTTTCAGCATTGCTGGAAGGGATAAACAAGGTTCGCGCCTATATATTCTCAGAGCCTTACCATATTGAAAGAGCCATCACGGATGCTGCCAAGGCCGCTTACCTGTCAAGGCTGGTGAAATCAAACAAGGACCGCATAGAAAAATATGCAGGGACTGAGCAGATCAGGGATATTATCATAGAACAGCCATTTAATACAAAGCTGAATAAACTTAAAAAAACACATCCGGAGGCTTTCTTTTGCTGGTATCAGGCCTGTGAATTGATGAAGTAATTCACGAGATAATGCCCAGGGATATTATTATCACTTTTTAGGTTTTTTAGGTATTACAGGTTCTATATCAAAAACATCCATCGCCTTGTCCAGTTCTTCATTGACGATTTTGGCGTAAACCTGGGTTGTT
>DAOQAF010000152.1:0-5102 GCA_035353775.1 Bacteroidales bacterium | reverse complement strand
ATGCTCAATTTTCAATGCTCAATTTTCAATGCTCAATTTTCAATGCTCAATTTTCAATGTTCAATTTTCAATGTTCAAATTTCAATGCTCAAATTTTAACGATCAATTCACTAGTGTCCGGTTAAAATTTTGTAAATATACGAAAAGCCTTGTCATTAAGTACTTTCAGACAATGATATAAAATTTGACCTTCATTATGTTATTTGAAGAATTGCTTTTCAGCAATTTATTTTGCCTCGTTCCTAAAGGATGTAAATTGCTGAAAATCAATTCTTCCCAGCCTCGGCGGCAGGCAGGCTTTAGGATAAGAGGAAATAGGAAGATTCAATCATTTACATCCTTTTAAAAAGGACAAATTTTAGCGGACAACAGTGCGATCAATTAGTAATTTTCAATTAACAGTACGCTGTTATCAAATCAAACAACTTTTTTCGTTCCGTTGTCAAATAAATCATATTTTTGTAGAACGTGATATGAATTAAAAGTTTGATGTGATGAGATCTTTCAGAGTTGCTATTTTTATTTTTTTCCTGTTATTGACGAATGCCTTATGCGGCAGTACTTTTATCGATATAGAGATTTTTACGGGTTACCGGGTGAATACATTCAATTTCACACCCTTGTCGGGCAAGTATTCCGTGTTTGATGCCGATAAAAAAATTTTTGATATCCTCAGGAACGAGACAATCACCTTTAAAATCGTTAATGATTCAATTCTGGTTTATAGTGCAAATAAAAAAACCGGCAGTTACACATCCCTCAACATCAGCGGCAGCGGCTTACTTAATAATTTTAAGATCAAACCCGCCAATTATAATATCAAAGAACGCAATTACGATGACAATTTACAGATCTCTGTTCAGGATGGCTATTTTCTGATCATCAACCAGGTGGAACTCGAAAACTATGTGGCAGGTGTTGTACAGTCGGAGGGTGGCGGAAGCGTTAAGGACAATGATTTCTATCTTGTACAGGCCATCACCTGCCGTACTTACGCGCTCAACAATATTAAAAAACATGCTAAAGAGGGTTTTAACCTTTGCGACAGCGTTCATTGCCAGAGGTATGTGGGCCGTTGCAAAACCAACGAAATACTGGCGGCCACATTCAAAACTGCCGGTAATGTCATTGTGGACAAAGACAACAAGATGATATCGGCAGCTTTTCATGCCAACTCAGGCGGGCTGACCGTCAATTCAGAGGACATCTGGAAAATTTCCACCACGTACCTGAAAGCCGTCAATGATACTTTTTCATTGAAAATGTCCGGGTCTACCTGGGAACAGAAGATTTTACAGGTCAATTGGCTCGACTATCTGGCCAGTAAATTCAATTATCCTGTAAACGATCCGGAAAAAAAGAACTACGCACTTAACTTTAAACAGGATACCCGAAAAGTTTATTTCAGCGACAGCATCCCTTTATCGATCATACGTTATGACCTGGGCCTGAGGTCAACCTGGTTCTCGGTAACGCCCTCAGGGTCATACGTGATATTAAAAGGCAAAGGTTACGGGCACGGCGTTGGCCTTAGCCAGCAGGGCGCTATCAGAATGGCTCAACTCGGTTATAATTACCTTGAAATAATCAAGTTTTATTATAAAGATGTGGAGGTCGTCAATTATGACGAGCTGATTATAAAGTGATACATGTTTTGGAATAAATATCCTTTTGCACGAATACTCATACCTTTTTTGTCGGGGATCTGTTTTGCTTTGTATTTTGACCTGGGTATCCTGATTCCCATCTATGTCTTTGTTGTTTTGGTGTTGCTGATTTCAGCCATTGTTTTCTTTTTTCAGAAAAAACTAAGTTACCGTATGCGATGGCTGGCAGGTTCCTTCATCGTTATTTTTTATCTTCTTGCCGGCTACCAGTTGACAGCATTAAAAAACAGCGAAAATAATGTCAGCTATTTCAACAAATATCTGGCAGATGAGAATTATGCGCTGGTCCAGTTAACCGAACCGGTTCAGATACGGGAGAAAGTCTGTAAATGTGTAGTGGATGTAAAAGCAGTTAAGGACTCCGTTCAGATGAACCAGACATCCGGCAAAGCTATTATTTACTTTGAAAAAGATTCTTTATCCGAAAAGCTTGATTATGGCGATGAGGTCTTTTTAAACAGCCGGTTTTCGAAAGTTTCTCCTCCGATGAATCCCCAGGAGTATAATTATAAAAATTATCTGAAGTACCGCTCGGTTGAATACAGCGGATATATTAAAAAAAATAACTGGAAATTAATTTCCACCGGTAAGGGGAATGTCATTTATAGCTTTGCTTATAAGCTGAGGGGGAAATTACTTCATATTCTTAAAAATGATGAATTGCAGGGTGATGAACTGGCTGTTGTTTCCGCTTTGCTGATCGGGTATACCGATAATTTAGACCCGGAGCTGATCAGGGATTATCAGGGTACAGGAGCGGTTCATATTCTCAGTGTATCGGGACTGCATGTGGGAGTGATTTTTATCGTTTTGAATTTTTTATTATTATTTTTCGATAAAACAAAATACGGCCGCATCCCCAAAGCAGTATTGCTGCTCGGGTTTATCTGGTTCTATGCTGTACTCACAGGTATGTCGCCATCGGTGATGCGGGCCACGGCCATGTTCAGTTTTGTGATCGTGGGCAACGCTTTCAGGCAACCGCCCAATATTTATAATACCATAGCAGCTTCGGCATTTGTCCTGCTGATGTTCGATCCCTATATGATCACGGCTGTCGGGTTTCAGTTGTCGTACCTTGCGGTACTGGGCATTGTAGCGCTGTACCCCTATATCCATAAAGCATGGACGCCAAAGTACTGGCTGCTCCGTCAACTATGGTCGCTGATCGCTGTTTCGCTGGCGGCACAACTAATCACCTTTCCCTTGTGCCTGTTTTATTTTCATCAGTTTCCCAACTATTTTCTTCTGACAAATATCGTAGCAGTGCCCTTGTCCGGATTGATCATATATCTGGGTATTGCCGTGCTGGTGTTGTCGTTCTGGCCGTGGCTGTCCTTATTGCTTGCCAGGGTACTTTCGTATTCACTGATGCTACTAAACGGGTCCATATCCTTTATCGAAGAATTGCCGTATTCGGTAACCAGGGCGGTATCAGTCAATTTTATCGAGATGATGCTGGTTTATGCCATCATCATTGCATTTTGTGCATTTCTTTTGCAGCGTAAAAGCAAAGCCTTTGTAATGTCTGTGAGCTTTTTATTACTTCTGCTGGTATCGGTGACGATCAGAAATTTTCAGGCTGTGGCACAAAAAGAGATTATTATCTATAACATTAACAAACACACGGCCATTGATCTTGTTGACGGAAAGTCGGCTTTTTTTATCTGTGATCCGGCGCTTCTATCTGATATACAAAAACAGGATTTTCACATTATGAACAACCGTTGCCGGAGTAAGATCCGGGATGTTAACCCGGTTGTCGTTAATGATAAAAATGTAAGTGGCAAAAAAGATCTTTTATATTTTAAAAAGAACTATTATTATTTTGCCGGAAAGAGGCTTGCGATCGTTGACCAGGCCACCTACAACACCCGGAAACTGGCGCTGGATTATCTCCTGATCTCAAAAAATCCGGATATCACGATAGAGGAGCTTCTGAACCAATATCAGCCTGGCTTAATTATTTTTGATGCTTCTAATTCAGTAAAGAATATTACCAAATGGGCCAGGCAGTGCGATCATCTCCGAAAGCCCTATTATTCAACCCGGCACTCGGGCGCCTGGTGGTGTGATTTAAATGATTAACCGTATGGATACGATACAGATCATCGCCTTACTAATTTTCATCATCACCTATATCGGTATTATTTTTACGCGCTTGCCGTGGATCAATATCGACAGGCCTTCGGCAGCTTTTTTTGGCGCCGTTGCCATGATGTTGCTGAATGTGCTGAGCTTTGAAGAAGCTGTTTTTTCTATTGATTTCAATACGATAGCCTTGTTGCTTGGGATGATGATCATTATATCCACGTTACAGCTCGACGGCTTTTTCTCTTTGATAGCGCAAAAAACCATGGCCTATTCAGGGACACAATTCCGGCTGCTGGTCATCATTGTTTTTGTTACCGGTATCTCCAGCGCTTTTATGGTGAACGATGCGGTGGTGTTGCTTTTCACACCCGTAATCATTGCGTTGTGCCTGACTTACGGGATCAACCCTGTTCCGTACCTCATCGCCGAGATACTGGCTTCAAATACCGGCAGTGCGATGACGATAACCGGAAACCCCCAGAATATGCTCATCGGAATAAGTTCGGGAATTTCTTACGGTAACTTTTTGCTTCATTTGTTGCCTGTCTCCTTGCTGGGCATGGTCATCATTGTGGTTGTCATGCGCTGGTTGTACCCGAAGAATTTCAGGGATAAAACCCCCTTGCAGATTCGTGACAATGGATTTACATACAATTTCAAGTCAATGAAAATATCAGTCCCGATATTTCTTGGGGTGGTCGTGCTTTTCTTTTTCAGCAATATATTGGATTTGTCCATTTCGATGATTGCTTTGCTGGGCGGCTCGATGATACTGATATTTGGGAAAATCAAACCTTCGGAGGTCATCAGGGGTATCGACTGGGTGCTGCTGTTGTTTTTCGCCTCCTTATTTATTGTTGTTCACGGCATTGAAAAAGCAGGGCTTATGCAGTATGTGATCAGTTCGGAACCGCTCGGCAGCGACTTATCCGGAGTTGCTGCGCTTCATGGTATCAGCCTTGTGGCTTCGCAGATCGTCAGCAATGTTCCGTTTACCATCGCGATACTGCCTTTGATGAAAACGCTTTCGTCGGATGCCTTGTGGATAGCCCTGGCTTCTGCTTCTACGCTTGCCGGAAACGCAACAATTATAGGCGCTATGGCGAACCTCATCGTCATCGAATCGGCAAAAAATCAACATGTGAAAATTGGATTTTTTGAATTTTTCAAAGCCGGAATAATAACAACCCTGCTGACCTTTATCCTGTCAATAGGCATTATCCTGCTGGAAATGAAGATAGGGGTGTTGTAAAAAAAACTATTTGCAGAGCCGGACCAGCAATTTAGCAAGTCTAAGTCCGGCATTGCCGTATGCATTGGTGATTCTTGCCTGCTGATCTT
>DAOQAF010000151.1:0-5267 GCA_035353775.1 Bacteroidales bacterium | reverse complement strand
TGAGCCTGATTTGTTTTATTTTTGCCTGATATACCAGGATGTCCATGGTTTCCTGAACCACGGCCGAGATATCAATAATTTCGGGTTTGTAAATCATCCTGCCGGTTTGCGAATTGGCCCATTCGAGCAGGTTGCGCAGCAGTCGCGACAGATTTTGTGATGAACGCAGGATGTTTCCGATGTAGTTTTTTCTGTCCTGGTCGGATAGAATATCGTAACTTCCCGAAAGGATTTCAGAAAAACCAAGAATGGCATTGTGCGGATCTTTTAAGTCGTGAGCGATGATGGAGAAAAACCGGTCTTTTGTGGCAACCAGTTCATGAAGTTCTTCATTTTGCTTTTTAAGTATCTCTTCCATTTTTTTGCGTTCGGCGATATCCCTGGAAATGGTCAGGAGGTGGGGGGCTCCTTTGATGAATATTACTTCTGCTGACATCTCTATGGTTCTGGACGTCCTGTCTTTGTTTTTAACTTCCAGCTCAAAATTATGGCAGAACCCTTTTTCTTTTATTTCTTTTATCAGTTGGTTTCTGTCATCAGGATTTCCCCATATATCAATATCCAGGGTAGATTTGCCCCGAAGGTCATCGGGAGTATAGCCTGTGTACCGCGTAAAGGTTTTGTTCGAATCAATATAGTGACCGTCTTCTATTCGGGTTAATAGAATGGCATCAGGACCGTTATTAAATACGATTTCGAGCTGATTTTTTGCTTCCTCAAGCCGTTGTTCCGTCATTTTCAGTTCGGTTATATCAAGTACCTGAAAAACACCAAACTTTGGATTATTATTTATATCTCTTAATACCGAAGCAGATGTTATCGTCCAAATCACCGTACCGTCTTTTTTGACATACCTTTTTTCCAGGTAGGAGTGTTTACTGTTTTGGGAAAGTACATCCTGACTAAATTGTTTGCTCGCTTCAATATCTTCCGGGAAAGTAATATGAGAAAAATTAAATTTTTGTAATTCTTCCTGGGTGTATCCCATCATTTGGCAAAAAGCCTGATTTACCTGGAAGAAATTCCCGTTGATGGTATTCAGGCTCATCCCGATGGGCGCATTTTCAAATGTGGTTCTGAACTGCTCTTCGCTCTCTTTTAATGCGATCTCTGCGGTTTTTTGCTGGCTGATATCCATCACTAATGAGGCTATCCCGAATATTTTTCTGTCTTTATCAAACAGCGGGGTGTAGGTGCCAAACACATGAAGAATTTTATCTTCTTTGTTGTGAATTTCGTTGGAAACTTCAATGGATTTACCAGTACGAATACATTCATCAAAATAATCTTTGTGTTTTTTATAATCCTTTTCAGAAAAAATTTCCCTCATATTATGTCCCTCGATGCTATAAAGCGGCCTTTTGAAAAATTCTTCGTGGAATTTATTAGCAATAAAATACTTGCCGTCCAGGTCGATGGCAGAGATCCATATTTGTAGAGAATCTATCATCGTCCTCAATAACATCCGGCTTTTACGTAGTTCTTCTTCGGCATTTTTCCGTTCGGTAATGTCTTCGAACAGGCAAAGTACCTTGTCGTTGACAATAACACCGAAAATGATCATCGTTTTAACAGAACCGTCTTTACATGTTACCTGGTATTCTTTACGCTCGATCTCTTTATTTTCTTCAATAGCTTTATTAACCAGGGCAGTCCATTGATCCAGTGCTTCTTTACGGTATTTTTCATCAGGGTATGCCTGTGTCCACCAACGTTCCATAGTAGGTATGTCCTGATATTCATAGCCAAATGTTTTAACGGCCTGTTGATTGATATATTCAATGGTGCCGTCAAAAGCAACGATGGACAACGATATGTTTGCCAATTCAATAATGTTGCGGAAACGTCTTTCGTTTTCAAGGATTTCTTTATTAGCCTTTTTTATTTCTGTGATATCCAACAAGGACGCAATGCTATTTTTTGTACCTGGGATTAAATCTATAAAAAGCAGGATGTTTTTAATGTTTTCGTGCACATCTTTCAAGCTGAATTCATAGGACCTTAATGCTTTTGAAGGATCAGTCCTTCGTAAATTGTGCATGATTTTCATTTTTTCAAGATCTTCCGGCACAACAAATTCCGTCCAGCTTCTTTTGTGTTCAATTTCGTCTTTAGGCAGGCCAATAAGTTCTGTAAATTGTGAGTTGACTAATGAAATAGTCGTGTCCTCGTCAATAATAATTGAAGCTGTTCCGGTATTTTCGAAAATGGCTCTGTATATGGCTTCCGATTCTTTTAAAAGTGTTTCTGCTTTTTTTCGATCGGTTATGTCCAGAAGAGATGCCAGGCTTTTTTTTGTACCTGGAATCATGTCGGCATAAACCAGAATATTTCTTATTTCGCCCCTGGCATTTTTAAATTTGAACTCATACGATTTTGATGCTTTTTCGGGGTTACGCAATCTGAGCTCATGAATTTTGACCGCATCGTCCACATCTTCAGGAGTAATAAACTCTGTATAGCGTCTTTTGTTTTCAATTTCCTCTTTCGGAAGGCCGACGAGTTCGGCATATTTTTGATTGATAAGGGAAAGTGTGGCGTCTTCCTCGCTGATGGCAATGGCGGTTCCTGTGTTTTCAAAGAAGGATCTGTATTTGGCTTCCGATTCTTTTAAAAGTGTTTCTGCTTGTTTTCGGGCAGAAATATCATTGAATACAGTTAGTAACGAAGTTTTTCCTTTAAAAACTATCGGAAGGCTTGATACTTCAACAGAAATATGTCGTTTGTTAAAGGTCTGATAAACCAATTCGATGACTTCTGAAGTATTGTTTTCTGCTAATGATTTATTGATTCTTTGAATAGCAATATCTTTATAGTCGGGGTGTACAAAATCATACGCATTTTGGCCTAAAATAGTCTTTTTTTCAGGGATCTCCATAATGATGGCGGCGGTATTATTTGCAAATTCAATTTTCCCTTCGTGGTGAATCACAACCCCTATGGGAAGAAGTTGTATGAGATTGTTCAGCCGTTCTTCGCTTTCCCTGATTTCTTTTTCAGCCTGCTTTCGGGTTGTGATATCATTAAATACGGACATGACTGAAAGTCCCTCTTTTTGTAACAGAGGCAGGCTTGTTACTTCAACAGATATTTTTTTCTTGGTAAAAGTTAAAAACTCCTGCTCTATCAATTCATTTTTTATCTTTTTAGTCACAGTTTGTTTGATCCTTTGAAGGGCAATCTTTTTGTAGTCGGGTTGTATAAAATCAAAGACACTGTACTCTGAAAGTGATTGGGTTAACGGAACCTCCATGATTTTGTAGGCAGCAGGATTCGCAAAAAGGATTTTTTCATTACTATGGATAACAACCCCAACAGGAAGGCTTTGGATGACATTTTTTAATCGTTCTTCGCTTTCTCTTAATTCCTTTTCAACTTTTTTTCGCTGCGTGATATCCCTGACAATACTCTGGATTGTTGTGTCGGGCATCATCTTTGAGTGCATTTCAACAACGCAGGTGCTTCCATCTTTGCGGGCCAATGTCCTTTCAATTTTTATTGCTTGGCCTTTACGGAGTAAGTCATAGCGTATGGGTTTTTTTTCAAGTTCTTCTTTTTCAAAGAAGTCCGCAATGTTCATTTTCAATACTTCGGATTGGTTGCAACCGGTTAATTGCATTCCGCTATGGTTGATATCAATAATTTTCCCATCAGCGGAAATCCTAAGTATGCCGTCGGCAGCGAGTTCAAAAAGTATACGGAAACGTTCTTCACTTATGCGTAACTTTTCTTCTGCGTCGAGGCGTTCCTGCCACATTTGTTTTTTATCCAAAGCGTATTGTATCGCCTGTCGCAACCTGATGTTGTGGTCTTTCAGGACATAATCAACGGCGCCGGCTTTTACTGTTTCTGCAGCCGTTTCTTCATTCAGCGACCCTGTGAAAATGATAACAGGGGTCAGGGGAGCGTATTTTTTTGTCAGTTTTATCACCGACATCCCGTCAAAATTCGGCATGCTGAAATCTGAAACGATGATATCGGGTTTGAAATTTTCAATCGACTCAAGGAATTTATCCTCGGTGCATAATTCAACAAATTCTACGGATTTTAAAACTTGACGGATTTCTCTTCGGGCGAGTTCGGCATCCAGAGGATTGTCTTCTACGATTAGAATTTTATAATGATCTTTCATGATTTTAATGTTTCGGGGGATGATTAATTCCCAGCCAGTACATGCCGAGATTATTGATGGTTTCGGTAAAACTATTTATGTCAACCGGCTTGACTACATAACTGTTGGCCCCCAATGCATAAGCCGCTTCTATATCTGGATCTTCAGCAGACGATGTCAGCATGACAATAGGTATGTTTCGCAGGGTTTCATTTGCTTTAATCAGTTTTAGAATTTCAAGCCCGTTAATTTTGGGCAGTTTGATATCAAGAAATATTACCCGTGGGCAGGTTTTTTCCCGTTCGGCAAATTCGCCACGGCAATTAAGATAATTTAATGCTTGTTCTCCATCCGTAACAGTATATATATTATTTGCCAGATGGTGTTTTTTTAGTGTCCGGATGGTTAACTCTGCATCCATGGGGTTGTCCTCAACAAGGAGGATGTCAATACAAATTTTATTCATAATGTTATATCTTATCGGGTAAGGAAAAATAAAACGTTGCTCCTTTATTGACCTCGCCTTCAGCCCAAACTTTTCCGCCATGCCTGTTGATGATGCGCTGTACAATAGCCAGGCCCACTCCTGTGCCATAAAATTCATTTATATTGTGAAGCCTTTGAAAGACCCCGAATAATTTATTTACATAATTCATGTCAAAACCGGCGCCATTATCTTTTACAAAATAAATGATTTCTCCCAAATTTTTATAACAACCGACCTCAATTTCTATAATTTCTTTTTTTGAAGAAAATTTCAGGGCATTGGAAAGGTAGTTAATCCACACCTGCCGTATGAGGTTTGCATCCACTGATACAGGAAGGAGCTCCGACAGATGAAAGTTAATCTTATTGTCAGGGTATTGTTCTTTTGCTTCATCAAAAATCTGGCGGACCATGTCTGTCATATCTGTTAGTGTCACCTGCATCGATGAACGGCTGAGCCGCGAAAAGGCCAGCAGATCGTCAATAAGTTGCCCCATTCGGTTGGCTTCACTCTGGATGATGCCGCACAATCTTTTGCCTTCATCGTCGATTATTTTTGCATAATCTTCGGAGAGGATTTTGCTGAATCCGTTGATGGCGCGCAAAGGCGCCCGTAGGTCATGCGACACCGAGTAGGCAAAAGCTTCCAGTTCTTTGTTGGCATTTGCCA
>DAOQAF010000150.1:0-5281 GCA_035353775.1 Bacteroidales bacterium | reverse complement strand
GTATGCACGGTGGTGTGAGAGGGCGGGGGAGCAATCCCCCTACCTACTCGATTTCGCTCATCGCTTCTTCGATAAGCATATCAAGAAAATCAGGCAGGTTGTAGCCAAAAGCTTTCGCCTGCTGAGGAACAATACTTTTATCCGACATCCCGGGTATGGTGTTTACCTCAAGGAAAAACATTTTTCCGCCCCTCGTCAGAATATAATCCATACGGACTACGCCTTTACAGTTCAGTTTATTGTATAAAAAAGAAGATGTGGCCGAACATAATGTAGCGGCTGCCGGTGAAATACGCGCAGGAGTAATCTCTTCAGACTTCCCCTGATATTTTGCCTCGTAATCAAAAAATTCTGTCTGGGGTACTATTTCCGTTATCGGCAAAACGATCAGTTGATTTTTATACCTGAACAGCCCGCAAGTTATCTCGGTGCCGTTGATGAACTCTTCAACCAGCACCTCATCATCAACACTGAAAGCCAATGCTATTGCATTTTCCATATCTTCCGGCGTTTTTACCTTTGTGGTTCCGAAACTCGAGCCGCCGTTGCAGGGTTTTACAAAAGCAGGTAGTTTTATTTCTTCAATGATCTTGCCGATATCATAGTTATGCCGTTTAAAAACATGTACCGATCTGGGCACGCTTACCTCAAGATCATCCACAACGTAATTACAATAAGCTTTGTTGAAGGTCAGCGCCGAGATACAATGGTTGCTCGTTGTATACGGTATGCCCAGCATATCGAGATAGCCCTGTATTTTACCGTCTTCGCCGGGTGTCCCGTGGATGATGTTAAACACACAATCAAAGTTAATTTTTTTGTTTCCTGAAATGATCGAAAAGTCATTTTTGTCAACAGGGGTTTCTTTGTTTTCTAAATCAATATGTACCCATTTTTCAGGGGAGATACAGACAAGATATGAATTGTATTTGTCCTTATTCATATTCTGCATCAGCATCCGGGCGCTTTTGATGGATATCTCATACTCGCCTGAATAACCACCTGCCAGAACCGCTATGTTTTTCTTCATAAAAAAAGTTTTGCAAATGTAAACAGTTTTTGTGATTTATGGTGTGCATGTTTTTTGCTATATTTGCAGGTTAAAACAATAAAAACGGCCCCAAACAGTTTATAATTCGCAGTTTTTATGCTGTTTTCGGGCAATTTATTTTAATTTATGGGCTTTATTGGTTTTATAAAAAGCAGGACCTTCTGGAAACATACTTTAATAGCCATCATATTGACTATCGTTTTGCTCTGGGTTTCTTTGCGCTTGTTAAACGTTTATACACGGCACGGTTCGTCTGTCACGGTTCCGGATTTTAAGGGCATTAGCATAGGCGCTCTTGAAGATTTTGCTTCGGATTATGACGTGGAGTATATCATCAACGATTCGCTTTATGATTATTCTATGCCTAAGGGTACTGTGGTGCTGCAGGATCCCAAACCGGGCACCCGGGTTAAAAAAAACCGTGTGATATACCTCACCGTGGTTGCGCTACGGCCCGAACAGGTCGCTATGCCCAATCTTGTGGATCTGACCATGCGGCAGGCCGCTTCCATGCTTGAAACTTTCGGACTTAAAGCAGGATCGCTCACGTATGTTCCGGATATCGCGCATAATGCGGTACTCCGCCAGAAATATAAAGGATTGGACATAAAGGCAGGGACCATGATTGAAAAAGGATCCAGGATTGACATGGTGCTTGGTAAAGACCAGGAAAATACATCAACCGGTGTGCCGGACCTTTATGGAAAAACACAAAGCGAAGCCGCTGAGTTATTGCAGGAGGCTTCATTAAATATCGGAAACGAGGTTTTTCTCGACGGGAACGACCAATATTCCCGTGTGTATAAACAGCAGCCGGGAAAAAACGCATCCATACAATACGGCGGAGCCGTAGATCTCTGGTACAGATCAGATAAAAAATTTAACTTTAACGAAACTAAACCCGAACCGGATGAATAAAAAACCGATCATCTTTTCTTTGTTCTTGTTATTTTGCCTGAATGTACCGGCGCAGGAATATCTTACCGGGCTGATGTCTAATCCGGCTTTAAGCCCTAAGAATAACAAGAACGTTTATACACTGAAGCAAGGCACAGAAGTACAGCTACCCTTCCTTGACGATTTTTCTTATCCGAACTCCGTGTATCCTGCCGACACTTTCTGGGAAGACAAAAAGGTGTTTGTCAACACATCCTATGCCGTGAATCCGCCGACTGTGGGCGTTGCAACCTTTGATGCCATTGATGATACCGGTGCCGTATATTCCTGGGCCACCACCACGCCGTTTATTGCCGATTCTCTGACATCACTACCCATAAGGCTTGATTCTATTCTGACTGGAACGCCCAGCGCCATCACTGTTGCAGATTCGATTTATTTTAGTTTTTATTATCAGCCGCAGGGTATTAGCAGCGATTCGCCTGAAAACAGCGATTCTTTATTGCTGGATTTTTATTCCCCGCACCTCAATAAATGGCGTCGTGTATGGAGTGCTCCCGGCATGAAACTCGACACTTTTCTGGCGAAATACAATACGTATTTCCGCCAGGTGATGATTCCGATCACAGATACAACCTACATTCAGAAAGGTTTTCAATTCCGGTTTAAAAATTATGCAAGCATTGCCAGTATGAGTTTGCCAAGCTTTCAAAGCAATGCCGATCAATGGAATATCGATTACGTTTATCTGAATATTGACCGTAATAAATTCGATACGGTGTCGATGGATGTGGCTTTTGTTGATCCCGCCCCGACCATTTTAAAAAACTATACCCTGATGCCTGCCCGGCAGTTTGCCAATACGGACTTAAAAAGTTCGCTGCAGTTAAAAATGAGCAATCTCAACAGTGTCCTTGATAATATTGCCTACCAATATGTAGTAAAACAGGAAAACGGCAGTTTTCTTTACACAAAATCCGGCGGGGTTTATGATATACTTCCTTTTATTACCAACGGATATCACAATTATCCTTTACATACCAATCCGGCTGTTGATTTTACGCTCCCCTCCATGGCCGGTTACGATAGTGTGAGTTTTAGCATCACTCATATGATAAGTAGTAATGGCTGGACTGATAAGATGTTGACCAATGATTCCATTACCTATCATCAGGATTTTTATAACTGCTATGCCTACGATGACGGAACTGCCGAAAACGGCTACGGGCTTTCCGTCGCAAGCGCAAAGCTGGCTTATAGGTTTACCCTGAATCAACCCGATACTATCGGTGGAGTTCAGATGTATTTCAACCAGACATACAGTACTCCTTATTACAAATATTTTTACATCACGATATGGTCTTCGCTGAACCCCGAAACCATTATATATAAGTCAAAGCGCAAACGTCCGGAGTTTATGGACAGTATTAATGCCTATTGTAATTTTCTGATTGATGATACGATTGTGCCGGTAAGCGGGACTTTTTATGTGGGCTGGCAGCAGAGTACCGATGATAATCTGAATGTGGGTTTCGACAGGAATACTGATTCAAAAGCCAATATCTTCTATAATGTGGATGGTACATGGCAAAACTCTTCCTATAACGGCTCTCTGATGATAAGGCCGCTTGTCGGGACAAAATGGCAACAAACCTTCACAGGTGTTGATGAACCAGCGAACAATAATTTCAGTTTTGTTGTTTATCCCAATCCTGCTAACGGAAACTATATAAACATCGGCCTGCCTGTCGACTACGTTTCCTCTGAAAAACGGGATAAAATCACCATTGAAATATTTGATAACCTAGGACAATTGGTATTACATCAGCCCTTTTCGGAGCGCATTGATATTTCTGCATTAAACAATGGCGTTTATTTCATCCGGCTTTCCGGTTTTGATAACAAAGAGGCCGGTTTTAACAAACTGGTAATCACCAGGTAGCCAATGGGGAGCAACTTCGTGTGCTATTATAGTAACTAAAAGGGAAAAGTTTTAGTAATATTCTATTACACGATCCGTAACCGTTTCAGTAACCTTATTCAACATTACGGTTTTCCTGGTCCAATTGCCGTATTTGTCATACACATAGTTATAGGTATATTTATAATTTGGTGTTCCGTCTGAGTGATATTTGCACCATTCTGTCTGGTTGCCGTATTCATCATAGTTCCAGGTTGTTTTGTACTCCATATTCCCGTTTGCATTGTACCCGCATTCTTCAATCGGATTGTCCTGATCGTTGTATCGGAAAGTGGTTTTGTGTTTCAGGGTTCCATCAGGATTGTAAGCACAATTTTCAATACGTCTTCCCTTACTGTCGTATTTGTAAGTATTTTTAAAATGTATGGACCCATTGGGCTTGTAACGGCCTTCTTCAATAAGGTTGTCCTTGTCGTCATAGAAATAGGTTTGCGTGTAGGCCAGCGTTTTGCCGGAATATAAATGCTGCATTTCAATCAGGCGGTTTTTCTCGTTATAGGAAAAAACTTCTTTGAAATTAAGGCTTCCGTCCGAATAGTAGTTGCACCATTCAGTTTTATTGCCATTATTGTCATACAGGTAAGTGTTCATGTTGAGCAGGGTGCCATCGGGTTTGTAAACACAAACCTCAAGCGGCAAACCTTCAACGTTATATTTGTTGGTTTCTTTGTAATCCATACTGCCATCGGACTTACATATGCTCCACATAATACGGTTGCCTTTTTCATCATATAAAAAAGTATGCCTGGCATCCAGGGTTCCATCGGATAAATACCTGTTTTCTTCAATCTTATGATGTTTATTGTCAAACTTGTAGGTGGATTTATTTATCTGGCTGCCGTCGGCCTTGCTGGCGAGCCATTCTATGCGGTTGCCGCAACTGTCGTATTTATAGGTGTGTTTTACGTTCAGGTTTCCCTCCGGGCCGTACATGCTTTTTTCAGACAAAGAACCGCCAGTGTCAAAAACAGAAACCTGTTTGCTTTCCATAAGCATTTTTATTTCTCCTGATAAAATTTCTGCTTTATGACTTGATTCTGAAACACTTTTTACTTTTCCTGCCAGTTTTAACTTCGACAAGTCAGTAAGGTATTTATTGCTTGTATCTGCATTTTGTCCCGGACATGTAAGGCTCAATAACGTTATAATCAGCGCCCCTGCTGAAGCTTTAAAATAATTCATTTGTTATCTGTTATGCAGGTGCAAATTACAAAAAAACTATAATAAATGCCAAAGGCAGTTTAAAATTGTTTAAAAAGGACTTTAATAACCGGAGTTTTGATAAAATGAAAATGGTTTATACCGATTGCCAGTAGTTCATTAATTAGAAATAAGTATCTAACTTAGCCAAG
>DAOQAF010000149.1:0-5403 GCA_035353775.1 Bacteroidales bacterium | reverse complement strand
TACAAACTGAAAAGCCTGTATAAAGCCGGCATAAAAATACACCTGCATTGTTTTGAATACGACCGCAAACCCTCTCCCATTCTCAATGAACTATGTGTTGAAGTCATTTATTATAAACGTGATAATTCCAAAACAAAACTTTTCAGCAGCCTGCCCTATATCGTAGCAACACGTTATTCCGAAGACCTTTTGAAAAACTTACTGAAAGATGATTATCCCATACTTTTTGAAGGCCTTCATTCATGCTACTTTCTGAACCATAAAAAACTTAAAGGCAGAAAGAAGATCATACGCACACATAACATTGAACATGAATATTACGGAAACCTGGCAAGAGTCGAAAAAAACATGTTCCGGCGTTATTATTTTTTAAACGAAGCCGCCAAACTTAAACGATTTGAAAAATATCTTGAGCATGCCAGTGGGATCGCAGCTATTTCGATGAATGATGCCTGCCATTTTTCCAAAAAATTCAAAAATGTAAAAACCATTTCAGCATTTCACCCCAACGAAAATATCACATCTAAAGCCGGTAAAGGCACCTTTGCTCTGTACCACGGGAGCCTCGAGGTCGGAGAAAACAACGAAGCTGCATTATTTCTTGTTAATCAGGTTTTCAATGACCTGAAAATAAAACTTGTCATCGCCGGAAATAAGCCAACCAGCGAATTGAAAGCTGCCGTCAAAAACAAAAAAAATATCGCCCTCAGAATGGCGATAAGTAGCGAAGAAATATACAAATTGGTGGCTGAGGCTCATGTAAATATCCTGCCTACATTTCAATCGACCGGCATAAAACTGAAATTACTTGCAGCCCTCTACCGCGGAAGATTTTGCCTGGTCAATACTCCAATGATAGAAAACACAGGACTTGAGAGTTTGTGCATATGCAGAAATACTGCGGAAGAATTTAAGTCCGAATTAAAAAATCTTTTCACACGGGAATACGACATTTCAGAAAATGCAAAACGCGAAGAAATACTTCTTCGTAATGGTTTTTCAAACGACTGCAACGCTGCCGCCCTTATAAATCTTATATTTGATTAATCAGGCTGTTTCTCAAACAAGTGCCCATCATTTATACAAAATGTACGTGAAGGGAACCTGTTAAACAGCAACACATCGTGAGTAGCCATTAATACTGCTGTTCCTGTTTTGCTGATATTCATCAGCAATTCCAGGATATCTTCGGATGTGGCCGGGTCGAGGTTGCCCGTAGGTTCATCGGCGATAATCACTTCAGGATGGTTAAGCAATGCGCGTGCAATGCCGACACGCTGTTGTTCTCCGCCAGAAAGCTGGTTGGGCATCTTAGGCCCTTTTCCTGTCAGGCCCACTTTATTCAATACTTCGGCCATCCGCTTCTGCATGTCCGATTTATCATGCCATCCTGTAGCACGCAACACAAAGAGCAGGTTTTCATCTACCGTACGGTCGGTCAGCAACTGGAAATCCTGAAAAACAATACCAAGTTTTCGTCTTAAAAAAGGTATTTGTTTGGCTTTAATAGTTCTCAGGTCAAACGAAGCAACTTTGGCAATGCCGTCTTTGGCAGGAAGATGAGCATAAATAAGTTTTAGCAGGCTGCTTTTGCCGCTTCCTGTCGGGCCTATCAAATATACAAACTCGCCACGTTCGATAGCCATATTAACATTGGCAAGAATAAGTACCTCGTTCTGAAAGACGGATACTTTTTCGAGCTGAATAATTGTGTTGCTGCTTACTTCGGATTGTTGTTCCATAATTTAATTTGAATTTCCAAAAATAAGTTTTTTTTTAATCCCAAATTTGAAGACATTATAAAAAAGCATGTTAAAACATCGTTCAACAATTTATTTTTCACTTCATTTACACGTGTAAAAATTTAGTTTTACGAAAAATTTTTTTTAACTTTGTAAAAATACGTTACTCATGAACCGTATATTTTTATTAACCCTCATAAGTATAATTTTTATGACTGACAGTTGTAATTCACAAAGCAAGGGGCAGCAAAAGAACGACCGCAAACCTGCTGTGGCAGGACAATTCTATGCCGGTGATTCCGCCACGCTCAGGAAAGACCTGAAAGCACTGTTTGACAAGGCATTGCCCAAAGAGGTTGCTGACGTACTGGCCATTATCACCCCTCATGCCGGATATGTGTTTTCAGGAGAAGTAGCAGCGACAGCTTTTAACCAGGTGGATGAAAATAAAGATTATACCGACATCTTTGTCATCGGATCAAGCCACAGCACATACTTCGACGCAGCATCGGTTTATTGCGAAGGCAACTTCATCACCCCGCTTGGTACCGTTGAAGTAGACACAGCGCTGGCCAACAGGCTTATTAAAGAAAATTCCGTTTTTAAAAATTACAAGGATGCTCATGTATTTGAACATAGTCTGGAAGTAGAACTGCCTTTTCTGCAATACAAAATAAAAAAGCCTTTCCGCATTATTCCCATTGTTATCGGTACTGGTGACGCAAGCTTTTGTAAAAAGTTAGCCAATGCCCTTGTCCCATATTTCAACAACGACAATCTGTTTGTGATCAGCACCGATTTTTCGCATTACCCTGGCTATGATAATGCCGTAATGGTTGATAACCTTACCTATAAGGCTATCGAAAGCAACTCCACATCAAAGCTTCTCGAAGTTTTTGAAACTAATGAAAAGCTTAATATACCCAATCTGCAAACAAGCCTTTGCGGCTGGACATCGGTACTGACACTTCTTTACCTGACCGAAAACCATAAAGACATCAGTATCCGCAAAATTCTTTATAAAAACTCCGGTGACAATCCGTATTACGGAGACAAAGAACGTGTTGTCGGATACACGGCTCTTGCCGTTAGCGGAAAGATCGAAAAACTGAAAGAAGAGGAATTCGCCCTGAGCACACAGGACAAAAAAGATCTGCTCGACATCGCCCGCAAAACACTGACAGAATATATCAAAAATGGTAAAACACCTGAGATCAACACCACTGAATTTTCAAATACCATAAAGCAAAACTGCGGGGCTTTTGTCACACTTCATAAAGGGGGCAATCTGAGGGGCTGTATCGGGCAATTTACAGCTACAAAGCCCTTGTACCTGATTGTTCAGGATATGACCAAAGCCGCATCAACTGAGGATTACCGGTTCAACAAGGTCAGCAGTGAGGAATTGAAAGCCATCGATCTCGAAATTTCGGTGCTTTCGCCACTAAAACTGATAACATCAACGGATGAAATTGAAATGGGGAAACACGGTATTTACATCATGAAAAATGGCCGGGGCGGTACTTTTCTGCCACAGGTAGCTACGGAGACCGGGTGGACAAAAGAAGAATTTCTGGGGCACTGCGCTCAGGACAAGGCCGGCCTGGGTTGGGACGGATGGAAAGACGCCGATATATATATTTATACGGCCATCGTTTTCGGAGAAAAAGATGTGAAATAGCATTTCTCATGTCCGTTTCCAAGCGCTTCTGTATATAGATGAAAAGCAACTATTGCCGGAGATATTTGAATCCGGCTAAAAAATTCATAATCACAATTCATGTTTTTTATAAAACTTCTAAGGTAAAGTTGTATATTTATAGAAAAATTGATGAACACAGGCTGAACTAACAAAAATGGATACTTCTGAACTCAAAAATCTGCTCGATGAAAAATACAATGAATACGGAACCAGGGCTTTCATTGCAGATGATCCTATAAGTGTTCCACATAATTTCACCAAAAAAGAAGACATAGAAATAGCAGGATTCTTTGCAGCTATTTTAGCCTGGGGACAAAGGCCGCAAATCATACGCAGCGCCTCGAAACTGATGCAGATGATGGATAATGCGCCTTATGATTTTATCACAGCCGCAACAAGAAAAGACCTGGATCCTTTCGGGAAATTTGTCCACCGCACGTTCAACGGCGAAGATTGCAGGTTCTTCATCCGGTCGATACGAAATATATACCTTAAACATAAAGGGATGGAACAGGTTTTTACATCTTCGTTCAAACAACATGAAGACCTGAACCCTGCCCTCACCCAATTCCGGAAAGTATTTTTCGAAATAACTCATTTCCCGGAAAGCGAAAAACATATTTCAAGCCCCCTGAAAAACTCCGCATGCAAACGTATCAATCTTTTCCTGAGGTGGATGGTCCGCAATGACGGCAGAGGCGTTGACTTCGGATTATGGAAGGAAATTCCCGCATCAAAACTGTATTGCCCGCTCGATGTCCACACCGGAAATACATCCCGCGAACTGGGATTATTAAAAATAAAATCAAACAACTGGAAAGCCGTGGAAGAACTTACCGGCATGTTAAGAAATTTCGACCCTGCCGATCCTGTAAAATATGATTATGCTTTGTTTGGTTTGGGGATAAATAACAAAGTGTGACTTATTTGTAAAATATAAGAATATGAAAAAAATCATACTGGTTATTCTGATAATCCTGAATACCGCCTTTTCGTATTCTCAGCCATATAAATCAATTTTCGGCAATAATAATACAGCCTGGAAGTTTTCCCATACATACGCTGACATGTATTTAACCGACTCACTTTTCACCACAGGAGATACGATCATTGATATGATGAATTATAAAATCATATTCCGTGAAGCCTTTGAATCCTTTTTAAATTATGGAAAATACTATATAAGAGAAGATACAAATTCAGGAAAATATTACATCCGCAGGTCAATTGATCTACTGAACGAATATTTATTTATGGATCTTAGTTTGAATGTAGGTGATACGTTTATTATACATAACAATCCTTTTTTCTTTGATTCAATCGCTGTGGCTGACTCTGTTTTCTATATTGCCAATTTAAAAGTCATTAAAACCGATTATCAGATTTATACACTTGGATCGGAAAATAATTTAATTTTTCATGAATCAATTGGCCCCAATAATGGTTTATGTTATTTATTTCAGGGGGGGGGGGACTTTTACTGGACCTATTATTATACTTTATTATGTCAGTTCAAAGATGATACTTTATACTATCATAACACCTCAGCGTTTGAATCTGGACCGTGCTATTTCTTCGGAGGAGGATATATCGAGGAAAATGATTTTTTTATTAAAAACATCTATCCCAACCCTTTTACGAATAACCTCATTTTTGAATTCAAAAAACCGTTTACAGATGTTACTCTTCGGATATACAATTCTATGGGTGCTTTGGCAGCAATTAAAAACGCACAAAATTGTGATAGAATCGAAGTAAACACTACATCGTTTTCGAGTGGCATTTACTTTTATTCTGTTGTATATAATGATTGGGTTATTGGCAGGGGTAAGATAATTAAGGATTAAATGTTCAATATTTCGCTGAATGGCTTGATTTTATAGCGTCCCTACGGGACTATTAAGGGTCAAATCTTTTTTTGAGGTGCTGCGTATAATGGAGAAAAATAAAAAATGGGAA
>DAOQAF010000148.1:0-5428 GCA_035353775.1 Bacteroidales bacterium | reverse complement strand
CGGCGAGATGGTTTATGGCAATGCAAAAGGAATGAAGCATTTTATCGAGATTACCCTGGGAACCGGTGTGGGCAGCGGAATTGTTGTTGATGGGAATATGGTTTACGGGCATGATGGATTTGCGGGAGAGTTAGGGCACGTCATTCTTTTCCCCGGCGGCCGTCCCTGTGGCTGCGGACGGAAAGGCTGCCTTGAAGCATACTGTTCCGCAAAAGGAATTGTAGTTACTTATTTAGAATTGCTGGAAAAAGAAGGAAAAGAACCGGATGGGGAAATTACTCCTTACACCATATCTGTTTCGGCAGGCAAGGGAGATAAAACTGCGATAAGGACTTATGAAGTTACCGGCGAAATACTCGGCCTGGCACTTTCAAACAGCGTGGCACACACCAGTCCCGAAGCGATATTTATATTCGGAGGTATCGCTAATGCCGGTGATATCCTGTTTAAACCCCTTCGCGAGAGCTTTGAAAAAAACCTTTTGCCTATTTATAAAAACAAAGTAAAAATATTGCCTTCAGGTATCAAGGAAAATGATGCTGCCATTCTGGGCGCCGCTTCCCTGGTGTGGAAACAGTAACTTATTATTTTACAAAAACCGGTCAAACAAAAAACTCTATTAAAAAAGTTAAAATGAAAACCTTCCGAAAAATATTTTTTCTTTGCGTCATTATGACTGTCTCGGCAAGCCTTTACGGGCAAAAGCAGATTGTTGCTATTTTTCCCGAGCCGGTTGAGATTTCCTTTTCCAAAGGACGTTTTATCCTTACCCCGCAAACAAAGATCTATGTTGACAACATGGAAACATCGGGCAAGGACGCAGCCGTTTTTAATGAATATCTTTCAGAAAACTATGGCTTTTCACTATCAATAAAGCAAAGCCAGCAATACGACAGCAATTCCATTATCATAAAAAAAACTGCTGACAGCGAAATGCCGCAGGATGCTTACCGCCTGGATATCTCCACCGGATTTATTTTTATTGAAGGCAGGGACGCCGGTGTTTTTTATGCGCTGCAAAGCCTGAAACAATTGCTGCCCCCTTACAAGACGGATATTATTAAGATACGAAATCTTAAGATTTTTGACTATCCGGCCTACTCCTGGCGAGGAATGCACCTTGATGTGTGCCGGCATTTTTTTACGGTGGAAGACGTAAAAAAGTATATTGACCTGCTCGCTTTTTATAAAATGAATACGTTTCACTGGCACCTTACCGATGATCAGGGGTGGCGCATACAGATAGATAAATATCCAAAACTGACCAGTGTGGGCGGGTACAGGAACAAAACCCTGATCGGACATGCCTCCGACACGATACAACGGTATGACTCCATACGTTATGGCGGTTTTTATACCAAGGATCAGATTCGCGACGTGATAGCCTATGCTGCGGGCAGACATATTCAGATTGTCCCTGAAATAGAAATGCCGGGACATGCGTTAGCAGCATTAAGCGCATACCCTGAATATTCCTGTACCGGAGGGCCTTTTGAAGTGGCCGGCTCATGGGGCGTTTTTGATGATGTTTTTTGCACGAAAGACAAGACCATACGTTTTCTGGAAGATGTGTTGACCGAGGTTATGGAGTTGTTCCCCGGAAAATACATCCATATCGGTGGCGACGAATGTCCGCATACAAGATGGGAAAAATGCCCGGAATGCCGCAAGGTGATGAAACGGGAAGGACTCAAAAACAGCAGCGAACTTCAGAGTTATGTAATCAGGACGATAGAAAAATTTGTAAATGCCAAAGGAAAAAGCATCATTGGCTGGGACGAAATCCTTGATGGCGGGCTGGCGCCCAATGCTACGGTGATGTCGTGGCGCGGCGCCGACGGCGGCATTGCTGCAGCCCAACAGAAACATTATGTGGTAATGTGCCCGGGCGGCTTTTGTTATTTTGATCATTATCAGGGCGACCCGGCCACAGAACCGCTTGCCTTTGGCGGATACACACCCCTGGAAAAAGTTTTTTTCTATAACCCAATGCCCGACAGCCTTCCGGAAGATCTGAAAAAATATATTCTGGGCGCACAGGGTAATATTTGGACCGAATACATCCCCGATTTTGACCATGTACAATATATGGCCCTTCCGCTTATGATCGCACTAAGTGAAGTGTTATGGACCAACCGAAAAGACCGCCGTTACGAACAGTTTTCCATGAGGCTGCAAAAACACGCTGAAATACTGAATATGCTGAAGGTGAAGTACAGGAACCTGACAAAATAGAAAAATATGCTGAAAAAACAGTTCGGTCGTTTTTTGTTGCTGATAGCTTTTTGTTCCACAAATATCATGGCTCAAAACACGAACAGGCTATATCTCAAAAATAACTGGCAATTTTCGGAATATGGAAATAAAACATGTCTTAAAGCCCTTGTTCCGGGCACAGTCCATACCGACCTGCTCGAAAATAATATTATAAGGGATCCATTTTATGCCTGTAATGAGCAAGACCTTCAATGGATAGAAACCAGGGATTGGGAATATAAAACCGTGTTTCAGGCTGAAGAAAATATGTTAAAAAATGAGCATGTTGAAATAGTGTTTGAAGGCCTGGATACCTATGCGAGGGTTTATCTGAATGACAATCTTGTAATCACCGCTGATAATATGTTTCGCCGGTGGAGCGCCGAAGTCAATTCTTTATTAAAAAAAGACAGCAACGAATTGAGGGTTGTTTTTGAATCAGCCGTAACTAAGGGCAAAGAACAATCTGCCGGCATGTCATATACTCTGCCCGGCGACGAAAAAGTTTTTGTACGCAAGGCGCAGTACCAGTTTGGCTGGGACTGGGGGCCGCGCCTTGTTACCTGCGGCATATGGCGGCCTGTATATATTGAATCATGGAGTGAGGCTAAGATTGATAATGTGAAGGTGTTGCAAAATTCAGTAAGCAAAGAAATGGCAACGCTTACAGTCATGACAACTATTTTTTCTGATAGAGAAGAAACATCGGAAATAAAAATTGAGGATCAAATGACAGGTTTGGCCTATGCTTCAAAAAAACTAAATCTGAAAAAAGGAAGCAATACCGTTTCTTTAAGTTTTACAATAAACAACCCGGAGTTGTGGTGGACCAACGGTTTGGGAAAGGCTTATTTATATCATTTTGCTGTAAAACTTATTAAAGAAAAAAAAATTCTTGACGAATCGATTGTCCGTACAGGGATTAGGACGATTGAGGTGGTGAATAAAAAAGATGATATTGGCGAGTCATTTTATTTTAAACTTAACGGAGTCCCTGTATTTATAAAGGGTGCCAATTATATCCCTCAGGATAATTTTATTCCTCGCTTAACAGCTGATGATTATAAAGAGTTGATCATGCAAGCGAAAGAATCTGATTTTAATATGCTGCGCGTATGGGGCGGAGGCATTTACGAAAACGATATTTTTTATGACCTGTGCGATGAGAATGGCATTCTTGTATGGCAGGACCTGATGTTTGCCTGTGCCATGTATCCGGGCGACAGCGCTTTTTTGGAAAATGTAAAAACAGAAGTGGAGCAGAACGTTATCCGTTTGAGAAATCATCCCTGCCTGGCTTTGTGGTGTGGTAATAATGAAATTGAAGAAGGCTGGCACAACTGGGGATGGCAGGAACAATACAAATACAGCGCTGAAGACAGTTCCGAGATTTGGAATAATTATCAGAAATTATTCAGAAAAGTTATCCCTGATATTATCAATGTGGCTGATTCCGGAAGGTTTTACTGGCCATCGTCGCCGAAATACGGGTGGGGCAAGGGTCAAAGCCTTACCGATGGCGATTCGCACTACTGGGGAGTTTGGTGGGGAATGGAACCTTTTGAAAATTATACTAAAAAAGTCGGGCGTTTTGCGAGCGAGTATGGATTTCAGGCTTTTCCGGAAAAAAGCACCGTTCAGAAAATTTCAAAACAGGATGATTGGACACTGGATTCGGAAACGATGAAATGTCATCAGAAACACCCGACAGGATATGAGACTATAAAAACGTATATGCAGCGCGAATACAAGGTTCCCGCTAACATGGACGATTATATTTATGTAAGCCAGTTGTTGCAGGCATACGGAATTAAAACCGCGATTGAGGCTCACCGTAATGCGAAGCCGCGCTGTATGGGCTCGTTGTACTGGCAGTTCAACGACTGCTGGCCGGTGGTGTCATGGTCGGGTTTGGATTATTACCACAATAAAAAGGCTTTGCAGTTTTTTGTAAAAAAAGCGTACAACGATATTCTCGTTACGCTTACCGACAATGAAAAAAATATCGACGTCAGGATAATATCCGACAAAACAGACTTTGTGCCGTCGCAACTTGAATTAAAGATCATGGATTTTAAAGGAAAGATTCGCTGGGAAGAAAAGAGGTTCGTAAACATAAAACCAAGAATGAACAAGGTTATTGAAAATATCGATAAACGGCTTATCCTGGCTGATGCAACGCAGCATAAATCCATGGTGCTCTCGGCAAAAGTGGTCGCAGATGATAAAATTGTTTCACAAAATTTTCTGTATTTCAAAAAGCCGAAAGACCTTGCCCTCGAAGATCCGGAGATCAGTTATGAAATAAAAAGCCAAACCGGGGGATTTGAAATAAAACTCAGCACAAAACAACTGGCGAAAAATGTGTTTATAAGCTTTGAAAACTGCACCAGCCGAGATATTCAGCTTTCAGATAATTTTTTCGACATGCTGCCGGGATCAACAATTAGCATTATGGCAAAGACTACTGAAAACATGGATGACCTTAAAAAGATGATACGGATAAAATCATTGTTTGATGTTAATAACAAAAGATGACCTATTATTCGATACCTCAGGGGTCAAGGGATGTACTATGAAGTTTCTATTCATATTTGGCCCCTCCGGGCTTATTCATCTTAAACCGATTCTATGAAAAAAATTATTTTACTTTTCTTCTTTCTTACATCGATAAATATTGTTGTTTTTACGCAAAACAAAGACTACACGGCTTATGTCAATCCTTTTATCGGAACAGGAGGACACGGGCACACGTATCCCGGCGCCACCGCGCCTTTTGGCATGGTGCAGCTCAGCCCTGATACACGCCTCACCGGATGGGACGGCTGTTCGGCCTATCATTATTCCGACCAGATGATGTATGGCTTTACGCATACCCACCTCAGCGGCACCGGATGCTCGGATTATGGCGACATATTGCTGATGCCCGTCAGCGGAACTGTTAATTTGAAAGATTATGCCTATGCCTCATCGTTCAGTCATAAAAATGAAAAGGCAAGCCCCGCTTATTATTCCGTAAAACTCGATAAACACCAGATTCTGGTCGAACTTACTGCCACCCAACGTGCCGGCATGCACAAATATGTGTTTAAGGAAGCGGGGCAAAACAGCGTGGTACTTGATCTGGTGCATCGCGACATGGTACTTGATTCCTATGTGGAGTTTGTGAGTA
>DAOQAF010000147.1:0-5675 GCA_035353775.1 Bacteroidales bacterium | reverse complement strand
TGATCTTTAGAGTACTTTTGAGTGATTTTGCAGATAGGAAATATCGAGTATAGTAAAACCAACAAAGTAATCGACATTACAAATAATCGATGAGTTGTAATCTCATAAGCCGATGCATTGCAAAAATGAAAAGTATAAAATATCCAAATCCCCAGGCATGTTTTAAACGGTACAAACAATGCAAAAGCTGACAGGATAAAAAGAATAATTTTACCCGACCTGTTTTTACTATAGTGGAGGAAAAGGATGATACTTACTATTGAAATCAGAATTCCAATACTCTGATTTAATATCATTATAACATGGGAAGTTGGAGATTCGGTTATGAATGTCGGAAAATAACTATGAATTACATAGTTGAATCCTTTGGAATGCAAATAATGTAAAATATGGAGCAGCAGGATGAAGACGGCTCCATTGATCACCTGTCTTAGTCTTTTCTTTAGCAACAAAATACCAGTCATGACCCAAGTTTTTTTATCATCTCAAATTGTTTCCCCGTTATCGCAATATTTTTCGCCTTTAGGAAATTTACCATGGAACTACAAGTAACATCGGCGTTGATCAGTTTTGTTTTAGTATTCTTATTGAGTTTGCTGACTTCGTGAAGCAACAACGAAGCGACGCCCTTTCTCCTGTGTGCTTTGTCAACGGCTATTTGGGTGATATCTCCCGATGCAGGCTCAAAAACGCAGTACCCGATGAGTTGGTTGTCGGCAAATACCCCCAGATTTATAAAGTCCTCGTTCGCCCGCCGGATGGATTCAAAACTGTTCTGCCAGGAAGGATAGAAATCCCAGAAATCAGCAATTGATCCGTATTCATGGATGTCAAAAGGTTTTACGGAATAAGGAGCATTCGTGTTTTTGATCTCATTTTTGATCTCTTCAGGACTCCAAACGAAATAGTAAAACTCCCGCGATACGCTAAAACCCAATTTCTGATAGACGGAGACCGCATTGGTATTATGTTGCAACACTTCTAACAGATAATGACGGATGTTCGCCTCTTGCAAATACGGGATAGAATAGTTGAAAATCTTTGTCGCCAATCCCTGACCCCTGTACTCTTTCAGTGTTCCCGTCCCCGTATCATAGGCCATGTTCAATCCATTAAAGCTGCCTGTGCCGTTCAAGGTAAATGCAACGATTTGTTCCCCCTCAAAGGCAGCAAAGGATAAATCGGGGTTAAAACCGCGCCTTTTCAACATGGTTTTGAGTTCATCGGCTTTAAGTTGAATATCATAATCGGCGAACGCTTGACTAAATGCAATGAAAATTGTTTCAAAGTCAGTTTTTCCGAGTGATCTTATTTCCATTTCGTTTCTTTTTCAATTAGATGTTATGTTTTCAATATGATGCATGAAATTTCGCAATATGGAAATTAAAATATTTCAGAGGATTTCCCTTGGATTTCGGTCAATTTCGCTTGTCTCTCAGAAGGAAGGAACTTTATGCCCTGTCCCACTGATAAATCACATTAATCCTAACTTTTCAATTGCTTTTGCTAATATTTAATTTTTTCTCTGTCAATTCGATATACCAGCTACTTCCATTTTGATCAATACAATACTCTTTATTATTAGGATATAAATTACAATCATCAAAAATCAAATATCCTCCGTTGCTAAAAAATACATATTCCACGCTGACATTTTTCTCTGTCCACATTTGATATCCATATCCAAAATCATCTTCATTGTCCTCAGAATAAACATGTAATAATGCAGGCAAAGGGTAAAACTTATTGCTATCACCTTTATAAAGTTTAACTAAGTATATTGTTCTATAATCAGATTTCGCCCAGAAACTACCGATGATTTCATTACCATAATATCTTGTGAAACTCCATTTACTTTTAGAAAACATAAAGTACCCAAATATAAGGTGCGCAACAATCACTAGAGAAATGAAAACCTTTTTTATAATCATATCTCGAAGTATAGCCCAAAAACAAAACATTAATAAGAAAATTGTGATTGTCAAGAATACAATTGTCCCAAAAGGATGAATTGGATCCGTATCTGTTATGAAAATCAAAAAACAAACTTCCAGGTAATTCCCACCATTTTGCGTGGATGCTATTTTTTCGAAACTTTTTACCTCTTTAGCATCATAATCATAAAACAAGAAAAAAAGATTACCAATTATTAGTAAAAGTCCCAAAATTGCAAAAAGTATCGATGATCCTTCTTTTAAATAATCAGGAATATAATCTTTGAGAAATATTAAAAATAAACCGTATACACAAACTGCAATATTATGCGTTGTTCTCATTGTCTATAATTTATGCTGTCTTTATAGACTTGCACTTAACCATTAACTCCCATTTCAAACATACAACTTTTTTTATTCTGACATCAATTGTTTGCCGGAAATTTTCAACAAGCCTTTCATGCGCATTTGTTGGGCACTTCATTGTCATTCATCTTCATTCTTTTGTTTTCCCCCTGGTTTTCCCCGGCATTGCATCAGGAGTAAATCCGGGCCGCATCCCGGGAATATTGATCCTGGGAACAATTCCCGGTCTGGATCCGGGCAAACCGCCCCATGGTAAGCCACTTCGGGTTTTAATCTTCTCCGGAGGAATGGGAAAAACACCCGGTTCAAGACCACTATCAACATCCTCCAATTCACAGGTTTTTAACTCTAACACAATTTTATGGACTTGTTGGCTTGAATACGTCACATCATGGCCTATATCAATAATCTTTATGCCCAATTTACCTCCCGTCTTCTTCGTTTTCTCAACGACAAAATTCACCTCGATTTTCAGATTATCGACTTTAAACAACGGGTCAAGGCCTTTCGACTTGCGTTCATTCTCGGAATCGATTAATTCCTGACGAACGGTATGAATCAGCTCCTTCAGATTTAATGTTTCCATGAAACCGGTTTTTATTGAAAGTTTAAAAAATCAATTTCGGATGAAAGTTTTCATTTAACACCTTTCTTTTCAACTTCTTTTAATATATCGTTCATCATCTCTATCTGGATTTTTTGCAACTCCAGCAGTTCCTGCTGCTGGTCCATGATAAAATGATCAATTTTTTCGTGAAGGGTTCTGATCTCTACTTCTGATTTAAGGTTGATCATGTAATCTTTTTTAGACCGTTCCCTGTCTTTTTCTTCCTGCCGGTTCTGACTCATCATGATCACCGGAGCCTGTAATGAAGCCAGACACGACAAAATCAGATTCAACAGGATGAACGGGTAAGGGTCAAATGCTTTATTGATAAGCCAGAATATGTTGATCGAGATCCAAATGAAAATAAATACGCCAAATGAAATAATAAATGTCCAGCTGCCGCCGAAGGCCGCCACTTTGTCAGCAACCAGTTGACCAGCTGTTAAAATCTGTTTCTCGTCGCCCTCTATTTTATCTGTCAGGGTACTTTTATTCGTTACTGAAGTCAACACCGTCTTTTCCAGTTCATTCAGTTCCCCGACTTCTTTCACCAGATAATCCGAAATGGCTTTTTCCCTGTATTTGTTCAGTTCGCTCTGAGAAAGGAAACTTTCATGGGTGAATTGAGGGTTATCCTTCTGAATTAAATCCAGGATGGAATGCCTGATTGTCTTGGCCGATACTTTTTCGGAAACCGGAAATTCCTTATTTGAAACATCACTACGAAAAGTTTTCATCGTCTTGATTTTTTGTTTCTAAAATAGAAAAATCTATTCAATCTCGTGGTCCATCAACCCAAAAGTTCCAGTTTGCTTCAGGCTTTTATTTTTACTGTTTCTCTGTAATCTATTCAATCTCGTATACTTCAATCCGACGGGTTTTTTCGTCAGGGTAAAAAAGGACACCCGCGACAAAATCAGGATAACGTCGTTAGACACATCAGCTGAATAGGCGGCCGTAATTTCATCTCTTGTCACCAATCCGTCAGTCAACAGCTGATTAACAACCTTTCGGAGAACCTCTGATTCAATTTTTACTGTTTTCCCCGGTGACACCAACCGATCAACACCACTCTCATCAACTCTCAGAATTTTTGCGGTCTTATAACCTTGTCTCATGATGGTTTTCCCGGGCAATGGAGTAATGTATTTTTCCCAGATGCCCTCAAAGGAGGTGTCGACGACTGTTGTTAAAATTTTCGGTATCGATTTAGATAAACCTTTGGTTAAGAATATGTCAACTTTTAATTTTACGGCCACTGCGGCAGCGGCCGGGCTCAACATCCGGTCAGTGGCAATAATGGCTCTTTGGCAACCGAAATACTCTTTGGCCCCATATAGCTCCATGATCATTCTCCGGTTTATTTCTCCTCTGGGGCTGGTAAAATTTATACACTGGATGACTAACCTTACTTTTTCCTTTTTTGCAAACATACTTACATGTAAGCCGGCGCAATCCGGCGTTGTTTCGACCACGTACCCTTTTCTGCGAAAATGCTCGCGGACTAATTCTTCATGTTGTCTACTTGTCATAAGTCAGCTGTTTTTGAAAATTACCGATAAGCTACTTCGAAAGAAACTGCTTCCTATTTTCCGTTTGTGCTGTTTCGGATCCATGACCGGGAATGTTTTCACACAGGATACCGGAATCATTCACTATCTGGTTACGTTTGTTAAATTTATTCAGACACACACACAATCAGACTTCTTCTATACAGGTCAGACAAGGGATATTATCGTTATACCAAAGAGGGGATAAATATATGAAATAATTTTTATTACTATCTGAAAACCCGAAGGAATCAGTGATCTTTATTCCATATCTTTGCCCAACGGTTTTATTCCATGGAAGAATTCAGGATCATACGCCCCACATCCATCCTTGCACCATACGTGAAACATTACTGGCACTTGAAGACCACCGGTGATGCTGCCTCCGGGGTACGGACGGTGCCCACGGGGATGATGAACCTGATATTTCACCGGGGGAATCGGTTGTTATCCGTCCGGGAGAATGAACTTCATCCCCGGGTCTTTCTCAGCGGGCATGAGAAGACGTTTGCCGATCTGAAGTACCGGGGACAGGTGGACATGATCGTGGTCGTCTTCCGTCCTGCCGGGATCAGGGCGTTCTTTCCTCTGCCGGCAGACAGGGTATTCGACCTCCGCCTGACTGCCGGTGACATGGAAGACAAGGAACTGGCCATCCTGGAAAGCTCGGTGATCAGCGCCGAAGACGACAGTCAGTGTATGCTCCTGATAGAACAGTTTCTGCTGAAGAGATGCACGAGATTGGCTGAATACAAGCTGAAACGGATAGAGGCGGCGATCCGGCTGATAGATTCCGGTCAGACGAATATTGCTTCGCTGGCCGATGCCGCCTGTCTGAGTACCAAACAGCTCACCCGCCAGTTCTCCGAATACGTAGGAGCTAATCCCAAAGAGTTCTCCCAGACTATCCGTTTTCAGCGGGCTTTGCACATCCTGGAGACCAACCCCGCCACCAGCCTGACTTCGTTAGCCTGCGAAGGTGGTTATTACGACCAATCGCATCTTATCAAAGATTTCAAGACACTTTCCGGTTACACTCCCGGGGAATATCTCTCCCTGTGCCCGCCTCATTCTGATTATTTCAACTAACAGCGGTGTCCTTCGGGGCAGGCTTTTCGCAGTTCGTAGTTCGCACTTGTTTCTGTATCTCCCCCCCGCCCCCTCTTACGAGTAAGAGGGGGAGTTGATAGATAGTTTAGGTGAATGTGTTCCCCTGCC
>DAOQAF010000146.1:2472-6245 GCA_035353775.1 Bacteroidales bacterium | reverse complement strand
GACGGTGTTATCGACAATAACGACAAATGCCCCAACACACCCGAAAAAGTAAAAGTGGATGCCAAAGGTTGTCCGCTGGATACCGATGGCGACGGCGTTGTTGATTATTTAGATAAATGCCCCGATGTAAAAGGCCTTGCCAATCTTGATGGCTGCCCCGACAGGGATGGTGACGGTATCGCCGACTATCTTGATAAATGCCCCGATGTAAAAGGTATTGCTGCCAACAAAGGATGCCCCGAAGTTAAACAGGAAGTAAAGGAAGTATTCAAAAAAGCATTACAGGGCATCGAGTTTGAAACAGGTAAAGACATCATACGCCCGGTATCCTTCCCGATATTGAACAATGTGGTCAAGATCATGAAAGAAAACAAGGAATACAACCTGCTCATCAACGGGCATACCGACAATGTTGGTGATGATGCATCAAATATGGTACTTTCGCAGAAACGTGCCGCTGCCGTTATGACATACCTGGTCAACAAAGGCGTGGAAAAAGATCGCATGAAGTCATTCGGTTATGGCGAAACAAAACCTGTGGAAGATAACAATACTTCTGCCGGCCGTGCCAAAAACCGCCGCGTTGAGTTTGTGGTAGAGTTCTGATCTTATAACCGATTTTTAAAAAAGACCGCCTCATAAACAGGTGGTCTTTTTTTTATAAAAATCTCTATCACCGAAAAAATGCACCAAAGTGCATTTGCAGATAGTCCGGGTTGTTGAAGAAAACGGCAGCAGACCAGCTTATTATTTTATCGGCATTACCTGCTCCCCGAAATTTTGAAACTGAGTTTAAAAGCGAAATTTTTCAGAGGATCCTCATAAGAATAATAACCATAGCGGTAAAATACCCCCGCCCCCATTTTCAGGTAGGCAAGATTCAACAACCTTAGACGGACAAGATTGTCAACGATCAGCCCTGATTCAAAAAACCACTTATCAGGAACCCTGAAAAAATTATTTTCCGGATGGGCGCTTTTATCCGAAAGCTCTCCATAAAGCACACTCTGGAATATACTCAGCTCCGGCTTGAATTTTTTAATTTTGAACAAATAACCTCCGAAAGAATGCCGGAAGTGAAATGCCACATATTTGTCGTAAGCAAACTCATCCACCCGTATCGTCTGAAACGAATTTCTGAAATAGAAAACATAACTCGAGCTGTAAGAACCTTTGCCTTTGAAAAGTTTCATATAGGGCGTTTCCCCCCATATATACCCGGCTTCAAGCAGAAGGCCTGTTTTCCCCAGATGTCTTATCATGAATTCTTTTTCAAGGGCAAATTCCAGCTTGTCGTAATTGAACTGGCCGCCAAACAAGCCCCTGAAACCATGCACATACGTGAGATACAGCACCGGGTATTTCGTTCCCAGAGAATATCGTTTATCAAAAGCATCGATAAGTTTTTCATCGTAAGCATACCGTATGCCCAGCTTAACTTCACTGAATTTGTAAGTGTTTCCGGCAAAAGTATCTGCTGAAGATGGAGTGTACAAATAAGGATAAACAGGTGTCCGGTTCTCGTGCAGGACCGATATCCCGATCTGTGCGTAACGCAGGGTTCTGAAATTAAAATAGGCTTTCAGCCGTTCTACATAATCAATTCTGTTTACAAGATATTCATTCCAGTATGAATTATTGCGGTATTCATGGAGGTCTGTCATTCCAGGGGCTTCCAGGTCTTTCATGTAACCGGCCCCAAGAAAGATTTCATGTTTTTTTGATATGTTGAATTCCAGCCCGCCGCCGTATTTGAACTGTTTATCCCAGAAACCGTAACCGCCAAAAGCGCTGAGTGAAAACCAACGGCACATTTTTTTATTTGTCCTGAAGCCCAGTCCCACCCTGATTCCTTCAAAGTTGTTGTAATTAAACAAATCCATCAGAGAAAGGTCGAAAATGCTCAGGGGTATATATCCTTCAAGAATTTTTTCAATAGCATTCGGATAATAATCGAATTTGTTTTTTTTCCCCAGAGAATCCATCTTAACATAAGTCTTCTGCTCCTTTTGGGTCAGGGTATCCTGGCGGTGGCCTTTCCAGAAGTTCTCGTCCTTTTTTCCAGAGCCTTCCTCAAAAACAATCTTGCTCGCGCCAAAATCCTTGTTTTTATTTTCAGCATCGAAATTTACCTCAGAAATATAACTTCTTCCCCGCATCACCACGCCCACTTTTTCGGATGGGTAGTTTGGCAACAACCAGTCGTAATTCAACTGCTGCGGAAACCAGTACCTGTTGTCAACAAATGTGTACATCTGCTGAATTTTTATTGACCACAAACCTTCTTCGGCCGGTTGAGCGATCACATTTTGTATGGCATACCGCTTGGAATTTATGTATAAAACACCTTTCAGGGCATTAAAATTCTTTCCTTTCATCGGTTTGAACGAAATCACAAATACGCTGTCGGCGCCGCTATACATCGTGTCTTCGAGCAGAAAACTATAGCGCCCGATACTGCCATTGCTTATGGGATTCAGATAATCCTTGACATCGGTAAGCGACAAAGTAATAAAATCAGTATAAAAGGAAAAAGGCTGTATGTCGGTGGCCAGCGAAGAAAAGTTGGGATCGGAAAACCCTGAAACCCTTGTCCCCAGAACCTTTTCCTGACTTTTACCTTCAAGAAAGATTCGCTCCGAAAACGATTCCATCATCATAATGTATTGTTCCTCCGCCAGCTGGTTCAACCGCAGAAAAGTGCTGTCATTCCTGAGCTTTGATTGCGGGTCGCTGCTGATGGCATATTTTGTCTTATCAAGATACCATTCTGCCACAACCTTGTTGTAACAATGATACCGGAACGAAGGTATTTTTTCCGGGTCGTTGAGTTTTCTGTTTTCCTGAACCTTACGGATGATGGCATGTGCGGGGTTCTCGCCCGGATATATGACGACGCCGCTCAGTTCAATGTTTTTACGCACCATCGCGATATGCAGGTATTTTTCTTTCGGGCCGATATCTATGGTCAGCGGATGATACCCGACAAAAGTAAAGGTCAGTGAGGCTACCGGAACACTGGATTTGAAATAAAATTTTCCGTCTATATCGGTTGTGCTGCCGTAATCATCATTGTTGACAAGGATATTGACAAAGGCCAGTGGCGCCCCGGTGACAGAATCGGTGATCCTGCCCGAAACAAGGTGCTGTGCTTTTGTTGCCAAAGTAAACCCGAGCAACAGTACAACAAATATAAAAAAGCGGTATTTCATGGGGCAAAGTAAATAAGAAATAGCGAAACAATTTATTTAAACGCTAATATTCCCGAAATAACATTTGGTAGGTGATAATAAAAAAATAAAAGCTATAACTTTGAGCTTAAAAAATTGATATGGCAGAACATAACGATCTGGGGAAAGAAGGAGAAAATCTCGTGGCTCAGTTCCTTGCAGACAAGGGGTTTCACATACTTGCCCGCAACTGGCGCTACGGAAAGGACGAACTTGATATCGTCGCCGAAACAGATACTCACCTTGTTTTTGTTGAAGTAAAAACCCGCAGCAACATGATCTATGGCGAACCCGAAGAAGCTGTTACCAAAAAAAAACAGCGCTTTCTGATCCGCGCGGCAAATGCCTATATCGAAAAAAATAATTGCACAAAAGAAGCCCGCTTTGACATAATTTCCGTAATTTTGCCGTCGTATCCCTTGCACATACACCACATTGAAGACGCCTTTTATCCAACTCTTTGAAAATTTTAATCTATGAAAAAATCCGGTAACACAGCACCAAAAAAAAACACCCGCACCAGGGAAAACCGGAAAACTGAGG
>DAOQAF010000146.1:0-2372 GCA_035353775.1 Bacteroidales bacterium | reverse complement strand
AAGGACAACACCTACGAAAAACGCCGTTCGTTCCGCGACCTTTCGGAAACCAACGGGATACGCCTGAATAAATTTATTGCCAACGCAGGTATCTGCTCACGCCGCGAAGCTGATACGCTGATAGAAACCGGAGTGATCACCATCAACGGAAAAATAATTACCAAACTCGGGACAAAAGTAATGCCCGGCGATGTGGTCAAATTCAACAACCAGACCTTAAGCGGTGAGCAAAACCAGTATCTTTTGCTTAACAAACCCAAAGGCTACATCACCACTACCGACGATCCGCAGGAACGCAAAACCGTGATGGAGATCATCAAACATGCCTGCAAAGAACGGATCTACCCTGTGGGACGCCTTGATAAAAACACTTCCGGGCTTTTGTTGTTCACTAACGACGGCGAGTTGACAAAAAAACTCACGCATCCGAGCCACCTGGTTGAAAAAATTTATCAGGCCGAACTTGATAAGTCGCTCTCCGGGACAGATATGCAAAAGATCGTTGACGGCCTCGAACTGGAGGATGGCTTTATTAAAGTAGATGCCATCGCTTATGGCGATACCAAAAAGGAAATAGGTATCGAACTCCACTCAGGCAAAAATCGCATCGTACGGCGCATCTTTGAGAGTCTGGGGTATGAGGTGGTAAAACTTGACAGGGTTGTTTTTGCCGGACTGACCAAAAAAGACCTTCCCCGCGGAAAATATCGTTTCTTAAGCAACGAGGAAGTAAATATTCTGAGAAGGATAAAGTAGGGCTGGGGCGAATAAAGCTGAGACTAAAAGCTGGCGGTACCATAGCAAACTGCAGTAAAATCTTTGAAAATCCATAATTCGTTTTTTGCTTGAAACTCCCAGCCGGATGGGCTTTCGTGCAACACGGCTTCATGTTAGGCTACGCCACACGAAGCCTTATCTATTATGCCTTGTATATTATTCTTTTATTATTTTCTGCTGTTCATTCCAATTGTCACAAGTCAGTTTGATTATATATATTCCTTTCGACAAATAACCAATGTCAATAATGGTTGTTCCATTTATCAAAATTGTTTTTGAAATTTGTTCGCCAATCATATTATAAATCTGAGCTGTTACAATTTGCTTTTCGGTAATCACAATATTAATTTTACTTAATGCAGGATTAGGAAATATTTCTATTTTCCCGTGATAGGGGGTTTCATAAATATCTGTTTCTTTATCGCAAATACAGCGAATAGAAAAACCACTAAGCCTTGTATCATGATAATAGCGATATACCTGAGAATTATCATAGCTTAGAAGCCTATCCCATGCTCCTGTCGAATCATAGCTTGTTGCCGACCACCAATAACCATAGTTTCCAATATCGGTATACGAAGCATATATATATCGGTAGCCTCCCGGAAGGGCGCTAAAACCGCTGCTATTAGTAGCGCCGGTATTCGGTGTCGTCCAATGTGTTATTCCCGTTTCTTTGAGCTTTCCTCCGAAATCAGTCCCTGTTAATCCAAAAGCTGTGGTATCAACAGTAGGGTCGATATATTTTTCCATAATATTCCATTCCGTATTCGTTGGTACATGCCAGCCTGACGGACATATTTCGTTAGAGTCATTGGCTGCATACCAGTTGTATAATGCACCATACACGGAGGCATTTGCGGAAGAGTCATTGTTGTAATAACACCTTGCTCCTATGGTGTTATTCGTCCAGGATGCAGGTGAAGTTAAATTGGGGATTGATACACCATTTCGGTAGCGGGTTACTTTCAGGTTTTCTTTCATCCATTTCTGACCACCGATAATTACAGTATTATATACATTACCGTCAACGTCAGTTACTGTTTGTGCTTGATTTTTGAATGTCAGAATTGCTAAAATTGCAAAAAGTAAAATGTTATTTTTCAATATTTCTTTATTTTAATGTGGTTCATTATTCTTAAGTCATTTTTTTTATTCTGACTAACGTATTTTCAAATACTTTATAATCAATTAACTATAAAACCCAAATCTTCTTTAGTCAGATCAAATTTAGTAATTTGTTTTTGAATGCGCTTTACTAAAGTTAGTGATGCGTTTGTCAATTTTTTCTGTTTGTTTTATACTTATGCATAACGGATAGCTGCTGGGTAGCGTTGCCGTTTTACCGCACTTACTATTACAAAGATAAAAAACTTACAGATACGCACCACCCTGTCTATGAAAAAATGTTCCTGCAATGCTACCCGCAGCGCGTTCAAGCGACCCCTTTGCACTCGCAAAGGGAAGCTTTTAAGCATCTTAAAAAGTTCAAAAATAGTAAAATTCATGATTATTGGATATTCCGCGCAATTGTGCCAATGTTTACTGGGCAATTTCAAACGCAAAGAGCGCATCAACAAAATCCTTGATATGAT
>DAOQAF010000145.1:3124-6379 GCA_035353775.1 Bacteroidales bacterium | reverse complement strand
GCCAGGGATGATTTTGACCTCAGCCCTTTTAATGCTTTGGGCGGGCTTGGCAAAATGTGGCAATTATTTGGAGATAAAACCGAAGAATTAATAAGTGAATTAAATGAAGTCTTAGCAGCATGAAAAAAAATTCAAATATTGTACAAGAGCCACAAACTGAATGGGGCGGAAAATGGACAGAGAAAAAACTGGATGCTTTTGGGAAATATGTTTCAGCTTATTTGACTATTATGAAGAAATATCCCTACTGGAAAACCATATATTTCGACGGTTTTGCAGGTAGTGGGGAAAAAAAGTGTAAAAGCACATCTCAATTATACCAGCAATTAATGATTACTGAAGAAGATGAAAAACTTTATAAAGGTGCAGCAGAAAGAGTTTTAACTCTGTCAAACAATCTCTCATTCGATTTCCATTATTTTATAGATACAAAAGAGGAGTCGCTGAAAAAACTTGAAAATAAACTTTGTGAACTTCAAAAAACAAAAGAGAATCCATTTCAATATCGATCCGGAGACTGTAATAAACACATTTTAGATTTATCGAAAGCTATGAAGCAAAACAAAAACGCTTTTGCATCATTGGTTTTGCTTGATCCTTTTGGGATGCAAATTGACTGGAAATCTATTGAAACCCTTAAAGATACACGCTCAGACATTTGGATACTTATACCAACTGGCGTAATTGTAAATAGGCTGCTGGATAAACATTGCAACTTGAAACATTCGTTAAAACTTCAGTCTTTTTTCGGGTTAAGTGAAGAAGAAATAAAAGAATACTTTTATCGTAAAGAAACTCAAGCGACTTTATTTGGAGAAGAAGAAAGTATTAAAAAAGTAAAAAAACCCATACAGAAAATTGCAGATTTGTATGCCAGCCGATTAGGTACCATATGGAAATATGTCACTGAAAAGCCTTTATGTTTGGTCAACACGAAAGATGTACCCATATTTCATTTTGTATTTGCATCGAACAACGAAAGTGCATATAAAATTGCAAAACAGATTATTAAAACAGTTTAACATGGCAACCACCAAAATAGAATGGACGGAAAGCACCTGGAACCCCATCACAGGCTGTACTAAGATTTCGGCAGGCTGCAAGTTTTGCTATGCCGAAAATATGGCGAGGCGACTGAAAGCCATGGGACAGGAAAAATACAGGAATGGGTTTGAACTTACCATGCACCCTGAAGTATTGAATGAGCCCTATACCTGGAGAAAAGGAAAAATGATCTTTGTCAACTCCATGAGCGACCTTTTTCATAAAGACGTTCCTGTAAAATTCATTCAGAAAGTTTTTGCTGTAATTAAAGAAAACCCGCAGCATGTATTTCAGGTGTTGACGAAACGTGCCGATGTGCTGAGGTATTACGATAGTGAAGGTTGGCTGGAATGGCCGCACAACCTTTGGATGGGAGTGACCGTCGAAGATAAAAATCATACAAATCGTATTGAGCTGTTAAGACAAACCGGTGCGCGGGTGAAATTTTTATCGTGCGAACCACTGTTGAGTCCAATACCGGCATTAAATCTCGAAAGTATCGATTGGGTAATTGTTGGCGGCGAAAGTGGCCGCACACCCAGGCCCATGAAGGAAGAATGGGTTGTTGATATTAAGGAACAATGTCAAAAAGCGAATGTTGCTTTTTACTTTAAACAATGGGGCGGAACAAACAAAAAGAAAGCAGGAAGCATGCTCGAAGGAAAAGCATATAAAGAAATGCCATCCACGGATACATATAATTTAAATTATAAGTTTTTAAGCTAATATTGAATAATTATAAGTTTATTTCCTTATATTTGCCGATTATTAGGTTTTAACCTTATATATGCAAAATGAAAAAAGCAGTAATTACCGGTGACATTATACAATCGGGCAAATTAAAACCCGAAGAAAAAGAATGGCTCATAAAGAACATTAAGAGCGCTTTAAAAATCTGGAATAAAGATTTTCAAATGAAAAGCGAAATGTACAGAGGTGACAGCTTTCAATGTTTACTACAAGAGCCTGTTCAATCGATGAGAGTTGCGCTGATAATAAAAACCTTTATTAAGAGCTTGAACCCCTCTGAAATATTTGATATGTACAATCGGAAAAACCTGAATATTAAAACAGCTAAAATAATTTCATTAAATATGGTTGATACCCGCATCTCGATTGGGATAGGAAGTGTTGAACTGGAAATGAAATCTATTGCTACATCCGACGGAGTTGCCTTTAACATATCAGGGGCCAATCTGGATAAAATAAAATCAACCAGACAAAGCATCATCATTGGAACAGATGATGACCATAATGCAGAACTTGAAACAGAAATTATTTTACTTGATAATATTATTTCAACTGCAACTGCAATGCAATGTGAAGTCATTTATCTGAAACTTTTAGGATATACTGAAATAAAAATCGCCAATATTTTGAAAATTAAACAATCCGCAGTTAACCAAAGGTCAATTGCAGCGGGATGGAACGCCATCGAAACCTTGATAAAAAGATTTGAAACCATCTATGGATAAAATATTTTTCTTTACAACGGAACAAGGGGTTGTATTTATACAGCTGATAATGGCTCACATTATCGGGGATTTTATGTTACAAACTAACGGTACCGCTGACAAAAAAAAATGGAATAACCGGCACATACTGTTGCACATTTCCCTTATTTTTATTGTTAACCTCATTTTAACGTGGTCGTGGTTATTGGCGGTTATTGTGTCTGCTGCGCATTACATAATTGATGGTGTAAAACCATTTTTCAAAAATAAAACCGCTTCCCGCACTAAGGTGTTTTTGGCTGATCAGGCTATGCATTTTATTGTAATACTCATCGCCTGGATGATATATTGTAATATCGGAATTACCATTATTGAAAATTTATTAAATTGTATTACAAATTACAACCAGATATTAATAATTACAGGTTATCTGGTGGTGATATATCCGGCCGGATACCTTATTGGATTTGCCACCAAATCACAAAACAAGGATGCCGGCGACGAAAATAAAATAGACAGCGGTGGTAAAATAATTGGAATATTTGAACGCATTATTATCCTCACACTGGTATTATTAAATCAATACGAAGCCATTGGGTTTCTTATAACCGGTAAAAGCATTATTCGTTTTGCCGACAAAAACTCCCCCTTAAAAAGCGAGTATGTGCTTATTGGCACCATGATGAGCTATGCCATAGCCATACTTACCGGTGTAATTATAAATTATTTGATGCAATAATATGGCGAACAGCTTGAA
>DAOQAF010000145.1:0-3024 GCA_035353775.1 Bacteroidales bacterium | reverse complement strand
TTAAAAGTGTACCGGCAGAGTTTGTTGAAATGGGCTTTTGAAGGGCGTCTTACTTCGACTACGCTCAGTAGCCGCCCAATATTCCCGTCGGTGGCTGAGCAAAACAAAGCGGTGGTTGAGCGTAGTCGAAACCACCGCTCCAAAGTCGTAACCACCGCCTCCCTTGCTGCCGAAGAAAAAGAAAAATACGGAATACAAAATGAATTGCCAGAGGGGTGGAAATGGGTTAAGATTGATGTTCTGCTTGCAGATAAAAAGAAAGGAATGTCAACTGGCCCTTTTGGAACAATGCTTAAAAAAAGTGAGCATCAAAAAAATGGAGTGCCTGTTTTAGGAATTGAAAATATTGGAGAAGGTATTTTTCAAATGCCGAATAAAATATTTATTACAAATGAAAAGGCATTTGAATTGAAAAACTTTCGAGTAAAAGATAATGATATCATTATTTCTCGTTCTGGAACAGTCGGTGAAATTTGCTTATTGCCAAAAAGGATGGAGAACGCAATAATTTCAACTAATCTTATAAGGGTTAGACTGAACCAAGATGTTATTTATCCAAAGTATTTTGTTTATTTATTTCAAGGTGGTAGAGTAAGGCAACAAGTTTTTGACCTTTGCAAAGGCTCTTCAAGAATTTTTCTTAATCAAACAATTTTAAACTCTCTTGAATTTCCATTTTGTTCACTCGAAGAACAACAACTCATCGTTGACGAATTAGAAAGCCGCCTCACCGTTTGCGATAAGATAGAAGAAACTATAACCAACGGCCTCCAGCAGAGTGAGGCGCTGCGGCAGTCAATACTTAAAAAAGCATTTGAAGGAAAATTAATAAGATAAAATAAATTACGATAATTATGGGAGAACAGTTTAAAATCAGCGGGTACAACATCACTACCGACCCGGAATTTCAGAACAAAAAGTTTGGCATTAGCCCCGAACTGTTCAGGCAGTTAGAATCGTTGTATTATGAAAGCCAGGACAAGAAAAATAAAACAGTAGTTGACAAACTTACACAGCTTATTCTTCAATATCCAGGCGTACCCCAGCTAAAAAATTATTTATCGGCAGCCTACAAAGCGCAAGGCAACTACCAAAAGGCTCTGGAAGTTAACCAGTGGATACTTGCCGAACACCCCGATTACTTATTTGGCTTGCTTAATCAGGCAAATATATTCATAGATAATAAAGAATTTGAAAAAGTACCTGGTGTATTAGGCGAAGCCATGGAAATTAAACAATTGTATCCCGAACGCGACTTGTTTCACCTGGCAGAAATTACCGGTTTTTTATTAGTATGTGTTCGTTATTATACTGCAATTGAGAATCTCGAACTTGCCGAAAATCGTTTCGACTTATTAAAGGATATAGCGCCCGATCACCCCGATACGGATTCTGCTTTGAAATTTATATGTACACTAAGACTTAAAACAGCTGCCGGGCGCTGGCTGGAAGAACAAAAAAACAAAATATTGCCTGCCTCCTCAAAACAGCCTCCCGAAACAGAATACAGTATTGCCCCTTCTTTTACCCATCCGGAAATTCAGTATCTTTATGAATATGGCCTCGACATTCCTCACGAAAAACTTCATCAAATACTTGAAATACCTCACTATTCGCTTGCTGCCGACCTTGAAAAAATTCTTGAAGATGCGGTAAAACGGTACACGTATTTTAAACATATCGGCTGGCAGGAAGACACACACACATTTGTATTGCACGCTATGTTTCTGTTGAAAGAAATTAATTCAACCAACAGTTTATCTGAGATTTTTTCTTTCCTGGAATATGATGATGATTTTTTGGATTTCTGGATAGGCGACCACATTACAGCAACGGTATGGCAATGTTTTTATGGTCTGGGGTTTCATAAAACATCAGAACTCGGCAAATTCCTGGTTCAGCCAAATATCGAAACTTATTGTAAAACATCTGTTTCAGAGGCCTTATGCCAGATAGCCCTCCATCATCCTGAAAGAAGAAATGAGATTATTGAAATTTTTTCTGATGTGTTTAGTCGATTTTCTGAAGCCCGAATTGAAGACAATCTGATTGATTCTGATTGCATCGGACTGTTAATATGCGATGCCATGGATGCCAACCTGCATGAGTTGCTCCCGATAATCAAAACGCTTTTTGACAAGGGCTACGTTGCCGTGGATATCTGCGGAGTTTATAAAAAAGTCGAGGAAGAGATGTTGCATCCTTTAGAAAAAAATAATAAAAAAGAGTTAAAAAATATTTTCGAACTTTATGACCATGTTTTGAATACCTGGGCAGGTTACACAGATGACGAAAGTTACAGTAATGATTTTGATGATGAGTATACACCAGTTGAAACCACCGTATGCCCACAAGAGCCAAAAATCGGGCGAAACGCTCCCTGTCCATGTGGCAGCGGGAAAAAATATAAGAAATGTTGTATGAATTTATAAAACAGTTAGTAACCATTAATAAATCAGGAAAGGAATATAGATGGCAAAAATTGATGATCACATAAAACAAAAAATTAAAACCCTTAGCAGGGAAGAACTGGAAAAGCTGGTATTAAAAGCCGCTGCAAGGGATAAAAGTTTTTACGATTTTATGCTGGTAAACTATGTCGATAAAGAGTCGGGCGAAAAAGATTTGTATCGGCAGGCAATTACCGACCTCGACAGGCTTTTTTGCAAAGGTTACAGAGGCTATTCGGAACAACTGCAACTGGCAAATATGTTGAGCGCATGTATAAAGCGTATCAATGAATTTGCAAAAGTCTGTAAAAACAAAAACCTCGAAGCCGACCTGCTCGTGTATGTGCTTCAGGAAGCTTATGCGTACCCCGAAGATATGTTCGGCACCTGTTTCACAGCCTTTGATTATAAGACAGGACTGCTGACAAAGCGCCTGATCACCCTGGTAACAAAAAAAATGCACGAGGATTACCTGGTTGATTACAAAGAAAAAATCAACAGATATCTGGCAAGGCTGCACGCCACATCAAGCCATTTGGATTTTATTTATGAATTACCAAAAATGATTGAATAA
>DAOQAF010000144.1:0-6446 GCA_035353775.1 Bacteroidales bacterium | reverse complement strand
AAAGTTAAGGATGCAAAAGGAAAAATAATGAAGGATGGAGAAATTGCCAAAAAAGTAGAAAAAATATTTGACCTTCGCCCTTATGCCATCGTGGAACGCTTCAGCCTGAAAAACCCTATTTTCCAGGAAACAACCACCTACGGACATTTTGGAAGAACAAACCACTTTGAAGAAGTAGAAGTTTATTATCAGAACGGGACAACCAAATCCAAAAAAGTTGACGGAGAAATCAAGCACTTCAAAAAAGTAGAATTCTTTGCATGGGAAAAACTTGACTATGTTGATAAGATCAAAAAAGAATTTAAATTAAAATAGCAGTTAATCTGATAACATAAAAAAAGCGCAGCCTCTCTGCGCTTTTTTTATTGGCATAAACTCCATGCTCTTACTGGTGGGCAACAACAAGTTTTTTAGTGTAATGTGCTTTGTTGTTTATGATAAACGAATAAAAATATACACCTTCCGGCATATCATATGTCGCGATACGCATTTTTCCTTCTTTTTCTTTCACAGGAATTATCTTAACTTCATTACCTACCATATCGGTAATAATTATTTTAGCGTTATTTTCTGCTACGGGAAGTATGTAATCAATAAAACAGGCTTTATCGGCTGGATTAGGATACACACCTCCAATCATTAAGGAGTTTGATGTTTCATTTAATCCGAAATCTGCAAGGCTTACGAATTTTGCAATGAAGCACACCGTATCGTTAGCATCGGATATATTAAAAAATGTATACCTGATAATAGAAATTCCCGCGACACCATTTGCTTTGTAATCACCGGAAAACTCTGATGATGTTGCACCCGGATTCATAATCGTAGGATCCGGTGTTACAGATTCGGTTATCGGCCAGCAGGATCCGCCCCAGCAAATGGAATTTTCCGATTCATGGATCACATCGATATGCGTTCTTTTACACTTAACAGATAGCGTGTCGGCGGAATTGTTTTTAACATCAACTATTGCTGCAATGGTTGTGGTTAACCCACCTGTAAACGTTAGCGTGTCGCCATTTGCAACACTATTACTGTTCTTCGATAGGGTGAGATTTTGAGCGCTCCCGTTAAAAAAAAGGATTAAAAGTCCAAAGGTGAGTAGTATTATTTTTTTCATGTTGCTGTCTTTTGATGTTAATAGGAGTAATTTAAAGATTTAACGTTAAAAAGTATTAGTTTATTCTATAGAACAAAAATAATACAAAAAAAGCCGTTTTTCAAGGTTTAACAAAAAATTAACCGCATCAAATATTAAATAGCCTGATTTTTGTTTATTTATGGTAAATTTGTCCTTTAAAACTTTAAGTCAATGAAATCAACCATCAGTTTTGCATTCATTTTTTTATTTTGCGCTATCTTAGTTTTTGCGCAAGACCAACCCCTTACAAATCCTGTAGGATTGAAAAAAATACCTTCGGTCGAATTAAAAACACTCGACAATAAAACTTTTAATACCGCCGACATTTCTAACAACGGGAAACCAATAATCATTAGTTTTTGGGCTACCTGGTGTAAACCTTGTGTAAATGAACTTACCACAATTGCCGATGTATATGAAGACTGGCAGGCAGAAACCGGGGTGAAACTGATCGCCGTATCTATCGATGATTCGAAAACATCGCGCAACGTAAGCCCTTACGTTAATGGCAAAAACTGGGATTATGAAGTATATCTGGATGTTAACAGCGACTTCAAAAGAGGGATGAATGTGAACCTGATCCCGCATACTTTTGTGCTCAACGGAAATAATGAAATAGTCTGGCAGCACACTTCCTTTTCGCAGGGAAGTGAACTCGAACTGATAAACATCGTCAGAAAAGTTGCCAAGGGCGAATCCCTTGATGCTGAATAAAGATCAATACAAGGTTTAATTTAAGAAAGTATTTATGAGATACAAATATGCTTTTGTCATCGTTGTCATTATTTTTTGTTTTTTTTCTAATAGTCCGGCCCGGGCACAGGGCGTTGAGAAATTTCTGAAAAACAGCCAGATCAGCGGAAATTTCCAGTTCGACGGGATGTATTATAACAAAGATTCTATGATTGGCGCCCCCGACGTGCCTCAGAAAGTGCTGATGAATGCCTTTGCAAACATTAATTACACCAACGGTCCGTTTTCTGCCGGGTTCCGTTTTGAAAATTATTTGTATCCCCTTCAGGGCTACGATGCCCGTTACAAGGGTATTGGTATCCCGTATCGCTTTGTTTCGTTCGAAAAGGATAAATTCACAATTACTGTGGGCAACTCCTACGATCAGTTTGGCTCCGGCCTGGTGTACCGTACCTGGCAAGACCCCAGCCTTGGATTGGACAATTCGCTGGACGGACTAAATGTTAAAGTGAACCCATGGAAAGGTATTACCTTAAAGGGTATTTGGGGCAAACAACGCTTTTATTTCGACTGGGGCCCGGGCATAGTGAGAGGAGCAGATGCCGAATTCAGCATCAATGATATTTTTACCAAACTTAACGACAAGGCGCTCAGGGTTAGTATAGGCGGAAGTTTTGTAAGCAAATACCAGGAGGTCGACGACCCCATATTTAAACTGCCGAAAAATGTGGCAGCATACGGCGGCAGGGCTTCGGTAAGTTATAAGAATTTTTTGTTTAACGGGGAATACGCACATAAAATCAACGACCCCTCTACCATAAACAATCGCATTTATAAACCAGGCAATGCCACTTTAATTCAGCTTACTTACGCCAAAAAAGGTATGGGTTTTTATCTGGCCGCCATACGCACGGATAATATGAGTTTTAAATCAGACCTAAATGCCGAAGGAAACGACCTTAATATTAATTATATCCCGTCGCTGGCAAAGCAAACCACGTACAGCCTTCCCGCGATATACACTTATGGCACCCAACCCAATGGAGAATTCGGTATGCAGGCACAGGGTATCTATACTTTTAAAAAGAAATCGAAACTTGGCGGCAAATACGGAACTAACCTGTCGCTGACCTATTCACGCTATAATGCCATCGACAAAAAGCAAATTGACGAAAATACCCCCATTGATTCTACGGGAACGCTGGGGTACAAATCCGATTTCTTTAAAATTGGTAAAAATGCCTACTACGAAAATTTCAATTTCGAATTTTCAAAAAAGTTCAGCAAAACATTTAAACTCATAGTGGATTATTTCTACATACAGTATAACGCCGCTGTAATAGAAGGTCATGCGATGCCCAATATTCATTCGCATACTGTTGTTGTTGATATGACCTTTAACATTAACGATAAAAATTCCATCCGTTCCGAACTTCAGCACATGTACACTAAACAGGGCGAAGGATCATGGGCTTTTGCGCTTGTGGAATATACCATCGCGCCAAAATGGTTTTTTTCGGTGTCTGATATGTATAATTATGGCAATGACATTTCTGAAAAACGCCTGCATTATTATAGTGTTGCCACTGCTTTTGCGATAGGTTCCACCCGCATTGCCCTTAATTACGGGCGTCAACGGGCAGGTATTTTATGTGTAGGCGGTGTCTGCAGATATGTGCCTGCCGCAAACGGATTATCCTTATCCATTTCCACCAGTTTTTAATACCTGAAAAAAATGAAAAAATATTTTATGACCATCGGCTTCTTTTTATTATCCGGGGCCGTATTGTTTCTCTCGTGCGATAAGGTGAAGCCGCCTTATATGAATGTTACGGATGTCTCTGACTGCCCTGTTCCAGCATTTCCCGATATCGCCGCGCCTCAAAAGACGCTGCTGATTGAAGAGTTTACGGGGCATAAATGTGTGTATTGCCCTGGGGGAGCCCATTATATAGACCTGATTGAACAAGAGTCATATGGGGACAGGGTGGTGGTACTTGCCATACATGCCAGCGGCCTTGCCGAACCCGAGCCGGGGAACTACAGCCTTGATCTCAGGGCGGGCTCCCACGGAGAGGAATTGTACAGCTATTTTACCATCCCTGGTGAACCACGGGCGGGCTTCAACCGCGAAAAACTTGACGGAACAAACAATTTTTACGGAGTTCCTTCTACCTGGCAGGCTTATGCCGAAACGGTTCTGGCACATGCTCCGGTCATCACTCTTCAGGTAATTAACGATTATGATCCGGCAACCCGTAAACTATGTTCGCATGTGAAAACAAAGTTTCTGACCGCAAACTCGCAAAACCTGAAGATAGCGCTTTTTATTTCTGAAGACAGCATTGTCGGCTATCAGAGCAATAACAACACCGCCTATGGTACAACTCCAGATATTGTCGATTATGTTTTTATGAATGTGATGAGGGACGAATTTGTGGGTACTTTTGGCGAAATCCTGACTTCCGGAAATGTTGCACAGGATTCGGCCGTTATCAGGACTTATAAAAAGATACTCGATCCGGGCTGGAATGACAGACACTGCAAGGTTGTCGCCTACGTTTATGATACGGACACGGATGTTGTCCTTCAGGCTGCAGAAGAGAAAGTCTATTAATTTTATGCTTTTTAATCAAATTTTTTCTATAGTTTTAAAGACTATGGATGTATTAACTATTTTATACCGATTGCCAGTATTTAGCCAAATAGAAAAGCGTTTATAACTTATAAATACACTTTTGTATCTGATGTAAAACATGAGATTTTTCTCCTACTTTTTTGCTTGTCCAAAAAAGTAAGCAAAAAACGACCTCCTGGCGAATGCTTCTGCCCGCCCTCAGAAAACATTGAAAATCTAAGCAAAGTAGTCACGACTCCGAAAAGGAGCCGTGAAACCCCGCCAGAGGCGGGGCCTTTGCAGATTTTCAAATGTTTTCTGATTCACGCCACCGCTGGCCCGCACGCCAGGAATTGCCAGCGCGCCAAATATCGGCAAACCTATCCCGAAAAAAACCGAATTGTTTCGTAGAAACAAAGTGCGGTGGCAAGAAAATATGTCGGTGTCAGGGAGTGGCCTGTGCGAAGGCTCGATATATATTTTCTTGAATTTTTTGGTACTTTTTGTTTCAAGACAAAAAGGACAATTGAAAAAAAAGTATTATTAAGTGTTTGATTATGTATGTTTTAAGAGCGAGTTATATAGATAGCACTAATAATATATTCTAAATTCATCCACCATCTGGCGCATCCATTAAACAATTTATAAGTAGCATCGCATTACATCGTAACTTATTCTTTAAGGTATCTAATGTAAAGTGTCCTATATACAATTAGTATCAAATTATTGAAGTAACTTTGCGAAAAATTTCGTTTTGAAAAAAGCCATAGTAGCGGTTATAAATGACCTTGTCACTGACCAGCGGGTCGACAGGACATGCAATACATTGGTAAGCCTTGGCTTTGAGGTATGCCTTGTCGGAAGACGAAAACAAAACAGTTATGCCTTACCGGAACGGAAATATAAAATGTATCGATTCAACATGTTTTTCGAAAAAGGGCCGTTATTTTATGCATTTTTCAATGTAAGGTTATTCTTTTATTTGATCTTCAAAAAAGCCGACCTGCTTTTTGCTAACGACCTGGATACACTTTTGCCAAACTATCTTGTATCAAAGATTAAAAGAATTCCATTGGTATACGACAGCCACGAATATTTTACAGGAGTGCCTGAACTGACGGGCAGGCCTTTTGTTCAGAAAACATGGAAAAAAATTGAAAGATCTATTTTCCCGAAATTAAAGGATATAATTACTGTCAATAAATCGATAGCTGATCTTTACAAAACCGAATATGGTAAAGATCTTACCATTATCAGGAATATTCCGGAAAACCGTTCCGTTTCAAATTTGAAAACGAGAGCAGCATCAGGGCTTCCTGAAAACAAACAACTGATTATTCTTCAGGGTTCGGGCATCAACATACAACGCGGTTCGGAAGAAGCAGTGGAAGCCATGAAATATATTGAAAATGCCTGTCTGCTGATCGTTGGTGACGGAGATGTGATACCTGTTTTAAAGCAGCTCGTTGAAAAGAAAGAACTAAAAGATAAAGTAATTTTTATTCCGAAACAATCACCGGAGAATCTTTTTCATTACACGGCCAATGCTGACCTGGGACTTACCCTTGATAAAGACACCAATATCAATTACCGTTTCAGCCTGCCCAACAAACTTTTCGATTATATCCATGCCGGGATACCCGCACTCGCATCGCCCCTGCTTGAAGTAAAAAAAATAATAGACGAATACGGCATCGGTTGCTGTATCGAAACCCATGACCCGAAACATATTGCAGAAAAGATCCGGTATATGCTTACAGACACAAAAGCCCGCGAAAATTGGAAAAAAAATCTTAATTTTGCAGCTACCCGGCTAAATTGGGACGAAGAGCAGAAAAAACTCATTGCCGTATTACAAAAATATGCCTGACAAACATGTCCATATCATCGCTTTCGACATTCCTGTTCCTGTGAATTATGGCGGCGCTATCGATATTTTCTACAAACTGAAAAGCCTGTATAAAGCCGGCATAAAAATACACCTGCATTGTTTTG
>DAOQAF010000143.1:0-6572 GCA_035353775.1 Bacteroidales bacterium | reverse complement strand
CTGACTCCTGACTCCTGACTCCCGACTTCTGACTTCTGACTTCCAACTTCTGACTTCTGACTTAATCCATTTCCTCTTAAATCTTTGAAAAAATCAGCGTTGTATTGTTGCCTCCAAAACCGAAAGAGTTTGATAATGCATGGTTTAGTTGTATATTAGTAATAAGTTGATCGACAGGTGCAAAACTAAGTTCCGGCATTTGCTCTTTGAAGTTAAGATTGGGGAAAACCATGTTGTGTTTCATTCCTAACAGAGTAATAATGGATTCGACCGTACCTGCTGCGCTGGTGGTATGCCCTGTATAGGGTTTTGTAGAGCTTACCAATGGAATATGAGGGGCAAAAAGCCGTTCTATAGCCCTGCCTTCAGAGATGTCGTTATTGTCGGTGCCTGTACCGTGGGCATTGATATAAGCGATGTCGTCCGGCTTCAGTTCGCTCATTTCCAATGCTTTTTTCATGGCAAGATAGGCCCCGTTGCCTTCGGGAGAAGATGCGGTCTGGTGAAAAGCTTCACAGGCATTACCCCATCCTTTCAGTTCAAAAAAATACTCTTTACCGTTTCTTTCTGCTACCTCTTCAGATTCTAAAACGATATAGGCAGCTCCTTCGCCCAGGTTTATGCCTGCGCGGTTCTTGTCGAAAGGCTTGCATGGCTCATAATCCAGAATTTTCAACGAATTGAATCCGTTGAGATGGAATTTTGTCAGGCATTCGGTACCTCCTGCGATCACATGTTTCAAGGTGCCGTTCTGTATCATTCTGGCGCCAAGTAATACCGCGTTGGAAGCCGAAGAACAGGCCGTGCTCAGGGTGGTAACAAACTTATCGATTCCAAAAATATCAGCAACTTTTTCGGTGCTGTCGGCACAATCGTGAGTAGCAATAAAAGGGTTGACCTTTTTTAATTTCAGGTAATCGTAATAAAATTGTTCGCTTTTGTCCATACCGCCGACAGTGTTTGCAGAAATCAGCCCTGTGCCTTTGAAGTCCGTAAGCCGGGCTGAACCGGCGGCTTCTTTAACGGCTTTTATCGCAAGGAGGGTAGTGCGGGTCAGGTCATTTCTGTTTGCCAAATCCAATAGCACCGCAAGCTCCTCATTAGAGGAAGGAACTTCTGCTACAGGAATAGTATTTTTGTGGATGGTATCAAGCAGCCTGATTGGCCCGATACCTGAACGGCAGTGCGAAAGAGCATCAAACGTTTCCGGAACGTTTTTCCCCAAAGCGGAAATAATACCCATTCCGGTAACAAAGATCCTTTTAGACACAGCGATTATGCTTTTTGGTGGTCCATGATGTATTTAGCCATGGTCCTGATAGAAGCAAATATTCTTTTCCCGTCTTTAGGGTCTTCTATCTTAAGGCCATAATTTTTTTCCAGTAACACGATTAGCTCAAGCGCATCAATAGAATCAAGCCCCAGGCCTTCGCCGAAAAGAGCTGCATCAGGATCAATGTCTTCAGGTTTCAGATCTTCAAGGTTCAGTTGCTGGATTATTTCTAATCTGAGTTTTTCAATTAATTCTTGTTCTTGCATAAAATGTAGTTTCTTATCGGTTAATTAATTCTTCAATATTTGGGGCGGCAAAATTACAACTTTTTTTTGAATTAGCAATACCAGAATCCGGTTCTACCAGCATAATAAATGCCTCGTAATCATTATCATTCACATCGACCCACCCGGCAATGCAGGCTTTCAGCCGTTGGCTCTCGTAAAGAAGGTCCACTTGCCGGCACAGTAGTTCCGCATCAAATTTTTCGCAGGCCAGCAGCGCATTTTCACCTAAAAAACCATTTTTTATACAGATCTCTCCCAGCATGATGTTGGGCAGGGTGTAAACAAAAATGGCCGGGCTGGGAAAATAATTACTGCGGTCGCTGATGGTGTTCTGATGGTCCCTGTCGGTATTTATGGTGGATGAGCGGTTCATAAAAACAAGGCCGATATCTTCTTTGGCGTATTTTGATAATAAGTCAGTATCTTTCAGCAGGACTTCGGATGCTACAAATGCCAGCTTACACAGGCTGTCCATCTTGTAGAACTTGGGGTAGGGGGTGCAAACCATCTTGAAGGCAGATTTGATGAAATCCTGAAAATTGCCCTCCGTTTCCTGTCTGAACCCCGGCTGATCGTCGCACCGGACTTCTTTTTGAGTGATATGTGTGGTTTTTGTAATTAACATGGTGATTATTCTTTAGCAAATACAACAGCCGCATTGCAACCGCCAAATCCCGAGGCCGTTTTTAAAATATGGTTTTGTTCTTTTTCGGTCAGCCTGTCAACGATATTTATTTTTTCGGGCAAGCCGTATTCTTTGTAACCCAGGGTGGTGAACATCAGCCCCTGCTTCATCCCCTCAATGGAGATAGCCGATTCAATGACTCCTGCACCGCCTAAGGTATGGCCGAAATAGGCTTTCAGGCTGTTCAGGGGCGCTTCGCTCAACCCTGCGCTGCTGAAGGCTTTTGATTCCATCTCGTCGTTGTAGGGCGTGGCTGTTCCGTGAGCTGAGATAAAATCAATCTGCCCGGCAGTGATCCCTGCGTTTTTCAGAGCACGGGTAACCGCGAACATAAGGCCTTCTCCGGTGCGTGAAGGGCCGGAGATGTGGTTTGCATCGTTGTTACAGGCGCCGCCAAGTACTTTTACCGTGATGTCGTCGCGGAGATTTTCCTGTTTGTTGGTCAGGATGAGCGTCCCGGCGCCTTCCCCCAGGTTAAGCCCGTCGTGCCTGGCATCGAAAGGTTTGCAAATGCCGAAACTCAGCGACTTGAACGATAGAAAACCTGAAATCACAAACTCAGTAGCGATATCACCTCCTATGACAATGATATTTTCGTAAGCCCCTGTTTTTAGCAGGCTGGCGGCATTTACAATGGCAAGCACCCCGGAAATACACGCATTTGAAATGACCAAAGGCGTGTTTTTATTTCCAAAAAACCCGGCGATTATTTCAGCGGCCTTCCACAAGTAAATTCTCTCGGGTTCGAAAAGGGTCTTCTGTCTTTCTTCGAGCAGGTCGATATTGCCTTTGGTAGAGGAGATCACAAAAAGCGTTTTATCTGAGGAAGCATCAATATTCGGATTTTGCCCAAGGGCATACATAGCCGAAACAATCAGGAGTTTTTCAAAGCGGGTATATTGCCGGGGGGCTGAAAACGCGGAAAATTCATTTTCGAGACGTTGAGTATCAACCAACGAAGCGTAGAAATCATCAGTGAACAAGTTCCTGTTCTGGATCAGGCGGACGCCAGAAATGTCTTTTTTGATATTTTCCGTGTTCTCTTCAACAGTAAAACCAAGTGAAGTAATAACATTCTCACCGCAAACATAAACGTTATTCATCTTTCAAAAATTAAGGTGTAAAAGTATTAAAAATTATCGTCTGATAATCAAATCAGAAAATCAGTACCTGCTTCTTTTTCTGTTTTTCTGGCCTTGCGTTGTATGGGATAAGTTTAAAAACTAAGTTGACCGCCTCTGTTTAAATTTTTTTAGATAGAAATTGATATATTTGTAAGTGGAAATCATTAATTTTATGTCGAATTAATAAAAATCATTCAAAATGAAAAAAGTATTTCTTTTACTTACCGCTGTTATGTTTTTATTAAGTGCGTGTAAACCCATTTACCGGTGCGGGCAGGTTGAGCCCAAAAAGAAACTGATGGTATCAAAGAGGTTTAAGGAAGTGATTAGCGAACGTGATCGTTTATGCAATTCATTAGATGTCAAGAATGAAGAAAATAAGAAGCTGAGTGATGATTTGCGTGATCTGGATAAAAAGTATAAGCTGCTGACCAACGATAATCTGTCGCAGGCGGAGCAGTTTAACACTACTTTGAAGCAAAAATCTGATGAGTTGCTCGCCAAAGAAAAACTCCTGCTCGAAAGAGAGAATGCTTTGGCTGACCTGAAGAAAAAGCTTTCCCGCCAGGATTCTATTACAAAGCGTTTGAATGATGTGTTGCGAAATGCATTATTGGGTTTTCAGTCGGACGAGCTTTCTGTGGAAATAAAAAATGGGAAAGTATATGTATCCATGTCGGATAAATTATTGTTTAAATCAGGCAGTGCGGCCATAGAAGACAAGGGAAAAGAAGCGATAAAGGTATTGGCAGAAGTCCTTGGCAAAAATCCCGACATAGATATTTTGGTTGAAGGGCATACGGATAATATTCCGATAAAAACTTCTGTATACCGCGATAATTGGGACTTGAGTGTAGCCCGTGCCACTTCCATTGTTCGCATTTTGACCGATGAGTACCAAATTCCCCCGACTCGTCTCACCGCATCCGGCAGGGGCGAATTTTCCCCCAGGTCAAGTAATGAAACCCCCGAGGGCAGGGCAAATAACCGTAGGACAGAAATTATCCTGTCACCAAAACTAGACGAGATTATGAATATGATCAAAAAGGAGTAGGAGCAGAACTTGCGTTGCCTCGTCCTAAAAAAAGTTGACAGATTTTGAACAATTTATCTCCCGTCGAAAATCAGCTACAAGTTATCGGGATCAGGGTTATTTCACTTTTTTGATGGCTTTATAAGCGAATCCCACTGTGAAACAGCCTATGCCAAAGAGTATTAACTTATATATGTTGGGCAAAATGGCTTTGATTTCGGCATTTCGCAGGAAAAGGTCATAGAAGTTGGTCAATGCCCAGTTCATGGGAGAGTATCCGAGCAGACCCTGCAGGTTTTTGGGCATCAGGTAAACCGGCATCCACAGTCCGCCGAATGAAGCCAGTATTATGATGAGGATAACGCCAACAGAAGCTGCCTGCTGGTAACTTGTGCAAAACGAGCCCATCATCACCCCAAAGGCTACGGCAGCAAAGGCCGAAGCCATCACCGCAATGACCAGCGCGTCGAAGTGGGTTCCTATTTGCAGGCCGGGGATGCCCGTAAGGGGAATGATGTACATGCCCATACTGAATAAAATTGTTACCTGAAGCAGGCAAACGATGAAATAAACGGCCATTTTGCCTACGAAAGTTGTAATATACGTTTTAGGCATGGTAACAAGGCGCAGGTAGGTACCGCCGTCTTTTTCCTGTATAATACTGGAAGCCAATGGTATTACGATGAAAAACATGGCGAACAGTGTCCAGGAAGGTACGTTGTGTTGGGTGGAGTTAGGAGTAATGGTGTTGTCGGGTTCGGAGGCATATTGTTTATTCACCGTTATCATGGTGGGATAATTGACATTCAGTTTCTTTTCGCCGGGCAGGAAGTCTGAGAGTATCTCGGAGTACATTTCGGAGATCATTTTACCGACGATATTGGCTGAATGTTGGCCTATAGCGCCGTCCACCAGCGCCTTTAATGAATTTCTGACGGCAGGGTCATAAAAAATATTGATAACCACAGAGTCGAAGTCGTAGGTTTTTGTATCACCGGAGGTGAGTCCGATTTCGGCAAAAGTTTTCATGACCACTTTGCGGGCGTTGCTTCGGAGGGTATCGGTGGCACCTTCGGGGATATTAATGCCGACAGGGTATTTTCCGGCGGAAACATAGTGTTCAAGTGATTGTTTGTCAAGGGGTTTTCCGTCTACCGATTCAATGATGGTGAAAGCTTTGGTGTCTTGAAGGCCATTTTTTATGGCTATCCCCAGACTGTCGTTTTGTGGGTTGCAGAACAACATGGAGATTTGCTTGTCGGCAATGGAATTAAGAGCGCTGTCTTCAATGACCGTCATTACAAACACAAGAATAATGGGCATAATAAAAAGCGAAATTATGCCAGCCCTGTCGCGGATCAACAGAATTATTTCTTTAACAAATGCGGCGAAAAACTTATTCATGGCAGGTGCTTTTTTAATCCCTTAAATCTATTCCTGTTAATTTCAGAAAAACTTCTTCCAGTGTCTGGCATCCCGGGGTTTCGGAAACAAGTACTTTTGGAGAACCCATGATGATGATCTTTCCGTGATCCATAAATGCTGCCCTTGAACACAGGCATTCTGCTTCCTGCAGATAATGGGAGGTATAAATGATGGTTGTTCCGGTCTTGTTGAGTTCGTATAAATAGGTAACAATCTGGTTTCTGGATTGCACATCCACTCCCACGGTAGGCTCATCGAGAAACACAATTTTCGGATCGTGCAGCAATCCGGCAATGAGGTTTACCCTTCTTTTCATTCCTCCCGAAAAAGTGCTGACCTTTTTTTTCAGGCTTTCTTCCAGTCCCAGAATTTCAACATACTTTTTTATCCTTTCTTTCAGCAGATTACCTTTCAACCCGTACATCCGGCCTATGAAGCGCAAATTCTCCTGGGCGGTGAGGCTTGGGTACAGCGCAATGTCCTGAGGTACAATGCCTATGATGTTTTTTATCTGCTCTTTATCTTTTCTGATGGAAAGTCCGTCAATATATACTTCGCCTTGGGAAGGCGAAAAAAGCCCGCATAATATGGATATCGTGGTGGTTTTGCCGGCACCGTTTGGCCCGAGCAAGCCGAATATTTCACCTTGCCTGATGTTGAGTGAAACATTATCTATGGCTGGTTTATGGGCTCCTTTATAGGTTTTTGAAAGGTTAACTATTTCTATGATAGTATTTTCGCTCAT
>DAOQAF010000142.1:356-6606 GCA_035353775.1 Bacteroidales bacterium | reverse complement strand
AAGGGATACAGAAATAATCAATGTTATTTTCTCAAAAAGTTCGGATGGCTGTGAAAAGATGTTTTATTTCAAAATCTATCTTGCCGGAAGCGCTTCCCGCCACAACGCGGCCAACCCTTTTAAATCCTGTTATTACTGATATGCCAAACATTTCCTCATGACAACTTCGATTGAAACCGCAATTGTACAACGAAACTAAGTTATTTTTTTATACCTTTGCGCGTTTTTTACGCATTATGCATTACGATTATGAAACAGAAATATACGGAATACAAGCATCTGAGCCTGACAGCTATCGCTTTTGAAATAAACGAATACTGGCAACAAAACAATATTTTTCAGCAAAGCATCGACAAACGCAAGGGTTGTCCGCCCTATGTGTTTTATGAAGGGCCTCCCTCAGCCAATGGCCAGCCGGGAATCCATCATGTGATGGCCCGCGCCATAAAAGATATTTTTTGCCGTTATAAAACGCTTAAGGGCTATTACGTAGAACGTAAGGCCGGCTGGGATACTCATGGGCTGCCCATCGAAATTGCCGTTGAAAAAACGCTGGGAATCACTAAAGAAGATATCGGGAAATCCATCAGCGTGGAAGAATATAACAGCCAGTGCCGCAAAGAAGTCATGAAATACAAGGATCAATGGGACGACCTCACCGTTAAAATGGGCTATTGGGTTGACCTTGAAAATCCTTATATCACATTTGACAACAAATACATCGAAACCGTCTGGAACCTGCTCAGTAAACTATACGAAAAAGGCCTGATCTACAAAGGATACACTATACAGCCTTATTCCCCGGCAGCAGGTACCGGCTTAAGCTCGCACGAGCTAAACCTGCCTGGTTGCTACAAAGACGTAAAAGACAATACGCTTGTTGCCCAATTTAAGGTGGTAACCAACGAACATCCTGTTGTTAGCGAACTTACGAAAAACATCCATGGCGAATTATTCATCCTCGCATGGACGACAACCCCGTGGACACTGCCATCAAATACGGCCCTGGCGGTAGGGGCCGGCATAGATTATATTGCTGTTGAATCCTTTAATCAATACACCCATCAGCCCCTTACGGTGATCCTGGCAAAAAACCTGAAAGAAAACTATTTTCCGGAAAAGAACGCCGCCCTGCTTATGGAAGATTACAAACCGGAAGATAAAAACATTCCTTACCGTATCGTGGCAGAATTCAAGGGAAAACAACTGGAAGGCTTACGGTACGAGCAGCTCCTCCCCTATGCCCAGCCGGATGATGGCGATGCATTTAAAGTTGTACCGGGAGATTTTGTCACCACGGAAGACGGAACCGGGATCGTACACATTGCCCCCAGCTTTGGCGCCGACGACTTCCGTACCGCTAAACAGAAAGGCCTGGGCTCACTTACCCTGGTTGATAAACAAGGAAGATTTACCGAAGAAATGGGCGAATTTGCCGGACGTTATGTGAAAAACGAATATGACCCAGATAAAAATGCCGAACCGGGCAATAATGTTGATATTGACATCATTATTAAACTAAAAAAAGAAAACAGGGCCTTTAAATCCGAGAAATACGAACACTCCTACCCGCACTGCTGGCGAACAGACAAGCCGATCCTCTATTATCCACTTGATTCTTGGTTTATCAAAACTACCGCCTGTAAAGAACGTATGATCGAGCTGAACAAAACGATCAACTGGAAACCCGAAAGCACCGGCTCCGGCCGTTTCGGCAACTGGCTCGAAAACCTTGTTGACTGGAATCTTTCGCGTTCGCGTTACTGGGGTGTTCCTTTGCCTATATGGGTCACGGAAGACCGTTCGGAACAAATTTGTATCGGATCGATAGAACAGTTAAAAACCGAAATAGAAAAAGCTGTCGGAAAGGGCTTTATGAAAACCAATCCCTACAAGGATTTCGTTCCCGGAAATTTCACAAAAGACAACTACAATTTAATTGACCTCCACCGTCCTTATGTTGATGAAATCGTGCTGGTTTCAGCCAACGGTAAAAAGATGTTCCGCGAGCCGGACCTTATTGATGTATGGTTCGATTCAGGTTCTATGCCTTATGCGCAATGTCATTATCCGTTTGAAAATATGGATAGCTTTAAAACGAATTTCCCTGCCGATTTCATTGCCGAAGGCGTCGATCAGACAAGGGGCTGGTTTTTTACACTTCATGCCATCGCCGCGATGTTGTTTGATTCTGTCGCGTATAAAAATGTTGTTTCCAACGGGCTGGTACTCGACAAAAACGGCAACAAAATGTCGAAACGGCTTGGCAATGCTGTAGATCCGTTTGAGACCATCAATAAGTACGGCCCCGATGCTACCCGCTGGTACATGATCACCAATTCGCAGCCCTGGGACAATCTGAAATTTGATATTGAGGGTATTGGCGAGGTTCAGCGTAAATTCTTCGGAACACTTTATAACACCTATGCGTTCTTTGCTTTATATGCGAACATCGACGGCTTTTCTTATAAGGAAGCAGAAATTCCTGTCGAAAAGAGGCCCGAAATAGACCGGTGGATCATTTCAGAATTGAATACACTGATTATGAAGGTTGACGAATGTTATGCCGATTATGAGCCGACGCGGGCCGGACGACTGATACAGGATTTTGTTGATGAATACCTGAGCAACTGGTATGTGCGTTTATGCCGGCGTCGTTTCTGGAAAGGAGATTACTCTGATGATAAGATATCTGCCTACCAGACACTCTATACCTGCCTGGAAACCATCTCGTTACTAGCTTCTCCTATTGCACCTTTTTTTACTGAAAAACTATTCATTGATCTGAACAGTGTTACGGGCAAATCAGAATTCCAGTCCATACATCTTTCCGGGTTTCCCGTTGCTGATCCGAAATTTGTGGATAAGGATCTTGAAGAACGTATGCAATTAGCACAGAAAATATCTTCCATGGTGTTGTCTTTGCGCAAAAAGCACAATCTTCGCGTTCGTCAGCCATTGGCCAAAATAATGATCCCTCTGGCGGAACCAAAAATGAAGGGACAGATCGAAGCGGTGAAAAATCTGATCCTGTCGGAAGTAAATGTAAAAGAGATCGAATATATAGAGGGGGCTACCAATATCCTTGTAAAAAAGATCAAACCCGATTTTAAAGCCTGCGGCCCTAAATACGGGAAACAGATGAAACAGGTTTCTGCGGCCATTATTGCATTATCGCAGGAACAAATCTATGATTTTGAAAAGAATAAAACCTTTCAGATAACTGTCGACAATGCGCCGGTTGATTTGGAGCTCACTGATGTTGAAATCATCACAGAAGATATTCCCGGCTGGGTAGTTTCTGTCGCTGAGAACCTTACTGTTGCACTCGATACAACGCTAACGGAAAAGCTTATCGAAGAAGGTATTGCCAGAGAATTTGTCAACCGCATTCAAAACCTGCGAAAAGACATGAATTATGAAGTGACGGATAAGATCAGCGTTAAGGTTGAAAGGCAGAATAATTTAGTAAGTGCTGTTGAAAATAATAATTCGTATATTTGCAACGAAATTTTAGCGGTTTCAATTCTTTTTGTTGATGATATTGACGGAGAGAAAAATCAAATAGAGCTGACTGACAAAATAAAAACGTTCGTTTCTTTAAACAAAGCTTGATTTTTTAAAATTATTAATAAAAAATAACGTTATGCAAAAAAAGGTTAAAAAAGCTGTTGAGAAAAAAGTTGCTACAAAAAAGGTTAAAAGCGTTCCCGCAAAGAAAGCTGTAGCAAAGAAAACTGCTGAAAAAAAGGCAATTGTCGCCCCAAAGAAGAAAGCTGTTGTAAAGAAAGCTGTTGTAAAGAAGGTTGTCGCAAAGAAAGTGGTAGCAAAGAAGGCTATTATTGTAAAAAAAGCTGTCGCAAAAAAAGCCGTTGTTAAGAAAGTCGCTGAGAAAAAGGTGAAAACGGCTCCCAAAAAGGTTGTTAAACAGACAAAAGCTGCTCCGGTAAAAAAAGTGGCGGCCAAAAAAGTTGCTCCTAAAAAAGTTGCCACTCCTGTAAAGCCTGTTAAAAAAGCTCCTGTAAAGAAAGTGGTTGAAAAAAAGGTAAATGTTGCTCCTAAAAAGAAAGAGGAAGCAATAAAAACGGCTCCTAAAAAAGTTTTTGCAACTAAGGTGGCAGAAATAAAGACAAAAACGGCTCCGGCAAAAAAGATGGAAGTAAAGCAAATAACCGCTAAAAAAGAAATAACACCCAAAAAAGAAGTTGTTGAAGTAGCAGTTGACAAACCCGTTGACAAATCGGCAAAAACAAGATATTCAGACGAAGAACTTCAGGAATTCAAAGAAATCATACTACAAAAACTTGAAGAAGCCAAACGCGACCTCGAACTGCTGACAGAAGCCTATTCAAACAATGGCGGTCAGGATATCAATGACACCTCACCAACATTCAAGATTCTTGAAGAAGGCTCACAGGTTCTTTCTAAAGAAGAAAACAGCCAACTGGCCATGCGTCAGGTTAAATTTATTTCCAACCTGGAAAACGCACTGATCCGCATAGAAAATAAATCATATGGGATATGCCGTGTTACAGGCAAACTCATATCCAAAGAACGGCTAAAAATCGTGCCCCACGCCACCCTGAGTATGGAGGCCAAACTTCAGCAAGGCAAACAAAAGTGACCCTGACCGAACCAAAGAAAAAGCTGCTGATATCGGCAGCTATCGTTTTTTTTATTCTTTTCATTGATCAGGCAGTCAAGATCTGGATAAAAACACATTTTTGCCTGGGCGAATCGGTACAGGTGTTTGGCATGGATTGGTTCCAGATACTTTTCATTGAAAACTACGGGATGGCTTTCGGGATGGAGTTTGCAGGAAACTACGGAAAGATAGCTCTGAGTATTTTTCGTATCATCGCTATCTGTGCTATTGGATGGTACATCTTTTATCTTGCTAAAAGAAAAACCGGTATTTTTTTAATTGTAACGATCTCTCTCATTTTTGCCGGCGCTATCGGAAATGTGATCGACAGCGCCTTTTACGGGCTCATATTCAGTGACAGCACGCCGTTCGACAAAGCAATACTTTTTCCGGAAGGCGGTGGTTATTCCACCTTTTTACACGGAAAAGTGGTTGATATGCTATTTTTCCCTTTGTTTACCGTACAGCTTCCCTCGTGGTTCCCGTTTTGGGGTGGAAAACCGTTTACTTTTTTTGAACCCGTATTCAATATCGCGGATGCAACCATAACGGTTGGTGTTTTTATTCTGCTTATTTTTCAGAAACGCATTTTCAAAGAGGAAACAGTTTCCGGCGACCCGGACGCTGAAAATCAGCAACCACAGGGCAAATAAAGATCATCGCGTGGATTGATGAGCATGATCGGCAATTTGTATTTATTGGCAATAATTTTCTTTTCTTTCAGGCCGAAAAGCAGGTCATCAGCAGCCAATTCCTTGGTCGCCATCAAAACTATCATTTCGCCATTGTTATACCAGGCGTAATCAACAGCATACTTATCAATATCGGACTTAATACCGGCCTCGCAGACCACCCGGTAATCTACATTGAGGTTTTTATATAATTTCATCACTAAGGCCAGATTGTTTCGCAGAGAAGCAGCAAAATAAGTATCTTTGTAATGCCTTGTTAAAATGCGGACACTTGTTTTGTTCAGGGTGCTGATATGCCCTACCCATGCTGCTTTTTCTTTGGATTCCCTGTTAAAATCAAGAGGCAGTATCATTCCGCTGAACAAGCTTTTACGCGGCAGTATATCGTGAACAACGATAATCGGGATGCGCAGATTCCGAAAATCAGTAACCACAGAGCCCGGACTAAAATAATGAGTTGGTTGTTTTTCCGGGTTCAATCCGGCAATCATGGCAATTGCGTTTATTCGCTCATATATCTTGTTAACAACTATATCTGCCTCGTCCCTGAACACATACACATTGACTAAAATATGGTCGTTTTCGATAATATCCTTTGCAAGGGCAATAAGCTTGTTCCTGACAATCTTTTCCGCATCATCCGGATCCGCATAAAGTCTGATATTTTTTTTGTTTAAGGCATGAAAAACCGTAATCTCACACTTAAACAGCGATGCCAGTTCAATAGCACAAACAAGGGCATTTTCGGCTGCTTTCGAAAAGTCATAAGGAACCAGTACCTGTTGTTTGGGCGTTTCTTTTTCCATGGCAAAATAATGTACAAAGATATGATGAATATTGAATATCGGACATCAAATGATGAATTGATGCAGCGATCGGCCTTCTAATCGTCAATCAGTGTTCGTTATTATTA
>DAOQAF010000142.1:0-256 GCA_035353775.1 Bacteroidales bacterium | reverse complement strand
AAAATGATCTAAGAATAATGATCAACGATTTGTGATTTATGATGGATCAAAGAATCGTAATTTATGTTTGAGACAGCCAAAGTTAATCTATGATCTGCTAAAAAGGCAAAACGGCGGATATGGTTTATTGAGAATATCCATGCCTGGCCGCAACATGCAGGCAGCAATCAACAATTTTTTATGAAACGATCGTCCTGATAAAATCGTCAATCAGTGTTCGTTATTATTAAAAATGATCTAAGAATAATGATCAACG
>DAOQAF010000141.1:0-6704 GCA_035353775.1 Bacteroidales bacterium | reverse complement strand
TGGCAGAGTGGTCGATTGCGGCGGTCTTGAAAACCGTTGAACCTGCGAGGGTTCCGGGGGTTCGAATCCCTCTCTCTCCGCCAAAACATTAAAATCCGGCGTCAGCCGGTTTTTTTGTTTTCGGGAACACCCAACTTGTTCAAAATGTCCGATCATTTGCTACTGATTTCACATTTTCCGCATAAGTTTTTTCTGATTTTTTCATCCTGTCTCTTGAGGCCTTGCATACACACGCAAATGTCTGCCACATTCTTTAGAAATACAACCGTAAACTGATTTATCAGCACAACTTACCTGTAAAATACAATTTCAGCGAAAAATTACATATCTTTGTAAGTAAGAACTTATTTTATGAAAAAAATATTATTATTAACCGGCGTTGTTTTGATGACGTTTGTAAGTTTTTCAGCCCAGGCAAAACGTCTTCAGGCTTATATGTCCTATTCAACTTTTTTATCACCCTCAGATGGTCCGTATATTGAAACATACATGATCGTGGTGGGCAACAGCCTGAAATACGTGAACAATGAAAACAGCAAATACCAGGGCACTATCGAAATTACACTAATTTTCAGGCAGGATAGCGTCATCAAAGACTTTAAAAAATACAACCTTCTGAGCCCCGAAGTAGAAGACACCAATGCTATTAATTTCAATTTTATTGATCAGCAGCGCTTTCTGCTGCCTAATGGCACATACGAAGTAGAGATCATCATCGCTGACAAAAACGACAAGGCCATACCTTTTAAAAGTTACGAAACAATAGTGGTTGATTTTCCTGCTGACAAGATCACCATATCAGGCATCGAACTGGTTGAATCCTATAAAAAAACTGATTCGGTGAACATACTCACCAAAAACGGACTGGAGATGCTGCCTTATATAATATATTATTATCCTGAAAAGATCGGCAAACTTACTTTCTATGCCGAAATCTATAATACGGACAAATTCTTTGGCGGGGATGAAAAATTCCTTCTCAGCTCCTACATCGAAGTCAACGAGAATAACAATCTTTACGGAGAATTCAAAAAAATTAAAAAAGAAACTGCCCGCAACGTTGTGGTGGTACTTAGTGAATTTGACCTTTCACTGCTACCTACGGGAAATTACAATCTTGTTATCGAGGTGCGCGACAAACAAAACATGCAAAAAGCCATTCAAAAACTATATTTTGAACGCGATAATACCAAAGTAGCCTTCGAAAACAAAGTTTACGAAAATGCCAACATTGAGCATACTTTCGTGGAAATGTACACCAACAAAGATACCCTTGCTTCATACCTGCGCTGCCTCTACCCCATTTCTTCCGAAAGCGAACGCATGTTTGCCAAAAACCAGATCAACCACAACGACCTTTCGTCGATGCAAAAGTTTTTCCTTACATTCTGGGAGGCACGCAATGCTGAGAATCCCGGAAAGGCATGGGCGGATTATTATATGGAAGTCCAAAAAGTCAACAACGACTTTAGCACCAAAATCCGCAAAGGCTATGAAACAGACCGCGGGAGAGTATATCTCGAATACGGACCACCAAACACCATTTCAAAAAATTATTATGAACCCAGCGCCTATCCTTACGAAATCTGGCATTATTACACGCTGAAGAACCAGAAAAACAAGAGATTCGTATTCTATAACTCAGACCTCTCCACCAACGACTTTGTGCTTATCCACTCTGATGCGACCGGCGAGATCAGCGACTATAAATGGGAACAAAAAATTTATGGCCGTAATAACCCCACCAACGATATTGATGACAGCGGCGTGAGAGACCACTGGGGAAGAAAAAGTCAGGAATATTATAAAAACCCTTACTAAAATTCAGCTTCTTGCTAAAAACAAATATATTTGGCGGAAATTCTGACCAAAAGGAGAATTTCTTTTTCTAATCATAAATTAATATATATATTTGCTCTCTTGAAAGCAGCCGTCGTCATATTAAACTGGAACGGGAAAAAGTTCCTCGAGCAGTTTCTGCCTGTAGTTATAGAATACAGCAAAGATGTTGCGGATGTCATTATTGCAGACAATGATTCTACCGATGATTCTGTATTATTTTTACAGACACATTTTCCCGGGACCAGGATCATCATCAACAACTCCAACGGCGGGTTTGCCAAAGGCTACAACGACGCTTTAAAACAGATTGAGGCTGACTATTATATTTTACTTAATTCCGATATTGAAGTAACGCCCCATTGGATAGAACCGGTGCTGCAACTGATGGATTCAGACAAAACCATTGCCGCATGCCAGCCCAAAATCCGTTCGTTTTACGAAAAAGAAAAATTTGAATATGCCGGTGCCGCCGGCGGTTTTATTGATAAATACGGCTATCCGTTCTGCCGGGGCAGGTTGTTCTTTTCTCTTGAAGATGATAAAGGACAATATGATGATGTTCAGGAAATTTTCTGGGCTACAGGCGCCTGTTTGTTTGTGAGGGCTGAACTTTACCATAAGTATGGCGGGCTTGATGAAGATTTTTTTGCCCATATGGAGGAAATAGATTTTTGCTGGAGGATGAAAAACTATGGTTACAAGATCATGTACTGCCCTGATTCCGTTGTTTATCATATCGGAGGAGGAACGCTGCCGAAAAGTTCATCAAAAAAAACCTACCTGAACTTTAGAAATAATTTTACGCTCCTTTATAAAAACCTTCCCAAAAACCGGATACTGCCCGTATTTGCATCCAGGATAATCCTTGATGGTATTGCTGCTCTAAAATTTCTTATTGACGGAGGGTTCAAAGATTTCATGGCGGTTACCCGTGCGCACATATCCTTTTACAGTAACATAGGAACGATCAGAAAAAAAAGAAAAATTCAGATCCAGCAAAAAGTCGGACATATTTACCACGGAAATATTGTCCTGGACTATTATTTATTAAAAAGAAAAATATTTACCGACCTGAAAAAGAAAATTTATTAGCAAAAACATGAAAAAATTATCCGTATTAATTCCTGCTTATAACGAGGAAAAGACGATAAGCGCCGTATTAGATAAGGTTTTAAGTGTCAACTTAATGGATAATATACAAAAGGAATTGATCATCATTAACGACTGTTCAAAAGATGCGACCGAGAATAAGATTCTTGATTATGTTAAAACACATCCGGAGGCTGATATCCAATATGTGAAACATGAGGTAAACCAGGGTAAGGGTGCAGCCATACATTCCGGTATTGCCAAGGCTTCAGGTGATTATATCATCATTCAGGATGCTGACCTCGAATGTGATCCCGAAGAATTCAACCTTTTACTTAAGCCGATGATAGAAGGTTATGCGGATGTGGTATTTGGTTCGCGCTTCGCCGGGGGAAATGTACACCGGGTTTTAAGGCGGCGTAACCTGAGGGCAAACAAATTTCTTACCTGGCTGACCAATTTCTTTACAGACCTTACGCTGACAGATATGGAAACCTGTTACAAACTTTTCATGGCGGATATTCTGAAAGGTATTCATTTAGCAGAAAATCGTTTTGGTTTTGAACCCGAGGTTACCATAAAGGTTGCCCGCATACCTAAAATAAAAATTTATGAACTCAGCATCTCCTATTTTGCACGAGGCGTCGATGAGGGAAAGAAAATCGGCTGGAAAGACGGTGTCAGGGCAATATATTGTATTCTCAAATATGGCTTGTTCAAAGCAAAGTAAGCATTACAAACAATCCGTTTTTAAGGCACTGTATACAATTGTTTTTTGAAAAATATTCCTGTTTTCACAAAGTAAAGCTTCCAACTTATTGTCAGTCCGGATAATATCTATCATTTGACGATCAGGCAAACCTATTTACCGGACCAATGTTACATTGCCTTTAAGCTTATGCTGTACGGAGCTTTCATCAATAATATTTATTATCCACACATAGACTCCTCCTGCACATTTTTTTCCGGTTCTTGCATTCAAGCCATCCCAGGCTTCTTTACTATCCTTAGTATCAAAAATAAGTTCACCCCAGCGGTCATAAATGGACATTTCAAAACCATCTTCCCGGAAACCAACACCCTGGCCCATGAATACATCATTCATGGCATCCCCGTTTGGCGTAAAGGCATTAGGTACCCAAAAATAATACGGATCAATGATCTTAACTGTTCTAAAGGATGTATCGGTGCAGTTAAATATATTGGAAACAACCAGCATGACCATATAACTTCCGGTATCGGAATACTGGTGAACTGCATTATGATAGTAAGATGTATTACTGTCCAGAGAAGCAGGATCACCAAAGTCCCAGAACCAATGTTGTGCATTATTCGACTGGTCATAAAAATGAATTACCGGATCATCCGATCTGCCGATTTCGGGAGTGGGATAAAAATTTGCAGTCGGCGTCTGGTAAACAATAATAGTGTCGCTGCCAATCGCATGACAACCGTGTACAGACGTCGCCGTCAGTACGACAATGTAATTTCCCTGCTCGTCGTAAGTGTATGAACAGTCCGGCTGGTCTGAAACATCTGCCGTAGTATCCGTATCACCAAAATCCCAATGCAGGGTATTCATGTCAAGAGTTCCGTCCGGAGTGTAATTAAATTCAACAAACAAGGGGGTGCATCCCTCTTCAGGCACAATAGTGAATTCAAGAAATGCTTCAGGGAATATAACAATAACTGCCGTTGCTGTTCCTGTACAGCCGTCGGTATCGGTACCCAGAACCGTATAGGTCGTCGTGGCTTCAGGAGTACAAACTACCGTCGCTTCGGTATTCGTAGATAAGCCCAGTGGGGGCTGCCATATATATTGGTAGGCCCCACTGGCAGTCAGAGTGGTTGATCCTCCGGGACATAATGAGTCTGTATCGGGAGTAACATACACAGGGATCGTGGTATATGTGTGAACAATCGCTGCCACTGATGAGGTGCAGCCATCAATATTCCCTGTCACAGTGTATATGGTGGACGAAGAAACCGGGGTGGCAGTAACTGGACTACCTGTAGAATCCGAAAGTGTACCGGCCGGCGACCATGAATACGTATCAGCGCCGGTTGCAAATAATACAACGGAGGTTCCGCGGCAAATATCAGACGAATCAGGGGTAACCGTCATTATCGGGTTTGGCTTTACCTTGATGGTTTGTGTATCTGAGTTCACACAGGTGTTATTATCTGTATAAGTGTATGTGATCAGGTGCGTTCCCACTCCTGCCGCCAAAGGATAAAAATTATCTGTACCGGTAATTCCATCACCTGAATATATACCTCCTGCAGGAATACCTTGTGTCAGTGTAAAAGCATTGTCATTTAAACAAACGTCACTGAAAGGATTCAGCGTGACGACAGGCAGCGGGTTGACAGTAACGGTTACAGAGCTTGTTCCCGTGCATCCCAGGGTAGTTCCGGTAATTGAATAGGTGGTCGTCATATCCGGACTGGCCACCACCACATTATTAACAGATGAAGAAAGCCCGATAGCAGGCATCCACAAATAGGATGCAGCGCCACTGGCCGTATGTGTAACACTGTCGCCAAAGCATATGGCGGATGAAGCAGGTGTTACAGTAACAATAGGGTTGGGATTTACGGTTATGGTAATCTGGGCAGACGCTGTACAGGTATAAATGTCAGTTCCAGTAACAGTGTAAGTTGTTGTTGAAGTTGGCGTGGCTGTTACATTCGGGCCTGTATTTGAAGATAGGCCCAATCCCGGTGACCAGTAATAGGTAACAGCACCGTAAGCAGTTAAATTTGATGAAAATGTCGCACAGATCACAGCGGTATCCGCAGTAACAGAAACAACAGGCAAATTATTGACCGTGATCGTAACAGCGTCCGTTGCTGTACATCCAAATGCATCTGTGATAGTCAGCGTATAGGTAGTTGTATTTTGAGGGTCGGCAGCAGGATTGCCAATATAGGGATCACTCAGTCCTGTTAAGGGCGACCAGGAATAGGAAAGGGGTGCTGTGCCGGTACCTGCACCATTCAGGAAGGTATTGGCTGCCCAGGCACAAGCTCCTAAGACCTGATCGGTTCCAGCATTGGCTGTTGGCAAAGGATTAACGGTAATGACAACGGCATCCGTGGCAGTACATCCGTACGTATCAGTGACAGTAACAGAATATGTTGTTGTATTTATTGGATCAGCAAAGGGATTGACAATACCGGGGTTACTTAATCCGTTCGCAGGGGCCCAAAGATAAGTAAGCGTAGCAGTTCCCGTTGCAAGAGTATTTATATAAGCATTAGCGGCATTAGGACAGGCCCCGATATTCTGGTCGGGTCCTGCATCTATGGTTGGTAAAGGATCAATGGCAATGAGAATATCATCAGTTACAGTACATCCATATGTATCAGTAACAGTAACGGTATAGGTCGTCGTATTTGCGGGATTCGCCACAGGATTGGCAATATTAGGATTACTTAATCCGGCAGTGGGCAACCATGAATAAACAAGCGGAGTTGTACCTGTCGAGACAGAATTTATACTAGCATTGGCAGCATTGGGACAAGTTCCTATATTCTGATCGACACCTGCATCCACAGTAGGTAACGGATCAACAGTGATGATAATGGCATCGGTAACAGTACAACCGTATGTATCAGTAACCGTAAGTGTATAAGTTGTCGTGGAAGCTGGATCGGCAACAGGATCGGCAATATTGGGATTACTTAATCCGGCAGTTGGCAGCCACGAATATACAAGCGGCCCGGTGCCGGTTCCCGTACCTGCTAAGTTTGCATTTGCAGCATTGATA
>DAOQAF010000140.1:0-6906 GCA_035353775.1 Bacteroidales bacterium | reverse complement strand
AGCGGTGTATTCATCATGTTCAAAATTTTCTCCGGGCAGGCCCACCATCGTTTGAATTCCCAGGTCAAAACCGCTTTTCCTGATCAATTCCGAAGCTTTTTCAACATCAGCAGCCGTATGCCCTCTTCCGATTTTTATTAGTGTTGCATCAACCATTGATTGAGCGCCCAGTTCAATAGTCCTGACATGGTAATTTTTCATTAATTGCAGAATATCGTCATCAATATAATCAGGGCGGGTTGAAATGCGGATTCCCCTGACTTTTTCATCATATATATAAGGCTGAACGGCTTCCAGATATTTTTCCTGTTCCTGAAAACTCAGACAGGTAAAACTTCCGCCGAAAAAAGCCACTTCCACTTCGGCATTTTTACTATCAATGGTTGATAATTTTTGCTGAATAATTGCATGAATATCAGCAATTTCAGGAGCGCTGACCGTTCCTGAAATATATTTCTGATTACAATAAATACATTGAAACGGACATCCGAGGTGCGGAATAAATACCGGGATATTACTATGCATTAATACTGCCTTTTACCTGGCTTTTAATCGCTCCTGCCTTACTTTCAGCATTTTCATATGTTCCTCCTCTGTTGAGTTGGGATCTTTCATCTGCAGGAAGGTTCCACAGGGAAGTTCGGCACAATCGCCACAATCGCGGTATCCGCGTTGGTTGACCCCGCAATCGTATAAGGGGCATACTTTTGACGGCATCATTTCTTTGGCCCAGAATGTTGAGCCTTTTATTGTATGGCAGCCATCGCACAATTTTTTATAATGTTCACATTCATCGCACCACAACCCGCAAGCTGAAAGAATTTTGTCTGTTTCCATATAGTTTATTTTTCAACAAAATTACGATTGAATTTTTCTAAAACAAATAAATCTAACGAATGATTTTAATAGTGTATAAGAGCAAGTGATAATGTTCCTTCTATTATTCATCCATTATTTCTTTTAGTAGTTCTAAAATTCTTGCTTCATCTTTTTCATCGGCTTCCAACGCCCCCCATCCAAATTGGGCTTGAAATACGCCATCATAGGCGGTATCATGGAAGCTTCTGATCATATGAGGGATTTCATTGATGTCAAGAATTTCTTTAATTCTTTCCGCTTCAAATTCGTTGTTAATTGTTAAGATTTCTTTGGTCATTTTTCAGAATTTTTCAGGTTACAATCGGCTTGAATCCGGACTATTTTCAAACAAAAATAAACGTTTGTTATTGTTGAATTGTAACTTCAAAACTACAGCTTATTTTGTAATTGGAAAAATAATCTCCACAGTTTTGCTCATAACCTTTCCGAAAAAAAATGTAGCTTCCCTTTGATCCACTTCGCACACAGGTTTGTCCTTAAAAAATAGTAATTAATTTGTTGTTTATTTATCAGGCTTATGTATTTTTGCTAAAATTTGTGCAGGTTTGCGTTGTTATGCGTCGCCTATTATCCATATTTCTCATATCGGCTTTGCTCTTCAATATTTTAGGGTATTACCTGGCTTATCAAATCACTGTAAAGGGATATAAAAGACATTACCACGAGCATATTTATTACTCCAGTTATGATAATACTGAGAATATCATCATCTCCGACGGTGAAATTCAATCTGATAACGCTTATGACAACTGGTTTGAAGAAGATGATTTTTATTATCACGGAAAAAAGTATGAGATCATAAAGATCAAAAAACAAGGAAGTAATAACATATTTTATTGTGTCAAAAATAAAGAGCAAGAACAATTAAAGGCCTTTTTCAAAGAATACCTGACACGCCATGATGACTCGAATACTCCTTATCAGCAGAAAAGCCACAAACTTTTAGTCCAGATTATTAAAGAAGCTATTCCTGAGCACAAGAAGCCCCTATTATTTCTTAAAGACATCAAAGACAGGAATTTTTATTATTTCTTTTCTGTTCAGACAACGGTTGGAAATAACATTTTTGTTCCGCCAAAAGTTTCCTGATTAAATTATTAATTATCACTTTATTTAATTTATGGCATCATCATTCAGGCCATAATTTATTATTTTATTAATAAAAAAACTTACCATATAAAATGAAAAAAATATTTATAATTTTCCTGTTTATCACTGGTTTTTATTTAAATACATATTCTCAGAAATTATTTATAGCAGACCAAAAAACAGGGCAACCAATTGAAAATGTCACTATTTCGAGTAAAAAGCCATTTGCCATAGCAATTACCAATGTTAAAGGAGAAACTGAAATCTCCGCGTTTTCAGGATCAGAAAAGATCGAGATCAGACACCTCGGATATAAAACCGAGTACAGAAGCTATACAGAACTTGGCAAGGATGAATATAAGCTGTTTATGAAGCCAGTGGGCGTGTCGCTGGATGAAGTTGTTGTTTCTGCGACAAAATGGAGCCAGCGGGCAAATGATATCCCGGGAAAGATCGCCATCATTCAGCCCAAAGAAATACAATTACAAAATCCGCAGACAGCGGCGGATATGCTTGCTGCTTCCGGAAAAGTGTTCATACAAAAAAGCCAGCAAGGCGGAGGCAGTCCGATGATCAGGGGCTTTGCCACTAATCGTCTGTTGTACACCGTGGATGGTATCCGGATGAATACCGCCATATTCAGGGCCGGCAATATCCAGAATGTAATTTCGCTGGATCCATTTGCCATTGAAGAAGCCGAAGTGTTTTTTGGGCCGGGTTCCGTAATTTATGGCAGCGATGCTATTGGCGGGGTAATGAGTTTCCAGACACTGACGCCTCAATTATCTGCTACGGATAAACCTCTGATCACCGGAAATACCGTTTCACGATATTCATCAGCAAATAATGAAATAACAGCACATTTGGATATAGGTGTGGGTTGGAAGAAATGGTCTTTGCTGAGCAGCATCAGCACCAGTAAATTCGGTGACCTAAAAATGGGCAGCCATGGCCCTGATGTGTACCTGCGCCCGTTTTATGTACAGCGCCAGGATAGCCTTGATGTGGTTGTCACAAATACTGATACAAGGGTGCAGCGCCCATCAGGGTATTCTCAGATCAATATGATGCAGAAAATTCGTTTCAAACCAAATAACAAGTGGGATATCCAGTATGGTTTTCATTATTCTGTTACTTCAGAATATTCGAGATACGACAGACATGTCCGCTATAAAAAAGGATTGCCGCGATATGGAGAATGGTATTACGGGCCGCAAAAATGGATGATGAACAGCCTGAATGTTACCCATAACAGCAACAATAAGGTTTACGACCAGATGACGATCCGCCTGGCTTGGCAGTCTTTTGAAGAAAGCCGCATCGACCGTGATTTTAATAAAAACGACCGGCATATCAGGGTGGAAAATGTGGAAGCATACTCAGGTAATATTGACTTCAATAAATCTGTCGGAAAAAGACACGAGTTTTTCTATGGCTTTGAAGTAGTATATGACGACGTAAAATCGACAGGCGAAGATGAAGATATTTCAACGGGAGATGTTGTTGCAGGTCCTTCACGGTATCCCCGTTCCTCCTGGTCTTCTTATGCCGCATACCTAAACTATCAGTTCAAAATTTCCGAGAAAGTGCTTTTGCAATCCGGGATAAGATACAATCATTACCTGCTGGATGCAACATTTGATACAACTTTCTATCATTTTCCTTATACAAAAGCCAATATCAGTAAGGGAGCGCTTACAGGAAGTCTGGGTGTGGTTTACCACCCTACCGAGAAATGGGCTTTAAGCATGAACATATCCACAGGATTCCGTTCGCCCAATGTGGATGATATGGGCAAGATGTTCGATCCGGGTGATGCTATTGTGGTTGTGCCCAACCCTGACCTGAAAGCTGAATATGCATACAATGGAGAGATTGGCATTGTGAAAATTTTCGGAGATATTATAAAAATTGATCTTACCGGATACTATACCTACCTGAAAGATGCGATGGTAAGAAGGGTTTTCAAATTTAACGGGCTGGACAGTATTATTTACGATGGCACCCTGAGTCAGGTTGAGGCGCTTCAAAATGCAGCATCAGCAAATGTTTTCGGAGTGCAGGCTGGTTTTGAAGTAAAGTTGCCGGTTGGTTTCGGGTTTTCCTCCGACTTTAACTATCAGAAAGGTATAGAAGAACTGGATGACGGCACTAAAAGCCCTTCACGCCATGCAGCGCCCTGGACAGGCGTATCGAGGCTGTCGTACACATACAGCAAACTAACCCTGCAGTTGTATTCTGTTTACAGCGGAGGAAAAAAATTCAAAGACCTCCCTGAAGAAGAAAAAGGAAAGCCTGAAATTTATGCTGTTGATGATGAGGGAAACCCATATTCACCGGGTTGGTACACACTGAATTTTAAAGCAATGTATCAGTTTATTGACAACCTCTCGGTAAGTGCAGGACTTGAAAATATTACGGACCAAAGGTATCGACCTTACAGTTCCGGAATTGTTGCCCCAGGAATAAATTTTATTTTTTCTTTAAAAGCAAAATTCTAGTTATGAGCCCACTCCGAAAAGTCCCGTTTTTTTATCCTGCGACTTTTTGCCTTTCATCCTTAAAGGGAAGTCGCAGAAAATCAGCCTCCATTTAAGGCAAGGGCCAAGCTGATTTTCAAAAATCGTACTTTTCGGAGTGGGCTCAGTTATAAAGAATTCCTTGAATTTGACGTATCGGAAGAGGCTGCTTCAAAAGTCATAATTGTTTGACTCTATCTTTGAATACCTTAGTGCATACCTGCGTTGGCCCGCCTTAGGGTAAGCTGGGATGCACAAAATCGCACATTGTGCTTTTGAGGCAAGTTCTTATTAAATTCAGCATCCTGAAATAATTCAATAGCATTCACTATAAGATAATTTAATTAACACTGCTTGTTTGAAAAAGGATAATTAATTATTCAAGGACACAATTAATATTTTCATATTTTTACAATTTAAAATCCGAATCTTTATGAAAAAAATATTTTTACTCTTTTGGGTATCAATTTTATCACAGGCATTATTTGCCAGACATGTAGATAAAGCCACCGCAGTAAATACCGCGCGGAATTTTTATTACAGTGCGTTGAATATTAACGCTGCGACGAAAGATGTTCCTGATGTTGTTTCCACGGAAAGCTACTTTACCGGAAATATTTTGACCTATTACATCGTCAATTTCAGCAATAAAGGATATGTCATAGTTCCTTCTGATGATGAATTTTATCCCGTGATCGGATATTCTGACGAAGCGAACCTGAATCCGGCAGACATCCCCCCGGCCATGCGCTGGTGGCTTGATATGCAGGCTGCGGAATCTGAAAAATCAATGAACCCGCAATCTGAATATTCGAAATCTATCCGAAATGCATGGGAGAAACTTTCTAGCGGCAACATAGATAAGAGCAATTCTAAAACACTGGTCGCCCCTCTCCTCACAAGCAGGTGGGATCAGGGATCAGGTTACAACTATCATTGCCCGCAGTACTCTTCAGGACCAGGCGGAAGATGCTATGCCGGCTGCGTGGCAACTACCATGGCTCAGATCATGTATTATCACAAATATCCTGAACATGGCACCGGCAGCCATTACTACAATCATGTATACTTCGGTAGTTTAGGCGCCAACTTTGAAGAAACAACTTATGACTGGGCAGCCATGACCAATGTTCTTAACGCCAACAGCATGGAATCTATTTCTACATTGATTTCGCATTGTGGCCTTTCGGTAAATATGAATTATTCACCTTTAGGCTCGGGAGCCGGCTCCTCCAATGTTGAAGAAGCCCTGAAAAATCATTTCAACTATTCCAACCGTTTGAAATACCTAGAAAAAAGTGATTACGATAATTATCAATGGAACCAGATGATCATTGATAATCTTGAAATGCAGCTACCAGTTTATTACAGCGGTTCCGGTTCTGCCGGAGGACATGCATTCGTATGTGACGGAGTCAAGGATTCCTGCTATTTTCATTTCAACTGGGGATGGAGCGGGTCAGCCAATGGATATTTTTATCTTTCGAACCTGAATTCAGGAAATGGCAATTTTTCATCAGCACAGGCGGCTGTGATGAATATTGCTCCTTACTCCTATCCATATTGCCTGGGGCAAAAAGAATTTACTATGGAAAGTAAAACCTTTAACGATGGAAGCAATTTTTCGTATTATTGGAACGACACAGATTGTGAATGGCTGATAGCTCCTGATACTGCTGATCATATTACTTTGTTGTTCACCTCTTTTGCCACCGAGAAAGATCATGACATCTTAAGTATTTACAAAGGCGATGATGCGACAGATTCCCTTATCGGACAATATTCAGGGCATTGCATCCCGCCAGTCATTACTGTGACCGGAAACAGGCTTTATTTAAGGTTTACAACGGATGACAGTGGCCAGGATCAGGGATGGACTGCCATGTATTCAACATTAGAATATGTAGGTGTAAGCGAAAATGACACCGATCACAAATTGAATATTTCCCCAAATCCTGCATCAGATATGATTACAGTCGACCTGCCTTCTGAAAATACGGAAGCGGTTATCACTTTTTATAACCTGACAGGGGAACAATTCTTACTGCCGTTTTCAGGCCGGAACAAGCAGTTCACAGCCGATGTGAAAGATTTAGCACAGGGTTTTTATTTTGTTAAAATTATCAGCAACAAAGAGACATTCATCGGAAAGGTGCTGATACAGCATTAAAATTTATCAGCTTAGATGTTGTTAAAAATTTTCATATAAAACTACTATATTGATTTTCAACACATACCCCTGTCCGCCAGATGGCGTATGTGTTGAAAATCAATTTGCTTCCGCCATTTGGCGGACTGAGGCCAACAAATTGATTTTCAAACCATATTTAAATTTTGGCGCAACCGCTATTTTATATTCAGACAAAATTCAGAACTCCTGACTTGGCAGCAGATTAAAATGTCGCAGATTTGTAAACCA
>DAOQAF010000139.1:0-6944 GCA_035353775.1 Bacteroidales bacterium | reverse complement strand
TGCCCAGGTTTGTTGGTAAAGTACCTGTGGTAAATACCGCGATCGAACCTTTTTTCCCGGCATACGTGATGTTGGTCACCTGGACGCCGGGCCCCAACAAATAGTTTTGCACCATCTGCGGGACACTCATTGCTGTATCACAAGTCAACTGGGCTTTACTCTGAAAAGTACACGCTGACAGGACCACAAAAGAAAATAAAAATAATAAAAACCTTTTCATATGTTTCTTTGATTTATAAATTTTATGAGCATTTTTTAAAGTTAAATCCTTTTCATTTTTTTCAATTTTTTCATAAATATTTTAATATAAAAAATTAAAATATTCATTTATTTATTTTAATATGCAGGAAAAATGTTATGTTAAAAATAAAAATTTAAAAGCGATGTGAAATTAATCAAAAATGAAATAATCATGAAAATATTAAAAAAAAATTAAATTGTCATATTATCAATTAGTTTCAGGCATTCTTTGGCCTCTTTGACATCATGAACTCTTAAAATATCTGCTTTTTTCAGAAGAGCGATGGTATTCAGGACAGTAGTACCATTAAGAGCTTCCTCCGGGCTGCTATTTAATCTTTTCCAGATCATTGATTTTCGTGAAATACCTATCAATAAAGGGTGTTGGACAAATTTAAAAAGATGCATCTCGCGAAGCAGTTGGAAATTGTGTTCCTGAGTTTTTCCAAATCCAAAACCCGGGTCTATGATAATGTCATTAATTCCCATCAGGCGGAGCTGATTTGTTTTATCGGAGAAAAAATTAATTATTTCTTTTGTTACATCCTGATACGAAGGATTCTGCTGCATGGTTTCAGGAGTCCCCTGGATATGCATTAAAATATAAGGTATATTCAGCCTTGCGATTGTTTGATACATTTGAAGATCCATCATACCTCCGGAAATATCATTGATGATGGCTGCACCTGCATTTACAGCTTCATTGGCGACTTTAGCCCGGTATGTGTCAACGGAAATAATTATTTCCGGGAAATTTTTGATCAGCGAACTAAGCACTGTTATTGTTTTCCTTATTTCTTCATTTTCATCGATAGCCTTTGCTCCGGGCCGCGTAGAGATACATCCCACATCGATAATATCAGCGCCTTCTGCCAGCATTTTTTCGGTGTGTTTCAACCAGGCTGGTTCAACAGTATATCTGTCTCCATCGAAAAAAGAATCCGGGGTAATATTCAGTATACCCATGATCAGAGATTTTTCAAGTGAAATTAATTTTCCACTGCAATTCAAAAACTGATTATTCACAATAATCTTTTTATTTTTTTTTATCTTTGCGCGTTTATATTTTACAAAAATAATAAAATACATGAACCTTACCGATAAAGAATATGACGAAGTAGTTGCTGTGTGCCGGGAACTTTTTGTAAAAAAAATGAACGATTACGGTACCGCTTGGCGGATACTGCGCCCGAAATCCATCACAGACCAGATATTTATCAAGGCACAGCGGATCAGAAGTATTGAAGATAAGGGCACACAGAAAGTTTCTGAAGGGATTAGCTCCGAATTCATTGGTATAGTGAACTACTCTGTGATGGCGCTGATTCAACTCGAACTCAACGATTACGACAATATTATCCTCGAAATTCCCGTGGCTTCACAGTTGTACGACAAATATATCAACCTTGCCAAGGATCTGATGCAGGACAAAAATCACGATTACGGCGAAGCCTGGCGGGATATGCGCATAAGCTCGCTCACAGATATTATCCTGATGAAAATATTCCGTACCAAACAAATTGAAGATAACGAAGGAGTAACTCAGGTTTCTGAAGGCGTCGATGCCAATTATTTCGACATGATCAATTACGCGGTTTTCGCATTAATAAAAATCAACGAAGAAAAAACGAATAAAACTAATTAATATGAGCACGAATCTAATTGTCATCCTTGTTTTTATTGCAATTGCTGTTCTGGATTTTTTGCTGTATGCTTTTTCAAAGCGTCTCCGTAAGTTTGCGATCGCTTTTGCCCGGATATTGCTTGGCCTGGTATTTATTTTTTCAGGATTTGTAAAAGCAGTTGACCCCTTAGGCTCTATGTATAAGTTCGATGATTATTTCCAGGCTTTTGGCATGGAGTGGCTGTTGCCGGGCTCACTGATCCTTGGTTTTGCGCTCTTCTGCTCTGAGTTTATCATCGGATTTTGCTTCCTGTTCAACGTCAAGATCAGGTTTTTCTCCTGGGTGATGCTGCTTTATATGACTTTCTTTACAGTGCTCACGATCATCCTGGCCGTCACCAATCCTGTATCAGATTGCGGATGCTTTGGAGATGCATTGATACTGACCAACTGGGAGACATTTTATAAAAACATCGCGTTGATGCTCTTTACCCTTATTGTATTCTGGAGCAGGAATAAGAACAAAAACCGTTTTCCAAATGTTACACAATACGGAATCGCACTCATCGGCTTTGCCATCATACTGTGGATCTCTGTTTATTGTTACCGCCACCTGCCGCTGCTTGATTTCATGCCATGGAAAATCGGAAATAATATTTCAGAAAAGGTGGTCGATACGCCCGAAATAGCGGATATCTACCTGGTGTATAAGCATAAAGAAACCGGTGAAATTAAAAAATGGACATCTAAAACACTACCTTATAAGGATACAACGTACTTCAAACAATTTGAATTTGTGGACCAGGAAAAAACCGTCATTCAGGAGTATAAACCTGCGCCCGTCCACGATTTTATGGTTGATGACATCAATAAGGTTAACCATAATGCTGAGATTATCGGGAATCCCGGTTTTCAATTTATCCTGGTAAGCCATGACATCTCAGAAGCGGAGAAATCTGTTTTTCCGGTACTTAATGTATTTTACGAACAGTGCACGAAAGACACTATAGGTTTTGCCGCTCTGTGTGGTTCTGATTTTATCTCTATTGAAAAATTCAGGGAAGAAGTAAAAGCCGCCTATGAATTTTACACCGTAGATGAAACCGCCCTGAAAACCGTGGTACGTTCTAATCCCGGTCTGGTGCTGCTTAAGAACGGCGTAGTGCTCGACAAATGGGCATGGCGCGACCTGCCCGATTATAAAGAATTTAAAGAAAAGATTTCCGGATACGAAAAACTGCTGGCGAAATTGCCTGTTACTAAAGCGGGCAAAAAATAGATCATGCTCCGGTATATTGCCAAACGGTTGTTTTATGGCTTTCTGGTGTTATTCGGAGTAATCACTATCGTATTTTTATTGTTCAACGTCCTTCCCGCCGACCCGGCACGGATGATGCTTGGCCAACGTGCCGACAGCGCTTCGGTGCAAGCCATCAACAGAGACCTGGGCCGCGACAAACCGGTCTATTTGCAATACCTGAATTACCTCAACGACCTGTCACCGGTTTCCGTTCATAATTTTAAAAACCAGAACAGTTTTTTCTTTCTCGATGATACAAAATACAAACCTTACTCAAGGTTATTCAACATCTCTTCTGAAAAAACAGTAGTGGTAAAATCGCCCTACCTGCGCCGTTCGTATCAGAGCAAAGCAAAAGTCTCCCAAATCCTGATGGGGGCTTTTCCGCTGACAGCCCTGCTCGCAGTAGTTTCTATATTGTTTGCAGCCATTGTGGGAATTTTTACCGGGATTATCTGTGCCATAAAAAAAGACACCTGGTTCGACCGGCTGGCGATGTTTTTCTCCGTTATCGGAATGTCGGTTCCCTCCTTCTTTGCGGCCATTGTCATCGCCTGGTTATTCGCCTATTTATTGGGTGAATATACCGGCCTGAACATGATCGGCAGCCTTTATACCATCGACGACTTCGGCGAAGGTGTGCACCTCGATTTGAAAAACATCATTCTTCCTGCCTTTACGCTGGGTATAAGGCCGCTGGCGGTGATCATCGAACTTACCCGCAGCTCGATGCTTGAAGTACTTTCTCAGGATTATATACGGACGGCAAAAGCTAAAGGGCTATCTTTTTATAAGGTCATCACCCGCCATGCGCTGAAAAATGTGATGAACCCTGTGGTGACAGCTATCTCAGGCTGGTTTGCCTCGCTGATGGCGGGCGCTGTATTTGTAGAATATGTTTTCGACTGGAAAGGCATGGGCATGGTGATGGTTGACGGGCTCAACAAATATGATTTTCCCGTGGTGATGGGTTCTCTGCTGTTTATCGCGGCAATATTGGTTATCATAAATATACTTACCGATGTCATGTACGGTTTGCTGGATCCAAGGGTACGACTGACCTGACATGACCGCCTCATGGCACAGGCTTTCAGTGCCCCTGTATGGGCAATTTCATATTTTGAGGTTGGGATATAGAATCCGAACAGATTCTTGTAACAACATTATTTTCTGTATTACTTTTTTGCTTGTCCCCACGCCTTTGGCGGGACAGGCAAAAAAGTAAACAAAAAAGGACATCCTGGCGAATGCTTCAGCCCACTCTCAGAAAACATTGAAAATCTATGTAGTCCCGACTCCGAAAAGGAGTCGGGAAACCCCGCCTGTTGCGTGGCCTTTGCAGATTTTCAAATGTTTTCTGATTCACGCCACCGCCGGCTTGCACGCCAGGAATTACACTGCCTGGACGGCATGGAAGGGGCGCTGAAATATTTGCAGGTAATTATGCCCAATGAAAAGCAAGGTGCAGAGCACCGTAACATATTTTGCTCTACACAAAAAAATAAAGATGTACCTGCATCGTACCCATGCTAAGAATTTCATTTCTGTAATCCATATAAATGCCAGCTTACATTGCCTGTCTTATTGTATATGTAAACAAGATTTATACGTCAATACATATGCGTCATGCCATATCATTAGCACAATATTACGGTGCTCTGCACCTTACTTTTTTGAGGGGTGCCACTTCTAACAAATATTTCGGGGCGCTGCCTCTGATAAAGCCTTTTTTCTAAAATAATGTTTGAAAAAAACATGATATTCGCAGACAAATTTGAGTTGTCATTTTTTACCGGCACCTCAAAAAAAAAAAAATTACCCCTGTATGCTATTCGTTCACAGATATAATTATTATTTGCATTTTTCAATTTATTTTGCTAAATTTGCTATTGTATTTCAATAAGGTATCCTTAAAGCAATTAATTATAAATAGAAACAAAATCAATAAAAAAATGAGAACAGAAAATAAAGAATTAATGCGCATGGCTAAAGAATCCCTGAAAGGCAAATGGGGATTGGCCATAGGAACCTTTTTGATTTATTCATTAATCACAGGAGGTATCGGAGCAATCCCTTTTGCCGGAGCACCGGCTTCGCTGATCATAGGCGGCCCTATGCTTCTCGGACTTACCCTGTTTACCCTGAATATTTCGCGTGACACAAATCCTAAACTGGAACAATTATTTCACGGATTCAAAAATTTCGGCACAGCCCTGGGCACCTACCTGTTGATGGTCTTGTTCATAACCCTGTGGTCGCTTTTGCTCATAGTGCCGGGCATCATAGCAGCCATCTCGTATGCAATGACCTTTTTCATTCTGGCTGATGACAATACCATTGCGCCCATGGAAGCCCTACGGAAAAGTAAAAAAATGATGTATGGATACAAAGGGAAGTTTTTTTGCCTGATATTCAGGTTTTTCGGTTGGTTTTTACTATGTATCCTGACACTGGGTATAGGATTTTTATGGCTTTATCCATACATGCAGGTCAGTTTCGCAAAATTTTATGAAGACATAAAAGACCATCCCTTTACAGCCGAAAGTACGGCACAACAATAATTACTATTGTATATTTGACAAAGACAATGGTTTTCTACGGAGGATAAAACACTCATGCTCCGCTGCTTTAACAGCCCGGCATCTGACGGCACAAGCTGCAACAATGATTTATCAAGGGTTAACCTCACCGACGAAAAACCGGTCTTTATTATTGATATCTTTTACTACAACACTTTCCACAATGCCATATTGCTGTGCCATTCGTGACAGTTCCGCAGCTTTGCTTTCATTTATTTCGGCATAGATTTTTGTTTTTTTGTTTTGTCGTACAGCCATCGCGAAAATGGCTTCATAAAAAAGCAAAGCATTGGCATCGGGGACAAACAAGGCAGTCGGTGGCTCGAAATCCAGGACATTCGGCTGCATCATGGCTTTTTCTGATTCCAGAACATAAGGCGGATTACTTACAATGACGTCGAATCCTTTTATGTTTGGCCATTGCTGTTCTTCCAGTATATCTATTTTTTTAAAAACAATTTCTTCCTGATTTATTTCAGCATTTTTTTTAGCAAGTGCAAGCGCTTCCTCAGAAATATCTATGGCAGTAACTTCAGCGCCGGGCAGATATGTTTTCAATGAAATAGCAATGCATCCGCTGCCGGTGCCTATATCAAGAATTTTTAATCCGGTTTTATTTTTATTCTCTTTAATGATCAGATCAACCAGCTCTTCTGTTTCCGGTCGGGGAATAAGCACGGCCAGAGTCACCCTGAATTCCAGTCCGTAAAATTCAGTTTTACCAAGGATATATTGTATGGGTTTGTAGTGCTCAAGTTCGTTCACAGCATCATATACCAGCAGTAGTTCCGACTCATTGATGGTTTCGCGTTTCATCGCCAGAAGGGCTGTTTTGCTCAAACCGCAGTATGCCTCAAATAGCATATAAATAAAAGCATTGATCTCTTCATCAGGATACAGACCATGCAGGCGATTCCTGATGAATGATTTTATGTCTGAAATCTTATTTGATGCAACTTTCAAAATTCTTGCTTTTTATTAATAATCACAAAGTCCCAAGTCTCAAATTCCAAGCCTCAAGCCCCAAATTCCAAGGTTCAATCCCTAATCTCCTATCCCCTATCTCCTATCTCCTAACTCCTGACTCCTGACTCCTGACTCCTAACTCCTGACTCCTAACTCCTGACTCCTGACTCCTGACTCCTGACTCCTGACTCCTGACTCCTGACTCCTAACTCCTGACTCCTAACTCCTGACTCCT
>DAOQAF010000138.1:0-6997 GCA_035353775.1 Bacteroidales bacterium | reverse complement strand
GAAACCACCTTCATCAGGCTAAAAAGGTTTTCTATGGCCTGAGGTTTGGCCTGGTTAGGTACTTTGGGGCCTTCATCGGTAACAGCCCTCATGATTTTTTTGCGTATCACCTCTGCAGTATCAGCCAAAAAAATGCATGAATTCTCGTTTTCGGATTTGCTCATTTTCAGGCTGCCGTCGAGCCCGGGTATTTTTACAAGATTTTGTCCAAAGTTGTAAGCAACAGGTTCGGGGAAGTATTCCACCTTGTAAAGCCGGTTAAAGCGCTTGGCAAAGGTTCGTGTCATCTCAAGATGTTGTTCCTGGTCTTTTCCAACGGGCACCATGGCCGCCTTGTGGATGATGATGTCGGCCGCCATCAGCGTGGGATAAGTGAGGAGGCCGGCGTTGACATTTTCGGGCTGGGTGCGTGCTTTTTCTTTAAAAGATGTGCAACGTTCCAGCTCGCCCATATAAGCGTTCATGTTGAGTATCAGGTATAATTCGGCGGTTTCGGGAACATCGCTTTGAATGTACAAGGTGGCTTTTTCTGGGTCGAGGCCGCAGGCAAGGTATTCCACCAGCACATTGCGGACATTGCCGTGGAGGTCGGCAGGAGTGGGGTGGGTGGTCAGCGAGTGATAATCGGCAATAAAAAAATAGCAATTATTTTCATATTGCATTTTTACAAAGTTCTGTAATGCTCCGAGGTAGTTTCCTAAGTGCAGGTTTCCTGTAGGCCTGATGCCGCTGACGACTATTTCCATAAACTATAAGTTTTAGTGCTGTGCAAAGTTACACAGGTTTGGGGATTTATTCAAGAAAAACCGGAGATGGCAGATTTCAAAAAAAAAAGCTCGCAAATTCTGCAAGCCTTTTATCTTTTAGTCGGAGGACTGCTTTGAGCCGTGTTCCGACTTGCGAATTTATTTTTCGACCTTCGTCAATGCTTCTTTGGTAGCATTGAGCATTGGTTTGATAGAGATAGGATTGCCAACGGCATTTTTCATCCATACTTCGGGGATGGTACGGCCATAGGTAAACATACGTATTGTTTCGTCTGCCATATTTTTACCTTTCATTTGTTCTTCTACCTGGAACTGAACAAGGTGCCCAATGGGATAATTGGACAGGTACAGCGGGTTGTCTATCATGTGTGAATAAATGCCAAGCAGCGGGCAGTCTTTGATTCCGAATACATCGGCATAATATTTATTCCATACTTCTTTTGCATTGGCTATCACAGCCTCTTTCAATTCTTTTTTTGTGGCTTTGGGGTGATCATATAACCATTTCCAGGTTTTCATATCCACCAGCGATACCCCCATAATTTCATAACAACCCCAGAAATCATCGAGCGTTTGTAAATATTCTTTGTTCGGGTCGTCATTTTTGATGCCGAGCAGATCAAGGTCGCGTTTCTGAAAGATAAATGCCAGCGCTTCGGTAAATCCTGTATTCGGAACACCTGCCAGTGAGTAATAATCCACATCATACATAGACAACGTCTGTTCTACATTGTGGCCGAATTCGTGACAGGCGATGTTGTAACCTTTATAATTCCAGCCTTCTTTTGGGAAGCGGGTGCGGAGGTGCGAGACATCGCCTTTCATCATGGTACCCCAGGCATGGCCTGATCCGCGGGCCGGATCAATGGCAATTTTCGAGGCAATATAATCTGCTTTCGCTTTGGTGAACTGCAATTTTACAAGGATGTTGGAAAGGTCGTTCTGATAATCGCTGACACTTTTGTATTTTGCCTGAACTTTTGCGTCTAACTCTTCCTGCGAAATATTACTTCTTGGTTTGAAACCATCGTACCAGATATCAAAAGGTTCCAGCTTGCGGTTGAGGCGTTTGCTGATTAGTTGTGCCACTTGTTTAACTTCGGGCGAAGAAACAAAATCCACAAAAAGTTTTTCCACCTCCGGCTGGGGCATTTCCATGCCCTGTTCAAAAGCCCGCTGGATATAGGTCGGATACTGGGGGTTATAGGTGTCGATGCCCTGAATGGCATTGAAAAGTCCGAGCATTTGACCGTAGCGGTTATCATCTTCGGGTTTTGCCGTAATCTCCTTAGTATCTTTATACACCTTGTTTGAGTATGGATTCCATTGTACCCGTGGATTGTTGATCGCGCTGTCGGGAATTTCCTGCGAAATGATACGTAACATAACCTGATAGATCATTTTTTGCTTGGTGAGTCCGTTTTCTCCCTGGTAATTGGATTTCAGTTCGTCGCGTAAGCCCCAATGGCTGATGAGTTTCATGTCTTTCGGGAAATAGGTCTGGTTTTTATCATCCACCAGGTTTCCCATATAAATGTTGTATTCGGAAATGTACATATCGGCGGCCGTCAGCGCATCCGAAAATTTCTGCAGTACATCTGCCGGAACCCGTGAAGTATACATGTCGCCCAGGCGGGCATAAGCCCATTGTTTCCTGTCCCATTTTGGTCCGAGTTCGATTTTTTCTTTCAGGGTATAAAAAGGAAAATTTAGTATCGTAACGAAGGCGAGTTTGTTATTGAAAAAGTCGTCGTTGAGGTGTGCAAAAGGATCGTAAGCTCCGAAAATATCGTCAACGGATATCATTTCGCCGTCATCAATATGAAGCGGACGCTTGAGGTCGAGGCTTATCCGGTTGAAATTTCCGAAAATCACTTCGAAGTTTGTCTGCAGGCGATTGAACAAGGCGTTCAGTGCTGTGGTATCACCAGCAAAATTTTGGATACAAAAATCCTGAAAATCTTTGTTTTCCCCATCGGCTTTAGTCCATAATGCGGCTGCTTGGGTAACACCTTTGGTGATGCGTTCTTTTTCCCTGTCGCCATATTTGGCAATGAGATTGTTGACGGTTGAATCGATAACGGTTTGATTAATTGAGCCCATTTGTTTTGTTGTTTTTATTTTGTCGCCCCTGTTGCATTGTGTAAAGGCCAATGCCAGAGGAATGCATAATAACAGAAAAACTTTTTTCATATAAATTCAGATTAAGGGTTAATAATAAAATGAGAGCTTTTGAAAATCAATCTCAAAAGTAAGAAAAAAAGAAATTAATGGGAAAAAATCAGAGTTTTATTTCTTCGCCCGTTTTGTTGAAAAAATGGTATTCAAGAAAATGATAGTTGTTGGAATATCCGAGCTTGATCCATTGATTGTATTTAAAATACCATTGCATGTGCCTGGAATACCATCCCTTGGTAAGGTATGCGTGCAGGTAAGGGTGTACCAGGAGTTTTATTTTTCTTTCGTTTTGCTCTTTTAAAAGGTATTGAATACGGTTTTCAATATCGTCAATGAGTGAGATGCTGGCTCTTATCTCTCCGGAACCTTCGCAAAACGGGCATTGTTCAAGGATCTTGACGTTGGTTTCCGGCCGTACGCGTTGTCTTGTGATCTGAATCACTCCGAATTTACTCGGGGGTAAAATGGTATGCTTAGCGTGGTCGGATTCCATTTCATCCCGCATTTTTTCAAAAAGGGTACGGCGGTTCGACGGGATGTGGAGGTCGATAAAATCAATAGCTATGATGCCTCCCATATCGCGCAACCTAAGTTGGCGGGCAATTTCCCCGGCAGCGTCCATATTGACATCCATAGCGTTTGCCTCCTGGTTATTGTCGGTATTGCTGCGGTGTCCGCTGTTGACGTCGATCACGTGCATGGCTTCCGTATGTTCAATAATCAGGTAAGCTCCGTTTTTGAGATATACTTTTTTACCAAAGGCATTCCGGATCTGTTTATCGATACCAAAATGTTCGAATATCGGATCTTTTCCCTTGTGTAATTTAACAATATCTGTCTTTTCGGGTGCAATGGTTTTAATATAGTTTCTGAGGTCATTATAAATAGCAGCATCATTCACGTGGATGCTGTTAAATGTTTCATTCAGAATGTCGCGAAGGATCACAGATGAGCGGTCTATTTCGCTAAGTATCTTTTTTGGTGCCCTGGCATTTTCAAGGCGGCCAACCATCGACTCCCATTTTTGCATCAGGTCTTCCAGGTCGGCAATAAGCTCGGCAACTTTTTTGTTTTCGGCAACGGTTCGTATAATGATGCCGAAATTTTTCGGCTTGATGCTGGATACCAAGCGTTTCAGCCGGTTCCGGTCTTCGTTGCTTTTTATTTTCTGCGAAATAGAGATCCTGTCAGAGAATGGCACCAACACAAGATATCTTCCTGCAATAGCAATTTCGGAAGTTATCCGCGGCCCTTTGTTCGAAATAGGTTCCTTTGCTATCTGTACAGGAATTTCCTGGTTAACAGCTATTATTTGTGATATTTTGCCGGATTTTTCAATACTTTTATCCGGGGGAATTTCTCCGCTGGTCAGAGGTGATGCCTTACCCTGAACGGCGCTTTTAGTATATTTCATCAGTGAATGGACCTGTGGGCCCAAATCGAGATAATGTAAAAAAGCATCTTTTTCGTATCCTATATCGATAAAAGCTGCGTTTAATCCCTGTACTATTCTTTTGACTTTTCCAAGATAAATATCTCCTACAGAGAAAGTATTGCTGTTTTTTTCTCTGTGAAGTTCAACAAGTTTTTTGTTTTCAAGTAAGGCTATAAGGACTTCGGAAGGGCCGGAATCTATAATAAGTTCCCTGTTCAAAGGCAATAATTTTTAATGCTTTAAATATTAGATATATAAACTTCAGTAGCGAACGGTGTAAGAATTAAAAAGCACCTGCCTTAAAATGTTTACTATTTTAAGGCAGGGTGTAACAGGATGGATTATTTCTTCTTATGTCTGTTCTTTCTCAAGCGTTTTTTGCGCTTGTGGGTAGACATCTTGTGTCTTTTTCTTTTTTTTCCGCTTGGCATATCTTTATTATTTGAATTAATTATTTAACGCTCTTTTTTACTGCACCCGAGAATACCTTCGCCGGTTTAAAAGCGGGGATATTATGAGCCGGGATAACGATGGTGGTGTTTTTTGAAATATTTCTTCCGGTTTTTTGTGCGCGTTTTTTTACGATAAAACTACCAAATCCTCTGAGGTAAACATTTTCGCCTTTTTGCATGGCTGCTTTTACAGCTTCCATGAATGATTCAACTGATGTCTGAACGGTTAATTTCTCGATTCCGGTTTTGTTAGCAATTTCTGCTACGATTTCTGCTTTTGTCATAATGAAAAATTTTTTTTATAAGTTAATTTTTAAGGTTTTATTGTCATAAATGTCATTTTTTAAATCGGGGTGCAAATATAACCTTATTTTTTTAAATATGATTTTTTAAAAAAATTATTTCGGAAATATTGATTTATTTTGCGTTAATAATTAGCAGATTGTGAAATTTTCAGACAAATTGATCGGCTGGTATCATCAGCATCAAAGAAACCTGCCCTGGAGAAATACAAAAGATGCGTATAAAATATGGCTTTCTGAGGTTATACTGCAACAGACACGTGTGGAACAGGGACTGGATTATTATGAACACATAATAGAAAAGTATCCGGATGTTTTCAAGTTGGCATCTGCAAAAGAGGATGAACTGCTGAAATTGTGGCAGGGGCTGGGTTATTATTCCCGTGCCCGAAACATGCTTTCGGCGGCAAAGGAAATTGTTTCGAAATATAATGGTGTTTTTCCCGACTCATTTGATAAAATGATCCAAATAAACGGAATTGGGAAATATACGGCCTCTGCCATACTGTCTTTTGCCTATGAATTGCCTTATCCTGTGCTGGATGGTAATGTGAAGAGAATTTTATCGCGATATTTTTGTGTTACCGGAGATATCAGATCTTTAGCCACCGAAAGGGAACTCGGTGAAAAATTAAACAAACTTTTCGACAAAAAAAGGTCTTCAGATTTTAATCAGGCGATTATGGAATTTGGGGCGCTGCATTGCCGGGTAAAGAATCCGGAATGTAATACATGTATTTTTAAAACCGGATGTGCGGCCTTTAAGAAGGGAATGGTATCTGAACTGCCTGTCGTTTCGAGAAAAACAACTATTAAGGTACGGCATTTTTATTATGTCGTTCCTGTACTGAAAACTAACAGAAAATTTTACACATATATAATAAAACGTAAATCCGATGACATCTGGAAACATTTATTTCAGTTTCCATTAATAGAAACCGAAAAAAAACTGGCTGTGGGGAAAATATTGGATTCATTTGAATTTACGGCCTTGCTGCATAATGGAAAGTACAAAGTGGTTGGTATTTCACCGGTTTATGCCCATAAATTGAGCCATCAGCTTATCAATGCCGTATTTATACACATAAGGATATATAAAGATATAGGGGATACAGAGTTGATTAAGATTAAGCTTGATGACCTGAAAAATTATCCTGTATCACGACTTACGGAAGGATTTCTCGATCAAAATAAAATTTCTGATTTTTAATTTAAAAAATATTTTGCAGTATCGAAAAAATAGTTAATTTTGCACTCCAATTTTAAAATTCCTCAGTAGCTCAGTTGGTTAGAGCATCTGACTGTTAATCAGAGGGTCCCTGGTTCAAGTCCAGGCTGGGGAGCAAAAAAGACAAGGGATTCGGCGTAACAACATGCAGAATCCCTTTTTTAATGTAACCATGAATGTAAGCAATAGAAATTATGAACTTGTCCATAAAGTTATATAAGCTATTGCTTTAGTTGGGTTTATCCTGACTTAGAAAATGTTTCCCGGCGATTTTTATGTCGGGAACCTGTCCCGGACACGAAGTGTCGGGATTACATTTGTTTGGTCGATTCCGCATTAAAAATTTACATTATAAGTTATTTAAATACAGTTAATTAGGCTCAATCATCCCTAATGCTATGCATTAGAAATTGCTTTATGCGGAATTTGGGTTTAATGCTTAATTTTCCGCTGCATCCAGGAGCAAAAACCAAAAGAGTACAGGTACCCCTGAAACGCCATGGTTTCAAGAAACAACGGTATTATCAATTTCACCTGTCACTCTTGCCGTTTCCGTCAACGCAACAAATAATTTTCTAATATTCAGAACTCCTGACTTGGCAGCAGATTAAAATGTCGCAGATTTGTAAACCATC
>DAOQAF010000137.1:0-7065 GCA_035353775.1 Bacteroidales bacterium | reverse complement strand
AGAAGTCAGAAGTAAGAAGTCAGAAGTCAGGAGTAGGAAGTCAGGAGTCAGAAGTCAGGAGTCAGAAGTCAGAAGTCAGGAGTTAGAAGTTAGAATAGTTGAGCCCAATCTGAAAAGCAGTTCAAATTTTTTCATCAGATATAGTACCGGTGATTATCCTGTGGATTTTTTCAACCTGTGTTTCCCAGTTGTAATTTTTCAGAATAAAATTATATCCGCCTTCGGCAATCTTATCATATGCTACAGGGTCTTTCAGCAGCAGAGCTATTTTTTCGGCATAATCTTCGGGAGAATATCCTACAAGTATCTCGTTATCTTCTGTCGCCAGGAGCGCATTATTAGCCAGCCCTGAAGTAACACAAGGCAGTTTCATGGCCATGGCTTCTAGCAGTTTGTTCTGCAACCCTGTTCCAATTTGCATGGGTGCAACAAAAATTTTTGACTTTGCATAGCAGCCCCTCATATCTTCAACCCAGCCACTGACTGTTATATTTTCGGAAGCCAGTCTGCGGACTTTTTTGTGAGGTTCCGCACCGGCAATAAGTATTTTTATTATTGGAATTTTATTCTTCAGAACAGGCAATATTTCATTTATCAGATACTCGACACTATTGACATTGGGCGGGTAATTCATGTTTCCCGTAAAAAGGATATCATATTCTTTTTTCTGATCAACCGGTTTAAAATAATCAGTATTGACACCATTAGGAATGACAAGGATCTTATTCTTTTCCTCATGGTTGATCGCATCTCTGTCGGGTATCGAAATAATGAACTTGTTGTCAAACTTATCGAAAATATATTTTTCATATCTCTCCACCCGCCTTGCCTCAATGCGCAGGATGGGCTTCATGAAAAATGAAGATTGGGTAGACTGGCGTTTAGCCCCTTTCGAAAAAACATCCTGATAATCAAGTGTTTTAGGAATATTCACATCTTTTACATATTCGGTAACACGTATCAGCTGGCAAAAAATATGGTCAGGCCTGATCTCATCAATTTTCTGTAGTATCTGTTTTTTAATTTTTTTGTTATAAAAAAAACCTGCCTGAAATGGCAACCCGGAAAATAACGATTTAAAAAGGCCTGAATAAACTGACATTTTCGATAATTTCGCAATGGTTATTGATTTGCAAAATTCAGAAAGTTTTTCTTCTGCATCCGGATGAAGCTCCGTATCATTCAGGCAAAAAAGATGAATTTCGTGATATTTTGACAAGCACCGAATATGGTTGTATGCCCTCAGTTTATCCCCTTTTTCAAGCGGATAAGGGACTCTCGATAATAAAACAAACAATTTCATCCGTCAAATTTGCAGTAAAATTATTTAATATTTTATAACAGCAAAATTTTTAAGGGGGAATTTCATTCCCCGAATAATTATATAGTGTTATAAGCCTGGCTGTTCGTGCGAAAGGGAACTTATTTTTATTTTGAATTATTTATTAACGAAAGATAAAGGTCAATAAGATTTGTTGTTGTCACGGAAATATCGTATTCCTTCTCAATAAGCTTACGGGCATTATGACCGATACGGGTACAAAGCCCTGGATCGTCTATACACAACTTAAATTTTTCAGTAAATGCTTCGGGAGTATCCGCTATGAGCAGGTTTTCACCATCCGTATAATGAATACCTTCTGCGCCGACCGAAGTGGAAATAATAGTTTTACCAAGCGCCATTCCTTCAATGATCTTGACCCTGACACCACTACCTGACAGCAAAGGAACAAACATCACGGTTTTTGATTGCATGAATTCCGCGGCATCTTCCACTTCACCAATCACTTTCAAATTGGGAAATTTATAAGAATATAACCAAGACGGTATATTTCGGCCGGCAAGATAAACCATTGTTTCCGGAAAACGCTTTGATATCTGGGGCATACTTTTTTCGAGGAACCATCTGATGGCTTCCTGGTTGGGCATCCAGTCCATAGAGCCAAGATGAAAAAATGAAATGTTCCCGTCTTTCTGAGGCATCGCGATGCATTTGCTCATATTCAATCCAAAAGGAACTGTTACCACCGGCGTTGAAAAGCCTGCTTTTCGTATATAGTCCGCATCAACATTGGTAATAGCGGCGATACCATCGACCTGGCCAAACACCGTCATTTCATATTTTTTAAGTTTTTCTGTAAGGTATTTTACATATTTTCTTTTTACAGGATTACTTATGGTTTTAGCATAACGCTGCCAGATAAGGTGCTCCACATTGTGCGAACGAAGCACGATCTGCGCCTTGCTGTATTTGCGAATTGTATCTATGTAAGGCGCCACATAAATTGTTTCGAGCTGGACAATATCAAAATTCTTATTTTTTAAAATCTGGATAAGTGTATTTCTGAATTCCTGGGAATCGAAACGCTGAATATGATATGACTTTGAAGAAAACAGGTTAAGAAATGCATCAAGGTATTTTATTCTTGTATTAACATAAACTGCAGTAAAATTTGTTTTAAAACGATAATCCACAGGCAGCATATCCACATCCACGCGAAATTTGAATGTGTTCATGGTGAGAATATCTACGTTGTGTCCCTGCATCATCAGCCCATCAGCCAGGTTATGCATAGCAATGGGGCCGCCTTCCTTAGGCGGGTATGGCGATTTATTACAGATTTGTAAAATATTCATTTTATTTTATTTTATTTTTGTATGGAAGCCAACGTTTGAAAAAATTAATAATTCTGGTAAAAAACACCGCCCACCAATCGAAGCTCAGAATGCGTGAATCGGTACTGGCGCTATATGTCAGCAAGATCCCAACCGGTAAAAATATTAATGTGGGTAGCCACATACCCTGAAAAACAGGGACGACGCCTTCACGGGCAAATTTCTCACCGGTCATGGAGATCACATGAAAAATAATAAAAAACAAAGTAGAAAAAACCACCGGCATTCCCAGGCCTCCTTTACGGATTATCGCACCAAGCGGGGCTCCGATAAAAAATAGAATGATGCAGGCAACAGACAAGGTGAATTTCCGATACCATTCAATTTCATGGCGGGCGATTATCTCCTTCTTCATATTTATCTCTCTCGAATAATAATCGACCTGCTGGTAAATCCCCCGAACATTATTTAGTGCTAGGTCAACAATGGGCATCTGTTCCTGTTTCGGAAAATTAGAAATAAAATCTTCGTTCAGGGGACGAGAGCCATTGGCAGGAGAAAACTTTGTTGTGTCAGCATTTTTGTAAAAAGTGAAGTTCCCTTCGACATATTTATCAATAATCATTTCTCTCCTCACCCTTTGCCCTATCAGCGTGTCGATGGCTACCTGAAGCTGCGTCAGGTTCAACATCTGGTAATTGTCTTTGAACAGATCTTCCTTGCTGCGTATCATATTAAGCTCCGACAGGTCGATACGGCGGGTCTCTTCCTCGAAGTGAGTCCGCTGCATCGGTTTATTTACACGATGGCCGCGGGTAGAAACCGGTTCGTAATAATTATAACCATTGTAAAGGGTAAAAATCAGCGTTTTTTTATCAGCCGTCGTTTCCATTTTACCTTTTTCCGCAAGAGTAGCATTGATGTTGCCCATTTCTTCGGTATGGTCATAGATCATAACATTAGTGATATCTATACCGTTCTTGTCTTTTTTCCCTATGCGGATCACATAACCCTCCAATTCGTTGTAAAATATACCTTCATTGATATTCAGTGCAGGTTTTTTTTCCCTGATATCAAATAAAAGCACACCATACTTCAAATTAGCAATCGGCAGTATATTGTTTGAAAAATAAAAGGCAATACCACTGAGGATGATTATGAAGATTACTAAGGGCATCATGGCTTTCCGGAAAGAAATACCTGCTGCTTTGATCGCCACAAGTTCATAATGTTCGCCCAGGTTTCCAAAGGTCATCAGTGATGCTAACAAAACCGCCAGCGGCAATGCCATCGGGACAAAAGTTGCTGACGCATAAAACAATAATTCAGCCAGCACATACCATTCAAAACCCTTTCCCACCATATCATCCACATACTTCCACAAAAATTGCATCAGGAGTATGAACAATGCAATGAAGAAGGTCAGCAACATGGGTCCCAAAAAGGATTTCAGTACAAACTTATAAATCTTCTTCATCACTTATTTTTTACAAATGTAAGTTTTTTACTCAAAAAACATTACGAATGCTCATGCTTTTAAGAACACTGCTGAAGGGATAATATTATTTCGCCAGCGTCATTTCTTCGATAAGGCGGTGAGCACCGGCATATTTGTCGATAATGAACAGGCAATAGCGGATATCTACCGAGATATTCCTGCACATCGCGGGTTCAAAGACAATATCACTCATGGTGCCTTCCCACACCCTGTCGAAATTGATACCTATCAGATGCCCTTCAGCATTGAAAACCGGGCTGCCTGAATTGCCGCCTGTGGTATGGTTGGTAGCGACAAAAGCCACATGCATGCTCCCGTCCTTGTCGGCATACATACCATAATCTTTGTTATTATATAAGTCTTTAAGTTTACTGTTTACAGTGTAATCATAAATGGTGGAATCTTCCTTTTCGATAACGCCTTTCAGTGTAGTGAAATAATTATATTCCACGGCATCGCGGGGTTTGAATCCTCCGACCTGGCCGAATGCCACGCGCAAAGTCAGATTCGCGTCAGGATAAAACTTCTTTTCCGGCATCATTTCCATCAATCCCTGCATATAGCTACGGTACAACTCTTCAGATTGAGTCTGAAATTCCTGAACTTTTGAATAAAGAGTATTCCGGTAAAATTCGTAAATACTTATTGCAAGCATGTAGGCAGGATCTTTTTCAATTTCTTTTGCTTTGGCGGGCTTATAATTTTTCAGGAATTCTTGAACTTTATTCTCATCGGTCATAAAAGAGCGGCTGAACAAATCGCCGGAATATTTATTGAAATCCCCGTTATATTCCTTGCCTACACTGACGATCTCGGCAGGAAGAAGTGATTTATCAAGACCGTTGTAATATTTTTCCATCAGGCAGGCTACAACCTCATGATCAATGCGGCTGTCATAATTTTTGAAAAACCCGTCGGATGTTGTCTTTAAACGTTCTAAATATTTATTGATTTCATCATCGTTCTGTTTTTTGTCACGGCTTAACTTGACCAGGTTCTCATAATTTGCCGCATAACGCACGATTTCCATGCCTAATCCTGCTTCATAAACATATTCCGCAGCCAGGTTGAATGTCCCGTATTTTTCATAAAGCTCTTTAAATCTTTCAATGAGCTTATCATATTTCTTCTGCCTGTCAGGGTCTGCCTGTGCCCAATCTGTGAATTTTTTCTCTAAAACCTGCTTTTCGGCAATAATGTCGGTACGTTTTACGCCATTGCTTTCACCGATCATTTTTTTATAATAGTTTTCGACGTTGGCATATTTAGAGGAATATTGAATACGGGTCTTTTTACTTTGCTCCATGTATTTACGATATACTTCCAGCTTTTTTCCTCTGATGCCGATCGTTGCAGGATTCTCATAGTTGGCTATCCGGTCAACGGCATAAGAAACAAGATATTCATTGGTGGTACCGGGATATCCGAAAATAAAAGTAAAATCACCGGGTTGCTGACCTTTCAGTGAGATGGTAAGATGATAAGGCGGTTTGTAAGGTACGTTATCTTTTGAATATTCTGCAGGGTTGTTATCTTTATCTGCATAAATGCGAAACACGGAGAAATCGCCTGTATGCCTCGGCCACATCCAGTTGTCGGTATCACCCCCGAATTTGCCGATACCTGACGGCGGAGCCCCCACAAGCCTTACATCACTGTATATCCTTGAAATAATCAATATATATTGATTACCGTAATAGAATGGCTCCACGCTCACCTCGTAAGCATTATCTTTAGCATTTTCTTTGAGGAGAGTCTCTGTATTAAAGGCTATCAGGGCATTTCTTTTCTCAGCAGACGCATCAGTAGGTATATCTTTCAAAATCCGGGCAGTGACATCTTCCATGTATGTCAGTATCGTTACTTTCAATTTAGGGTTTGACAATTCTTCTTCAAAAGAACCTGCCCAGAAACCGTTGGTAAGATAATCCTGTTCAACGGAGCTGTGAGCCTGTACGGCGCTGTAGCCACAGTGATGGTTGGTGAGAAGAAGCCCTTTGTCCGACACAATCTCAGCGGTACATCCGCCGCCAAACAGGCAGATTGCGTCTTTCATGCTCGGTTTGTTCAGACTGAATATATCTTCTGCAGAGATTTTCATTCCAAGCCTTTTCATTTCAGCTTCCGGCCCCTGCGAAAGGAGAATCGGTATCCACATGCCTTCATCGGCCACAGCACGGAAAAACGTCATCGAAATTAATAACAGGATGGAGAGTTTTTTCATTTTATTTTAATTTGATATTTATACAATCCGGGAATATAAAAATTATCTAAATAATTAATAATCAAATTTTAAATTCACTTTATTTGAATTTATTCTTTATACAGTAGCGATCACCGAGATCTCTATCCGAGCATCTTTTGGCAGACGTGCCACCTGAACGGTTTCGCGTGCAGGAGGCTCAGAAGTAAAATACGAGCCGTAAATTTCGTTTACCTTGCCAAAATCATTCATGTCGGCAAGAAAAATCGTTGTTTTTAGCACATGGGTAAAATCTAACCCTGCTTCTTTGAGAATTGCTGAAATATTTGCCATAACCTGTTTGGTATTGGCCTCAATATCATCCTGAGCCATTATGCCCGTAACGGGATCGACGGGCAACTGCCCGGAAACAAAGAGCATTCCATTGTTAAGTACGGCCTGACTGTAAGGGCCAATAGCTGCAGGAGCCTGGTTGGTGTTGATAACCTTCTTCATGTTTATTTCTCTATTAATTGTTTATATCAGACAAAAATACCTTTTATCCTGTTAATAATGAACGAAGAGTTGATAAAATATAGTAAAAACATTATAAGCATCTGAAAAAGCACAAAAAAAGCTGTTTCGGAGGCGAAACAGCTTTTTTCATTAAAAACCTAAACCGCATTATACAATTCCCTGGTCAAGCATAGCCTGAGCAACTTTCATAAAGCCAGCAATGTTTGCTCCTTTAACGTAGTTGATATAACCG
>DAOQAF010000136.1:0-7148 GCA_035353775.1 Bacteroidales bacterium | reverse complement strand
ATCATTTCTTCGTCTGAAAAGTTCAGGGGAACATCATCATCACAATCTTCGTTACATATAATATAAGGTTTGTTTTCTGCACGGTTCTTTCCCCAGTCTTCGTTATCAGTACGTTCGCCTTTAATGAGTGACAGCAGCAGCCCGGAATATCCGAGAGCGCGTTCTTTGTCGATAAGAAATGGTTCATTGAGAATTTGGGAGATAAGTCGTACGTTCATAATATTGCGTGTGCTTAAAGCCGCAATATTATTCTATGGTGTATGGGTTCGTGAAAGGACTACGACACCGGCTCTGTATAGGTATAGAATGGCGCCGGCTTTTCGGATGATAAGGAGAATCCGAACTCAAAGCCGTTCAGACCGGATGGTGTTGTTTTGGTAGATTGTTTGAACCAGAACTTCATGCCGGTAGACTTAGTGCCTACAAGGCGAGACAGACCGTTGTTGTCTTTTACCAGCACCACAAAGCGGTGGCGGCGCATCTCGTTAAATAGGTCGAGATATTCTGCGGTAAGCCTCGGGACCATACCGGTGATCTCTGTTTTAAAACTGGCACCAGGATCACCGTCCTGCTGTTCCTCAGAGAAACTCAAAGTATCCATGATGGCAGCGCCGAAATAAAAAGTATTGGAGCCATAAAACTGTATTTCCTGCGCGATGACGTTATTCACCACGGCGGGTATCAGCAATATATCTTCTTTCGGGGCAAACAAAAAACTTTCGCAGCCACCCATTGTTTCCATATTAAAATTGATAAAACTTTTCATATGAGTAAAAATTTATAGAGGTTCAAATTTCTCAATCGTTTTTAGTATTATTTAGAATTATTATAAATAGCGTATTTGTGTTTATTACGCTGATATAGCTTCTTATAGTTCTCTTTAGGGTAGTCGTCTTCTGTGACTCCTATTGTAGAGAAAAACTCGTCGATGGCCACGGTTATAACGATGTGCGGATAGAATCTGATTTGCGTGTTGATGAAGCAGAACAGTTCGTTGACCATTTGGCGGTGAATGAACTTGTTGATATAGTACACCTGTTCAGGGTGTATATTGCATCCGTTGTTCATGTGGTACAGGCGGAAGTCTAATCTTAAAGAATCAGAAAGGGTGGACACGTATTTATCCACACCTTCCTTATTTCTGCTGATGTAGAAATTTCTTTTGTGTGAGAGCTTGTCCACAATGAAGTTTCCGAAGCCTATCTGGTCGGTAAAGCTTACCGGAATAACGTCGGTATCTGTTTTAAGCTTCCAATGAATATACTTTTTAAGATAGGTCTTTGTAGGAATTTGAACGGTAAAAGCCATAACTCTATGATTTTGCACGTAAAAGTATATAAAATTGAACGGTGGTGAAAGGAAAAAAAATATTTTTTTTTCCAGCCGGGATACACATTTCGAAATCTACACCAACTACACCACCTACAGTGAACAGAATCAAGTACTTAATGTTTTTGAAGTGTAGTTTTAATGGTATTTTTATAGTTTGTTGTAGGTGAGTGTATAAAGTTGTAGTTTTTTGTAGTTATAAAATTGTTAGTTGTAGTTTTGTTATTATATTGATTTATAGTTTTTTATACTATTGTAGTTGTTGTAGTTGGTGTAGTTGGGTTTTTTTGGCGTAAATTTTTATTTTTATTTTTTTTGAAGTTTTTGGCAAAAAAAAACCGGCTTACGCCGGTAAAAATCTGGAACGCCATACCGACGAGTACGTCGGACGGCTTGCTAACGTTCAATTGCTGCTATGAATACACAGCAGCAATTTCGGCGTTAAGCGCAATGCCTTTACCCACGTGCCAAAATTCGCATTTCTGAATACAGAAATACTTAAAATTTTGGCGCAAAACCCAATTGCGCTTAATGATCAATCCTTTATGGTTTTGGAATACCAAATCCATCGGATTTCACGGCGGCAAGCTCCCACCCTTATAAGCCATATTAAAAACAACTACTGCCATTTGATAACACGCTTATATTTTTTAAGTCCTGTATATAAATTAGTTTTCTCATAAATATCAACCATTACTCTATCAGGTTCAGATTTCCAACCCGTAAATTCCTACGGGCTTGCCTATTTTTTCTGTTCTCGAAATATTTATCAATGTTATTACTGATCTGCTTTGGCTTGTTGCCTACCTGAGCCACAAGATACTCGGTAAGTTCGCGGCGAAGTATGGTTCGGTACCATCTGAATCTGAAAAGGAAGTGTGTCATAGTATCTCCGTCTTTTTTTGTTTGTCAAAATAGGTTTTATCGCAGGTAAATACTTTTCCGTTGATAAGCAGTTCAAGCTGTACTATATGCCCCATGCTGTATATAAAGTTGTATATCTCCACCATAATAGTGCTGCCATCATCGGCCTGCACGTTGAATTTTTGTTCTTTGGTATATTCCATCAGAAGGGTAATTTTTCGGTTGTTTCTTTAGGTGTATTCAATCGTCTGGGTTCTTCTTCGTTGTCGCCAGTGTTGACCAGGTTGATGTTTATTCCCTCGTAATCGAAAGCCATGGCCGAAGTAATAAAGCGCTTGTTGCTCTCCGGTTCCTGGAGGTTCTCCTGCCTAATCTTGAAGGCCACGGATTGTTTTTTGCCCAGGTACGTCTTGTTGTTCATCAGGTAATATTCGAGGGTTTTCAGCGGTAATATATTTTCCTTTGTCTTTTGCCCGTGCAGGCGGTACAACTGAAAAATACGTGTGTGGTTAAGATAGATCACCGTGCGGGGTTGGCCCCAGTCCACATTTACCTTATCGGTTTTAAGTTTTGTGACGCAGTCTACCTTAAAGTCTTCATCTTCTCGTAACTGGTTGTCGCGGAACAAAAACTCCACGATGCTCCAGAATATTGAAAGTTCGTTATTTTTCTTCGTCTCCTGGTTCTGTCTTACTATAAGGCTGCCGGCAAGCTTGACCACCTCTGTATAATCCATTGATATGGATATTTTGTCTTTCAGCGTTCTGAAAGCGGCAATCACAAGGAGCCAGTTTTTGAAAATACGGTCTTCGATGACGGCATTATTTATCTCTTCTGTAAGTTCAGCAGAAGCTGCCTCATAGTTTTCCTTGAAGTTTTCTTTAAAATATTCACGGTGTTGCAAAATCTCATGGGTGATGTGCGAGATTCCTTTTTTCTCAATCTCTTTAAGTTCATTGAACTTCAGTTTTTCTGTATCCGTATATTCCACCTTAGTGAATGAACAAAAGATTAGCCTTGAAAAAAGGGCGATGTCTGCCGTTGGCATCTCCTGCCCGGATACGATCACACCAACATCCACAGAGGTAGTTTCCTTCTTCTTATCTTTGTCCATGTTCATGCGGGTGCGTCCCATCAGATCCCACAGTCCTTTAAGAAACTCTATCTTTTCGTATTCGATATTGTTCTTGTATTCATCAATATGCACAAGCGCATTGGAGAATATAGCCACATGGTCGGCCAGTCCGGGCTTGGTGGTGTTTGTGATATTAGGGCCTTTGGACTGTGGGCCAAAAAACTGGAGCAGCGAGATCGCCAGCTCCGTTTTTCCGGCGCCTTTAGGACCGAACAGGTTCAGGATCGGGAACCATCCGAATATGTTGACCAGGTAATCGCGGAATAGGGTAGCGAAGTAAAAACACAGGCCGATGATGGCATTGTCGCCATAAACATCAATAAGTTTATGACTGTAGTCGTACAGGGTGATCTTTCCTTCTTTGTACCTGAATTTGCGTTCGCTGACAAAAAGGTTTTCTTCTGAAGAAAAAATGTTGCTGGTGGCCGGTATGTAGTAGTTCACATCGTTGTAGGCCACTATGCCGTTTTCATCGAGTTTGGTGAATTTTCCATTAAATATGCCATTGCTCCACGACCAGAATCCGGCTTTCTGCCATCCGAGCTGTGTAACTTCGATGCAAGTCTGTGTTTTTTCATAAAGGAAATGTTTAAGCCGGTTCAGATGTGCTTCGGTGCCATCGAATAAAAAGTTTCCCAGGCTTTCAACCCTTAGTTTGAAGGCGCTCAGGGATATCATGTCGCGCTGTGCCAGTTCAATTACTTCTTCCGAGCCGTAAATGTTGCGGATACGGTACAGGCGTTTGGCGTTGAGTACGCTGGCAATATGGAACAACGGCTCCATGATGAAGTTGCTTCCGCAGATGATGTCTTCTTTAGCTTTAAAGAAGTAGCAGTTTTTGTCTATATAAAATCCGAAGCGTTCGTAGTCGGACAGGCTGACGTGTTTAGGTATCTGTATTCCAACGTCGTCGCGTTCAATGTTGTTGTCTTTATATGCCCTGATGGCGTCCTGCCAGAGTTTTTTCGGTTTGATTATCTTCGCCAGTTGCTCGATATAAATATTGTGGCTTCCGTCAGGCAGTGCGTAAACCATATTTGCTATCTCGTCTATAAGCTTTGTCTTATAGTCCGGGCTTTTGCATTTGCTTTCGCGTTCTGCGGCATAGTAATAGATGTAGTCTTTTATATTTTCGTTGGCGTACTGGTCAAACTGAACATCATCGGTGAAAAAGCTGTCCGGGTCGTTCTTTTGGTCGGTAGGCAGGGGCACCACGTTGCAGAACATTCCCGACTTTATGATCAGTTCTGCAGAACGGCGCATAGCTTTGATTCCTGCCTGATCGCTGTCGCCGATGATGGTGATGGATTTGCACAGGGATTTGAGTTGTTTTATATGCTCTTCGGTAAGGGCAGTGCCGCATGTGGCTACGGTGTTGTGTTTGCCTATCTGGTGAAGGCGCAGCACGTCTGGGTTTCCTTCTACCAGCCGGATATGATCATCGTTGCGTATGGCCCTCATAGCCATGTGCAGGCCATAAAGCGACTGTTCTTTTTTAAAGACAGTCGTTTCAATGGTGTTGAAGTACTTGGGTGATTTGTCGTCTTTGACGAAGGAGCGTCCGGTGAAGCCTGTTACGCGACCATACATGTTGTGTATGGGAAACATGATACGGTTGCGGAAACAATCAAAAACTTTGCCTTTGCTTTCGGATAGTAGTCCTGCCTGCAGCAGCAGTTCTTCTTTGATGCCTTTGGATGCTGCAAACTTTTTGAAGCTGTCCCATGTATCCGGGGCGTATCCGAGTTGAAAGCTGATGATGGTATCTTCGTTCCATCGGCCCTGAACATATTTGAGGGCTTCGTGATGTTTCTGCAGTTCTGCCATAAAAAACTGCGTGGCAATTTCGTTGGCTTTGAACAGGGCTTCTTTGGTGTTTTCCTGTTGTTTTTCCTGTTCTGTCTGTTCTGTCTCTATAACTTCTATGCCTTTATCGCGAGCTATGGCGCGGATGGCGTCGGGATAGCTCATGTTTTTCAGTTCCATCATGAAGCTGATGGCGTTTCCGCCTTTTCCGCAGCCAAAGCAATGGCATGTATTTTTAGCAGGCGACACTATGAATGAAGGTGTTTTTTCGTTGTGGAATGGGCACAGGCCTGAATAGTTGGCCCCGTGCTTTTTTAGTTGTACGTAGTTGCCCACCACGTCAGTAATGTTGATCTGGAGGATATTGTCGATAGTTTCGCGTGAGATCATGAGTTTGTTATAATTTTATAAAGTATTTTCTGTTCGTCCTGAGCATACACATCAGCCCAGTAATGCTTGATATCTTTATGATGAAAAACATTGGTGCGGATGGCGGTTTTATCATGGTTGAGCACCCACTTAACTTTCATGCCTGGGATGTTTTCCATGGCATGAGTAACGCCTCCGGATCCGGCGAAGAACTCCCCGACAGAAACGAGTTCTTCATCTATAGCCGGGGCATCAAAGAGATTAAGTTCAGAAGTGGTGGTAAATTGCATTGAATTATATTTTTAAGAATTCGTGTTATTATTTTTATCCGTTACTATTGGATGTTATGGAATAAAATTTATTTTCAAAAATTTCTTTCATTTTATCCGTAAGTATTTTCTGTATGGTCCACTCTCCGACTCCGAAGGTATAGGCCAGTTCTTTTATCTGTATACCTGCCTGGAAGTATAAAAATATTTCCAGCTTATTTTCGGGGGTAAGTTTGAGTATGGCGGGCATGATAATTAATATTTTAAATTTGAATTGTACATAAATTCGTATTTGTACCCGTGGTATGATCCATCGTGCCATTTTGGTATGCGCCTTAATGCAATTATTGCCAGTTCTGCCAGCAACATACATACGGTGTATTCTTCGGTCATTACGTTTGTGGGGCGAAACCATACGCCTTCAGGATGGCGTGATAATAATTCCATGCAGTACTCTACATTGTGATAATCTGGCAGCAGCTTAGATGCAGCGATGTATAGCGGGGATGATTGTTCCATGGTTATATTTTTGGAAATTCGTGGTATTGTTTGCCGTCGATAAAATCTCCGGAAATTTTTTTATTTGTTTTTTGACAAACACAGCAAGTAGTTGTAAAAAAATCTTTTGATGTAGATTTTTCAATAGGGCCTATGTAGGATTTTTCTGATAGTGATGGAACTATTTGCACTGATGGTACCCAAACACCCCATCCTTTAAAGAAAAATGGTATTCCATCGTTTTTACATTGGTCGCGAAGCGAGCGAACCCAATCCGGATGGCATGGGCGCGCCTGCGGGCCTGTTTCTCCACCGGCGATAATCCAACTAAGTTTTTCTGCTCCGGGTATTTTTGACAAGTCGATAGGGCCAAGCAAAGGCTCTGCGCTGATAAATTTTACTTTGGAAGGAATACTTAACAGAACAGGAATTCGTCTTTCTGCCAGTTTTTGATTTTCTACCGAAACTCCTATCCATATATTATCGGAAAGTAAATGATCAGCATCCCATTTCAAATTTCGCTGATAAAATCTATACGCATTTGTTGGTCGTTTTGTAAGCAATATAAATGTATGTTGCTTCATGCGTTTCATTTTTAAATGCAGCATTTTTAGCGTTACTTCGGTTACAAATTCATGAAAGATGTCGCCCATGGAGCACACAAACACGCGCTGTGGTGTTTTCCATTTATCTGGTTCATTAAGTTTATCGGAGTGTACTTTTACGCCGAAAGGATTTTCTTTGTCGTAACCGTGGCGTCCGCGCAGGCGTGTGGCCATACGTTTGGCATAGCAGTTAGCGCACCCGGCGCTGATGGGTATGCACCCGGTTACCGGGTTCCACACTTTGGTTGCCCATTCTATTTTAGTGTTTGCCAT
>DAOQAF010000135.1:0-7284 GCA_035353775.1 Bacteroidales bacterium | reverse complement strand
ATAAAGCTTTCACCGATGCCATCATAGTTTTTATACTTAATTTCAAGAGCAAGCGAATTTTTATAATATGAAATCGCCTTATCATACAAACCTTGCAAATGGTATATTTCACCAATATTGCCCAACGTACTTGCCAGCGCTTCTTCATCTTTAAGTTGGTAATCAATCTCAGTGCTCTTCTGGTAGGACTCTAATGCTTTTTCATAATTGCCCAGATCTTTATAAATAATTCCCATATTGTTCACACAGCTCGATATACCTTTTTTGTCCGAACGCATTGTAAAAATCTTCAGGGCTTTTTCATAATAATTCAGCGCTAGTTTATTTTCTCCTGTAAAATAATAAATGATCCCGGTATTTTTTAATGCCAGTGCCATGTTGGTTGAGTCATTGGAAGCCAACGATGACTCATAGGCAATTCCGGCATATTTCATCGCTTCTTCGGGGTCAATGCTCCAATACTCGCGTGTAAGTTTATGGAGTATTTCAATTTTTTCTTTACCCTGAGCTTTTATTAATTCTGACTTCAGGCTATCAATATTGTTATCGGCAAAAGTCGCGATATAGGAAAAGCATAAAAAGCTAATTCCCATTAATTTGAGCCATTGAAAAAATATTCTTTTAAAAAACATCCGTCACAAAATTCGATTCTCAAAAGTAGAAAAAATGTTTATAAATCCTACCTTTGCAAAAAAAATCACGGATGAAAAACATAAGCATAATTCTGTTACTTTTCTATATTTTTTCCTTCAATGTAGCTGCGCAGGACACTACCCAAACACAAAACACAAAAGACACATTAGTAATTGTTGGTGTTGGCGATGTTATGCTCGGAACTATAATACCCACAAGGGAATTTTTACCACCTAATGAAGATTGTTCCAATGAATTTGTCAATGTAAAAGAAATTTTGCAATCGGCAGATGTAGCGTTCTGTAACCTGGAAGGTGTTTTCACCGACACTCCCACCGGTCGTAAATCCTGTAAAGATGCGAGCAACTGCTGGACCTTTGGCATGCCCACCAAGTTTGCAAACTGCCTGGTGGATGCTGGTTTCGACCTGATCAGCACGGCAAACAATCACACCAAAGACTTTGGCCCAACAGGAAAGATAAGCACTGCTAAAGCTCTTGATTCTGCCGGGCTGCATTATGCCGGATGGATCACAAAGCCATATACCATTTACGAAAAAGACAGTATAAAATATGGTTTTTGTGCGTTCTCTCCCGAAACCGGTAACTGTGATGTGCGAAACTATGCAGAAGCCAGAAAGCTGGTACATTTGCTCGATTCTATCAGCGATGTAGTAATTGTGTCTTTTCATAGCGGCGCTGAAGGTGCCGATCACCAGCATGTTCCTAAAACTAATGAATCATACATGGGCTACAACCGTGGCAATGTTTATGAGTTTTCTCATCAGGTAATTGATGCCGGCGCTGATGTGGTGTTCGGCCATGGCCCTCATGTAACCCGAGCTGTAGAAGTTTACAAAGATCGTTTTATAGCATATAGTATGGGAAACTTTTGCACTTATAGTAAAGTCAGTATTGCAGGTGTGTGCGGACTGGCTCCGATCATGCAGGTTTTTACCGACAACACAGGAAAATTCCTGAAAGCAAAAATACATTCCACCAACCAGGTAAAATATCAGCCGCCTTTGATCGATCCTCAGAAACGGGTGTTGAAAATCATTCAAAACCTCACCAAACAGGATTTTCCGGAAATGAAGATCAATATCAGTGATGATGGTTGGGTGACGTTACCCTAAGCAATTGTAATTCATCCGATGACTTTTTTTGAGTCATCGGATGAATAACCAATGTTGTATGCAAATAAGGCTTTTAAGAAGCTATTCTTTTACTATTTTTCCGACTTCCGTTTTGTCACCGTCATTAAGTTTCAAAATATACATTCCTCTTGCCAACCGGCTAATATCTATTTCTGTTTTTTCTTCTCTTATTATTTGTTGAATCAGCAATTGGCCTTGTATGTTTGTTAATAAAAGCTGTCGATTGTGCATGGCAGCATCAGGACACAAGAGGTTAATAGTATTTTGTGCAGGATTGGGGTAAATGATAAATGATTGATTTGAGCTGTAGCTTTCATTTATACCTGACGCATCGAAAACATTTGTGGTAGTGTTGGTAGCAATAGGGGCATTATAGTCGAAATATATCCATGCCGTATTTGTGATCTTTGTCCCCAGTGAAAGGTTCGTTTTTGGCTTGATGCAATATTGGAAAAAACCTTTCGATCCTTCCGGATTCGTGGCACTGTCAGGCAACTGAATATCAAGAAACCTCACGGTTAATATATTACCATTTATTGTAACATTATTTTCATGACTATAATTGATAACCTTAAATGTGTTTATATCCAAATTGGGATTCAGCGTGTCAAGAATACGGATATTTATTGCATTTGCAGTTCCTGTATTCTGGAAATGTATCGTATACTTCAAGTAATCATTATAACCCGGCATTAGTTTAAGAGGATAAACTTCTTTGAAATTTGGATCCATAGAGTTAGACACATTATAACAGTAGTCAAAACTATTATTTACCGTATTATAGTCACCGGAAAGAGGTGTGACATCAACATGAACACAAATTGAACTTTCGGAAAGAGCTGTGGTGTCAGTTAAAAAAATTAATCTGAAAGATGTAGCATTGTTAACATAGCCAAAATCAGGGATGGTATACGTATACACATTTCCCGCAACAGATGGAGTTAGTGACCCTGCAACAACTCCCTGATAAATCACAGGCCCGGTTACGGTAATTTGTACCTGACCGCTCACCCCATTTGCACAATCCAACTGATTCCAATGGCTTAGATCTCCTGCTGAAATTAGTAATTCATGTGTCTGGCCAGGAAATACCAAGCCTTCGCTTACAACTGATTGAACGCCTATGTCAAACCCCGGTTTACAATCGAGTGCATAATTAACATCATACACTGTAGGGTTGGCCGTCGTCAGGATTATTGCAGTATCAACACCCGGATGGGAACATTGAAGATAATATGGCAAACCTGCTGTATCAATTCTTACTGTATAAGTTCCCGGCAAAACAGAAAACAGGAATATACCACTAGATAATGAATATGTCTGGCCAATAAGGTTGGTAACGCTGTCGTATAATGAGATGTGAACATTTTTGATATTTAATTCGCCACTTTCTTTTAAGCAATTGGCATTATTGTCTTTATAAATATGTCCTGCAATTCCATTAAAGCCAGCGCAATTATATGGGTTATTATTGACATCCCCCGCTTGACAAAGAGGATAATTCAGTAAATTGGCGTCCATGTATGAAACATAATTTGGCAAGCAGGTAAACGGATTGCCTGAAAGATTTAAATCCTGCCAATAAAAGTCAGGTATGGTTGGCAAGCATGTAATGGCGTTATTAGAGCAATCTAAATATGAAAGCCAGTTCGGTAAATTGGGGAGACTTGACAATTGATTATTGTTACAGTAAAGCGATGAAAGCTCAACGGGTAAATTTGGCAGGCTGGTAAGTTGATTATGTTGACAATCCAAAGCTATCAGAGAACTGGGTAATGACGGAAGGTATGTCAGGTGATTAAATCCGCAATAAAGGTCTTGGATTTCATCTGGCAACGTGGGAATGCTTGTCAATTGATTATGTGAGCAATTAAATGAATGCATTGAATCTGGTAACGCTGGACAACTTGTCAATTGATTGGAGTCACAATATAAGTCATAGATTGTCGCCGGTAATACAGGCAGGGTCGCCAGCTGATTATAACTACAGTATAGATAATTCATTGAACCAGGCATAACAGGGAGACTAGTTAATTGATTATTAGGACAAGTTAACAGTTGCAAGCCCGCAGGCAAAGCCGGAAGGCTTGTCAAATGGTTGTCACCGCAAATTAGTCTGTTTAAATTAACAGGTAAACTTGGAAGGCTTGTCAATTGGTTATTACTGCATTCTATAAAATTAACCGAACCCGGTATAGCCGGAAGACTTGTTAATTGATTATTACTGCAATAAATGGAACCAAGGCCCCCCGGGAAATAAGAAATGCTGGTCAACTGATTATTTCGACAATCTAAAAAACCAAGTGAGGCCGGTAAACCTGAAATGCTTGTAATTGAATTATAACTGCAATCCAATTGTAATAATGAAGTAAAATATTGTATTCCAGTAATATCAGAAATCGATCTTCCCTGTATAGGCATAAACATCATTGAGGTTACACTATGGTGAGTGATATCCATCTGGTTGCCGTTCATGGCTGCCGGTATATACATTTGTAGCCAGGCAACAAAATTTGTGTCAGGGATGGTTACATATGTCTGCGCCTGCCCACTTTTCAAAACAAATAAAACGATTATTAAAATAAAAAGTTTTTTCATAATTACTGTTTTTAAATTTTTATCAAAATAATATATTACCTATATAGACACAAATTTTTCTGAATGGTTGCTTTAAAAAATTTTTTTTAGTGATTATTATAATGAGTAATTAAATTTGAACAATAATTTCTCAATGTTACCGAAATGTATCTTCATAAAAAACCCTAATCATTCGCGGCAGTCCCAAAACCTACTTTTTGCGGTTTCATCCGCAAATTATCGCATCTTTTTGCGATTGTATTCGCAAAAAGTTGCAAATATTTGTGATAACTTTTGCAAAAAATTTATCCTGATAAAAATTCTAAAAACTATTACGTTTAATTTTCGTGTTTTTGATACCAATCTTTTTAATATCGAGAAAATTTCCGAGTTTTTTTCTTAATTTTGTATTAAACTTTAAACTATGAATGCGGCTGAATTAAAAATAAAAATATTCCGGCAACTCGATTCTTTTGATATAAGCAAACTTGAGGAATTTTATGGCGTCATGCAAAATTATATCAATAGTAAAAAAGATATAGATGAATGGGTCGGAGTAACTGATGAAGAAAAACAAGGGATTGAAGCAGCCATAAAAGAGTTAGATTCAGGTAAAGGCATCGCACATACTCAAGTGATGCATAAATTCAGGAAAAAACATTCGAATGCATAGGAATGTAATTTGGTCACCTCTTTCTGAGATTGATCTTGAAAATACTTTAACCTATTTACAAAAAAACTGGAATGATCAAGTTGTAAATAATTTCCTTGACAACATTGAAAATCTTATAGAACAAATTGCAAAAAATCCAAAACAGTTTCCTTTAATAAATAAAAAGAGGAAAGTCCGGAAATGTGTCATAACTAAGCATAACACAATTTTTTACAGAGTACACAAAGGTTCTGTGGAATTATTAAGAATTTTCGATAACAGGCAAAACCCTCAGAAAAGAAAATACGAATAATTCTTTTCAACTTCATTGGCGAAATTTAATTTTTCCGGATATTCTGAAATCTAAATTCATAACTCTGAATTGTTTTGTACTTTTGAAATGTCAAGATCATTTTAGTAAATGCAGCCCATCAAAAAAATCCTCATCATCCGTTTCAGTTCCATAGGCGACATCATACTTACCACGCCTGTGGTACGCTGCCTCAAAAAACAACTGCCGGGTGCCGAACTGCATTTTCTGGTAAGAAAACAATATGTTCCTTTACTGGCAAGCAATCCTTATGTTGATAAAATCCATTCTTTTGAAAAAAAATCAACGGAGATCATTCCTGAATTAAAAAAAGAACATTTCGATTTTGTCGTTGACCTGCAAAAAAACCGGCGTTCCCTGTATGTCAGGACTTGTCTCGGATTACCTTACGGGACGTTCAATAAGCTCAACAAGAAAAAATGGCTGCTCACGAATTTCAAAATAAACCTGCTGCCAAAAATTCACATTGTTGACCGTTATTTTGAATCTGTAAAAAAACTGAACGTAAGCAATGACCTGCAAGGGCTGGATTTTTTCATCCCTGAAAACGATAAGGTTGATATTGCTAAAATTCTGCCCGAAACTTTTCAAAACGGATACATTGCCCTGGTTACAGGAAGCAAGCAAAATACCAAGCAGATACCAGCAGAAAAAATACTTGAACTGTGCAAAACAATTGAAAAACCAGTGTTGTTACTAGGAGGAAAAGAGGATGTTGACAAAGCAAAACAAGTTAGTGAACTATTAGGAACCCACGTTTTCAATGCTTGCGGAAAATTCAATATCAACCAGTCTGCATCGTTGGCAGCACAGGCGCTTGCTGTTATTACCACCGATACAGGATTAATGCATATTGCCGCCGCCCTCCGCAAAAAAGTGATTTCAGTATGGGGTAATACCGTTCCGGATTTTGGTATGTTCCCCTACTACCCAAAAGGCAAAGAGAATTTTCATGTGATCGAAGTAAAAGACCTTAAGTGCCGCCCTTGCAGCAAACTCGGCTACAAACAATGCCCGAAAAAACATTTCCGTTGCATGATGGATATTGATGCCAGCAAAATTGCGGATTTAGTAAAATTCTAACCTGCCCGACTGTCCGCCAACCGGAGGATCAGGCGGGCTTCCGGCTTCTAACTTCTGACTTCCGACTCCCGACTTCTGACTTCTGACTTCCGACTTCCGACTTCCGACTTCTGACTTCCGACTTCCGACTTCTGACTTCCGACTTCCAGCTTCCGACTCCCAGCTCCCGGCTTCCGACTCCCAGCTCCCGGCTTCCGACTTCCTGCTCCCGGCTTCAAAATTCTTCTCCTCCCTCCTCCTACTAAATCTAAAAATCTTACCTTTGCACCTTATTTTATTAAATTATGGAACTCCCAACCAAATACGACCCCTCGCAAACCGAAGACAAATGGTATGCTTACTGGCTTCAACATAAGTTTTTTCATTCCGAGCCCGACGAAAGGCCTGCTTACACAATAGTCATTCCTCCGCCAAACGTAACGGGTGTTTTACATATGGGCCACATCCTGAACAACACTATACAGGACATTATCATCCGCCGGGCACGAATGACAGGGTTCAACGCCTGCTGGGTTCCCGGCACCGACCATGCTTCCATTGCTACGGAAGCCAAAGTGGTAAATAAACTTCGCGAAAACGGCATCACGAAAAAAGATATTTCCCGCGATGAATTTCTGGATCACGCCTGGGAATGGAAAGAAGAACATGGCGGCATCATCCTTGAACAGCTGAAAAAACTCGGCGCTTCCTGCGACTGGGACCGCACCAGCTTTACCATGGACGCCCATATGTACGAATCGGTGATCGATGTTTTCATCGACCTTTATAACAAAGGGCTTATCTACCGCGGCGTACGCATGGTTAACTGGGACCCGAAAGCACTGACCGCCGTTTCAGATGAAGAAGTGATCT
>DAOQAF010000134.1:0-7358 GCA_035353775.1 Bacteroidales bacterium | reverse complement strand
ACATTGATGTTTACATTCTGGGTTCTGATGATCAGGCTAAGGATCATTTCAGAAAAAAGGCCTCTATCCCGTTATTTACATCTAATATCCGTCAATATTTAACCACCCTGATCTTTGTATTTTTGACTACGTTTATCTGTTTTCTCTTTAAGGAATTTATCGGGTACCAGGTCGTTTCCTTTGTTTTATTGTTTTTGGTTTCAATTCTTGCGCTTTTTTATGGTACGGGCCCTATATTACTGGCAGCAACCATGAGCGCCTTTATTTGGGATTATTTTTTTATACCGCCCTATAATACTTTACATATTGGAAAAACTGAAGACATGCTTATGCTGCTCATGTTTTTCATCATTGCCCTGATCAATGGTATTTTAACTTCCAGGGTTCGCGGCCAGGAAAAAAAGATCCGGATACGGGAAGAGCGTACCGAAGCGCTTTATCAACTGACCAAAGAGCTTGCAACGAAATCAGGTATTGATGAGGTGACAAAAATTGCTGTGAAATATATCCTTAAATATTTTAATCTGGATGCTGCCCTGATTCTTAAAAATGATCTGAACCAGCTAAATGAGCGGGTTCAGAATGAAGTGCCATTCATTTTTTCAGAAAATGAGTTAAGCATCGCGGCATGGGTTTTTAAACATTCGTCAAAGGCCGGGAAACACACCGATACGTTGCCGTCAACCGATTATACCTTTTATCCGTTGACCGGAAATGTAGACAATATGGGCGTTATTGCCGTAAAACATCCCAGGGTGTTTACACAGGGAGAAGAACAATTCTGGGAGGCATTTATTTCCCAGATATCGGGGAAATTCGAACGTGAATTTTTACGCAATACCGCTGGTAAAGCCTATATTTTAAACGAATCGGATAAGCTGTATAAAACGCTGTTCAATTCCATATCGCATGAGTTGCGTATTCCTGTAACCACGATCATGGGCGCTTCCGACACGCTTTTATCACAGGAATATCCTGAAGAAACAAAGATGAAACTGTATGCAGAGATTAATACAGCTTCGGTAAGGCTCAACCGTCTTATCGAGAACCTGCTGAACATGTCGCGGCTCGAAACAGGCCGGATAACGCCACGTATGGATTGGTGCGATGTTCATGACCTGGTCACTAAAGTCACGGAAACCCTCGCACAGGAATTACAGCCGTTTAATGTAGGTGTTGTCATTCCGGCTGACATGCCTTTGGTATATATTGATTTTGGGCTTATCGAGCAGGTGTTGCACAATCTGGTGCTGAATGCAACACAAAACGCACCGGTACACAGCAATATCAGGATTAAATTCTTTTACGACAACAACCTGCTTACCATACAGGTGATGGACAGGGGAAAAGGTTTTCCTGATTCCGACCTGTCGTCTGTTTTTAATAAATTTTACCGCGGAAAAGACGCTAAAGCCGGTGGTACAGGATTGGGCTTATCCATTGTTAAAGGTTTTGTGGAAGCGCACAAAGGAACCGTTATTGCTGAAAACAGGCAAAACGGCGGCGCCATATTTACCATTAAAATCCCTGTAAAAATTTCTGATATGAACCAATTTAACAAAGCGGGAGATTAAATGACAAATGAAGTTAACATACTCATCATAGATGATGAGGTCCAGATACGCAGCCTGCTCGAAATAACACTTTCGGCCAACGGATATAAAATTTCCGAGGCGTCAACAGGAAAAGAAGGCCTGACCATGGCAGCTACCGGGCATCCGGGATTGATCATCCTTGATCTGGGTTTGCCCGATTATGACGGCTTTGAGATTTTGAAAAAACTGCGCGAATGGTACCAGAAGCCCATAATTATTCTTTCGGTCCGCAATTCGGAAGATGATATTGTGAAAGCCCTCGACAACGGCGCCAATGATTACCTGACCAAACCGTTTCATTCGGGCGAGCTGATGGCGCGCATCAGGGTTGCTATCCGGCAGAGTGAGAGCAATGCAGACATTCCCATCCTAGAATTTGGCAATCTGAATATCGATCTTGCCAACCATATCGTACGTAAAAACAATCAGATCATAAAACTTACATCCACCGAATTTTCGCTATTAGCGCTCCTGGCAAAAAATGAAGGACGCGTTTTGACGCACCAGTTTATTTTAAAGGAAGTGTGGGGGATGGGCTACACGGAACAGACCCAGTATCTGCGTGTATTCATTGCTCAGTTGCGTAAAAAAGTCGAAGACGATCCCTCCACACCAAAACTGCTTAACACAGAATCGGGGATTGGGTATAGGTTTGGGAGGTAGTTGTGAATCCATAGTAGCAATTATTATTTTCTTTTGTAACATTGTCTGAAAAAGGGAATTCCAACACACACTATGCTATTATTCAGTATTTAAATATTCCCCAATAAAATCTTTACTCATTTACCAGCTTCCTAAAAATATTTTATATTTTTATGCTTTATAAATTTATTTTAATTCTTACTTTATATCCGCCATGGCGGACTGTAATATAAATTAACATGACACTCAGTTGGAATGAAATAAAAGAACGTGCCGCCCGATTCTCTAAGGAATGGGAAAACGCCAGCAACGAAGATGCCGAAGCCAAGACGTTTCTCTATGAGTTTTTTAATGTCTTTGGGATCAGCCAGCGCAAGGTGGCCACTTTCGAGCATAAAGTGAAAAAACTGGATGACCACGATGGTTACATCGACATGCTATGGAAAGGTACACTGCTGGTAGAGATGAAAAGCCGTGGCCGCAATCTTGACAAAGCTTTCGATCAGGCAAAAGAATATTTACAGAAATTACCCCAGCACGAACTTCCCAAATATATCCTCGTTTCTGACTTTGATGTTTTACGGCTTACCGACCTCGAAGAAAATACTACCAACGAATTTCATTTAAAAGACTTCATAAGCAACATTCATCTGTTCGGGTTCATTGCCGGTTACCAGAAACGCACTTACAAAGAAGAAGATCCCGTGAACATCAAAGCTGCTGAACTTATGGGCAAGCTTCACGACCGGCTGAAAGCCATTGGTTACTCCGGGCATGCCCTCGAACGCTACCTTGTACGCTTGCTCTTTTGCCTGTTCTCCGAAGATACCGGAATATTTGAAAAAGGATTGTTTAAGGATTATATCGAACAAAAGACCAAAGAAGACGGCAGCGACCTGGCTTACCACATGGCAGCCATTTTTGATGTGTTAAACAAACCCAGAGAATCCCGTTTTACTAACATGGATGAAAGCCTTGCTGCATTTCCTTATGTAAACGGCAAGTTGTTCGAAGAAGCCCTGCCTATGGCTTCCTTTGACACCAATATGCGAAAAACCCTGCTTGAAAGTTGTGATCTGGACTGGGGCAAAATCTCCCCGGCTATCTTCGGCTCCCTCTTTCAGAGTGTGATGGACGACAAAGCAAGGCGCAATCTGGGCGCTCATTATACCAGCGAAAAAAACATTTTGAAACTTATCAAGCCCTTGTTTCTCGACAACCTCTGGAAAGAGTTTGAATCGGCAAAAGGGGATAAGAACGCGCTGAAGAAACTGCAACAAAAGATCAGCAACCTGCGCATTTTGGACCCTGCCTGCGGTTGTGGGAATTTTCTGATTATTGCGTATCGCGAATTGCGCCTGCTCGAAATGGAGATCGTAAAACAATTGTTGGGCAAACAGCAGGTTACAGACATTGGTTCGTACTTCATGATGGATGTCGACCGTTTTTATGGTATCGAATACGAAGATTTTCCGGCACAGATAGCGCAGGTGGCCATGTGGTTGATTGACCACCAGATGAATATGAAAGCCGGCATACAATTTGGCAATTATTTTACCCGCCTGCCGCTGAAAAAAAGTGCCACCATTATACAAGGTAACTCTCTGCAAACCGATTGGCAATCACTCATTGAACCCATTCCATGGGAAAAAGAAGAACCAAAGTTCAATTATATTTTGGGTAATCCGCCTTTTGTTGGTTCGAAAATGATGTCACAACAACAACGTGATGAAGTATGTCTTATGTTTAATAATACGAGCGGATGCGGAGTTTTGGATTATGTTACTGCTTGGTATGCAAAGGCAGCGAAATATCTGAACGAATATTCAAGATCAGAATTACAAAACACGCGTGTCGCTTTTGTTTCAACAAATTCTATTTCCCAAGGTGAACAGGTTGGATTATTATGGCATTTTTTAATGACAACCTATGATATTAAAATAAATTTCGCCCACAATACATTTCGATGGAGCAATGAAGCCCGCGGTATTGCTGCTGTTTATTGTGTTATTATTGGATTTAGTAATTATGATACTCCTAATAAGCGAATTTATGTTTATGATGATATTAAAGGTGACCCACACGAAATTTCCGTATCGAAAATAAATCCATACTTGGTTGAAGGCAACAATGTATTTATCATGCATCGACAAAAGCCAATTAGTGACGTTCCGGAAATTTGTTTCGGTAATATGCCGCTTGATGGAGGTAATCTATTATTGACTGACGAAGAAAAAAGTGAATTGCTTAAAAAAGAACCCGATGTATCAAAATTTATTAAACCTCTGATTAGTGCAAGAGAATTTCTTAATAACGAAAAACGCTGGTGCTTGTGGTTGGTCAATGCAGAGCCTTCCGAGCTTCGTAAACTGCCGTTAACACTTAAACGTATTGAAAAAGTGAAACAATTTAGATTAAGCAGTATTGCTCCTTCAACTCAAAAGTTTTCTTCTACACCGTCATTATTTAGAGATAGAAATAATCCTGGAAATTTTATCCTAATTCCAAGTACTTCATCTGAAAATAGGAAATACATTCCTTTTGGTTTTTTATCAAATTATGAAATAGCAAATAATAGTTGTCATATAATACCAAATGGCAGTCTATATCATTTCGGTATTCTTACTTCAGAAATGCACATGTCATGGGTGAAATATGTTTGCGGTCGTTTAAAAAGTGATTTTCGTTATTCAAAAGATATTGTTTACAACAATTATCCCTGGCCGGAAACACCCTCAGAAAAACAAATAAAAACAATTGAAGAAGCTGCCCAAAAAGTGCTGGATGTGCGTGCGGAATTTCCGGGCAGCAGTCTCGCCGATCTATACGATCCACTCACCATGCCGCCCGCCCTTGTCAAAGCCCACAACGCACTTGACAAAGCTGTTGACCTTTGCTATCGCCCGCAGCCCTTCATCAACGAAACAAAGCGCATAGAGTTTTTATTTGAGTTGTATGATAAGTACACGGCGGGGATGTTTGCAGAAGAAAAGAAGAAAAAAAAGACTAAAGATTAATCATGAAATCAAACTTCAACCTCAATACGCTAAAAGGCAAAATGGCGGAGCAACTGATACAGGATTTGTTTCAGCAAAACGGGTACAATGTTTTTAGCTTCGGATTGGAGCGGCAGCATCCTATGCTGAGCCAAAAATTAAAATACAACAACAATAAAACAAGCACTGATTTAAGGTTTATGCCGGATTTTGTGGTTCAGAGCACTAAAAATGGTGATTTGTTTTACCTCGAAGTGAAATTTCGTTCAGACGGCTGCTTTAAATTTGACGAAAAATACGAAAGCTACCCATATAAAAATGCCTGGTTCGTTGTTGTATCGCCCGAAAAAATACAATGTATGCACTACAAGCGGCTGAAGCTGAAATATGAGATCACTCCTCAGAAAAATTATACCTTGTCAGGAGTTAAATCATTTCATATCAACCCTGAGCAGCTAGCCGAATACGAATCTTATGCCCGGCTGATGTTTCAGTCGTTCAAAAAATCTGAAAGTTATGCCGGGAAATAGTAAACTGTAGCAACCGTCAGTCATTCATCCACAAAAACAAAAAACTAAAAAAGCAACAACCTAATATCACATGATGAATTCGAAAAATAGCTGAAAGTATGAAAAAAAAGATGGTGCTATTTACGTTTATTACATGCTTGCTTTTATTCATAACATTCAGCAGTGAGTCTAAAGCGCAGGGCAAAGATACCGTGTTGAACAACTATGCCTTTAAACTCGATCTGGTTCCCTTATATTTTGATTTTTTCGATTACCGCAAACAGATCAGGGTTGGAATTGATTTTGAAATGAAAGCTACCAAACGATCCTTTGTTTCTTTATACTGGGATATGGGCCTGTACGATGATTATAAATTTATTAAGTATTATAATTTCTTTAATCAGGGGACGGGACTTTATTCGGAGGATCAACAAATAAAGATCCGTGGTTTTCATTTCATGCCTGGCTATATCTATTACTTCTGGCGGTCCAAAGTAAAACTCAATCAGGGATTGTATGCCGGGGCAATTGTTGATTTTAATTATTACAGGAAGAACCTCGAAACATACAATTCGCTATCGGGCGAATCTTCATCAGGCATGAAGCATCAGTTAAGAATGGGCGCAGGGGTGAGCCTGGGAGGAAAATATTATTTCGGTTCACATTTTTTTGCCGAGGTCAAAACATCTTTTCTTGCCAAAATATTTGAACTGTCTTCACAAACTTATGTGCCGTTAATAAAGCCCGTGAATGCACAGTGGGTCGATAAAAAGAATAATTTCTGGTGGGTGTCAAATTTAAATTTGGGCTATGCATTTTAAATTTTACAATAAACAGATTTGGGTTCTGGCGATGTTATTTATGCTGCTTTACGCGGCCTGCCAGAAAAAAGATGAATATACGGACGACACTTATTTTGGGACCAAAGTCATGATACTCGGCCATCGGGGAATGGGCGAAATGTATCAGGCTCCCGGCAATACGTTGCAGGCTATCGCCCCTGCTATAGCTATAGGCACTGATGGTTGTGAAGTGGATATTCAGATGACCAGGGATACGGTTTTGGTGCTATATCATAATTCATTGCTTGATTCCAGGACAACATGCACCGGAAGGGTTTATGAATCAAACTGGTCCGAAATACAGCAATGTGAATACAATGCAATACAAACTGGGATATACATTAACGCCGTAGATTCAGTATTTAAAAAATTGCCGAACCTTGGGAATCTTTATTTCTCGTTTGATGGTTCAAAGGTTGATACAGAAGCCGAAGATCAGGAACTTTATCAGTCTCAGTATCTGAGGGCAATAAAGCGCTTATGCGAAAAGTACCATATGAGTGATAACATTTTCCTGGAAGGTTCGGAAACACTGTTGAAAAAAGCCCAGACACTTGGATTGAGCAACAAATTATTCCTGTTCAGCTACCTCGATGAAAATTCAATAAATGTTGCTGCCAACAACCATTTTTTCGGCATTACCACTTCGCTCGACTGGATGGTTGTGGATACAGACCGCGCTCATGAAAAAGGATTGTATGTGATGGTTTGGTCACCTAATAATTACACCCAAAACAAAATTACTTTCAATTAGTCTTGTTCAATTTCTTTCAA
>DAOQAF010000133.1:0-7661 GCA_035353775.1 Bacteroidales bacterium | reverse complement strand
AGATGTGAAAATTTTCCGCACTTTTTCAAATTTTCAACTTTCGGATAGTTGTGATTAGCAAAGGTGAGAAAGAGGCATTTGTCCGGAAAAATCCGGCATTTTTGGGGTGTGCTTTGTAAGAAAATCAGATACTGATTACATTGTTTTTTATGGCCCAAACAACCATTTCCACCATGTTTTTCAGATCGACATGATAATTTTCGGAAAGTTTCCTTCTGATATTATCCTTAAAAGAGGTAACTGCATCTTCAGTGACGTGCATTTTTAAAGCAATTTCTTTTGCGCTCATTCCTTCGGATAAATATTTGATAACATTCACTTCACGTTGTGTCAGCCCAAAATTCCTTTCCTTTTTCAGGAAGTTGATCAGTTTATTCTGTTTGCTGATAATGACCCGGGTAGCTTCTTTAAAATTGAAAGTCTCTCCCAGCACAAAGCCTGTTCCCTGCATCACTTCTTCAATAGCCTGCCCGATCTGGTCTATAGTGGAGTCCTTCAACAGGTACCCGTCAGCGCCGGCTTCAATGGCGGCAAGGACGTATCCATAATCAGATGTCCCATTGTTCGCGGCTTTCATCGCGGATAAAATAATGATCTTGATTGAACAAAAATCCTTGTTTTTTTTCAATGATGCTGTGATTTCCACGCCGTTTTTTCCCGGCATCAGGTGGTCGAGCAGGATAAGATCGGGAAGTGGCCCGGCCTTAAGTGATTTCATCAATTCCTCTTCGCAAGAAGCTTCACCGCAAATCTTATAGCGCGGGAAAGCCGATGCGAAATTTTGGCGCAGTCCATCTCTGAATATTTTATGATCGTCAACGATCAGGATATTGATCTTCATTGTTTTTATTTTAATCTTTATATAATGGCATGGTGAAACTGATGCGCGTGCCTTTTTTCAGCCGTTCAATTTGTATTTTGCCTGCCTGCAATTCAATGAAAAAACGAATCAGGGAAAGCCCCAGTCTTTTGTTGCTGCCAATATCTTTCATACTGTTTTCAATCATGAATCTTTCAATGACTTCCTGATCAATTCCCGGGCCATTATCTGCAATACTGATGCGCATATTTGCTCCTTCCGTACAGGCATCAACGGAAACCTCTATGTTGGCGCCGCCGTGTTTTAATGCATTGTCAATAAGATTTCTGATGATTAGCTCCATCATGTCGGGATCAGCCAGGATATATTCCGTTTCAATTATTCCCTGTTTGATAGTGCTTCCTGCCTGCTTTGCGGCGGAGGAATATAGATGGATGGCTTTATCAATAATATCAGTAATATTAACCTTTTGCAGTTTGCATTTGATGGTTCCCCTTTGAATGCTTGCCCACGAAAGCAGGTTGTCGAGCAATAACCGGCGGCGGCTGTTTTGCAAACTGATTTCTTTCAATGCTGCAGTCAATTCTTCATGGCCTGTTTGTTCTGCTTTCTGAATGGCAGGCTTCAGTAAAAGGTCGGTGGCGAAAAGAGGTCCCCGTAGGTCATGTGCGATAATTGAAAAAAACAGATTGCGTGTTTGATCAAGCTCACGAAGGTATTCATTGGCTTTTTTATTGATTTGGTTGGAACGGAAAAGCAAAATTCCTATCAGGCTTAGAAGCAGTGCCAGGATTAGTATGCCCCAGAGAAAAAATTTGTTTTTTCGCAACTGTATGTAATAGGCATTTCGTTCGTGGTCGATATGAGCCTGATATGTTATTTGCCTTCCCAGTTTATTGATCCAGAAATATTCACGGGCCTTCATAAAGCCGCTCAGTTCTGCGGTAAATAAAAAATCGCGCAAACTGACAAATTCCTGGAGGTAACCGGCTGCCGATCCGTTATCTCCTGATTGCATCAGCGCATTGGATAACAGATACAGGGCTTCTGCCTTGCCGTTTTTATCACCTTTCATTTTAGCTTCTTCAAGGGCCGTCGTCAATTCCTGAATACAAGCCTTAAATTGTTTCAAAGAATAATACGCCCGGGCAACTTTAATACGGCCTGAAATATCACGGCAAGTGTCGCCATGCATACGTTCCAGATTGAATGCCTCTGAAAAATCACTGAGGGCCTGCTTCGGATCCTTCATGGCAGATAATACTTCGCCACGGTTATATAAGGTCAAAACCGACGACGAAGAATCAGCCAGCAGGCAGCTTTCATTTTTTGCGCGGTTAAACTCTTGCAGTGCTGCATTGTAATTTTTCAGAAAATAATAAGTACACCCCTTGAATAGCGCCAGCTTTAGAAGATAAGGGTGGTCGTTCGCTAAATAAAAATAGACTCCCGCCTGTTCAAATAACTGCAAGGCTTCCCGGAAATTATCCGAATCATAGAACGCTAAAGCGTTCCAAAATCTGACCATACCCGCCTCCCTGAACATACGCATTTCTTTGTATGTTTTAAAGGCATTTCTATACCAGTCGACACTCCCCCCGTGAAGTTGTTTTCGAGCCTGATAAAGCAAACGCAGCGTATCGCGGCATACAGCATCAGGATAGGTGTGAACAATTATCTCCGGAAGGCCTTCTGTTTGCCTGAAACATTTTTTTGAAACGTTGATAAATTCTTTGATGCCTTTTTTGTAACCAATCCGTTCGCTCATCTGAAACCCAAAAATGCATACATTGGGTTCTTTATACGCATCCCAGGCACCTTCTTTTTCTGAACATAATATGGCATATTCATAGTATTTCCAGACAGTGGCCGTATCATCTTTCAGTTTGTCCCCATGCGTGATCAGCTCCTCATAAAGTTGATCTGCCCGTGATTTTGACTGGCTATGGACACAGGCGGAGACGAACAGCAACACGATAAAGCAGGTGCAAGAAAATATTAATGAATTCAAACGTTCAATCATAAGGCAAATATAATTATTTTTGTACCACAATATGTTTTAATGTATAAAATTTATTAACATAGTAATTTTTACAGATATTTATTAAAGTATTGATCTCATGCCTTTCTCGAAAAGCCGAAAAAAATTCTATCTCTTACTGATCGTTGTCATCATTGTGTTATTTATATCCGGTTTGTTGTACCTGAAATATTTGGGAACCGGTGATTCCACGAAAATGGAAATAAATAGTCCGGATGAAGATATTGCCAAAAATGACGGCACTTTTAAATACCCATGCCCAATGGAATCTGACCCGGGGTGGGGTGAAGCTGTTTTTCCCTGGCATATAGTGGATGGCATCAGGGTGCGTGGTGATTATTGGGCTTATGGTTTGGCATTTACCGGTGGGCGTGAGTGCTATGAAGATACTTGTGGCTGGCGTCAGGCTACCATTGATTTTAACGAACCCAGGCAATTTAACAGGGTCGTTATTTGGCATTGCGGCGATAATGTTGATATTCCTGTTTATTATCTTCGTTGCTGGAATGACCGGCAAAAGGATTGGGATACGCTGCTTTACAGAACCGATATGCGCGAAAGGACAAGTGCCTTCAAAGCAGAGCATCTGTTGAGTATTCCGGTTGAAGATACTTTTGCTACGGTGGTTTCGCGCAAAATTCAATATTTATTTAATAATTGCAATGGCGACCACGGCTGGATCAACGAGTTTGAGGTCTATAATGATGCAAAAGGTGACAGGCCTGAATGCCTGGAGGTAGTAAATAATGGAAGGAAATAATAACACCCTAAAATAATACAGTTATTCTTCCTGTATCATCTTGTAGTGACACCTCAGCACATCATGGTTTTTCACATCGCGCAGGTGGGTTCCGTTGCCGCGGCACCATTTCCATTCTTTACAGTCGGAGCATAGCCCTTCTTTTGCCCAGTTGCGGTCGCGCATGGGTTGGAACTTATTATTCCATACATCGATAAAATCGTCTTTGTAAATATTGCCCTGCGTAAAAGATTCGCGGTTGATGTTAGGGCAGGCGCAGATAGAGCCATCAGCAAGCACCGAAGCAATGTTTACTCCGGCACGGCAAAAGAAGAATCCATCACGCACCCCGGCTTCGTAATCGCCCAGGAAGCCTTCGCAGCCAAAGCTGGTCTGTATGAGGCCTTCTTCACGGTTGGTCTTGATAAAATCAAGCACACAGCGGAACTGCCCGTTGCTGATGCTTAGTAAGGGATTTTCTTTGGCGCGTCCGATAGGGCAGATGCTGAAGATTCGCCACCTTTGTACGCCAAGCCCGATGAGGAATTTTTTCAGTTCCGGCAGCTCGTCAAAGTTTTTCTGGTTAACACAGGTAACCACATCGTAAACGATCTTATCGCCGGCATCGACAGCTAATTTAATAGCATTGACCGCCTTCTCGAAGCTGTGTTTGTTGCCGCGCATCCAATTGTGGCTTTCTTCAAAACCGTCGAGGCTGATGGTCATCGAACGGAGACCGCTTTGCAGCAAACGTTCGAAACGCTCGGCTGTCATCGCATAACCGTTGGTGACAAAGCCCCAGGGGAAACCCTGTTTATAAAGCTCCATGCCGCATTCTTCAAGGTCTTTGCGCATCAGGGGCTCGCCGCCTGTAATGACGATCATTACTTTGTGCGGGTCGTAAACTTCTTTTACCCGGGCGGTAACTTTCAGGAAATCCTGGTAGGGCATGTCTTTCACGCCTGAGTCGCTGTGGCAGTCGCTGCCGCAATGGATACACGCAATATTGCAGCGCAGGGTGCATTCCCAGAAAAAATAGGTGAGGTCATGCAGTTGCGATTGCACGTTGACATATTTGCTAAACACATTCAGCGCTATGCGTTTTCGAAGGCCGGGACGGTGGTTTTTCAAGTTATTGGTTTTTTTCCATTTGTTTGTAATGGTTGGGAGGAGGGCCGTATTTTACCTCTTTGGTGGGCCGGCATGAATTAAAACCAAGCAGGATAAGCCCGCTGATCAGCAGGATTACTTTGCCTGTTTTTATTAATGACATCCTGCTTTTAGCATGAGTTGCTATTTTTTTCATACATCAGTCTTTGTATGTGTTTGGCGGAGGTCCGTATTCGGCAATCGGCTCGTGATTCATCGGTATCCCGTATTTGGTGATTGGTTTTGGAGGTTTGTACGGGTTTTTAGGCTTTTGTGCTTTGGCAACAGAGTCGGCTTTTGCGATAGAATCAAGGCGTGCCTGTTCCAAAGCAACTTTGGCGACAGAGTCAGCCTTTGCTATTGAATCCTGCTGCACTTTTACTTTCGTGATGGAATCATTGATACGGGCGGCTTTTTCTTCTTCTGACGGGCCGGTGTTACAACGAGAGAAGAACAAAAGGCTGATGCCTCCGAAAACTACAAGGGTGTAATAATAGAAGCCGGATTTGATCTTTAAAATTCTTCTGTTGACTTTCATAAAGTGTAATTTGTATCAAATATACGATAGTTTAAGTTTTTGTCAAAATAATTTAAAACTTTTGGTGTGCTGAAATATCTTTCGCCCGGATGAATCGCGAGGATTACAATGGCGAAATTTTGGATTTCCTTATGAGGTATAAAAATAAATTTTTTTGCAAAATCGGTATCTGTATTATCAGGAATGAACTCCATCAGCATTTTACTCCTGAAAATCATTCGGCATAATACCATACATTGGCTTGGGCTCGTCGATGGGACCGACGCCGTATTCACAGGGGGCGTTATATTTGGGAACGTAGGAATTTACAGGCTTCGTTTTTTTTACTTTTTTTTGCAGGGCCTTAGCGACAGAATCTGCTTTTGCTGTCGAATCCCGTTCAGCCTGTTCTTTGAGCGCTGAAGAAACAGAGTCGGCTTTTATGATGGAATCCTGCCTGATTTTTGCTTTTACCAGTGAATCCTGCAAACTCTTGTATTTTTCTTCATAATTCTGATTGCTGCATCTTACCAAAAAGAGAAAACTGGCTGAACCTATCAGCATCAAAGTGTAGTAATAAAATTTTGATTTACACTTTAATATTGTTCTTTGTATCTTCATGTTTAAGGGTTACGTTCTAACAGTACGTCTGTTTCATGTTCCATCGTGCTGATATCACTTGCACTTATTACAAAAGTGGCGCTTTTCGCATAAAAACTTCCATTCAGGGTACTGTCCCTGTCGGTAAAAATCAATGCTCCGCTTTGCCCTTCATTCACGTAGTGAGGAATGCTGTAGTTACCCTGCGGATCCGTCTGTGCAGTTAGCGTGTCGCTGGCTTGAAAGGCAAGTTTTACCTGAATATTTTTTATGGGTTTCAAGGAGTCTTCTGATAAAACCGTGCCGTGAAAATTCACATTGTCTGCTAATACTCCGTATTCGGCAATGGGTGCGCCGTATTTGGTGCAAGAGACCAACATGCCGAATCCTGCCAGGCCCATGAGCCTGAGTAAGTATTTCAGGTAAAAGGCCTTAACTTTTAGGCGTTTGTTTCTGAAGTTTGGCGGCATGTTAATACGATTTTATGGTATGGGAGTTAATTCCACGTCCTCTTTGAGTTCTGAATTATTGACATCCCTGAAATTTAATTCGACATCAATGGTTTTTGTTGCATATTTCCCGTTCAGGGTGCTGTCGGTATCGGTAAAAATCATCTTGATATTCTGGCCTTCGTAAGTATCATACCGGAATGCGTTATAGCCGCCGGACTGGTTTGTTACAACGATGGTAGTATCGTTGTTGTTTGGTGTTATTTTAATGTTGATGCCGGGTATCGGGTTATGGGTGGTCTGATCGGTAACAGTACCCCTGAATTCAAAATCCGAAGTAATTATTCCGTACATAGCGATAGGGCCGGGATTTTTTTCGCATGAAACCAAAAAGCTAAAGCCGGCAAGGCTTAGAAGGCGGATAAGATTTTTTAAAAAGGAAGCACGGGCTTTGAGTAACAGGATCTTATTTGTTTGCATGGTTTTAAGGTGTTATAATTATTACCATTTTATTCTATTTTCGAAAAACTAAAAAAATTAAAGGGCAATAATACATGCAAAAATTGTACCTTAAATCAGATCATTTATTTACAAGGTTCGTCATTTTTAAATTTTAAGCCAAAATAGTAGGTAGTTTTGCTGTCAAAATACTGATTCCAGTCCTCATAATTTGTCTTGGTAAAATCTTCTCTGCGTAAAACGATCTGCTGCCGTGCTGCCTGAAAATCACCATTGTTGTCTTTGCCGTCGGTGTCTTCTGAGATCAGAAAATAATTCTCAAACTTTTTGATTTGATAGTCAGATAATTCAATCGAAAAATTCCCCTTTTCATCTGTAGTGCTTACCACATCGTTATCCACGCCATCAGCATCGGTGGCTCTTAGTGTGATTTTTATGCCGGGAACGGCATCTTTGCATTTTTCCGAAATAACATTTCCCTTAACCTGGTAATGATTTTCAACCACTCCGTATTGTGCGGCAACAGTTCCTGAAAAACCAAAGATCAGTGCCACGAGGGCAAACAGCCATTTATTGAATTTCAATTTCATAATGTGTTATTTATGGTATATTAAACATCAAATTTACGAATTTTATTATGAATTCCCAAACCAAATAAAACAAAATCATATTTTACAGGGTCGTTGGGGCCAAATTTTTTATAAATAATTTCGTACCTACGGCACTATTTTATTTTCTTTATCTTTTTTTCTACCAATATTTTGTCCCTAAAGGGACAGTCCGTTTGTCGGACTAAATATCGGTAGAAAAAAACATCCCATGATATTAATAGGGCAATTTCTTTTTTTGAGGTGCTAAGCAAAGAAATTTTTTAATCTAAAGAAGAA
>DAOQAF010000132.1:0-7702 GCA_035353775.1 Bacteroidales bacterium | reverse complement strand
TTCTTCTTTAGATTAAAAAATTTCTTTGCTTAGCACCTCAAAAAAAGAAATTGCCATAGCCTTTTCTTTATTTAAAAAAATTATTAGTAGAGGAATAATTATATTTGCCGAAATTATTTTATGAAAGTTTTTTCGCACATACCAGACATTAAAGAATTTCTACAATCACAAAAAAAACTGAAACACAACATTGGATTTGTCCCCACCATGGGGGCGTTGCATCAGGGACACCTCTCGCTGATAGAAAGGGCAAAAAAAGAAAACGATCTATGTGCCTGCAGTATTTTTGTCAATCCGATACAGTTTAACAATCCGGAAGATTTTGCGCGTTATCCCATTCAGACCGATAAAGACTTAGACCTGCTCGAGAAACAAGGCTGCGATGTAGTATTCTGCCCTGACAATAAGGAAATGTATCCCCAAGCTATTACTAAAAAATATGATTTTGGCGCACTCGAAAAAGTGATGGAAGGAGCATCGCGCCCGGGGCATTTCAACGGCATGGCCATCGCGGTTAAAAGGCTTTTTGAAATCATAGAACCTGATAATGCCTATTTTGGCGAGAAAGATTTTCAGCAACTGCAGATCATCCGGATCTTGGTAAAAAATGAAAAAATCCCCGTCAATATTGTACCTTGTCCGATAATCAGGGATTTTGACGGGCTGGCCCTGAGTTCACGAAATGCCTTATTGTCTGAACACGACCGCCGTATTGCGCCTGAAATAGCCGCGATATTAAAAGAATGTTCCACATTAGCAGGCGAATTAAGTGTATTACAACTAAAAGCTTATGTCTGCTCAAAAATATCAAGGTTCCCTGAATTCACACCCGACTATTTTGAAATTGCCGATGAGGACACACTCCAGCCTGTAAACTCCTGGGCCGATTCAAAAAACATCAGGGCTTTCATTGCCGTTTACCTCAATAAAGTACGTTTAATTGATAACATCAGAATTATTTTGTAATTTTGCGGCATCATGTTTATCGAAGTATTAAAATCAAAAATTCACCGGGTACAGGTAACCCATTCGGAGTTGAACTACATTGGCAGTATCACCATCGATGAAAACCTTATGGAAGCCGCCAATATTATCGAAAACGAACGGGTGTATATTTTTGACATCAACAATGGTGAGCGTTTTGATACTTATGTGATCAAAGGCAAACGAGGCGGCGGAACCATTGGCATCAACGGTGCTGCAGCCCGCAAAGTCATGGTCGGCGACCTCATCATTATTGTTTCTTATGCCAGCATAGATAGCGAAGAAGCCAAAACCTTTTCGCCTATAATAATTTTTCCCGATTCAGCCACCAACCAACTGAAGTAATTATTTTGAAAAAGAAGTTTTTTTCCATCCTGAAGATACTGTTGTTTTTCGGCATAGGTATATTTTTTATCTGGCTGTCGGTCATCAAATTAGGCCCCGAAGACAAAAAACAAATCTTTAAATCTTTTTCCGAAGCCAATTACTGGTGGCTGGTACTGTGTTTTGTGCTGGGATTAATCAGCCATGTATTGCGGACCCTGCGTTGGGAAATGCTTATCGATACCGTGGGGTACAAACCAAAATTTAAAAATACTTTTTTAAGCCTGATGATAGGATATTTTGCCAACCTTGCCATTCCTCGTCTGGGCGAAATAACACGGTGTACCATGCTGGCAAAATATGAAAAAGTGCCTTTCCAGAAATCCTTTGGCACCGTTATCGCCGAAAGAGGCCTGGATGTGGTAACTTTTGTGGTACTGTTTTTTATAAACCTGTTGATACAGTATAAGGCAATAGCCGGTTTTGTTTATGATAAGATTTATTTCCCCCTGTCCGAAAAGTTTCAATTTATTGGCAAGGGATATTTTCTTTACGGAGCTATAGCATTGTTCGTTGTTTTTGTATTGAGCCTCATTGTTTTCAATTCGAGATTAAGGAAAATCAAGCTATACAACAAAATTGTCAACGTCGTCAAGGGTTTTTGGGATGGCCTTAAATCGCTGGCACTGGTAAAAAAGCCATTTACCTTCATTTTATATACCTTACTGATTTGGGTGGCTTATTTCACCATGACTTATGTGTGTTTTTTCAGTCTGGCCTCAACCAGCCATACACCCATTGCTGCAGTTGCTTCGGTTTTTGTGATGGGCACTATTGCTGTGATGGTATCGCCGGGAGGAATAGGTGCCTATCCTGCTTTTATCGAAGCCACGCTTACCTTGTACGGCATCCCGGTGTTCACCTCGCCCAACCCTGTTGGCTTGTCGCTGGGGTGGCTGATTTGGGGAGCACAGACTATTATTATCATTTTCGCGGGTGTCGTTTCCCTGATATTGTTGCCCATTCTAAATAATAAAAATGTCAAGCCTGGAAAATATTAAAAAAAAGATCTTTAATTCAGCTTCAGCATTTGAAAAACAACTGAATTATTACCGCTTTAATAAATCCAGAATGGTATTTACCAATGGCTGTTTTGATATTATGCATTTAGGACATATTGATTATCTTTCAAAAGCGGCTGACCTGGGAGATGTACTTATTGTCGGGTTAAACAGCGATCTGTCGGTCGGAAAAATTAAAGGTGAGGGCAGGCCGATCATTGATATTCATTCCAGGTCGATATTACTTGCCTCCTTGTCATTTGTAGATGCTGTGGTGATTTTTGATGAAGAAACGCCCTTAAACCTCATCCGTTTTGTCTTGCCGGATGTTTTAGTAAAAGGAAACGATTACACCGTAGATAAAATTGTTGGCGCCAAAGAAGTCATAAAAAATGGCGGGAAAGTCATTACTATTGAATTAGTAAAAGGTTATTCCACAACCCTTATCGAAAAAAAAATATTAAAAAACCTTGACAACAAAGGTATATTTTGATAAAATTAATTAGCTTTGTCCTATCAATATAAAAACAATGAAAACTTTTTTTAAAGTCCTCATTTTTTCCGGGATACTAACTTGTATTTTATTATCAATTTCCTGTAAAAAAAACACCCAGTCTTATCTTGTAGGCAAATGGGATCGGGTTTATGTAACTGATATTAGTGATACTACCTTTTTTGAAACGTGGGAATTTTCCTCAGACGGAAAATTATTTATAGATTGTTCGGGATATGCCAACTACATAGATACTTTAAATTATAAAGGAGCTTTGAGTTATGAGATGAACTCGAGGAATAAATTTACTGTTTCCAATGGTGCCAATTCAGACCAGTGGGAAATCGTGCTTCGTAAAGACAATAAACTCCGGATAGTCCACAATTACGGTGAAGATCTGGATATACAGCAGGGCCTTGACGAAAGAGAATTTGTCAAGGAATAGCAATCCTTTTATCTGTTAATGCCCAAAATACAAACCATATTTTTTTGCCAGAATTGCGGGGCACAGTCCTCTAAATGGATTGGCAGATGTCCTTCATGCAATGAATGGAATACCTACGTAGAGGAAATTATCTCCAAAGAATCTTCTTCCTCTGGCAAAAAAAGATTATCCTCTCAAAACCAGGCTCAGCCTAAACTCATCAGTGAAATAAATATTGATGAGCACAAACGTCTGGATTCCGGCAGTAATGAATTGAACAGGGTGCTTGGCGGCGGAATTGTACCCGGTTCACTGATTTTGATAGGCGGTGAGCCCGGTATCGGAAAATCCACCTTGATGCTTCAGGTTGCCCTGAGCATAAAAGACATTACTGTTCTTTACATTACCGGCGAGGAAAGTGAACAGCAGATAAAAATGAGGAGCGAACGCATCAATGCCCACAGCAAAAGCTGTTATGTACTCAACGAAACAAATACCCAGAACATATTTCAGCATATTGAGAAAATACATCCCGGAATGGTTATCATCGACTCTGTTCAGACGCTTCAAACAGAACTGATTGAATCGTCAGCAGGCAGTATCTCTCAGATCAGGGAAACGGCTTCTGAGTTTCAGAAATATTCAAAACTCACCGCTACTCCGGTTTTTCTTATCGGACATATCACCAAAGACGGAACCATTGCAGGCCCCAAGATACTGGAACACATGGTAGATGCTGTGCTACAGTTTGAAGGCGACAGAAATAACATGTACCGCATTCTCCGTTCTGTAAAAAACCGTTTTGGCTCAACGGCAGAACTGGGTATTTTTGAGATGCAGAGCAGCGGCTTGCGGGAAGTTTCAAACCCTTCGGAAATACTACTTTCGCAGCGTGATGAAAACCATAGCGGCATCGCTGTTTCTTCGACCATTGAAGGCTTGAGACCTTTGCTAATTGAGGTTCAGTCGCTGGTGAGTTCTGCTGCCTACGGAAATCCACAGCGGTCTTCGACAGGGTTTGACCTCAGGCGGTTAAACATGCTATTGGCGGTGCTTGAAAAAAGGTGCGGGTTCAGGCTGGGCGCCAAGGATGTTTTTTTAAATATTGCAGGTGGCATCCGTGTTGATGATCCCGCGATAGACCTGGCGGTTATGGCATCTGTATTATCGTCAAACGAAGATATTGCCGTCGGCATGAAAAGTTGTTTTGCCGCCGAAGTAGGCCTTTCGGGCGAGATTCGGGCGATCAACCGTATAGAACAACGCATCTCAGAAGCTGAAAAACTGGGATTCGAAGAAATTGTTATTTCAAAATACAATGCCTTAAACCTGAATCCAAAAAATTACAAGATCAAGGTTGTTGCCTTACAAAAAATAGAAGATCTGCTGAGATATCTTTTTGGTTAATTCACCCCTGTAGTATTGTCCAACACAAGACCATATTTATCCGCAAAATCATCTTGCGTTTTCCGGAATTCTTTCATCCCGTTTTCAACTTTTTTTGACGCCTGTTCGCGTATTGAAAGAAACTCATCTTTGGCCCGGGGAGTCATTTCTGCCCCCGAATTCTTTAAAATATCAACCATCGTCTTATATTCCCCATGGATCACCGACTTGTATACAGCAAACAGTTTCAGCGAAGCTTCACGAAATTCTGTTTTACCGTCAAAATCACCCATTTTGGCAACGTTGACCGTGCCTGAATCAAGCTGTATCAGCACTTGCCGGTATGCTTCATCCATGAGTCCCGGGGCATTCTGAGTCAATGAATTATTTAAAATATTAATTTTATCTGCGATCATCTTCTGCTCTGAAATGATCTGATCGTTATAATTGATGGCCTCTTCTTTGGATGGGCCGCATGAGGTTAATGCAAGAATCAATGAACAGGCCAGAAGAATATTATACCGTTTTTTCATTATTAATTACTTTGAACATCATTATTCTTAATCGTATCATTCTGAATTTTAAAATTATACTTTTCTGCAAAGAGCTTGATTTCCCTCGTTAACACATTTATTTTTTCCTGAAGTTTATTATCAATGATTTCTGAAAGTTCGAGAAACTTATCATCATTTTCAATTGAATATTTTTCTGCAGGAATTTTCACAATTTGTATAAGCTCGGGATATTCGTTTTTGCAAACTTCGGTATATGCATCAATTAAATCAAGGGCTGCCGTCTTTAAGACATCACTTTTATCAAAACCCTTTAATAATTCCAATTTGTTTTTTGAGATTGCGATCTGTATTTGCAGATTACTGTAAGCCATATCTATTTCTTTAAAAACAGTGTCGGTGAAAGCGGTGTTCGTATCCGACAAGAACGTGGATGAGTCGTTGGCCAATTTATCCATCTCGCTATTGATCAAAACAATAAGCACATCTTCTTTTTCAAAGACATTTTCGAGAGGCGAGATAATATCGTCATAATAAATTTCGGCTTTTTGCGGGGAAGGCTTGCACGACGCGATCATCAACACAAATGCAAGAAAAATCATTTTTATTGTATGCTTCATCATAAAAAAATTTAAGGGTAAAATTAAAAAACTTTTATCGTAATGAGTGAATAATTATAAAGCTTGTTTATTAACCCTGTTGCATAGCGGGCAATCACGTACATGTTTTATGTACAGTCCGGCTTGCCACCAGCATAGGCTTGTATACCAGTTTACCGCCACTTGCACAGAAATAATAAGAAATTGTTTTGATTTTATCTTTTAATATCTTTATGCGTCTTTTTGCTGCAACTTCGTTAGATTTTTCGACATAGGGTAAACTATGTCTGCAAAATCTGCCTTGTTTCGCTAAAAAATCCATCATAAATCTTATTTAACATAAAATCAAAACAGTTTCTAAATCCAGCCCGGCAAATTGCTCATATCTTAGTAACTTTGCAAAAATTACAAAAATGAACAACATTGAACTTTTGGCGCCTGTAGGGTCTTTTGAATCTCTGACTGCAGCAATTCAGGGGGGGGCTGATGCTGTTTATTTTGGTGTAGGTAAATTGAACATGCGCTCGCGTTCATCTGTAAATTTTACTGAAAACGACCTTGGCGATATCACTTCTGTTTGCCATAAAAACAATATTAAGTCCTATCTGACACTTAATACTATCATTTATGATGAAGAGCTCCCTGAAGTTGTTAAGATTTTAGAGGCCGTCAAAAAAAATAATATCGATGGGGTGATCGCATCCGATTTCAGCGTGATTGAGCGCGCCTGCCATGCGGGTATTCCGGTGCATATTTCCACGCAATGCAATATTACCAATATTGATGCGGTACGGTTTTATGCGAAATTTGCCGATGTGATGGTTACAGCCCGCGAGCTGCATTTAAAGCAGGTGGCCGCTATTGTCAGGCAAATCGAAAAAGAACAGATCAAAGGGCCTTCAGGTGAATTGGTCCGGATCGAGGTTTTTGCACACGGCGCTCTGTGTATGGCTGTTTCGGGCAAATGTTACCTGAGCCTTCACGACAACAATCATTCCGCCAACAGAGGCGCTTGTTTTCAGCTCTGCCGCAGAGCCTATATAGTAAAAGACAAAGAAAGCGAAGCCGAGCTTGAGATCGATAATGAATACATCATGTCGCCCAAGGATTTATGTACTATAGGTTTTCTGGATAAGGTGCTTAAGTCGGGCGCCACCACCTTAAAAATTGAAGGCCGCGGACGTTCTGCCGATTATGTAAAAACGGTTACTGCCTGTTACAAAGAGGCCATAACCAGTATCGCCGACGGCAGTTATTCCGAGACCAAAATACTGGCCTGGAAAGAAAGGCTGAAAACCGTTTATAACAGGGGATTTTGGGATGGCTATTATCTGGGCCAGACACTGGGCGAATGGAACAATGTTTATGGATCACAGGCCGTCAAAGAAAAAGTGTATATCGGAAAGGTCACCAATTATTATTCAAAAATTAAAGTGGCCGACATTAAAGTAGAAACCATGCCTTTATCAGCAGGCGATGAAATAATGATAATGGGCAATACTACGGGCGTTTATGAAGATGTTATTAAAGAAATAAGGATTGATAACAATACTGTTTCCGTTGTCGTCAAAGGTCAGTTATGTTCCATTCAACTTCATTCGGAAGTGCGCAGGGGCGACAAGGTATATATGTTGAAAAACAAGCAATAATTTAATAATTATTACAACAGGCAGTAGCCTGTAAAAATAGGAACGGCCGAGGCCGGAGCCTAAGCCGAACGGGGTAACGAAATAAGTTTATGCTAAATCAGCGCTTAATACACTACAAATTTTTTGTAGATGTTCTTCTCGGCATTTTGCAGCACTATAAAATAAACCCCGGCCGTTAATTGTGAAATGTCCACGATGTTTGTACCGTTGCCTAAGTTGGTGATGCTTTGCAGCAACTGTCCGTCAACCGAAAAAATCTGACCAGTGAAT
>DAOQAF010000131.1:0-7847 GCA_035353775.1 Bacteroidales bacterium | reverse complement strand
CTAGTAGGTTGTGGCCTTTGGGAAACCCACGGATGGGCTATTTGGATTATATCACATACGAACTACATATAAACACGCAGCCCGTCTTAACTAACAGGCTGGTGTACACTTAGGAATTCAATATGGGAAAGGTTAAAAAATTAGCTGAAATACCGACTCTTTAATTTATTGATTTATTACAGCAATTTGAACTGTATCGGCATATTCAGTTGTACCCTGACTTCTTTGCCATTTTGGCGGCCGGGGTTCCAGTCGGGCATGGAGCTGATAACCCGCAAGGCCTCTTCGTCGCATCCGCTGCCGATACCTTTCAGAAGCTTCACTCCGGAGATGTGGCCGTTTTTTTCGACCTCAAAAGTGACGAACACCGGGCCCTGAACCCCTATCTCGCCTGCTGTCTGGGGATATTTGATGTTTTCTGACAGAAATTTATTCTGGCAGCTTCGCCACCAGGAAATTCAGGCATCTCTTCTACCACTGTGGGCGGAGGTGTGTTGTAATCATCTTCTATAATAACTGGTTTGGGCTTCATCAGGAACATTAAACAGTGATACTAAAATTCAAAGCAGTTAAAGAGTAAAAAACCAAGTAAAAGGGAATCCGTTTAACGCCTTACTAAACTTTATATGTCAGCATCTTTTTTAAGGTGTCATTTTGTATGAATCCGGATTCATCATCTGAATATTCAGGGCGTAATCGTTCAACAAAACAAGCTTTAAGCTCTTTGTCATTTTTTACGGTTACAGTCCTAAATTGGGAACAAATAAAATAATTATTGATTAGATAATATGTTGCGTCTGAAATGTTTATTTTTCCTGGTACTCCGCTGCTTTCCATTCTGCTGGCGATATTCACCGTATCACCCCAGATGTCGTAAGCGAATTTTTTTATGCCAACTACACCAGCAATAATCGTCCCTGTGTGTATGCCTATGCGAATTTCGAAAAATGGCCTATGTTGAGTTTCACGTATAGCCCTATACTCCGACATAAACGACTGAATTTTTAATGCGGCAAGAACCACATCAATAGGGTTTGTGGTGTTGGGAACAGGGAGTCCTCCAGCACACATGTAACTGTCACCGATTGTTTTAATTTTTTCAATATTGTGTTGTGAAATTATTTCATCATATTTTGTAAAACAATAATTCAACTCTTCAAGCAATTCCGGAGGGGACATTTTCTCTGAAAATTGTGTAAACTTCATAAAGTCAGTAAATAATACTGTGGCCATTCCGTAATTTCTTGGTATGGTATGTCCGGTAGATTTAAGCTCATTTGCTGTTTCATCTGGCAATATATTTAAAAGTAAATCATCGGATTTTTTTCTTTCAACATCTGCCAATAATTTTTGCTGTTCTGCATATTCTTTTTGTTCCACTACTTCTGCTGTACGTTTCTTAATAACCTGTTCCAGGTATTCTTTTTCTTTTCTTAACCTGCGGGTATTCCAACGAATAAATCCCCAAAGTGAAAGAAAAAATAAAATCGCATAACATATATATGCAGGTACAGTTCTGTACCAGGGAGGGAGTACTTTAAATTGAAAAATAATAGGTTCGTTCCAGACACCATCAGGGCTACAGGCCTTTATCTTGAACGAATATTCGCCCTCATGTATATTTCCATAAGATGCTGAAGTTTTTTGTGTGACAGGGCTCCATTCATCATCGTAGTTTTCAAGAAGATATTGATATTTTACAAGAGACGGGCGTGCAGGCTCGATAGCAGCAAATTCAAATGATAAATTATTATGTTTATAGGGTAGCACTAATTTTTTTGGTATTGGATAAAACGGACTTATACTGTCAAAAAGAATATCGTGAAATTTTCGTCGCATCGTATCACGCTCTGATTCATGAAGTTCTCGACCAAAAGTGAAAAATTCTTCATTAAGGATGGCAAGACTATCTATTTTTTGTTTCTTATCTTTTTTATTATTCATAAGATCATACCAACAAACATTTTCATTATTTACTTTTATATTTTGTAATCTTATTATTGGTGGGGCATTACTTTCGTGCAATGCGAACATATCAAACCGCACTAAAGCTGTTTTATCCGATCCGGTACCTGCCCAGATGATACCTTTTTTGTCACAAAGCATGGCGCCATTGTTATTAGTCCCCCCATTAATGTCTTTTACCGGGTATCCGGTTTTTATGTTATATACTTTGATCTTATAGTTCTGATTGAGGTTGATTAAATTAACATTTTTTGTGTTTTCATTTTGGGTTGGAACCAATATCGTAAATCCAAGGTTGGTTCCTATTATAATATTATTTTGTTTGTCATCGATAATTCCATATATCATGTTATCTGCTAGACCATCTTTGGTTGTGAGATTTTTAAAAAGAAATTCATTATTCTTTTTGACGGAGTTTATTATTAAATTTGAATACTGTTGTAATTTATTGTTTAATAAATGATTTTTCCTTATAAACGATATTTTTAACCCATTTAAAATACTTATACCTCCACCGGCAGAACCAAACCAAATATTTCCGGCTATATCTTCATAAATGCATCTGATATTATTAGAGTTTAGTCCTAAAGAAGTATTGATATTAAAAAATGACACTCCGTCAAAAAATGAAACGCCCCCCCCATTTGTTGCAATCCAAATGGTTCCATACTTATCTTCATGTATACACCTTATATCGTTATTGGCCAGCCCCGTTTCTTTTGTAAAGTTTGTAAACGATTTTCCATTAAAACAACTGATGCCTTCTTCGGTACCTATCCAAAGATTTCTTTTTCTGTCTTCGGTAATACATTTAACATTATTACTTATTAGGCCTTGTTCTGTTGAGATATTAATAAATGACTTTCCATTGTAGCAACTTATTCCGCCGCCATCACTACCCATCCATATATTTCCATTTCGATCTTCACAAATGCAATATATTACATTATTACATAGGCCTTGGGAAACTGTATAATTTGTAAAAGATTTTCCATCATAGCATGAAATCCCGCCCCCTCCGGTTCCAAACCATAAATTACCCTTATAATCTTCCAATATGCATCTGACGGTGTTATGGCTGAGCCCTTGTTCGGTTGTGAAGCAAGTAAATGATTTCCCATCGTAACGCCAAATACCCCCAACAGCACTGCCGAGCCAAAGATTTCCAGTGTTGTCTTCTGTAATGCTCCAAATAGTATTATTGTCCAGCCCTTGCAAATTTACAAATAGTTTTTTTTCAAATGTATTTGCAACAGGAGGGTTATATCGACATACTCCATCGGCAGTTCCCAGCCATAATGATCCGGATTTATCCTCCCTTATACATAAAATCGTATTGTTAGCTAACCCATCATCTTCGGTAAAATTTATGAATGATTTGCCATCAAAAAAAGATACACCACCCTTGTATGTTCCAAACCAGAGATTACCTTTTTGGTCCTCTGTTATGCAAAAAATATAATTGTTAGCCAGTCCCTGTTCTTCAGAATAATTAGTAAAAGAGGTCTTTCTACCTTTTGCAGAAGATGATGGATTAAAACACGAAACACCGCCACCTGCAGTGCCAAACCAAAGATTTCTGGCCCTGTCTTCCATAATACACCAAACGTCATCATTCGCAAGCCCTTGAGCAGTTGTGTAATTGGTAAAAAGCTGCTCATTTATTTGATTGATTCTACTCGTATTTAATCGGCTAGCCCCACCGCCTGCCGTTCCAAACCACAGATTCCCATTGTTATCTTCAGTAATACATCGCACATCATTACTTGCAAGTCCTTGAGCGGTAGTGAAATTGGTGAATGATTTTCCATCATAACAACTGATACCACCTCCTAAGGTTGCAATCCATAGATTTCCTTTTTTATCCTGATTGATACATGTTACAACATTATTGGCGAGTCCTTGAGAAGTGGTATAATTAGTAAAAGATTTTCCATTATAGCATGATAATCCCCCGCCAGTAGTTCCAAACCAGAGATTCCCGATATTATCTTTAAATCCACAATGTATTCCATCTAATGCCAGACCTTGGTCTGTCGTATAGTTGGTGAAGAATCCACATGACTGTTCTTCAGTGACTTCGGAAGAAAGTAAAACTGTGTTTGGAGGCTCAAGATTCAAAACACCTGATTCCCCATTCTTTGGTATTGAAAAATGATTAGCACCGGCACCTGGTATGATAAAAGTCTTAGGTTTAGGACGACTATCTAATTGAATAACAATGGGAAACTTTATTGTATCTGATTGTACTGACTTGTTTTGCTGAACTACAGGTGATGTTCGGGGTTTAGGTTCCTCGCTTGCTTGGTTTTCATTACTTTGAGAACATGAAATTAATGCAAAACAGATTATTGAAATTGGGAATATTCTAATACAAATAGTAAAATAGCGTAGTAAAAACATTATTCAAAGTGAATATAAGCATTAATTAAATAAATACTTGCATCGGCTTATTAAGAATTCTGATCAGAGTTATCAATAATAAATAAAGTGAGGTAAACAATGGATTATAATTTCATTATTTTTATGCTGTAATCTACATCATTTAGGTAATATTTTAGTAAATATATCCCGGAACTCAAATTTAATTTTTCCAAATCCAATTCCCAATTATGATTTCCCTTTGTGAAAATTTTTTCGTTAAGGGTAAAGCAATTTTTTCCTAACTGATCAAATAAATTTATTCTCAAAACAGATGTTTCATCCAAAGAAAAATTGATTGAAATGTTATTTTTAAAAGGGTTGGGATAAACAGTAATATTATTGGGTTGGGCAATCGAATTTACTGTGTTGAAGTAACTACAGTCGGTATGGTGGGTCCTGTATATTGAGTCCATGCTCACATAAAAATCTAAATTGTTATAAACCGACCCGTTAATAACTGAAAAATCATAAGTTGAATTCATTTCAAGGCCGGGAATACAAACATAGATTGTATAACAGTCATCCGGAAGGGAGTTAAAGGAGAAATGTCCGATGGAGTCTGTTTGATGCTGAGCCACAATATATGAAGTGTCCTTTGAGTTTGTTTTCTTTTTGACTGAGATGTCGATATCTTTAACCGGCTCACCCGTTTTTAAATATTTATTGTTATAGAAAAGGCTCTTTTGGGATTTGTTCTGGTTTTGATAGGAAAGATTAAAGATTAATTTCCCCGAAATGGAATTATTAGTACCTAAATAGGAAGGATGGTGTTGCAGGATAATATCAATACCCGAAGTGTCTCCGGTCGTAACAAGAGTATCTGCGTAGACCCAATTGTCGGTAACGTTTCCGAAAAATGTTGTCAGGCAATTCGGATAGAGCGAAGAATCAGCTCTTGCAGCTATACGATAGATGCCATAGGGTATTGAATCGAACTGATAATATCCTGATGGGCTGATTGGTGTTGTGGCGAGGATATCATCTCTGCGAAAATTTGAATGTTCGCGGTAAAGGAGCATTTTACCACTGGTAACTGGATTGCCAAGTGTATCATAAACGTGACCGGAAATCGAGCCGATGTCAACAGGCAAAATATAATATCCATCAATGATGTAACTACAGTTAGTATCACCACAAACCAATTGCATTAACTCATTGGATGCAAATGTGTTGTTTCTGAAAAATTTAAAGAAAGGAGTGCCGGTTCCAAGACTTCTTTGATAGAAGTATGAATAACTATTATTTCCTAAGATATCCACAAAAATACTGTCGACAAATGACATGGTCGTTTTCACTTGAAGTACGTCGTTAAAAGATCCTAAAGGAGTTATTAATTTCCCGTAACCTACACTTTTTTTATGAAAATAAGCATGATCTACTGCTTTGACATTATATCCTAAATAAGTAGAATAAACATAACTAACAGCTGTGTCATAAATGTCAGTAGAGAAAGACATCTGTGTTGGTACCACTAGCATTGGCTTCGAGTAATACTGGCAGGTATCAAGAGTGACGCCATAAACGACAAAATTAGTAAATCTATAACCAATACAATGTAGTCCTATCGTATCAATGATATAAAAACCCCAACCATCGGCAGAGTGAAATGTGCTGGCTCCTGTCACTTGATAGGAGGCATTTGTTGCAGTCGGAAAGGAGGCATTATACGGAGGAAAGAGATTGGGATAATTGGTTTCAAAAAAACCGGTATCACTGATATGAATAAATTTGTCTGAATAATCCCATACCTGATTTGTTCCAGCAGAAGGCACGGGCAATTGATCCAAAGTGTCGATGGCAAGCTTTAATCGGGTGCCATTCACTGGTAAAAATGTCGTTTCGACAACAGGAGATGGTTTGGGCGGTATTAAATGAATTGTGGTAGATAATGTGTCGTTTGTATGGTTCTCATCATTAAAAAAAGAGGTGTATATTTTAAGCGGGTAAATACCGATTGATGATAAATCGATGGAAGGCGTAAATGTATGGTTGATTGAACTAAAAGGTCCAATTGTATTATTAATCATTTCTGTTGTTGTGTCTGTCCCATTTAAAATATAGGTAACATTAAAACCTGCCTGAGAATTCATGCCAGCATTTTCGATTTTGATATTTATGTGCTCATTATTTGTTAAACATAAGCCCGAGTGTGGAGATATAAGTTCAGAAATCCCGACATCGTTCATTAAAAATGTACTTGATAAGTCATAGCCAAATAATTGATTAGGGGTTCCCTGTATGAGTCCTCCAAGCGATACAGTTCCAGATATAATATTCTGATGTGTAAACAACCCTCCTGAAATGGGCCCTGTGGGATTCAGAGCAATGTCAATAATAGCGTCGTGTATTAATCCTGTGGGCAGTTTGGAGGCAATATTTACTTGTTTAATAATACAACCGCTACCCCCTTGATCAAATAACCAAAGATATGGCCCTCCTGTGCTCCAATTATCGTAGGCAGATCCGGATATTGATGATATTCCTAGCGGAGTGATAGGAATAGTGTTTAATATGGTGCCGGAATAATTGACCAGAATGATATTCGAACCCCAACCGCCCAACCAAAAGCCATTACTGTTATTATCATATGCGATATGTCTTACCTGTGTGCCAGCGGGACATGTTATCGTTCCAACAAGGGTATGGGTTGTGAAATTCATTTTATATATGATATTTGACGTGCCATTACCTCCATAAAAATAAGTGCCGTCAAAAGCAAGATCTTTTATGCCTCCGGATATGCCTGAAATAGCAAATCTTTCAATAAAGTTACCGTTCATGTCAAATTTGCATATAGTATCATTACCCCATTTGGTAGTATAAAAATAATTGCCATCAGTTTCAGCCCCATATTGGCCAGAGCCTGCCGTGGAGATGTTGTAATTGAATTGAACCTCCCATGGCGATTGAATGGTTTTTGTAGTATTTTTTGTTTTTTGAAAATCATTCATCATTGCATTCTTCTCATAATTCGTTTCGCATTTTTTGGATTCGATTTCTCTAAAAAAACCAACATTTCCCGCCGTATTAATTGTCCCTTGTGGAAAGGAAAGCTGCCATAAAAAAATATTGAAAACTGCTAAATATATTTTTTTCATTGGATTATGAATTGATAAATTTTATGTTAAATTATGTGCATTAATTTCTTAAATTATTAAAATAATTTCAAAAATAATAAATATTTTATTAAAAAAGTAAAAAATCTTTTTTTTAATTTGTTATCATTTTTTTAATTGGTGTGTTTTTGAGAACCCAATATTTTAATAACATAACACGAAAAATTATTATTATGCTGATATAATGAATTTAAGGTAGTTTCAGGATATTTTGCATAAGTAAAAACAATACCATAAGAGTTTCTAATCACCCCGATAGGAAAATTATGTTATTATTTCTATAGAGATTACATCAGCTTGAAGCTGATCGGCATATTCAGTTGTACCCTGACTTCTTTGCCA
>DAOQAF010000130.1:0-7923 GCA_035353775.1 Bacteroidales bacterium | reverse complement strand
TAAATTATCGAATTTATCCGTAAATTTGAGGAAGTTATTTTGAAAGTTTTACTAAATAAATTTATTTTAAAATATTTATCTGTTTAACAAATAGATAAAAGCCGAATTAAAAATGGCATTTATAACATCACTAAAGGAAACCATAATAATTTACGGCATACCACATAGTTCATATTCTGAAAAAAATCAGCAATTTCTAAGAAGAATACACATGAACGCTGTCCTGCGCCGATGGCAGATAATTTATTCCGAACCAGCAAATGAGCATGACAAAAAATGAAAGTGCAAGTATCCAGAGTGCAAGCTTTATGTTGCTGCTTTTATTGATCCTGAAATGAATATAGAGCAAATAGACAAGCCACGTAAGCAGCGCCCACGTTTCTTTGGGGTCCCAGGTCCAGTAGTGTCCCCAGGCTACTTTTGCCCATAAGGCGCCCAGCAGCATGCCAATAGTCAGGAACGCAAACCCGATGTAAACGATGTTATCGGCAAGTCGTAGCGTTTCTACTATGGGCTTCATTTTGTAGGAAAGATAAAGGCCTTTGATGCCGGTAAGCGAGGAAGCAGCCAGAAAAGCATAGCTGATCATATAAACAATGACGTGAGGTATGAACCACGGGCTTTGCAGCGCGGGCATCAGCGTCTTGTCGAACGTATCAGGATGAAAAAATGTGATGATAAGAAAAACCACTGACATCAGTATACAATACGCCAAAAGCCATTTATACCTCCACTTGTAATAGATGACCAAACCTATTAATGACAGAAACATAGCATACCATAGACGTGTCTCTCCTAAAGTCCTGAACACAGGGCGCTCGAGGCTGATCCACAGCCCTGCGATGAAAACGGCAAGCAACACCGCCCCTGCAATTATCAGCAGGTGTGAAAGTTTTTCAGCGATCTTTTTCTTTGGAAACAGCAACAAGATACCCGCCAGCCAAAGCCCGCAACAAAGAAATACAAAAATCGGAAAATCTGTCCAGGTCATATTATTGTTTTTATTGCTGATTTTTCGCTCTGCCGGTCCAGAACATAAACAAGGCGCCGGCAAGTATCATAAATATCCCTGTGTACACCGCCGGGAGCCATGGGTCTCTGACGAGTTGAATAATACTGGTCGTTGACCATTTGCCCATTTGTTCGTCGTATCCGCTCTGATAGATAGTCCAGCCCTTGAACTTCGCGGGCTTGTTCACTTCCACCGTAAAATCCTCGTATTGGTTCTTATCGTAATATGTCCTGATTTCTGAGATGTACTTTTTGGGTTTGCGGCCAGTCATGGCAATAGCCTGATTATCTTGCAGTATAAGGTCCTTCCGATAAACAAAGGGGCTGCCCGAGCTCACCCAGCCATTGACAATTTCATTGTTCTGTAAGTTTTTGGCTGAAATATAGGCTGAAGGCGCTCCGGGGGCTGCCGAGGGCCTGAATCCTGCTGAATCATCTTTTTGGGCGTTTTCAATATATTCCTTGATTTCAACAATCCATTCTCCTATCTTAGCTTTGTTGCCTTTGACGGCTTCTGTAAGATTCTCTTTAGGATATACAAGTTCTCCGCTCCGGGCATTTATCAGGCCTAGGGTAGGAGGGTATTCATCAATGCTGAAATTCAAAAGTTTAATTCCGAAGCCAAGATCAAAGGCCTGTCCCCGGTCGTTATAGGCTGGAATAGTTACTTGGTTTTTGCTGAGCATCATATTCAGTTTCATCGAATCAGAAGCCCCAAGCGAACCAGCCACCACCACTATCCACAGCCCGAGATGGTTTAGCGTAAAGGCAACATTTTTAACTGAAAAAGGCAACAATCTTCTGATGATGGTAAAACTGAGAATAAATATCAGGTACCAACTGCTCAGCAGGTAGGGCCAGCTTTGTACAATGTGGGTCAGCCCGAGTTTGGAGAGAAATTGATTCCCATTATTTCCACCCTGCGGAATAAAACCCATCAGCAACACAAGAAAAGAAAACACGGTAATGGCAGAAATTGCAGCAGGAACACTTGATAACCATCTTTTTACGGGATGCTTAACGAGAAAATGAAAAATGATGACATAGGCAATGAACAGTAACAATATCAGCAAATTGGCTGGCCATCCCGGCATGGATATTCCTTTGCCTCCCGTGGCAAATTCGATAAGAAAACCAATGAAAACAAGAATAAAAGAAACAAGGAAACTTTCACCGTATTTCCATGGGAATACTCCGAATTTTCTTACGTCTTTTTGTTGACACATACCTGAATTTTCAGACTTCAAAAATATTAAATTTTTTTGTACCTGAACACCTGTTTTTAAATTACCTTTGCTCTTTATTTTTTAAAACTAATCATTAACATGAAATCATCTTTAGCGGTTAGTTCCCGAAACCTTCGACTGAATATGCTGAAAAAGAAGGCCTGTGTTTTCATAGCCCTGTTCGGTTTCTTATTGGCAATTTCTACCGGTTGTGAGAAAGCCAGTATTGACCTGGGTTCGGGCGACATCCCTTATAATCCCTCAGCCCCCATGGATTCCGTGCGCTTTTCCGCGGATATTATTCCAATTTTCAATACCAGTTGTGTAAGCTGTCATGCGCCGGGAGCCACATCTCCTGACCTGACACCAGCCAATGCATACAACAACCTGACTGCTATACCCGGACAGTATATCAACCTGGCAACCCCTGCTTCCAGCTTGCTTTATACCTACCTGTCGGAGTCTACCAGTTCCCATTATGGGGTTGCAAATCAGGCAGAACAGGAAAAAATCCTTGCCTGGATACAACAAGGTGCAAAAAATAATTGATTAAGAGCCTGATTTTTAAATATTATGAAGATAACTTATAAAATTGGATTTTTTCGTCATACTATACTTCTCATGGCATGGTTATTTTCGTCAATGGTAATGGCACAGAACACCGATAGCATTCCTCAAAACAATGCAGAAATGGAGGATACTGTTGCGCTGCAAAAAGCTGAAGGTAAAAAACCTGTACGCGATCCTTGGGCATGTTCGATGCTCGCTGATTTACCCACCGGCTCAATTCCGGCAAAAGGAAGCTTTGAGCTATATATTCAGCACCGTTTTTCAAACCTCGACAACGGCATACACGATCTTTTCGGTATCTATGGCGCTTCCAATATTCGCCTTGCACTGACTTATTCAATCCTGGACCGGCTAATGGTAGGGTTTGGCACAGAAAAAGACCATAGATACCAGGAACTTTTTGTCAAAGCTAATTTGCTCGAACAAAACCGTAGCGGCAAGATCCCTTTATCGCTTGCCTTTTACGGGAATACGACGCTGAGTGCTCGTTCAAAAAGATATTTTGGCGTCGGATATAAATTTATTGATAAACTTTCTTACCATGCCCAACTGATTGCTGCACGTAAGTTCCATGATATTTTTTCTCTCGAAATTGCCGCAAGTTACAGTCATTTTAACAAAGTGGAAAGTGTAAAACTGACCGATACCATCATTAACGTGTCCGATTCGGCAAATTCCATCATCAGAACATCCTATCCCGGAGTGACACAGAATGATATTCTTGGTGTTTCAGCCGGCGCCCGCATCAATTTTTACCGCGGCATGTCGGTAATTATTGAATATGATCAGGGATTTTTTCTGAAAAAAGCTTCCGCATATCAGCTAAAACCTAAGCCCAATCTTGTTCTTGGCCTTGAAATTGGTACTTCCACTCATGTCTTCCAGGTCTTTGCTTCCTCATACCGGGCCTTGAACCCGCAGCATAACTTCAGTTACAACCAGTTTGATTTTACAAAACTCAAAGGGCTGATGATCGGATTCAACATCCTGGTTCGGCTGAATTAATACAGAAACAGAATTTTGTGAAGGATAGACGCAGAAAACACCGGGCGGGAAACTTGTTAAGTATCGTCATCATGGTGATTTTTGCCATTATTATTCTTTGGATCACCTGGAATTACGATGCCATAAAAGCGGGACATGTTGTGCCGTTAAAAACATACACATCCAAATCCGATAATGCCCGGTGCCTGAAATGCCATACCGGCGGACGCTATGAAATGACCAACCCGGAAGACTCCACAAAGAAAATTTCGGGGTTCATGCACCCCGGAAATATTATTGACACAGTGCGTTATTATCATTCGACTCACTGGGATTTCAGATGTACCGACTGCCATTCCGATGAATATAATGTACAGCCTCACAACCCCGAACTGAAATCCTTACCCATGTCCACCTGCCTTGATTGTCACGGTGGCGATGAAAACTATGCAAAATACCACTTTGAAGATATCGACACGGCTTTTATGGCAGGTGATCATTATAAGGCCATTGGTATGGATTTTAATTGCTGGAGCTGCCACGATGCTCATTATGACATGCAATTTGTGAGGGATTCAACAGCAGATATAAGGCGGATCGTTGAATACGATAATAACATGTGCCTGAAGTGCCATGATAAAAGCGGAACAGATACCACGACAAAAATTTCAGGCAAGGCCATCCCAGATATGACAGTAGCACACCTTTGGCTGCCCGAATCATCCAGACATCTCACCGGTGTCCGTTGTATTGATTGTCATGCGAAAGTGGATGATCAATTGCTTGTTTCGCACCAGATAGTAAATAAATTTGATGCAGTCAGGAACTGTGAGGCATGCCACACCGAAAATACGCTGCTCCTGAAAACCCTTTATAAAAACAGGCCCGTGTCAGGCAAACGTAAAAGCAGGTTTCTGAAAAATGTTTCGCGCGATAGCAAAATTGTAAAGGTTTTGAAAAAAAATCCTGAACTGAACATCATCCTGTTGTCAGCAACGGCACTGCTGCTGATCGGGGTGCTCTTTGTTATTTTCAGGTGGCTGATCCCTTTTTCTGAAAGCAGAGGACGAAAATAAACCGCCTAACGATCTACGTGCCGTTTTTTTTCAGTGTTATATGTATGAAATGTATTTTGTAGTATTTTTGTAAAAAATTACCGGATTATAAATATTAAAAAATTTCTTTTTCAAAAACTTTTCTAAAAGCAACCCTTATGAAAGTTAAATTTATTGTGTTTAACCTGGTAGCTCTGGCTATAGCGGTGATCCTGATCTCCGCATCTTTCCAGCAGAAGCCCTGGTCCATTCCTGCAAAGTACAAAGCACTGAAAAACCCGGTCAAATCATCTTCAACAAGTATTACTGCCGGTAAACGCCTGTATGATTTGCATTGCAAATCATGTCATGGATCCACAGGCAAGGGCGATGGCGTAAAAGCAAAAACGCTTAAGACCCACATGACCGACCTTTCCTCTTCAGGGGTGCAGGCCGCCCAGGACGGGGAAATTTATTTTAAAGCTATTATTGGGAGGGATGAAGCACCAAACTTCGAGAAGAAGATCCCCGATGAGACCGACCGCTGGAATGTGGTTAATTATGTACGTTCATTAAAAAAATAATCATATATGAAATCAAAATTTTACAAATTGCCCTTTTGCTTTTTCATGTTTTTATTGTTCCCTTTTCTGACTATGGCTCAAACTGCCGGTACGTTGACTTTTACGGTAACTACAGCTGCGCCGGGTGGTCAATACAGCCCGAAACATTTGGTGGCCATGTGGATACAAAACAGCAGTGCCACGAATACCTCCACAGATTTTATCAAAACTAAAATCGCCTATACAAGACTTACCAACCCTAATTACTCGTCATATCTGAATAAATGGGTTTCCGCATCCGCCAGAAACGTGGTAGATGCTACAACAGGCGCCACCCGTAACATATCTTCCGAAACGCTTTCATTTACATGGAATGCCACCAATGTCAGCGGAACTGTAGTCCCCGATGGTACCTACTATGTCTGGATGCAGATGACGTCGTCAAATACCAATGGAACGGCTATTTATGTCGAGTTCACCAAAGGGCCTGCCGAACAAACGCTGACACCGGCCAATTCGGGTAATTATTCAGCCATGGCACTGCATTGGATGCCATCAAACGCCGGTATTTCCGAAACTGAATCAACCAATTTGTTCAGCATCTCACCAAACCCGGTCAATGCCAGCAGTAAACTCAGCTATTCCCTAAGCGAACTTACCGATGTTACCATAACGATGTATGACATGTCCGGAAAGCTTGTGGATGTTTTGCTTGACCAAAATCAGCCGGCAGGATGCTACAGCCTGTCCTTATCGTCATTGGACAAGCTGAAATCCGGGGTTTATTTTGTGACCATGAATACAGGTAAGGCACGGCAGACGATAAAAATTTTAATGACAAAATAAATTTGTTCGTGAAGAAAAACCGCTGCTGAAGCGGTTTTTTTATTACCTTATTTTTGCAAGAATTCGTTAATCAATTGATGGTCATGGGGTGACTTATAAACTTAAATTATAAGAAAGGCCTGACAATCAATTTTCACCCCGTGACTTGCGAATTTAAGGTATTTTTGAATTTCCCTGGATGCAGACGCAATAAAATTAAAGATTGTGATTTGTAAAAAAAGGTATTATTTTTGATGCCTCGCTAAATCTTAAAACCCGATCATTATGAAAAATTTATTTAGAAAATTAAGTCTTGCATTATTTATAGCAATATTCTGTGTGCCCTTGTTTACCTATCGCGCACAAGCGCAGTTTTTTACGGGCGGCGATATGAATATTGGCATTTTAGGAGGATTAAACCTGAATATTGCACCGATAGCGGGTTACCGTTATAAAAATTTCAGTGTGGGCGTATCGCCGATTATACAGTATCAGGCAACTTCAACGGTAGGTATGGCCGGCCAGTTTTCATACGGGGGTGCTATTTTCGCCGAATATTCCGTCTGGAAAGGAATTTTTGGCCATCTTGAATTTCATATTACCAATTCAGGCTATTTGCAAAACAGTATTGGCGATATTTACAAAAAAGGTATATGGGTAATGGGTTGCCCTATAGGCATTGGGTACGAGCATCAAATAAGCGGGAACCTCTGGGTCAAAACCATGTTGCTTTACGATCCTTTTCTTGATATTGACATCGGCGCTAATTCGCCTCAGCAAAACCCATCTATCAGAGGCGGGTTGACTTATGTTTTATAATTAATACATAATTTTTAAGCTTTATTGTCCGGCAAAAGCATTTTACAAATATACTGGTTTTGTGGTATCAAAACCCTTTTGACTTATTTGTATTTGCTATGGCGTTTCCTACATCCCCATGTTCTTGTCCCGACAATTTCATTAGAATTGGATGTTGTCCGATGTTGATTACATCATTAAGTTATTATGAAACCTGAGTTCGGGATATATAAATCATTTTTGTTTTGTCAAAACACACATTATTAAATTGATATTATTTGCCGTAGGCAATTAATATCAATAGAAAATCAAAAATGTGCAGAATATTTTGTCCGTAGGACATAAACCATATTCAATGTTAATCTCCTGACGGAGAATAAATGTTTCTGTTATTTGTTTTCTATTGATATTTAAATCCTAACAGATTAAGATAATATGTTCTTAACCCGAACTCGGGTTATGAAATAAAGAGTTGTGATACATTTTATTTGACAACAGCGATCTCTTTTAGTTTTTTCAACTGCTGCCTCATTACAATAAAAGTCAACAATGAAGAGGTAAAATCTGCCGCGGGAATGGCCATCCAAACGCCATTCAATTGCCAGAAATATGGAAGGATAAGCAACATTGGAATAAGAAAAAGAACCTGTCGTGTCAGCGACAGGAAAATGGAAATTTTAGCTTTGCTTATAGATTGGAAAAAACTTGATGTTACGATCTGAAATCCGACAATAGGGAATACTGCAAAACAAATTCTCAGCCCTGTGGCAGATAGCTGTATCAGACGGGCATCATTCGTGAAAGCTGAACTGATAAAGTGTGGGAATAGTTCAACAAGCAGAAAGCCAGTGCATGTGACTATGGTTCCTGCCATGATGGTAAGCCGGAAAACTTTTATGACACGTGTCATTT
>DAOQAF010000129.1:0-7974 GCA_035353775.1 Bacteroidales bacterium | reverse complement strand
ATGCATTATTCCCAAAGGACTATTTGGGGGAAGTTATTTCGAAATTCTTACTAAAATTAACGGGATGGAGGTTTTAAAAAAAATCAAACATGACGACTTCCTGCGTAACATCCCTATCGTCATGCTTACATCATCATGCCAGGATCCTGACATACAAGCCGCATACGCATTAGGCGCAAACAGCTATGTCGTCAAGCCTGTTGATATCAATAGTTTTACAGAAACCATCAATAATCTTGGATTGTATTGGCTTGTAGTTAACCACCCTCCGAAATAACACCATTATGAATAACCATTACAAAGTTCTGATAGTAGAAGATAATCCCCCCGATGTTGATCTTGCAAAAAGGGAGGTGCGCCATGCGCTGGAGTCTGTTGAATTCTCGGATGTTTACACCGAAGAAAAATTTCTGGATTCGCTGAAAAATTTCAAACCGGATATCATCGTCTCCGATTTTAGCATGCCAAATTTTGACGGGCTGATGGTAATTAAACTTACAAAGAAACATAGCCCGCTGACACCCGTGATTATTTTCACAGGATCCATTGACGAGGAAACAGCCGCCGAAACTGTGAAGGCGGGGGCAGTTGATTATGTAATAAAAGAACATACCATACGTTTGCGCCAGGCAATTCTTCTCGCCCTGGAAAAAAAACAAATGTGGCAGGAACGCCTTATTACTGAAGAAAAATTACGCGAAAGCGAAGAAAGGTTCCGGATACTCTTTGAACAAGCTGCCGACGGCATTATACGCGTTGGCCAGGATGGAACTATTATTGACATCAATGCCAGCGGGCTTGAAATGACCGGATACCACAAGGCGGAATTAGTGAAAAAAAATGTGTCCATCATATTTTTAAAAGAAGAACTTAACAAGAAGCCCATCAGGTATGATTTACTTAATAAAGGCATTACAATAAAAAATGAAAGAACATTATTAAAAAAAGACGGAAATACCTGTGAAGTTGAAATGCATTCTAAAATGATGCCCGACAAAACATATCAGAGTATTGCAAGGGATATAACACAACGAAAAAAAGTTGAAAGAGAACTCAGAGATAGTGAAGAACGGTTGCAAAATGTCATTCAAAGCCTTCCTGTCGGGGTTGTTATCCATAGTAATAAAAAAATACTTTTTGCGAATCCTGCTGCCTACAAACTCATGGAGTTTCCGGCAAATCAATCCCTGTCAGAGTACAACATCCTTGATTTTATTCACCCCGATTACCAAAAGTTAGCCCTTAAAAGGATCGAACAAACTGTGTCCAAAACCATTAAAAATGAACTGGTAGAGCAGGAGTTTTTGACTTTTACCAAAAAGAAAATCTCGGTTGAAGTAACAAGCCTGCCTCTGGTACAAAAAGAGGGGCTTTCAGTCATGTCCGTATTTAACGATATCACTTCCCGAAAACAAGCTGAAAAAGAAATCAGGGACAGCGAAGAGCGGTTGAATAATCTCATACAACTTCTTCCCATAGGGGTTGTCATTCACCACAATGGGAAAGTTGAATTTGCAAATACCACCGCCTCTGTCATTATGGAGATACCTGAAAAAACAACGATTTTAGGTCAAAATGCATATGATTTTATACATCCCGATTATAAGGATATTGCTCTTCAAAGAATTAATAAATCCTTAACAGAAAACAACACCTCAGAGGTCGTCGAATTAGTTTATCAGACCTTTAACAAAAGACCTATTTCTGTTGAAGTATCAAGCCTTCCCATAGTTTTTAAAGGAAAAACGATGTTACTGACAGTATTCAATGACATTTCAGCCCGAAAAAAGGCAGAAACGCTTTTAAAAGAATCGGAAGCCAAATACAGATCCTTCTTTGAAAACACGGGAACCGCCATTGCCATCAGCGAGGAAGACGCCACACTTTCCCTTATCAATCAAAAATATGCCGAACTCGTCGGCCTTCCGAAAGAGGAAATTGAAAACAAAAGACGCTATACGGAGTTTATTTCTTCTGAAGATCTTGACGATTCGGTCAAAATTCACGAACTCAGATTGCGTAACCCCGAAAAAGCATCCAAATCCTATGAGTTCAAATTCAAAAATGCTAAGGGCGAAATAAGAAATATACTGGTTTATGCCGACATGATTCCGGGTACAAAAAAAAGCCTGGCATCTCTTCTGGACATAACTGACCGAAAAAAAGCAGAAACACAAATAAAAGAATCGGAAGCCATATACAGAGCCATTTTCGAAAATACCGGAACGGCTTCAATTATTATTGACGAGGACACGACTATTTCATTGGTCAACTCGCAATTTACAGAACTTATTGGTCTGCCGAAAGAAGAAATTGAACACAAAAGAAGCTGGACGGAATTTGTTGTGCCGGAAGATCTTGAAAAAATGAAAATCATGCACAATTTACGAAGGACTGATCCTTCAAAAGCATTAAGGTCCTATGAATTCAGCTTGAAAGATGTGCACGAAAACATTAAAAACATCCTGCTTTTTATAGATTTAATCCCAGGTACAAAAAATAGCATTGCGTCCTTGTTGGATATCACAGAAATAAAAAAGGCTAATAAAGAAATCCTTGAAAACGAAAGACGTTTCCGCAACATTATTGAATTGGCAAACATATCGTTGTCCATCGTTGCTTTTGACGGCACCATTGAATATATCAATCAACAGGCCGTTAAAACATTTGGCTATGAATATCAGGACATACCTACTATGGAACGTTGGTGGACACAGGCATACCCTGATGAAAAATACCGTAAAGAAGCACTGGATCAATGGACTGCCCTGGTTAATAAAGCTATTGAAGAAAATAAAGAGATCGAGCGTAAAGAATACCAGGTAACATGTAAAGACGGTTCTGTTAAAACGATGATCATTTTCGGTGTTATTGTCAACGACAAGGTACTTTGCCTGTTCGAAGACATTACCGAACGGAAAAATGCCGAAGAAGAACTACGTAAAAGCCGGATGTTATTGAGGACGATGATAGATTCTCTACAAATATGGATCTCTGCCATCGACCTGGACGGCAAGTATTTTATTGCTAATAAATTCCACGAAGAATTTTTCAAAAGGCCGCTTTATAGCATCGAGGGACATAATATGAGGGAAATTTTTTCTGAAAAGGATTATAAAAAACACAAAGATTATTTTGATGAATGTATTCGTACTGGTAAATCCATTGAAGTTTCCAACGAAATTCACAACAAAGAAGATAAAATTCTTCATGTGTTTGGCACCTACACCCCGCTGTTTGATAAAGACAGAAAAATATTCGGGATAGCCTCATTAGTGATGGATATCAGCCAGCAAAAAACCGCAGAGATCGCATTAAAAGAGAGCGAAGAGCAGTTCAGAACCACATTTGAAAATGCGCCCATCGGGATGAGCCTGAATACCATCAACGGGAATTTCTTCCAGGTAAATCAGGCTTTTTGCCAAATGATGGGATATACGCAGGAAGAATTACAAAAATTTAATTTTTCGGATATTACTTTTTCAGAAGATATTGAAGCAAGCAGACAATTTATACGGAATTTACTGACTCAAAACCTAAAACATACCTTCATGGAAAAGAGGTATGTCAAAAAAGACGGATCGGTTATCTGGGCGATAACATCTGCTTCGGTATTAAGAGATATAAATGATAATCCAAAGTTCGTGGTCGTCCAGGTACTCGATATTACCGAACTGAAAATGACGGAACAAAAGCTTGAGGAAGCAAAAAATCAGCTCGAAATCGTATTTGACAACGGCCCTGACGCCATACTACTGACCAGGATAGAAGATGGTTTTTATATTGATTCAAATAAAACTTTTACCAAGTATACAGGCTATACACCTGATGATCTAAGAGGTAAATCTACCTTAGATATAGACATCTGGGACAACCCCAAAGACAGGGATATATTACTACATGAAGTTAAAACCAAGGGATTCTGCCACAATCTGGAGTTAGTTGTAAAAAATAAAAACGGAACAAAAAGGATCATCGACATGTCCGCTGAAGTAATTGTTATTAGAGGTATTCCGCATTTATTATCCATCTCCAGAGATATCGTAGAACGAAAAAAAATGGAAGAGTTGTTACAAAAGCAAAATAACGACCTGTATGAACTTAATGCCACAAAAGACCGCTTTTTTTCGATTATTGCCCACGACTTAAAAGATCCGCATAATGCTATTCTGGGTTATTCTGAAATCCTATCAGAAAATTATGATCTGCTTTCGGAACAGGACAAGAAAAACTATATAAACAACATTTTGTTGTCGTCTAAATCCCTGTCGCGTTTATTACAAAACCTGCTCGACTGGGCCAACTCACAAACAGGAAGGATGGTCTACAAACCGGAATTATTAGATATCACCAAAGTTATAAAAGAAACTATGGACCTTCTGCATTATCAAGCAAAAATAAAACAGATCCGGTTGATTACAGATATCGATTCTTCGTCCGGTATTTTCGCCGACCCAAATATGACCAGGACCATACTGCGCAACCTTGTTTCAAACGCAATAAAATTTACACGCCGCAACGGTTTTGTCAAAATTACTACTACAGATATCACTGATAAAAAAACTGATTATATTGAAATTTCCGTAGTCGACAACGGGGTCGGGATAAATAAAGAAAACCTGGAAAAATTATTTAAATTAGATCATAAAGTCAAGACATCGGGAACGGAAGAAGAAACGGGAAGCGGCCTTGGACTCATTCTTTGCAAAGAACTTGTAGAAAAAAACAAAGGAACCATGAGCATTATTAGTGAGGAAAATATCGGAACTACCGTTTCTTTTACGTTACCAAAAAAAATTCAATAGATGAAGTACGAATTTTCAAATAAAAAAGAACTGAAACAATTGCTCGTTGATCTGGAAAATGAATTGACTAAAGGTATGTTGCTGGTTGATGAACCCGGGACGGATGACGAGATTCTACCCGCTGAACAAGAATTACCGGAAGCAGTAAAAAGGTTTTTTAAGGACAATTCGGTCAGGCCATATAAACTGTTGTACGAACTGCCTGTTCCGTTTTTCATCAAAGACAGCAATTGCGAATGGTTTTATGTAAACAAGGCTTTTTGCACTTTTTTCGAATTAGGCTATTACGCCATTTATCAAAAAACCAGCCATGCGATCTTTCCGAAAAACAAAGCGGATATGTTTTATAAGCAAGACCGGCATATACTGGACAATGGTAAAGAATCATCACTTGAAGTAGAAATTGTAAACTCGTCGGGGCAAAGCCGCGTGATATTGACAACCAAGGCCTTATTTCATGATATCCACAACACGCCTTATATCATCGGCACTTTTAATGAAGTTACAGGGTTTAAAAATATTGAGAACTCAATCAATCTGGAAAAGACAGAACTCGAAACACAAATAAATACCCGGACGGGGCTGCTGACGACAACTATTGAAAAACTTCAGGAAGAAATCGGTCAGCGAGAGATGACAGAGCAGGCCCTTATCCAGGAAGAAGATAAATTCCGCAGTGTTATTGAACAGGCAACTGAAGGTATTGTATTATTCGATAATCTTGGTAGGATCATTGAATGGAACGATGCTTTGACTGAAATTACCGGAATTTCAAAAGGGAAAGCCATTGGAAAATATATTTGGGATTTGGAATATCAACTGATAATCCCGGAAAAGAAAACACAGGATTTTTTGCTCAAGATGAAAAACCATATGCTTTCCATCATGGAAAACGGGCAAATCCCTGAAAAATCACGCAATACCGAAGGATTCATTGTCAAAATGGATGGCAGTAAAAAGATAGTGAACTTCACTACCTTCCCGATCAAAACCCAAAACTCATTTTATATCGGGCGCATTGTAAGGGATGTGACCGAACAAAAAAAATCCGTGCTCGCCATACAACGCTCCGAAGCCCAATACAGAGCTATATTCGAGAATTCCAGTGTAGCTATACTGATCATCAATCCCGGGAACGATAAAATCATAGCCAGTAACCAAAGGGCCGCCGAAACCTATGGATATACCCGTGAACAACTCGCCGGCATGCCCATGACACAAATTGCCATGGACTACGACATCGACCGCCGGCACATGGATCTGTTATTAGGTCACAACATCGAAAATGATTTTGAAACTATCCATATTACCAGTACAGGCGAGGAACTCAACATGCTTGTCAACAGTTCAACGGTTGATTACGGCGGGGCCATAGCCGTCATGAATTTCAACCGCAATATCACGGAGCTGAAACAACTTGAAAAAGCCCGAGAAACCGTTTACAAAATTTCTCAGCTTACGCATACCGTCGACAACATTGATGATTTTTATAAATCCATTCATAAAATCATCAACCAGATCATTCGCGCTAAGAATTTTTATATTGCCATATATGATGAATCCTCTGATATGGTTTCTTTTCCTTATTATGTAGATGAAAAGGACGAACCTCCGAAACCTTACAGGCTTCAAAGGGGGCTTACCGAATATGTATTAAGGCATGGTAAACCGGTTTTGACAACTCCGGAACTGATGAAACAACTCGAATTGTCTGCTGAAATTGAGATTATAGGCACATATTCAGATACCTGGCTTGGCGTGCCGTTAATTACGCATGACAAAGTGATCGGGGTTCTTGCCGTACAAAGCTATACCAAAGAAATTCAGTTTACAGAGAATGAAAGGGATCTACTGGTTTATGTTTCTGAACAAATTGCTCACCAGATATTCAAAAGGCAGGCAGAAGAAGAAATACTCCGGGGCAAGGCAAAAGCCGAAGAATCAGACCGGCTGAAAACCTCCCTGATCACAAACATGAATCATGATCTGCGCACCCCGATGACCGGAATTTTAGGGTTCGCCTCGCTGCTGAAAAACCGCATTACCGACCCGGAATCAACTTTTATGGTGGATACCATCATCGAATCAGGCAACAAGCTTATGTCGATCATCAATTCCATCCTTCAGCTGTCGCAGCTTGAAGCAAGCCAAAAAGAGATTTCGACCATCAGCGACGAGTTAAGCAAATATATTGAAATGCCACTGGCCCAGTTGGAGATCAAGGCCAAGCAAAAAAATCTTTACCTGATAAGAAAATTTGACGAACCGGTTATTGCGACTTTCAACGAAAGCTATTTTATTCAAACCATAAACAACCTGGTAAACAATGCCATTGCTTACACCGAAAAAGGCGGAATTACCATAAAAACCGGGTATATGGATCACGATGGGAAAAAGTATGCTTATGTAAGCATTGAGGATACCGGCATCGGGATCTCTGAAGATAATTTCAGTAAAATTTTCCAGGAATTCAGGCAGGTAAGCGAAGGCCTGAACCGGAAATTCGACGGAAGCGGGCTTGGCTTATCGCTAAGTAAAAAGATGATCGAATTAATGGGCGGCAAAATGCTAATGGAAAGTACACTCGGCAAAGGGTCTGTCTTTACCGTACTTCTACCTGTTTCCTCTGAGAAAACAATAAAACAGAAAAAAAAGCCGGACGAGAAGGGTGAGTTCAAACTCACACCTGCCAAAAAAAATAAGGAAAAGGTTCTTGTGGTCGATGATAACAGGATCAACGGGGAACTTATTCTGGCTTTTCTGAAACAGGATTATGAAGTGGATATCGCAACAACCGGATTTCTTTCCATCGAACTCGTGAACAGATCCGAATATGATATTGTTTTAATGGATATAAATCTTGGACAAGGGATGAACGGTATACAGGCAGCCAGAGAAATATCCAAAATAAAAAAAGACCTGCCGATAGTTGCTATGACCGGCTACTCGACAGAAAAAGAGATCACAGAAATTCTGAAAAACAATTTCATCGGTTATATTCTGAAACCCATTGATAAAAAAGCTCTTGAAAAAGTACTTGAAAAAAATATACGGAAGAAAACCTAATAACCTGATTTCGGGATAAATAAATCATTTTTGTTTTGTCAAAACACAGATTATACCGATTGCCAGTATGTTTAGCAAAATAGAAAAGGGTGTATAACTCTTA
>DAOQAF010000128.1:0-8009 GCA_035353775.1 Bacteroidales bacterium | reverse complement strand
ATACTAGTCCCTGAAACTAGCGCGTCTACCAATTCCGCCATCCGGGCAGGATAGCGTTTAAAAAAGTGCCCAGGACAAGACTCGAACTTGCACACCCGTACGGGCACCAGCCCCTCAAGCTGGCGTGTCTACCAATTTCACCACCTGGGCAAAGGTGGGTGCAAAAGTAATCATTTTTAACTTGCATCAAAGAAAAATTTCAAATTTTACCTTAAATTCGCAAGGCACATGGTGACTAATTGATTGTCAGGACTTTGCCGCGACGGCAATTTTTAAGTCACCCCATGACTATTCATAGATTAACGAATTGTTGCGGAAATAAGGTTTCATGAAAAATTGGATGAGCCTTGTTTTTAAAATACTTCGAAACCACATGGGTTATGCAAGGGTATACATATCCTTTTAAATATTAATTTTGCAGGAAATAGCTGAGATATGAAAAAGTTTGTTTTGCTGATTTTGGCTGCCGTTGTAATTATCAGTTCGTGTGGCAATTCGAATAAGAATAATAATCTGACAGAGGAAGAAAGTGACATCCTGAAAGGCGAATTAGTGATTTTTCATGCCGGCAGCCTGTCATATCCTGTAAAAGCAGTTTGTGATTCTTTCAGGATACGTTATCCGGAGGTGAAAATTCTTACCGAAGCCGCCGGCAGCAAGGATTGTGCCCGAAAGATCAGCGACCTTGGCAAACCCTGCGACATAATGCTCTCTTCGGATTATAAGGTGATAGATGACCTTTTAATTCCTGAATGGGCCGACTGGAACATCAAGTTTGCAACGAATGAAATGGCTATAGTCTATACGGCCAAATCGCGGTATGCCAACAAAATCAATAAAGATAACTGGTACGATATTTTGTTGAAAAAAGATGTGGTTTTCGGTCGCAGCGACCCCGAGAGCGACCCCTGCGGTGTGAGGGCGGTGCTGACCATGAAACTTGCACAGGAATACTATAAAGTACGCGGCCTTTCAGAAAAAATGATGGCTAAAGACAAAAATTATATCCGGCCAAAAGAAACCGACCTTATTGCCCTTCTGGAATCAAATGCTGTTGATTACATTTTCTTATACCGTTCTGTTGCTGAACAGCATCAGCTTAACTACCTCCTTCTGCCGGATGAGATCAATCTGAAGAAAGAAGAATTGTCGGATCTTTATGCCACGGTTAGTGTCGAAACAACGGGTAAAAAACCCGGAGAAAAGATACTTGAAACAGGTGCTCCTATGATCTATGGGCTGACAATTCCTAAAAGCGCTAAAAATTTTAACCTTGCGGTTGCTTTTCTGACTTTTTTCCTTGAGCCAGCCGGAGGGATGGCGATCATGGAAGCCAACGGACAACCTTCTGTTGTTCCTTCAGTGAGCAGCCATTACGATAAGATCCCTGATGAACTTAAAAAGTTTGCGAAACATGAAAACAGGTGATTTTGTTCAATCATAATTATTGTTTTTATAGACAAACATTGTATGAAAAATTATTGTTACTTTTGCCGCCGATATGCATTTACGTGCATAACAAAAAAAAGTGAAAAACTATTGGAATATCCTGTTAATATTAATAAAGATGAAAATTCAAAGCGGCAGAATCACCTCATTTTTGGCACACAGTCTTAAATACATCATTCTGTGTTTAATACCTGCATTCATATTTTCTGGTTGCAAGGATGATTCTGAATCCCGTCCGCCAACCATCAACCTGATATTTGAATCGTGGTGCAACACTGACGGCGATACCCTGGCCATAGGCCAGCCTGTTCGTTTCAGGGTACAGGCAGAAGGGCTGGATGCCAACCTGACCAATTTTACGGTGAAAAAATTGTATGATGGCAACACGAAAACAGTTCTTGATTCGGGATTGAATTCTGCGGGCTTCGTAACCAACCTGAAATATTACCAGAGTGTTGAAGATGAGGTGGTGTGGCAGTTTGCCGTCATGGACAGGGAACGCAATGAAGCCAGCGTATCACTAAAAATATTTAAGGATCCCAACTCTCAGTTTGGCGGCATATACGAATTTTTTAACATACGTATGGGTTACCAGTTAAACAATACTTACGGACACTATTTCCTTCCCCTGATAAACAAGGTTTATTTTGAGGATTCAGCGGCTTTGTACCAGGAAAAAGTTGATTTTCTCACCTATTTTAATTGGAAAGACGATGACGGAGTTTTGCTGCCATCACCCACGTTTTCATCTCCGGGTGAGGAACCAACTGCTACCGGGGAACTTTACGAATTATATTTTCCCTATCTGGTCAATTGGACAACACGGAATTATACGAAGTATGACATCCGCGCTGTAAATGGAGTAACTGCCGAATTGTTCGATAATGCCCATAACGACAGTCTGCTGATCGTTTCCTACGATGATGTGTGGGGAAAAAAGAAATTTAAATGGGCGACAGACGGGAAATTTATTCCCTTTCAGACGGCAGCAGGTAAAAAAGGTATCATAAGGGTTCATCAGGCCGACCTGGATACAACCGGAAGTATTTTAATCTCTTTAAAAATGCAAATGTAAACCTTAACCATAATTATTAACTAAAAACCAAAAAAATGAAAAAAAGATTACTGTTTATCAGCGTGTTTTTCACGATGGCTGCATTGATGGCTCAAGCACAGGACACCATTGTGGCATGGACTTTTCCAACGGGAAATTTGTCTGATACGATTGCCAATAAAGGAATTACCGGCAATGTCGGAGCAAGAACGATCATGCACGAAGGCGGTACTGGCGCCACTACAATGGTTCCGGGCGATGGAACATACGCTGAAGAAGTTTCAGGCTGGAATAATGGTGATACTGTGAAATTCTGGTCGATCAAATTCAAAGCTGAGAATTATCATAACCTGGTTTTGTATTCTAAACAAAAATCAGATGCTACGCTGTATGGCCCCAGGGACTGGAAGGTTCAGTACAAATGGGGAGCAATTCCATGGACGGATATCGGGGGCGGCACTGTCGTGTGCAACAGCGCCTGGAACATGGGTGTTGTAAATGCACTTCCGATTCCTGTTGCCGTTCCGGGCGGTACATCCATATATATCCGATGGATCATGACATCAAATATAGCCCTCGACTTAAATCCTGTTCTTCCCACGGGAAAAGCAGCTATAGACAATATTATTATTTTGGGAACTGCCGATGCTCCGGTTGCTACAGGTGACACAATCACCGGGTTTAATTTTGCAGATACCACTGATACCGAATTTAATGCAGATTTCGGGTTGCCCGGTAACCTGACATATAATATTCAGGCTGAAGATACTTCATTAACTAACGACAGAACTATCTATTATAGCAGTGGAAACTCTGATTATGCCGCCACGGCAACAGGATGGGATGGTGGTGACAGCGTGAAATTCTGGTCTATAAAATTTAAAGCGAACGGTTATAAAGATATGGTTGTTTGGTCGAAACAAAGATCAGGAGGAACATATCCCGGCCCTAAATACTGGAAGTTACAATGCATGAAGAGTGGTGGCGCCTGGACAGATGTTCCGGGAGGTGCTGTTACTGTCGCTAATGAATGGACTACCGGCGTCATTGACAGCTTACCTCTTCCGGCATTTCTTAACGACCCCGGGACTACTTCTATTTATTTACGTTGGATTATGACTTCTAATGAAAGTTCTGCCGGCGGTAATGTTTTATCCACAGGGATTTCTAAAATTGACGATATCCTTGTTACTGGAGCACTCTCAGGCACCGGTATTTCAAATGTGATCTATGAAAACAATGTCAGCATGTATCCGAACCCCTGCAATGATGTTCTTCACATAGAATCAGCAGAAGGCATTGCAAAAACGGAAATTTACAATATGCTCGGCGCAAGAGTATATGCTTCAAACGAAAAATCACAACGTATAGACGTTAATGTAACTAATTTTGATTCCGGTTTGTATATCGTAATCTTACACTTTCCTAACGAATCAAAAATTGTTAGCAGAAAAGTTATCATTGATTAATTTCATCAATCCTTTTTCGAATGACTGTCGGCAGCGATCCTGCTGACAGTCTTTTTTTACATGAGAAAAATTGCATTACATATTATTTTTGTATTGTTAGCCATTACTTCGAATGCCCAGTCGATAGAAGGTTATATCAGGGATAGCAGCAACAATCCGGTTTCTGATGCGAATGTAATTTTATCGGGCACCAAACTGGGGACAACTTCAAATGATCTTGGGTTTTACAGGATAAGCGGTATTAAAAAAGGAACTTATATCGTTGAAGTTACTCACCTTGGTTATGTGCCGGCCTCTCAAACGATAAATATAAAAAATGATGTAGTTCTGAAGCTGGATTTTCTGTTGAAAAAAGATCCGGTCAATATTGATGAAGTTGTTATACAGGCCGAAAGCGCTAACAAATTTGATATCATCAATATCCCCGTCAGGACAAAATTACTGGATGAACAGGATATAAAGCAGATACCGTCAATTTCAGCGGGTAAATTGCTGGAGGCCGTGTCGGGAGTCAATGTCAGCAACGAGTTTGGCATATTTTCATCATCCACGGTAGTAGCGCTGAGGGGCATCGGCGGAAGTTCACAAACAGGCACCCTGATTGTCTTTGATGGAATGCCGCTGAACAAATCTGACGGAGGCTCGGTAAACTGGAACATCATCGACAAGGACAATATTGAAAAGATAGAGATCATCAAAGGCCCCGGTTCTGCCCTCTACGGGTCGAATGCGATGGGAGGGATCATAAACATCATGAGCAAACCGCCGGTAGGAAATTTTGGATGCAAAGTCAGCCTTTCGTCAGGGACATACAAAACCCTCGAATTGAAGACCGATCTGACAGGCTCTTTCTATAACGGATTATTTTTCTGGAAAGCATTTCTAAATCATCATGTCAGCGATGGCTACATAAACACGCCTGATGAGATCATCAAAGAAAATGATTCGATAGTGGTGCCTGTCTACCTGAAAGAATTATTTGCCGGGGGATCACTCGGGTATCATCTGAATGAAAACAACACCATAGAATTGTCATTCAATTACTATGACGATATCAGGGGGCGCGGCGTTAAAATATACGAAGATGCCGGATCCAATGTAGAAAGGGACAGCTACCATGCTTTTTTAAAATACAAAGGACAGGTAAAAAAATGGAGGATCTATACCAATGTTTTCGGCCTGTACGAAAAATATTTCCGCCTCAATGAATATTACAGCGACGGGGCTTACACGCTGTATGAAGTGGACTCACGAAGAGAGGATTACGGGCTGCGCCTGTGGACAGAAACGGCTATCGGAACAAAAAATGAGATCACTTTCGGCGGCGAAGCGAGGATGGGCAGGGTGAATGGGAAAGATATTTATTATACATCCACAGATCTTATCAGGAACAGAGGCACCATGACCACATATTCCCTATTTGTTCAGGACAAGTTCACATTCGGACATCAGAAATGGAACCTCCTTGCCGGCCTCCGCTTTGATGGCGCCGTGTTCTATGATGCTGCCTTTTCGATAGAAAAACCATCATATTCCATTGAATATCTGACCGGCTTTCAATTTGATCAAGTTGAAACAAAACAGTGGACAGCTATAAATCCCAAACTGACATTGCAGTATCTTCCTCACCCAACCATGAAAATGTACATTTCCATTGCCAAGGGATTCCGGTCGCCCATACTCGACGACCTCTGCCGGTCTGAATACAGCCGCTATGGCTTCAGAGTGGCCAACCCGGCAATAAAACCCGAGCACCTTTATAATATGGAATTTGGCATGGACAAAACGTTCCTTAAAAAACTGAAAACCGAATTTTCATTTTACTACTCTGAAGGCTATGATTTCATGTCCCTGCTTTCTACTTCCGATTCTGTCAACCTCGGATACACCATCGCCCCGATATATCAGGTTACCAATATCAGCAAAGTGAATATTTTTGGTATTGAAGCGGATGTGTCTTCCCCTATCGGTAAATATTTCCGGGCGTATTTCAATTATACATTCAATCATTCCACGATCAGCCATTTTGAGCCTAACACGGCTGCCGACCGCGACCTGACAGGCAAGTTTCTCCCCGATGTTCCTATGCACCAGTTTTCTGCCGGTGTCAGTGTCCTGACTGATTATGTCAATATTTCTGTTGCCGGTAAATATGTGGGTACACGCTGGGTAAAAGACGACAATTCGGTGGACAATGTTTTCCTGATGTCCGACAGGTATCCTGCACGGTTCATCACTGATATCAAGCTGTGGCAAAAGATTAAGCCGTTTGATTTCAGTATTGATATTGATAATTTGTTCAATATTGTCTATATCAACAACAAGGGCTACAAATCGCCGGGCAGGATGGTGTTCGGCAAAGTGAGTTATACGTTCAGTAAAAAGAAAAAATAAGAAAAAAATTATTAATTTTATAAAACATGATTATGAAAAAGATTAGCTTTTTGGTTTTGGCGCTCGCTCTTGCGCTATTTGCAAGTTGTAACAGGGAAAAGGTCGGATCGGCCAATGAAAATGGTAACAACAATCTGGTTGGCGATACCGCAGGTATGACAAATGATTTTTATGATGATGCCGAAACCATTGCCCTGAAGGGCGACCGCAAAATTGAGATCGCCGGAGAGGTTGAAAAACCAGGTGTTGTAGACTTTTCAAAGATGAAAAAACGCAGCATCATCGTAAAGGAAACAATATTTAAAGTTCCTGCGGATTCTTTTGTCGGAGCTTACCGCTACGATGGATATTCTCTTTATGATATTCTGAATGAAATTGTTCTCAAAAAGAAAAACGAAAAGGATTTTCCTCCGATAATTGACCTGTTCGTAGAGATCGAAAATAATAAAGGTGAAAAAGTCGTGCTTAGCTGGGGCGAAATTTATTACCCCATTCATCGTCACGAGATCATCATTGCTACAGATGTGATGAGGATAGTGCCCAGCAAGACGAAAGAATTATGGACCTTGCCGGAAAATACTAAACTGGTTGTGGGTGGCGATCTGGTCACTGCCCGGAATATCTCAAATCCGGTAAAAATCTCTGTGGTGTCTTACCCGCTTGATGTTCCCGTACAAAAAGATATGAAACCCTTGTACAGCCCGGAAGTAAAAATTACAGACGGTAAAATTGACTGTGAAATATTGAAAAGCCTGCCAAAGGATCTTCTTGTTCAAAATTATCCTGCAATTTTCTATGGCCGTGGCAAAGGAATTCACAGCACACAGCCTTTTAAAGGCGTGATGATAAAAGATATTCTCGGCAGAGATTTTTCCTTTAGTGTGGAAAGGCTTCAGAAAGGCCTGATACTGGCAGTGGCAAAAGATGGCTACCGGGGTGTTTTCACCTATAGTGAAGTTATGAACCGCAACGACCAGTCGGAATTGTTGCTTATCGCGGCCCCTGAAGAAAAAGATGACGCTGTTTTCAGGCTGTATCCCGCCATGGATTTTTTCAGCGACCGTGCTGTTAAAGCGCTGACTGAAATACGCTGTGTGACCCGTTAGTTTCTTACAACAAAAAGATGTCAGGAAACAAAAGTGCATTAATATCTCCTTTCAGGATTATTCTTATCCTGTTGGGCAGTGTGATACTTTTGTTCCTTATTGCTCCTATAGCAGGGATGTTTCTGGCCACTCCTGTTTCTACTATTTTTGAATCGGCAAAGGATACGGAGGTACGTGATTCCATTTGGCTGACACTTTTTACTGCTATGGGTGCAACACTTTTTTCGGCTGTTGGAGCCATACCGCTTGCGTATATTCTGGCCCGCAAGAATTTCAAGCTGAAAAGGTTTGTCCTGGGACTTATAGATCTTCCAATTGTTATCCCGCATTCAGCGGCTGGTATCGCAATACTCGGGTTCATTTCGCGTGATACGGTGGCCGGGAAATTTGCTTCAACTTTCGGCATTGATCTGGTAGGGCATCCCGCAGGGATATCCATAGCGATGGCATTTGTCAGCCTTCCATTTTTAATAAATTCCGCCCGCGACGGTTTTATTAGCGTTCCTGTGCGGCTCGAAAAAGCTGCTTTGGTACTTG
>DAOQAF010000127.1:6042-8206 GCA_035353775.1 Bacteroidales bacterium | reverse complement strand
GCAGGATTAATGTCTTTAACACATTCGGGCAATTGAGCTTTCAGCGCGCCTGTAATAAACAACAGGCATAATAAGGTTAAATAAAATCTTTTCATGGGTTTTATGTATTAGTTAATATTAACAATAAAATACGTTGTTAAGATCTATTTTAATGAAACAAAGATAACTCAAAATTGACCAAAAGTCAAGATGTTTATATATGTATCATTTTGTGAGTTTTTTCAATGCTTAATTCACCAGGATGATATAATGAGGATGTTAAAAAATTTTGAGGGACGCCTGAAAAAATTCTGTTTTACTTACTCACAATCTTGAATTCCGTTCTCCTGTTGAGCTGACGGCCTTCTTCAGTGTCATTCGTTGATAAAGGCTGATCAAACCCCAGGCCCTTATAGGTCATTCTGTTTTCATCTATTCCTTTACCTATCAAATAGTCCACAACAGATTTCGCTCTGTTTTCAGACAGGGTTTTATTGTATGCTGCCGTACCAATGTTATCGGTATGTCCCGAAATTTCGATCTTTACAGAAAGAAAATCATTCATGAATTTCAATAAACGCTCTAACTCAGGGATCGACTCTGAACGAAGCGTGGATTTATCAAAATCAAAAAAGATGTTTTTCAGTACGATTGAACTTCCTACAGCAACTTTCTTTAGTTTGATATCTTTTTCAACTTCGCGGTACGAGGTCGTTGGCGGAATAATAATATTTTCAGAATGGAACAAATAGTCAGGAGCCTTAACTGCAATACCGTAATTCTTTCCCGAAGGTAATGACACCAGGTATTTCCCGGTAGCGCTGTTCGATTCAAAAGTTCCTATTATTTCGTTGCGTTCATTATCTGTAATATCAATGGTAGCGCCTAAAGGAGCCAGGGTGATATCATCCATCACAATGCCCTTAAGCAGTGTTACCTGGTTTTCTTTTATTTCAACAGGTTTTTCGATTACCGTTTCGTTGACAGGCTGCGCCACACTTGCCAGCAGGTTGTCCTCGGTATTGTTTACCAATGGTTTTTCCGGCCCGATAAATGTGATCAGGTACAGGTCTCGGTCACCATATCCATCAGCCCTGACCGACATATAATAACCATGTACCCCGCTGGCTGAAATTGAAAAATTGACATCATCGCCTGTAGTGTTTATCGGGTATCCGAGATTAACGGGTTGAGACCATACGCCATTATCATTTACCGATTTAAAAATATCATAGCCGCCCATGGAATTGTGGCCTTGTGAGCTAAAATACAGTGTCTTTCCATCAGGGTGTATAAAAACGCCTTCTTCATCATAAGGGGTATTAATGGCTGTTCCAATATTTCTGGCCGGTTCCCATTTTCCATTTTTATCAAGGGTACTGAAATAAATATCCCGTCCGCCATATCCGTCAGGTTTATCACTCACGAAATAAAGAATTTTCCCGTCGGATGAGATTGAAGCCGATGATTCGTGGTAAATCGTGTTGATATTTTTGTTGAGTTTTTCAGGCGCTGTCCAGGTAGTTCCTTTTAAATGACATTCAAAAATATCGCCGTTGCCGGAATTTCCTTTATAAACCAATAGTGTCTGGCCATCCGGAGACAAGCCGACAGTTGCATCGTGGTCATTGCTGTTGAGCGGGTTGGGCGGATTTTTGGGTGTTGTCCATTCCCCTCCTACTTTTTCAGTATAATAAATATCTTCATAATAACCCAGGCCGTCTTCGGCTTCGCCGCCCCCTGTAGTATTGTCGCGGCGTGATGTAAAAAACAATACCGTTTCATCGGCATTTATCAAAGGGGCATATTCGCGGTATATTGAATTTACGGTAGCGCCTAAATTATCAATAAAAACCCGCACAGGTGATTTAACCAGTTCCTTTCCGTTTTTACATTCCTGAACTCTTTTTTCTATAGCACCTGCTGCAGCCGAAAGTTCTCCGGGCGACAAGGACCTTTTATATTCATTCAGAAGCTGTAAGGCTTTATCAAAGTCATAGTTGAATTGGTAAGCCTTTGCTAATTGAAACTTAGTATCCGCAAAAGCATCCGCTTTGAGGGAAAGCGATTTTTCAAAATATTCTATCGATTTAATTTTTTCGACGGTATTCAGATAACAGGTTCCTATCTTATAATTCAAATCAGCATTATCCGGATTGAATTTTTGTGCTTTTAAATAATAATC
>DAOQAF010000127.1:2252-5942 GCA_035353775.1 Bacteroidales bacterium | reverse complement strand
ATAATCGGGTTTTAGCTTGATCGCCTGGTCATAATCTTTGACCGCATTCTGATAATCTTCAAGTTCAAAATAGGCAGTACCCCTGTTGTTGTAAGCAATATAATAATCCTGCTTCTTTTGTATTGCTGTGGTATAATCTTCGACAGCCCCTTTAAAATCCTTTAATTTCTTTTTTACGCTAGCCCGGTTGTTGTATGTAAAAGCCATATTAGGATTGATCTGGATTGCCTGAGAATAATCGGCTTTGGCTGCTTCAAAGTCATCGAGTTTTACTTTTGCACTTCCCCTGTCGTTGTAAGCATAGGCGTAATCCGATTTATTCTTTATTGCCGCGTCAAAATCGCTGATGGCTTTTGCATATTCGGCTTTTTCAAAATATATTTCGCCGCGATAATAATACGCCTGAGCATGGGCTGCATCCATGTTTATTGCAGCAGTAAAATCCGCAACAGCATTTTCATCATCTTTAAGCTCAAAGCGGGACTTGCCCCTGCTGAAATAACATTTTGCCGAAGGCTGAATCTCTATTGATCTTGTAAAATCGGGAATAGCCTCAGCAAATTTGTTCAATTCTAAATTCACAGACCCCCTGTTGAAATAGGCTTTTTCAAAATCGGGTTTCAGTGCAATGGCTTCATCAAATTTTTTTATAGCTCCGGCAAAATTTTTATTTTCAAAAAGCTTCACCCCTTCATTGTATAACCTTTCGGCATCCTGGTAATCGCCTTTAAACAAGGTGTCCGTGGGTATGTCCTGGGCTAACACGGCAAAACCGAATGAGATAAAGAATAACGAAACAACAATTTTTTTCATAATGATTTTAATAAGTGATCATAATGCAAAAATAGTAATTGATGTGAGATATTAAAAGAAACCTCTTGATTTTATTTACAATTTGTATATAAAGTCATATATATAATAATCCGGACAGCCCTATATGGTGAAATAAAAATCAAGAACAAAGAACAATGATAAAATCAGCCCTGAGAAACCATTCAGCGTGAAAAATGCAAAATTTATCCTGCTCAGATCGTGAGGCTTGACAATAAAATGCTGATAAAAAAGTAAAATAGAAAAGATTGCTGTACCTACCCAAAAAAGCAAGCCGCTATGATTTAAGATCCCTGCTGAAATAATTATCAGAATCGTGAAAATGTGAAATATAAAGGATATGGCTAACGACCGGGATATTCCGAAGCGTTCAGGAATAGAATGCAATCCTTGTTTTTTGTCGAACGAAATATCGCTCAAGGCATAAATGATATCGAATCCACTTACCCAAAAAATCACCGCCATTGAATATAGCAGCGGCAGTAAATCAAATCGTGCGGTTACAGCCAAATAAGCACCGACAGGCGCCAGGGATAATCCAACACCCAACACAAAATGCGATAAATAGGTAAACCTTTTCGTAAGGCTATAGCCTAAAACAACAATGAGCGCCACAGGAGACAGACAGAAACATAAAAAATTCAGAAAATATGTTGCAGTAATAAACAATATGCTGTTGATTACTAAAAAAACACAGGCATAGCTCACTTTTATTCTTCCTGAAGGGATGTCGCGGGTCTGGGTCCGTGGATTTTTTTTATCGATATTTCTGTCAACAATACGGTTGAAACTCATGGCCGCATTACGGGCAAAAAAAACACATAGAAGTATCAGTAAAAAGCTTTTCAGATCAAAGCCTGTGCTGCCTTGCTTTATCGCTAAAAAAAATCCGATAACAGCAAACGGCAGGGAAAAAACAGTATGCGAAATTTTCACCAGGGAAGAAAAATCAGATATCCGTTTGAATATGGCTGCGCACATTTATTTTTATTGTCCTGACAAAGGAAACAATAACAATGATCATTTACAAATTTAGGTCAATTTTTCTGATGTGCCCGATCAAATACCATTCGGAACACCCTGAATAATAAAAAAACTATTGCACTTTATTAATAGCTTCTAAAATGGTTTCTTTACTCTGGGTTCCCACGAAACGCTCAGCAACAACGCCGTTTTTAAAAATGATGATGGTGGGCAGGTATTTAATATCGTATTTGTATGATGTAACCTTATTTTTATCAACATCCATTTTAGCAATTTTAGCCTTATTGCCGATTTCCAAAGCAATTTCTTCAAGAATCGGAGACATTATCCTGCATGGCCCGCACCATATAGCCCAAAAATCCACCAGAACAATTCCCTTTTTTATGGTTTTATCAAAATTTTTATCGGTAAGGATAAGAACGCCATTGCTTATGTCCTGTGTACCGGTACTTTTATGGCCTGAAATATTCGCGGGGATTGCGAATAAAAAAGCCAGAAGCAGAAAATACATCAGATTTTTCATTGGGAAATTTTTAGGTTTTTTTATCAATAATCAGTCCAATTTTATTTCAGTGTAACTACAGTAATACCATCACCGCCACTCTCGATCCTTTCATTCTCATAAGCCACAACATTTTTATGCTTTGACAGCAGTTCGTGAATTATTTTTCGCAACACACCAAAACCTTTGCCATGTAATATCCTGACATGATAGACTTTCAGCAGTAATGCATCGTCAATATATTTTTCAATAATGGCGCTTATCTCTTCTGCCCTTTTTCCGCGCACGTCAAGTATGGTTTTAAAATCCGCCACTTTATCGTTGACATTTCCCGATATTTCTGAAAAACGAGTTTGGGTTTTCTTTTTTATGTATGCCTGATATTCGGATGGATCAACGACTTCTAATTGCGTTACGGAAATTTTAATTTTCATATTGTCAAACACCACCAGCGCCTGTTCATTGATCAGGTCAACGATTTCACCAATTTTTTTCTGCCCGGGTATCCTCACATAATTCCCTTTTTGGGGAATAATATATTTCTTTTCAGGTTTGATATTTTTGATCCGCAGCTTTTGCTTTGGTGATTTTGCAGGTTTGATCACTATTTCGTCGATGATTTTATCAGCAATTATTTTTTCTTTTAATTCATTGAGTTCCGTTCTTAGCTGTTTAGTTTTTTCTTTTTCCGCGCCATACTCTTTTATTTGCCGGATGGTATTTTCTATGGTTTTATTTGCATTCTGAATCAGCAATGCCGCCTGTTGCTGAGCTTCCAGGAGGATCGATCTTTTCTGGGATTCCAGATCATTTATCAACTTCTGGTATTTGTCGATCATTTCCGAAAAAAACTCATCCGCTATTTTTACTTTTTCCTGCTGCTTTTCAAGATCTTCTTTATCGGTTTCAAATAACTTGAGCTGTTTTTCAAAAGATATCTGTTCTTTTCCGGCGATGTTTGTTGCTTTTTCGGTGATGTATTTTGGAAATCCGATATTATCGGCTATCTCCAGCGCATAAGAACTTCCGGGCATACCCATGTTCAGCTTGAATAATGGCAACATTTTTTTTGTATCGAACAGCATGGATGCGTTACTAATGCCGTCGGTTCTCGCAGCAAATTCTTTGATGTTTGAATAGTGTGTGGTTACCGCGCCAAAAGATTTTTTCCGGTTCAGTTCGTCCAGTGTTGCTTCGGCAATAGCGCCGCCGAGCACAGGCTCCGTGCCGCTTCCGAATTCATCAATTAAAAACAGGGTGTCCTTGCGGGCATTTTCAATAAAAAATTTCAAATTAAGCAAATGGCTACTGTAGGTACTGAGGTCATTTTCGATAGATTGCTCATCGCCGATCTCGATAAAAATATCGGAAAA
>DAOQAF010000127.1:0-2152 GCA_035353775.1 Bacteroidales bacterium | reverse complement strand
GGCCTGATAAAATCCGTAAAAATGATCAGAATTTTAATAATTTCTTTTCTTTCGGCATTTTCAAGTTCGCGGAGTTTGTTATTCATTTCGAAGATCTCGGCAGGCTCAATAAAAACGGTTTGCCCCGTGGCAGATTCATCATGAACAAAGCCTTTGATTTTTCTCTTGTTCGACGCTGCAACGGGAATGACACAGCGTCCGTTCCTCACGGTCATTTCAATATCCTGCTGAATGATGCTGTCTTTTTTCAGGCTAAGTAAGATCTGCCGGGTGCGTTTGTCGATCTGCAACTGAACAGAAACAAGGCTGTTGCGGATCTTTTTTAATTCGACCGAAGCATCATCTCTGATAAGCCCTTTCTCATCTAAGATATGATCGATACGCCGCGTTATTTCACTGTAAATCATTATTCCCGACGCCAAATGGTTGAGGTTCGGATATCTTTCTTCCCGCTGCTTTAAATACCTAAGGATATTCTGAATGGCAGCATAAGAAAGCCGTAAATTGATCAATTCATCAATTTCGATAAATGTGCCCGGGGTGCTAAGCCTCCTGAGTTCAGGGATGAGATTGAAATAATCATCAGCAGGAAATGGCTCATCAGTGGTCAAAATTGTTTTCAACTCATCCACGTTATACAACTGATTCTGAATGTCAGAAAACACATTTGAAAAAGCAACGCGGCTCAGATGATCACGGCCAAGATCGCTCAGGCAAAATTCAGCGATAAAATTTTTTATCTTGTCAAACCCGATCTTTTTTTCGTAGTTTTCGGAATAGATCATCACAACAAAGGTTGGGGCGGTGCGGTAAGCCGCTTATAAACATTGTAATAAACGCTGATACCATGATGCAGGGAGTATTCGTCCATGGCCATATTTCTTATCTTTTCGGGACTTAGTTTCAGCAGCTCAGGAATTTTTCCGATTACCTCATCATAGGAAGCATCTGTAAAGCTCTTGACCAGCAATCCTGCACCTGTTCTTTCCACAAAGGGATCGACATCACCCACGCCGCTATTAGTAATAAAAGGAATACCCATGCTCATGATCTCTCCCATTTTTGTTGGAGAAGACGCCATTTTCGAGTAAACGGGTATAATAAAAAACAATGCGATGTCAGTCAAAGAAAGCAATACAGGCATTTGTTTACGTAGGGCACTGAAGATCATTATCCGATCGGGATCAATATTTTTCTTATTCACCGCATCTGATATTTTAGCGGGATCGTCGTGTGTGATAAATAAAAATTTGGCGTTTTTGTAAGCTTCAGTTAATCGTTTAAAAAAATCAAGCATTTCACTGAGCATATACCACGTCCCGATGGAGCCTGAATAAGAAATTATCAGATCGCCTGAATTAATTTTAAGCTGATCCAACAAAATATTCTTTTCTTTTTCGTCGACATTTTTTTCGGAAAAAAAATCCGTGTCGGCACAACATGGTGTTACAGCTATTTCCGTAGTTCTTTCTTTCAGATTAAAATTAGTTATGATCTCTGTTTTGGCTCTTTCTGTAAGGGTGATCACAAAATCAGCATGGATAAGAAAGTTTTGTTCTTTTCGCTTGAAATAGTTGTATATTGTTTTGTAAACAGGGTTTTTAATATTCCAAAGCCCACCCTCTACGCGTTCGTCAGCCCAAAAACCGCGCATGTCAAAAATAAATTTAACGCCTCCTTTTTTTTTAAGATCCAGCCCGATAAAAGCCGCAATATAACTACGGCAATGAACTATAGAAAAGCCTTGTTTTTTATGGAGTTTACGGGCATACGACTTTAGTTTGCAGATATCATAAAGAGTCGATAAAACGGGCGGTTTACGGGTGTATGGAATAGGATGCCAGGTAATATTTGATTTACCCAGCAATTCAGCGATCATATCCTTTTGTTCTCCGAAGCGGTTTTTCTTTTCACAACTCAGAATATGAATCTTATATCCGTATCCCGTCAATCCCGCCAGATAAGGGATTATCTGTGACTGGCCGAGCGGATCGGTAAGTCCGTCATAAGTAACATAAAGCACTTTGAGTGTTTCTGCCATAGATCAGGTAAAACAGTGAAATAACAAAGTTAGTAAAAATAAAATTTTATCAGAAGAATTCTACTAATGGCGCTATAAAAAACATCAGCCGCAGTGGAAATATTTTTCAAC
>DAOQAF010000126.1:0-8311 GCA_035353775.1 Bacteroidales bacterium | reverse complement strand
TTTAATTGCTGATCATCAATGTTACATATTACGTATAAATGAAGCGGAGTTACGGCTTAACAATGTTTTTGCTGTTTATTGAGAATAGCCTGTTAGTTTGGAATTTTGTTCTTTTTATATAGATTTATAAATGGTTATCAATTGGGCCGGTAGAATGTGTGCTACTGCTATTGATAAGAATGGTTCTGATAATTTCAAACAGATGAATTGGCTAAAGGGCTCATGATAAAACATAGAATTATGTATGAATAGATAATGGCAGGTAAATAAGTAGGACTAATGAAGGGCGAATCAACAACTATAGCAAAAACATCTTTTATCAGTGTCATTATGACGCTTGGTATCGTATATGGTGATATTGGGACCTCACCGTTATATGTTATGAGCGCTGTTATTGGAAATGCCGTTAGAATTGATGAGAATTTTATTCTTGGTGCGCTTTCGTGTGTTATCTGGACACTAACCCTGCTTACCTCGGTAAAATATGTTATTATAGCGCTCAGGGCCGACAATAAAGGAGAGGGTGGTCTTTTTTCACTTTTTGCTCTTGTCAAAAAAAATGCTCCATGGATTTTATTTGTTGCAATCATCGGCGGAGCAGCCATACTTGCCGATGGTGTGATTACTCCTTCTATTACGATTGTTTCGGCTACGGAAGGTCTGTTATTGCTTAGCGATAAAATACCGGTGATTCCAATAGCCTTACTAATAATCTTATTGCTTTTCAGTGTGCAAAAATTCGGCACGAAAGTCATTGGTAATTCTTTCGGGCCGATAATGTTCATGTGGTTTGCCATATTGGGAATCATTGGTACGATATATATCATACAGGTTCCATCTGTTTTTAAAGCTTTCAATCCATATTATGCTTATAATTTTCTGACTGTCTATCCCGGTGGTTTTGTTTTATTGGGAGCAGTTTTTTTAGCCACTACAGGTGCGGAAGCGTTGTATTCTGATCTGGGCCATTGTGGAAAAATGAATATCAGGATAAGCTGGATATATGTAAAAAGTATGCTCATATTGAATTATCTTGGCCAGGGTGCATGGTTAATGTTGCACATTAACAAAATCGACACACATGTAAATCCATTTTTCGCTATGATGCCGGGCTGGTTTCTTTTTCCGTCCATTATTATTGCTACGCTTGCAGCGATTATTGCCAGTCAGGCATTGATAAGCGGAGCATATACGCTGATTTCCGTGGCTATGTCGCTGGATATATGGCCGCGTCTGAAAATCAGCTACCCGACAAATATCAAAGGACAGATGTACATTAGCTCTGTAAACTGGGCATTATGTTTTGCATGCCTGTTCGTAGTACTGTTTTTTAAAGAATCTGCCAATATGACTGCAGCTTATGGCTTGTCAATTACAGTTACCATGCTGATGACAACCCTTTTACTATCGTATTATCTTTATAAAATTGAAAGAGTTCATATTACTATTGTGTTGTTGTTTATGATGATATTTCTCGCCATTGAAGGTGGTTTTCTGTTGGCCAATCTTCATAAGTTCATGGAAGGCGGCTGGTTCACAATTCTTTTGAGTAGTTTATTATTCGGCATAATGGCAATTTGGCAAAAAGGCCGGACTATAAAAAATCGTTTTATGGCTTTTACACGGATTCCTCCGTACATTGATATTATTCGGGATCTCAAAAAAGATAACACCATTGCCAAGTATGCTACTAACCTTGTCTATTTTACCAAATCTTCCCATGTCGGCGAAGTGGAGACAAAGATTATTTACTCGATTATCAACAAGCATCCCAAAAAGGCCGATTTGTATTGGCTGATACATATTAATCAAGTGGATGATCCTAACACCAAGGAATTTAAAGTTACCACAATTATACCCGATATTTTGATCAGGATCGATTTTAATCTCGGGTTTCGGGTTCAGCCGAGGATAAACCTGTTCTTCAAACAGGTCGTCGATGAGTTGATACGAAATAATGAAATAAATATGGTGTCCAGATATCCTTCTTTACAGAAACATCATGTGTTGGGTGATTTTTGTTTTGTGATTATCGATCGTATCCAGAACTACGATTTTGATTTTTCTACTTTCGAACAGTTCATTATGGATATTTATACCTATCTTAAAAGAATTGGTGTTTCCGATGTTCGTGCTTATGGCCTTGATACCAGTAATATTGTTGTAGAACAAGTAGCACTTTCGACTATAAATAGCCCCAAATTTGATCTGAAACGGACCGATAACCTTACGTAATTCATAGTTCATACTGCCCGGTGTTGGCTGTATCTGCGAGGTTTATTTTTTTAATATGGTGATGGCCAATTAAGCCCTTTAGCTTTAAGCACCAAAAAAAGCTTTCGAAGCATATCGCCGAATGAATTTCCCTGCCATAAGTCCTTTTAATAAAATCTTTATGGCAATGCTGATAATCATAACAAAATCCTTATATGTTCCATTGTAATTTTGTAATGAAAACAGATACGATATGAACGTAACAATTTTTTTGGCAGCTTCTCAACCTCAGAACATGGATATTTCTTTAGGATATATTTTAGGAGCGATACTAGCACTGCTTATCCTCGTGTATTTATTATACACACTTGTTAAACCTGAAAAATTCTAAAAGATGACGACACCGGATTTGATACAAATAATTTTATTTTTTGTTTTAGTGATCGCGCTTACGCCGGTATTAGGCAATTACATGTACAAGGTATTCACAGGAAAAAAGCATTTTATGTTGCCTGTCTTTGGCTGGCTCGAAAAACTGGCATATAAATTTATTCATGTGCATACTGATGAAGAAACAAACTGGAAGTCATACACATTCAGTTTGCTGATGTTTAATCTTATTGGATTTGTTTTTGTGTTTCTGACTCAGCTTTTTCAGTCGTATCTGCCGTTGAATCCTGCTCATCTTTCAAATGTTTCGTGGCATTCGGCGTTTAACACCTCGGTAAGTTTTATGACTAATACCAATTGGCAGGGATATGCCGGAGAAACAACGCTAAGCTATTTTGTTCAAATGATCGGGCTTACGGTTCAGAACTTTGTGAGCGCCGCAACCGGAATGGCCGTTCTGCTGGCGCTTATACGGGGTATTTCACGCAAAACCACCGACAAAATTGGTAATTTCTGGTCTGACCTTATGCGTTCCGTGTTATATGTGCTTTTACCACTTTCAATATTGCTTGCCATCGCTTTGACCGGACAGGGCGTGGTTCAGAATTTTAAAACACATGAAACATGTCAGACCTTACAAGGCGCTAAGCAGTTGATCCCGATGGGCCCGGCAGCTTCACAGATTGCTATAAAACAATTGGGCTCAAACGGGGGCGGTTTTTTCAATGCCAATAGTGCTCATCCTCTGGAGAATCCAACTCCTTTCAGCAACTTGCTTGAAATGCTGGCTATCTTACTCATTCCCGCAGCGTTGACATTTACGTATGGTAAAATGGCCGGTTCTACACGGCAGGGCTGGACAATTTTTTCAACCATGTTGATTTTATTGTTAGCCGGGTTATGTATTTCCTTGTACGCAGAATACTCGCCCAATCCTGTCTTTGGGCATTTGCCTCTGATGGAAGGCAAGGAAACAAGGTTTGGAATCACGAACAGTGTCCTATGGTCAACAACGACAACGGCCGTATCAAGCGGTTCGGTCAATGCTATGCACGACAGTCTCTCGCCGCTTTCTGGAATGGTGGCAATGATTAATATTATGCTGGGAGAAGTAATTTTTGGAGGTGTTGGTGCCGGGCTTTATGGGATGGTTGTATTTATTATTCTCACGGTTTTTATTGCCGGCCTGATGGTTGGAAGGAGCCCTGAATATCTAGGTAAAAAGATCGAAGCGTTCGAGGTGCAAATGGCCATCATAGCTGTTCTTGTACCGGGCTTTGTGATACTTCTTTTCAGTGCATTGGCTTCGATGAGTCCTGCCGGTTTATCAGGCATTCATAATTCCGGTCCGCATGGCTTTTCCGAAATTCTTTATGCCTATAGTTCTGCTGCGGGTAATAATGGAAGCGCCTTTGCGGGACTTAATGCCAACACCTTGTTTTACAATTTAACACTTGGTCTTGGAATGTTGACAGGCCGTTTTGGGGTAATCGTTCCGGTAATGGCCATAGCTGGGAATCTGGCGAAGAAGAAAATCACTCCGCCGTCAGCGGGCACATTTCATACAGACAATTTGCTGTTTATCGGACTGCTGATTGCCGTAATTCTTATTGTGGGCGGGTTGACATTTTTTCCGGCATTATCATTAGGGCCTGTTATTGAACATTTGTTAATGAATACGGGAACAACCTTTTAATTCAAAGACAAAATGAACACAAAACAATCAACAAGTCTTTTTAATAAAAAAATATTGCTGAAGGCATCAGCTGACAGTGTTAGAAAATTTAACCCAGCTGTGCTGATAAAAAATCCTGTCATTTTTATTGTGGCAGTTGGCTCAGTTCTTACGACATGCATAGTGTTTTCAGATATTTTTCAAAGCAGCTTTTCATCCTTTAACTTTCAGATTTGTATCTGGCTTTGGGTTACCGTGTTGTTTGCCAATTTCTCGGAGGCAATTGCCGAAGGCAGAGGCAAAGCACAGGCAGAAAGTTTGCGTAAAAACCGCACGCAGGCAAAAGCCCGCAAGTTCATAGGAAAACAGGAGGTTTCGGTGCTGGCAACCGACCTTAAAAAAGGCGACATCGTCATTTGTGAAACCGGCGATATCATACCTTCCGATGGAGATGTGATTGAAGGCATTGCCAGCGTTGACGAATCGGCGATCACAGGAGAATCGGCACCAGTAATCCGCGAAAGCGGAGGAGACCGCTCGGCGGTTACCGGAGGAACAAGGGTGATCAGCGACCGGATAGTAATTCGGATTACCACCGAACATGGTCATACCTTTATCGACCGGATGATTGCATTGGTAGAAGGCGCAAAACGCAAGAAAACACCTAACGAAATTGCTCTTTTCATTCTTCTTTCAGGCTTGTCAATTATTTTTTTATTGGCTGTGGCCACACTTCCGGCGTTCTTCGGTTACGGCCTTAAAGCGTCCGGGTTGCCGATGTCAGGCAATTTGTCAATTTCCGTATTAATTGCCTTGCTGGTTTGTCTGATTCCCACTACCATCGGCGGTTTGTTGAGCGCCATCGGTATCAGCGGCATGAACAGGCTCCTGCAGCGCAACGTGATTGCCACCAGCGGCCGTGCTATAGAAGCCGCGGGGGATGTCGATGTGCTTTTACTTGACAAAACCGGAACGATCACGCTTGGCAATCGCATGGCAACTGACTTTATCCCTGCCGAAGGGGTAACCATTGAAGAACTTGCCGATGCCGCACAACTTTCGTCCTTATCCGACGAAACACCCGAAGGCCGTTCAATCGTTGTTCTTGCAAAAGAAAAATTTAATATACGTGCCCGTGATGTCCTTCAGCTCAATGCAACATTTATCCCCTTTACCGCCCACTCGAGTATGAGCGGTGTGGATTTGGAAACCAGCGATGGCAGTTTGCATCAGATCCGTAAAGGTTCTTCTGAGGCCATTCGTAGTTTTATACTTAGCAATAATGGCTTTTTTCCGCATCACATTCAGAATATTGTTTCCGGTTTGGCAAGTCAGGGTGCGACACCCCTGGTAGTGGCCGAAAATGATAAAGTCCTTGGGGTGATCCATCTCAAAGACATTGTAAAAGGTGGTATTAAACAACGATTTGCCGAATTAAGAAAAATGGGAATAAGAACAGTTATGATCACTGGTGACAATGCACTGACAGCAGCAGCTATTGCCGCAGAAGCCGGTGTGGACGATTTTATGGCGGAAGCAAAGCCTGAAGATAAACTACAGCGTATCCGCGAAGAACAGGCTAATGGGCATTTGGTAGGTATGATCGGCGATGGCACCAACGATGCTCCCGCACTCGCGCAGGCGGATATCGGCATCGCCATGAACTCGGGAACACAGGCGGCACGCGAAGCAGGAAACATGGTTGATCTTGACAGTAATCCAACCAAATTAATTGAAGTGGTCGAGGTAGGTAAACAATTACTCATGACGCGCGGTTCGCTCACTACCTTCAGCATAGCCAACGATGTGGCAAAATATTTTGCCATAATTCCGGCTATAGCCGTATCCCTTTATTCCGGCTCAAAAGGTATTGGTCCGCTCTCGGCTCTGAATATTATGAACCTTGGTTCTCCGCAGAGCGCTATCCTGAGTGCGGTCATATTCAATGCAATTATCATTATTTTATTAGTTCCGTTGGCTTTAAAAGGTGTTCGTTACAGGCCGGTTTCTTCAAATGTTGCTTTAGTCCGTAACCTGATGATATTTGGATTAGGCGGCCTTATTGCTCCTTTTATCGGAATAAAACTTATTGATTTAATTATTAATTTATAATGAGCCTGTCATGGAAAACTTAATCCTCAACTTAAAAGAAAACCTCATAGCGCGTAAAAATAATGAACTAGCCAGGTTACAAAAATTTGATGTCGATTTAAACAAAGACCTGATTCTTATTTCTTCAGGTAAAATAATCGAGTTGGACCAGTTAATTTGTTGCATTGAAAATATGTTGAATTATTATTACCAGACAAAAAAAATCACATGATGAAAACGATTGTAATTTCATTAAAAATATTTTTATTCTTCACCATTTTAACCGGTTTGATTTACCCTCTTTTTGTTACCGGAATTGCACAGATGATTTTTCCTTCAAAAGCGAACGGAAGCTTAATAATAAAAGACAATAAAACTATAGGAAGTACTCTGATCGGCCAGCCATTCGACAGTGCTGTATATTTTACTTCAAGGCCATCAGCAAACGAATACAATTCTTTGCTTTCAGGAGGTTCAAATGATGGATTGACAAACATGAAATTGAGAAAAATTGTTTTTGAACGTAAAAGACAATTTATTTCATTTAATGAATTAGATAGCCTGACTGAAGTCCCTTCTGAAATGCTTTTTGCTTCCGCGAGTGGGCTAGATCCTCACATTTCACCTAAAGCGGCCTTATTACAGGTGAACCGTATAGCAAAAGCCCGGAATTTTAACAACGCACAAAAGCAGTCGCTGATACAGTGCGTTAATGCACTTTCAGAAAGTCCGCAGTTTTTATTTCTTGGAGAAGAACGTATTAACGTTTTAGCTATAAATCTTACTCTCGATAGCCTTGCCCCGAATATTACAAACAAATAAAATTAATACATCATGAAAAAATCAATTCGCAGTACGAGATTTACCCTGGGTGTAATACTTTTCCTGATCTTTATTTTGTTTTTATCAATTTTATCCTGTTACTACATTAACAGGCTATCAGGAAAAACAAACGCAATTCTTAAAGAAAACCATTATTCCGTTGTTTATGCCCGCGATATGGTGAAATACCTGACAAATATAAATCAGGAGGTCACCAGATGTTTTATAACAAACAAAGACCCGGATAAAAAAATAATTTACAATGAGTTACTCCTGTTTAAAAATTCCTTTCAATTAGAGAAAAATAATTTAACAGAATCCGGCGAAGAAAAACTCGTATCTGATATTGAAACAAGTTTTAACGAATACAACGATTCTATGGTAACATATATAAAATCGTCAAAGCCGGTAGTTACGGTTCTTTACCTGCAAAATAAATTTGATAATCTTTACCACCAGTTAATGCTTTTATCCCAAATGAACGAAAAAGCCATTATCGAAAAAACTGATGATGCCCAGGTCTCGGCAAAAAAAGCTTCCATACAAATGTCAATTATCGGAACTTTGTGCTTTTTGATTGCTTACGGATTTACCTTTTGCTTTGCTTCTTATTTCAATGAACGGTTTTATCAATTATATGAGGGATTAAAAGAAATGGTTTCCGGCAATTATAGTCAAAAGCTATATTTTAAAGGTAAAGATGAGGTTTCCGAAATTTCATTGATTTTTAATGAAATGGCTGATAAACTGGCTGACAAAAATCCGAAAAAAGCTTTTACTTTGCAAGATGATTTGGTGGCAGATATAAATATTACAACACTTCGTTAATAATAGATGTAAACAATTGATTGTTAATAAATTATATAAAATAAATTTGGTTAAGCCATTGAATATCAGTATCTTAGATGATTATTCCACAAATTATCTAATCATGATATTCAAGGCTAACCAAAACGTTAAAGTACTTATAAACAGTATATTAAAATCTGATATTTTTTTTAAGGTTAATAAATCTAGAAAAAAATTCATAGTACACATCCTTTGGCATTTTTTAAGTATCAAAGCTAAGTACATGACAAAACTTTTATACAAATTTCAAAATTCTTGATATCAAAGGGG
>DAOQAF010000125.1:0-9158 GCA_035353775.1 Bacteroidales bacterium | reverse complement strand
AACGTTTGTGTTGCTGCATTTGCAGCAATATTTACTATGGTTTTACTGTGGCAGCAACTCGTTTTCTGCCTCTAAACATGTTTAATGTCAATAAATTACATTTTGTATTTTTACTATTTCGCTTCATATTTTCTTTCCGTTCTTACTCAAATTAATAATAATTTTCCGGGTTCCTTTTATTAAAATTCGCAAACTGTGGCAGCAATCTCATTTATTTGTATTAAAGTATTAATAATCAATTTTTTAAGTTTTTATGTCCATATTATCCAGAGGACTTTTAATCTGTTCCATTCCTTTGTGGGTTATATGAGTATATATTTCTGTGGTTTTACTTGAACTATGCCCCAACAGCTCTTGTATATACCTTAAATCGGTTCCTCTTTCCAGCAAATGGGTTGCAAAACTATGTCTCAACGTATGTACAGTAGCTTTCTTCATAATTTTTGCATCTGTGCATGCTCTTCTGAAAACATGCTGTATGCTGCTCTCAGAATATTGCTCCCCCCGCTGCCCTTCAAAAAGCCACACCTTTGGTTTGTATTGCTTAAAATATTCTCTCAAAATTAATAATAATTTTTCCGATAACAAGCTATTTCTGTCTTTTTTTCCTTTGGCTCCTTTAATAATTATTGCCTTGCGGCCGCTATCGATATCAACGATCTTTAGGTTTGTTAACTCGCTGATCCTTAGTCCTGCCGAATAAATAGTCAATAGTATGGCTTTATGTTTTAGATTCGCCACGCTGTTAATTATTTGTTTTACTTCTTCTTCACTAAGCACCGTAGGTAATATTCTTTCCTTAAAAGGTCTCTCAATGGTGATGTATGGCAACTTTTTGCCGTTGCATACTTTTTCGTAATAAAATTTGATAGCATTAATTACTTGGTTTTGAAACGAAACCGAAATTTTTCTTTTTTCAAAAAGGTACAGAAGGTAACTTTTGATATCGTCCTCTGTTATCTCGTTCAACTCTTTCTTGCTGTAGTAATTGATAAAATCAGAAAATGCAACTGTATACGTGCGTACGGTGTTGTCGCTGTATCTTTTCAGTTTCAGTTTTTCAAGGTATTCAGAGGGACACTTTCTTTCGTTTCCATAATTTTTAAGTTCTTTTTTGTTGAACCCCTTTGTATTGATAAAATTGGTCTCTATTTGATAATTAAAATTTTTGAAATAATGCTCAATTTCTTCTTTGATGTTTTGTGAGTAGGGGAAGCTCCAATGTTTTTTGTTTTTATCCCAAAAATAATAAGGAATGGTTTTCATTTTTGCAATATGCTCTTTGCTGAACGGAAACCTGAGTATAATCTTCCGGTAATCAATTATTTCAAGTTTGATAATTCTGGCTTTTTGATGTTCATTTTTGATTTCAGAAACAAGTTCAGATGATTTTTCTGTCATCGTTCTATCTACTTGCAAACCATGAGACCTTGAAGCAATTCCCGCATCTGATAATCCGGTATCTGAAATCTGTCCTTTGGATTTTGTATCTTGAAACTTCGAATTTGAATCTTCTTCCTTCCTAAAGATAGCCGTTGTGTCAAGAAATGCTATGCCTTTGAATAGCCTGAACAGTTCTTTTAAATTATCTCTGTTGTTGGCTATGTGCCAGTTTTCAAAAGTGCTGCTAAACGTGGCTCCCTTCACTTTTTTTAAAAGTGCTATAAGCTCATCGTCGTACGGAAACTGAACCAGCAGCCGTTCCGCCCCGCGATGATTAACCGGTTTTAATACGATAGTTTTCATCTTCAAAATGTCTTACAAACCTAAATAATATTTCAATATAAACAGTTTGTTTTTAAATAATTTTTTAAAAATTAACATTCCATCTCTCATGGATGGCTGAGACTTACGGTGGCTGAGCCTTACGGTGGCTGAGGCTCTCGAAGCCACCGATCCAAAAAAAAATCCCGAACCAATCATTATTAGTCCGGGATCCTTTTATACGTGCTGTTTCTAAAAGAATATGTTCATTTCAACCCTTCGGTTTTTCTGGCGGTTCTCGGGCGAGGTATTTGGCACCAGCGGCCTGGTTTCGCCAAACCATTCGGTTTTAAACCTTGCCGGGTCAATGCCTTTTCCTGCAAGATAATCGCGAACCGACAAGGTACGGTTTTTCGAAAGCGTCATATTACTTGCATCATTACCCACGTCGTCGGTATGGCCCGATATGAGCAGTTTAAATTCCGGACGTTTCTTTAGTACCTCCGCAAGCTCGTTGAGCGAAGGATAAGAACTGGTGCGGATAATCGCCTTGCCGGTTTCAAACTCAAGGTTGTCAAATGCTTTGCGTATGGCTTCTTCTTCTTCTTTCTTGATCTCCGGACAGCCTTTGTTTTCAGGGATTCCTTTTATGGTTGGGCACAGGTCGTTTTTATCGGAAATTCCGTCACCATCGGTGTCGGGACAACCGCTGAAGGCTTTTTCGCCGGGAATGCTCGGACATTCATCGTCCTTATCTGCTATACCGTCGCCATCCGAATCAATGAACGGACAACCTTTGTTTTCAAAAGTTCCCGGGACAGTAGGACAATTATCGTCTTTGTCGGACAGGCCGTCGCCGTCGGTGTCGGGGCAACCTTTAAAGGCAGGAATACCGGCTGTCAAAGGACAATCGTCTTCTTTATCAATGATTCCGTCGCCGTCGGTATCGGGACAACCCTTATATTTTTCAAGGCCCTTATCATCCGGACAATCGTCATTCATATCAATGATACCATCGGCATCACGGTCGGGACAGCCATCGTACATCGGCAGGCCGTGCACATCAGGACATTTGTCTTTATTGTCGAGAATGCCATCGCCATCGCGGTCAGGACAGCCCTTATTTTCCCACGTTCCGGGCAGATCTATACACTGATCCATTTTATCTGATACGTTATCTTTGTCCCTGTCTTTTGGCGCACTATAGAGAATAGGCACTTTAAGCGCAACACAAACTGACGACCTGTTTACCTTTCCCGAAATCAATGTAGAGAAAATATCGTTCGAACCTACCCATAATGGCCCTAAACGTAATCCAATGCCTACATTGAATTTGTTATTGCTGTTATACTGCATCGGCAGCGAAGCGCCAAACCAGGCAATATCATAGCGGGGAATAAGATTTATGGCACTGAGATAATGGTTTTTGTTTTCGTCTTTTTTACCCTGCATCAAAGCCAGGTAAGGAACAAGATTTATATAAAAGCCTTTGACAACGCGCACATCGGCCTGTATGCTGAGGCTCATCGGAAGGTTCATGGTGTATTTGTCGGTCACATCATAATAAGTAAACGAGGAATCAATAAAGTCATTAAAATCATAATAACTATAAATCCCTATGTCCCTGATATTCATTTCCGAAATATTCGCATGAAAGTCCTTTGTCAGGGGGCCTCTGTCGTACCTCACCCTGCCTACATCCGACAGCGTAATTCCGACCTTGACAAGGTATTTATCCTGATCGAGGCGCCAGAGATTGGTTTTCCCATCCATATCATATTTGTAATCCATCCATTTCGGACGATATTCATAAACCGCACCGAAGTCCATACCCACCGTAAATTTTGAGTTGATCTTATAGCCGTCGTCTTTAAGATTATCGGTAATACCATAATTTACATCGGAACTAAAAATCGACATGGTATCTTCATTTTTCATCGAATAATTAATATTTCTCGCAAATAAATACCCGGAACCTAATCCCTGTAAAAGTTTTAGTGTAACGCCCGCCTTGACAAAGTGTTCTTCATTATCATATACCACGCGCGCGTATGAAAGTCCGTATTCAGCCCACGCATTGGCCTGAACACTTAGTTTGGCATTGGTCAACGTCTGGTTAAATAAGGAGGGTACGTCCCAGTTGTTTTGAATCAGATCCAACAGATCCTGTGAAACCCCGTCCAGATTGACCATGGCCCGTACAGAAGGTGTGAACGCAATGGCATCTTTTTCGGTAATACTTACCATAAAACTAAGAACATCCTGCCGCAGCGAAACAAAGGCCGATTTGGGTTTTCCGTTACTATTATATTTCATATAAAGGTCTCCGAAGTCGGGATTATCAAACTCGTCATAGTTAAATAATGGCTTTGTATCCATCGATGCATAATTATTTGAAAAACCGAAACTGGTTGAAAATATTCCGACATCCACTTTATACCTGGAGTCCACAATAGAAGCCGGTTGCAGATGTACGCCTGTTACTCCTGCATAGGAGCCGGAAGCAAAGGGAAGAAATTCCTGTGCCCCCGCTGAAAATGTGAGAAAAACCAAAATAATGAACAAAAGTTTTTTCATGATTAATTATTTAAAATGAATAAATATACGATTTTGCGAGGCAAAGAAATAAATAAAATCCGCTATGTATTTCATTATCAGACCTTATTTAATTTTTATGGATTTATACGCAATATCATGCAAACATGTTGCAGTTTAACCCAGATTGCGCAATAGTTCACTGTGTTCCTATTGCGCAGTGCGCAGGATAGTGCGTTGAATCTGCCTGCCCCGCGCATGAAATGCCGGGGGGTAACCCCGACTTAGAAAATGTTCCCCGACAATTTTTATTTGTCGGGATTACATTTTCTTTGTCGTTTACGCATTATAAAGTGAATTATATTATATTGAATATCAGATTGTAATGGTTGATTTGTTCTATTGCTACGCTATAGAAATTTCTAATGCGTAACTTGGGGTTACGATTTTCGGATTTTTGTATTTTTAAAAACCTTCTTAATAACCAATACAAAAATAATCGCTGTAAAAAAAGAAAACATGGCATAAACAATGGCCGGTTTTTCCATGGCGGAAATATTCAGTATGGTTCCGGAGATCAGCAGCGCCAGTGCGGTATTGTGCAAGCCGACCTCAATGGAAATGGTAAACTGATCGGCAAACGGGAGGCCGGTTTTTCGTGCAACAAAAAAACCGAGCGCCATCGCCAGAAAATTCAATAACAGCAGGTATGGCAGCAAATGCAAGGTTTCTGATAAAGTAATCCCCGTGCCGCCACTGGCTTCCCCGACAAATATTTTTACAGTAAAAATAAAACCAAGCATGGCGGGTAATATGATTTTAAGCGGACGTTCGAGTTTTAAGGCGATATTTTCTTTTTTTCGCCGGATAAAAACGCCAATACTTGCCGGAATGATCGTGATGACAAATATTTGCAGAATGGTTTCGAAAACAGGCAGTTGTATTTTGGTTTCAAAGCCAAGGAATACGTTTAGCGCAAGATTGGCATAAAGCGGAATACTTATCAGTGTAATAAAACTGTTGATGGTGGTCATGGAAATGGCAAGCGCCACATTGCCTTTGAACAGATGTGTGATCAGGTTCGACGAGGCGCCGCTGGCACACAGAGAAATAATCACAATGCCCACCTTAACTTCGTCGGGAAGATCTGAAATGTAAGCAATGCCGAATGCAATAAGGGGAACAATGAAAAGCTGCACCGAAAGCGCCGTTGCAAGGGATTTGGGATGTAAAAATATGTTTTTAAAATCTTTGACGGTCAGCGACAATCCTATGCCCAGCATAATGAGCATCAGCACTACATTAATAGCAATATCGACATAATTGTATCCTAAAAACATATAAATTGATTGCCTCAAAGGTATAAAATCATCGCTTAGAAAAACTTCTTTTTTCTAGGCTAAATCATTTTTTGAGGTGCCAATAATAATTAATGATGTCAATAAAACCCGGATGACCCATTCAAGAGATTCCAATACGCAACCCAAGCATCTTTTCCTAATATCGTTATTAGTTGATGTTTTATCTCAAAAATTATAATGTGCATACTTCTAAGAAAATGTATTCCCAACAACAAGTTGGAAATATTTTCTAAAACGCCTGCTTTTATCCTATTTGCATTCAATAAGGAAATATTCCTTATTGAATGATTAATTGGAATTATGTCGTTGCAGTGCAAAAACAATTTCGAATAGGATAAACCTATAATACGAAATTGCATTACACTGAGCTCCGATAGCTATCGGAGTCGAAGTGAATGTTTGAACGCAATTCGGTAATGTGCAAAAATTTGAATCGTTAGTTCTGCAGATCGGCTTGGCAGTTTTTGAACACTCATATTTCTTAATTTTAGATGAAAAGATTTTGCAGAGCTACGAATATTAAAGTTAAGAGTGACAGGTGCAGAGCACCGTAACATTTGTAAAAATTATGATACGTTTGAAAATAAGGTACAGCGTACCGTAATATTAAAATCCCGGTTATATCCAATTCCTCAAGGTAAGGCTATCTTCATCTTGTTTTCACCCCTAAAAAAGTAATCTTTGATACAGGGATTTTGACAAAAACCTAGAAAAAATATGATTTTTAATTATTTTTGAGTGCTTGAACATATATTTCGGTGCTCTGCACTTTAATTTTTGAGGGGTGCCAATCTTACAAATATTTCGGGGCGCTGCCCCTGTTAAAGTCTTTTTCTAAAAGTAGTGTTTAAAAGAAAACATTTTATTTTCTGACGAATTGAGTAGTCATTTTTTCTACCAGCACCTCAAAAAAAGAATTTGCCTTTTTCTAACCTGCATAATTTATAAACGTCATAGCTGGAAGTTAAAACATGCCTACATAGCCCGGATGGCTCTTTATTATCAATGGTTGTAATAGCCCAGACCCCGGTGGTTCGGTTGTCGAAGACAAGACCGCAGCGACATTAAACAATAGATTATCCTGACATTATCTTTAGATTAATAAACCATCAACATTTCATGAACTTTGGTTCCGGCAGTAATTGGTCAACTTATAATGTTTAATTTTACATAAAAAAACAAATGGCAAAAAACAAATCCTTAAAAAAATCCGGCAAGACAAACTCTTCAGAAGAACTTATACTTAACGTTTTTTATAAAAATCCTTACGCCAGTTTAAATTATAAACAAATTTCAAAAGCGGTCGGCATCAATGATAAAGCGGTCAGAGAACTTATCAGGCGGCAACTCGAACTCATGCTCAAAAACAAAAGCCTGAGTGAGGATAAAAGAGGAAAATACAAACTGAACCCCGAAAAACATGCTTCTGTTTTCCCGAGTAAAACATACATCTCCGGAACCGTTGATATGAAACAAACCGGCAAGGCTTACATCATCACCGATGAGCCGGGCCCCGATATTTTAATCGCTCCCTACAACACCAACAGGGCGCTGAATGGCGATAAAGTCAGGGTATTGCTTTTGCCCGGGCGCCACGGTAAAAAACCCGAAGGGCAGGTGGTTGAAATAGTAAAACGGGTAAAGGAACAGTTCGTGGGCACGCTGCAGGTAACCCGCTATTACTCTTTTCTGGTCCCCGACAATCAAAGCATCCCTGTTGACATTTATATACCTAACGATAAGATCAAAGGAGCGAAAAACGGCGACAAGGTGGTGGTGAAAATTGCTGACTGGCCCGAAAATTCTAAAAACCCGTTTGGCGAAGTGATATCGGTTCTCGGCAAACCCGGCGATAACAATGTCGAGATGCAATCCATCATTGCTGAGTTTGGTTTTCCTTTACATTTTCCGGAAAATGTGGAACGTGACGCCGGAAAAATTAACATCAAAATAAGTCCGGAAGAAATTAATAAACGCCGCGATTTTCGTGAAACCTTTACCATTACTATAGATCCGGAAGATGCCAAAGATTTCGACGACGCTGTTTCCCTTTGTAAATTAACAAATGGCAACTGGGAAGTGGGAGTTCACATTGCTGATGTCTCCCACTATGTCAAAGAAAATTCGATCATTGATGAAGAGGCCTACGAGCGCGGAACCTCTATATACTTAGCCGACCGCGTGGTTCCCATGTTGCCTGAAGTACTGTCGAATAATGTATGCTCACTAAGGCCAAAAGAAGATAAGCTTTGCTTTTCGGCCGTTTTTGAAATGACCGATAAGGCTGAAATAGTCGGTGAATGGATTGGAAAAACGATTATTAATTCCAATCACCGGTTCAATTATGAGGAAGTGCAATCAACAATTGTAAACCAGCAGGGCTTGTATGCCGAAGAAATACTCACGCTGAACCGCCTGGCAGGCATACTGAGGGAAGAACGGTTTAAAAGCGGTTCTTTTGATTTTGATACTGAGGAAGTCCGGTTTAAATATGACGAAAAAGGCAAGCCCATTGAAGTTTACATTAAACAACAGAAGGAATCCAACAAACTTATTGAGGACTTTATGTTGCTTGCCAACCGGAAGGTTGCCGAACTGATCGGAAAAACACAAAATAATAAACCGCCAAAGACATTTGTATACCGCATACATGATAAACCACTGCCCGAAAAGTTGGAAACCTTTTCAAAGTTTGTCGCCAAGCTGGGCTACAAGATCAATAACAAAAGCACCAAAACCCTTGCAGATTCTTACAATACACTGTTGACCAGCATAAAAGGCAAGGGCGAAGAAAATATGATAAGCAACCTGGCCATCCGCACCATGGCAAAGGCAATTTATTCTACCGAGAATATAGGCCATTACGGGCTGTCATTTCGCTTTTACACCCATTTTACCTCTCCCATACGCCGTTACCCCGATCTGATGGTACACAGGCTCCTGGAGCGTTATCTGGCCAATAAGCCGTCGGTGGATAAAAAAGAGTATGAAGAAAAATGCAAACACTCCTCCGACATGGAAAAACTGGCCACCGATGCCGAACGTGCTTCCATTAAATACAAACAGGCCGAATACATGGCTGATAAGGTCGGGCAAATATTCGATGGACACATAACCGGTGTCAGCAAATGGGGAATATATGTGGAGATCATCGAAAATAAGTGCGAGGGAATGGTTTCCATCCGTGATATGGATGACGATGCATATTTTATCGACGAAGATAATTATACGGTGATCGGACGGTATTCACATAAAAAATACCGTTTGGGTGATAAAGTAAAAATTAAGGTTAAAAAAATCCTTTTAGCAAGAAAACAGATCGATTTTGTTTTTGTTTGATAAAGCTTCGCAAAAAATAGATCCACTGGGCCTAGAACACTCTGGATGAATTTGAGGAAATAATGTTATTGCTAAATTTCCGCGGCTGTTATGTGCTGCTTTTCTCATCAATCGTGTCTAAGCATTTTACCTTATTTTTTCTGAACAATGAAGTAATTCTCTCTGCCACCAGTCCGTAAAACATACAATTTACAAACAGTCCAGCGAAAAATGTCAATG
>DAOQAF010000124.1:0-9260 GCA_035353775.1 Bacteroidales bacterium | reverse complement strand
GCACACAATATATCTGCAACCGGCTGAGTCTTGGAAACAGCGACTAATTTTACATCAGAAGGAATTGTTTTTAAAAGTTCCCTGAGGTTATCTTTGATATTCATAAGAAACAATTTATACCGACAGGTTAAAATCGCGCAAAGCCTCGTTGAGAGAGGTTTTCGTGTTGGTGGATTCTTTCCGCTTACCGATGATCAGTGCACAAGCCACGGGATATTTGCCGGCCGGAAATTCTTTCAGGTACGTGCCGGGAATGACCACGGAACGTTCAGGAATGACACCATGAAATTCGACAGGTTCTTTTCCGCTGACATCAATGATCTTTGTGGATTTTGTAACAACGACATTCGCACCCAGCACGGCTTCAGTTTTCACATGGACGCCCTCCACCACAATAGATCTTGAACCTATGAAACAATTATCTTCGATGATCACAGGAGCAGCCTGTACAGGCTCGAGAACGCCGCCAATACCCACTCCGCCGCTGAGGTGAACATTTTTACCGATCTGTGCACATGAACCTACGGTGGCCCAGGTATCCACCATAGTGCCGCTATCCACATAGGCGCCTATATTCACGTACGAAGGCATCATCACGACGCCGGGCGCGAGAAAAGATCCGTAGCGAGCAAGTGCATGAGGAACCACACGCACTCCAAGTGATTCATAATTTTTTTTTAGTTTTATTTTATCACGAAACTCGAAAGGCCCGACCTCAATAGTTTCCATCTGTTGTATCGGGAAATAAAGTATCACGGCTTTTTTAACCCATTCGTTCAAAACCCATGAATTTCCTTCAGGTTTGCAAACGCGTAATTTCCCCTGATCCATCAGATCAATGGTGTTGCGAATTGCAGCACATGTGGCTTCGTTTTTAAGCAAAGTTCGGTCGTCCCATGCGGCTTCAATCAATAACTTTAAATCCTGATACATAATTTTGGTTTTTATTGCAAGTGTTCAAAGTTAGAAAAAAATAAAATTAACGTACATAATATTGCAACAAATCTACAATTTCATCAATAGTTTGCCTCAAAATTTTTAACTTTGCAGTCATAAAATTATGGGACGCATTTTAGCTATCGACTACGGACAAAAAAGAACGGGCATCGCGGTGACGGATGAACTTCAGATGATCGCCAACGGATTGACCACGGTCAATACGAATGAATTGATGCCATTTCTGAAGAATTATTTTTCGAAAGAAAATGTTGAACTTCTTGTTGTCGGCAAGCCGATGCAAATGAACAACACCGAGTCGGAATCTGAAAAATTCATCACCCCTTTTCTTAAAAACCTGCAAAAACTTTTTCCTGGTATTCCGGTTAAAAGGTTTGACGAACGTTTTACATCAAAAATGGCTTTTCAAACCATGATCGATTCGGGAATCAGCCAAAAAAAGCGCAGGGACAAAGCCTTATTAGATACAATAAGCGCCACCATCATTTTGCAATCATATCTTGAAACCACGCAAAAATAGACCTATGAAACTGCCAATATATGCCTACGGAACACCATTGCTTCGAAAAATATCGGTGAATATCGATGAGACCTATCCCGACCTAAAAAAACTTATCGCCGACATGTTTGAAACCATGTACGCCTCTGTTGGTGTCGGACTTGCTGCACCACAGGTAGGACTCAACATCCGGCTCATTGTCATCGACACCAACCCGTATGCTCAGGATTATCCCGAAGGCAAGGATTTTAAAAAAGTGTTCATCAATGCCAAAATTACTGAATACAGTGGCAAAGAATGGGCTTTTAACGAAGGCTGCCTTAGTGTTCCCGAGATAAGGGAAGATGTCATGCGTCAAGAGACCATCAAAATAGAGTATTACGATGAATATTTCAATTTTCATGCTGAAGAATATTCCGGTATCCTTGCACGTGTGATACAGCATGAATACGACCATCTGGAAGGCATACTGTTTGTGGACAAACTGAGTTCGCTGAAGAAAATGGTTTTAAAACGTAAACTAACTGATATTTCAAAAGGCTTAATTAATACAAAATATAAAATGATCTGCCCCTTACAAAAGAAACACGCTAACTAAAAAATTAAATATTATGAAAACAATTAAATTCGTCAGCTTCATTATCATCGGACTTGTTTTTATCGGCTGCAGCCAGTCAAAAGATAAGATGGTAAAAGAAATCACGGAAATGGAAAAGCCGTTTTTTTCCAATAGTCCGGTAAGCGATACCGTGAAAATAAATGACATGGTTGCTCTTTACAAGAAATTTGCCGATACTTATTCAAAAGACTCCCTGGCGCCGGTATACCTGTATAGAGCCGCCAGCCTTCAGATGAACCGCCAGAAAAACGAAGATGCGATCGCTTTGCTTGATATTATTATTAAAGATCATAATAGTTTTATAAAACTTCCTGAGACTTATTTCCTCAAAGCCTTTATTTATGATAACAACATAAAAAATCTCACCAAAGCCCGTGAAGCTTATACGGTTTTTCTTCAAAAATTCCCTGAGAGCGATCTTGCTGATGATGCCCAGATATCGATCAACAACCTTGGCAAAACACCGGAACAGATCATTAACGAAATTCAGTTAAAACAGAAACAACAGGCCGACTCTGCAACAGCCGCAGCAGAAAAGAAAAAATAATTTTAAAAATTGTTTTGTAAAGAACCGTTTCTCTAGTATCCGAAACGGTTTTTTATTGTTGATAAAAAGGCCGGGATGAAGGAAAAAATAAAAGTTCAGCGTTACGAACGTCTCTATAAGCAAATAGCTGAGCTGTTGAAGAAATCTAATGATACAACAGCTCAAATGGCTACTGTTTCAGCCGTTTTATACCATAAAATGAATTATTTTTTTTGGTGCGGATTTTACAAAGCCGAAGCTGAAAATCTCGTGGTCATTACCTATCAGGGCCCGCTTGCCTGCCAGTTGCTCCCCAAAAACCGGGGCGTTTGCTGGTCAGCAGTTAATAACAACATAACTATTATTGTTCCCGACGTTCATGATTTTCCGGGGCATATTGCCTGCGACTCCCGTTCCAGGTCAGAAATCGTGGTTCCTGTCCTTAACCGGCAGGGAAAACCCGTTGCCGTGCTCGATATTGACAGCAAGGAAGTCAATTCATTTGACGAAACGGATGCGTTATACTTAGAAAAAATCGTTGCTTTGATTCACGCGGAATGATTATTCAAATTCTAATTCCAAAAATGCTTTAAGAGCCTCCGAAGTTATTTTGGTGTAAAGTGTACCGTTTTTTGTGTAGGAAATATTTCCGGTTTGTTCAGAAACAACAATTGTTATAGCATCTGTTATTTCGGATATACCGACTGCCGCCCTGTGCCTTAGCCCCAGCGTGTTCGGAAATTTCTCATTGCGGGTCAGCGGCAGGACACACCTGGCGGCGACAATACGGTTTCCTGAAATAATGATGGCGCCATCGTGCAAAGGGCTGTTCTTGTAAAAAATATTTTCAATGAGTTGTTCAGAGATCCTGGCATCGATCATTTCCCCGTTATTCACGTATTCCTCCAGGCTGCTCCTTTTAGAAATCACGATCAAAGCTCCTGTTTTGCTAGAAGATAGATTTTCGCAAACCCTTGCAATACGGTCGAAATTAATGATACTGCTTTGCTGGACGTTGAGTTTCCAGAAGGCTAGCCATTTTTGTTTCCGGCTTAAAAAACGCGGCGTGCCAAGTAAAAGCAGAAATTGACGTATCTCGCGCTGAAAAACGACTATCAGGGCGATGACTCCTACACTGACGAACTGGCCTAGTATTTCGGAAAGCAAATTCATCTGCAGGAGATTTACCAACTTCCAGACAAAGTAGATCGCTACGATACCCAGAAAAATATTTATCGCCGCAGTGCCCTTCATCAGCCGGTAAATTTGATAAAGCAACAATGCCACTAACAATATATCTATTAAGTCAGTAACACGAAACTTAAGAAAATCAGCAATAAAGAGCAACATAAAACTACAGATCAGATCAATAAAAGTTCAGAATTTTAGTATATTCCATTCTAAATCATAGCAAAAATAAAAAAAAATTGAACGCTAAACAGTTTAAAATTCTAAAACACATAATCCCAGATTTATTATAAAATTAATTTGAACAAATATTTGTTCTTGTAACTGATAAATATTTTTTATCTTTGATACATGAAATTATCAAGTGGCATGTGCTAATAATTATGATATGAAAAAAGTATTATTAATTACCGGCCTTTTTTTGCTTACCTGTATCGTATCCGGACAGGATGTGCATTTTTCGCAATTCAATTATGCGCCCTTATCATTAAACCCTGCAAATGCCGGAGCTTTTAGCGGTGACCACCGGATCATTGCCAATTACCGGAGCCAGTGGAAAAGTATCTCCCGTTCGTATACCACATACGGGCTTTCTTACGATATGGGTATTCTGAAAGGCAAACTCAACGGCGGAATACTCGGGTTGGGGATACAACTATTTAATGATCAGGCAGGCGACAACAAGATGGGGCAAACTATGGTAAATATTTCAATGGCCTATCATTTACCATTGAACAAATACAATATGCTGACAGCCGGTATTCAGGGCGGCATTGCACAAAAGAGAATAGATATGGGCTCGATGCAGTGGGACAGCCAGTACGACCCAAGCTTTACCGATGGCTATAATCCGTCGTTACCTTCTAATGAAACGATGTCTTTTAATAGTTTTTTATATGGCGATATCGGTGCAGGATTGATGTGGTCATTTAATTCGAATGCCACTACCCTGTCATCCAATGATTCTAAAAAAGTAAATGTCGGAGTTTCCCTGTTTCATTTGAACAGGCCCAAGCAAACCTTCTCAGACATTCCTTCGAAAAAGATGGATATGAAAATGACAGTGCATGTCAATTCATTGATAGGTTTCAGGAACACCAATTTTTCAATACTTCCCACAGCCGTATGGTTCATGCAGGGGCCGTCAAATGAAGTAATCTTTGGTTCATTATTCAGGTTCAGGCTGAACGATCCGTCAAAATATACCAACTTTGTAACAGAAACGTCTGTTGCTTTAGGATTGTTTTACCGTTGGAACGATGCATTCATTATCTCGGGCCAGATGGAATGGAGAAATTTCCTTCTCTCTCTGAGTTATGATGTGAACACATCAAAACTGGCAGCAGCCAGCAAAAGTGCAGGAGGCCTCGAAGTATCCCTGAGATACGTTACTCCTTTGCCCACGCTAAAAACCAAGAGTCTGTATTAGAAGATCCGCTTGCTTACCCGGTTACTATATTTGTCGGCAATAACACGGCACCAGTTTGTATGCTATGTATTCATCCCCCCGCAAACATGTATCACCTGGCCATTTACATATCCTGACAGGTCGGATGCCAGAAACAGAGCCACATTAGCGACATCTTCGGGTTTGCCGGCCCGTCGTAAAGGGATTTCGCTGATCCACTTTGTTCTGGCCTCTTCAGAAATTTTCTGAGTCATTTCGGTTTCTATAAATCCGGGTGCTATCGCATTGCAACGAATGTTGCGGGAACCCAATTCCTTTGCTACAGACATGGTAAACCCAATAATACCCGCCTTTGAAGCGGAATAATTTGCCTGTCCGGCATTTCCACTCACCCCGACCACTGAACTCATATTAATAATAGATCCAAAACGTTGCTTCAGCATGATCTTCTGAATTGCTTTGGTAAGGTTGAATACCGATTTCAGGTTAATATTAATCACTATATCCCAGTCAGACTCACTCATCCTAAGCAACAAATTATCACGTGTAATACCGGCATTGTTCACCAGAATGTCGATTACCGGAAAATCACTGATAATCTTATTTACCGTCTCTTCACTCTGCTGAAAGGAACTCGCATCAGAAGCATACCCCTTTGCTTTTACTCCTGAAGCCATTAATTCTTTTTCAAAATTTATCATTGATTCATCGTAAGACAGATCTGTAAAAGCAATGTTACACCCATTGTCCGCAAATGTCTGGGCAATAGCTTTGCCGATCCCCCTCGATGCTCCTGTGATCAGCGCTGTTTTTCCTTCTAAAAGTTTCATGGTCATTTTTTTTATCAAAATTAATAATAAATCAATAAATTTGAGTTTTATTATTCACGAACCATATTTACAATCCTTGCTAAATAATTATGAGGTTTCCTGCAAAAATTTTTGTTGTTTTATTGTTGTTATGTGCCGGTTTTTCGTTGCATGCCCAGGAAAAAGACAGTATCAACAGCCAACTCCTGACTGCCGCCTTTGAGGGAAAAACCGATGAAGTGCTCAGGCTTATTGCCGACAGCGCCGATGTTAATGCAAAAACAGATGAGGGCATTACTCCTTTGATGTATGCCTCTGAAAAAGGATATGCAGAAATTGTAAAAATTCTTTTATTTAATAAAGCCGATCCAAATATTTCTCCGCGAAACGGAAGAACGGCTCTCATAGGGGCTGCGATACAGAACCAACTGGATATTGTTTATTTACTGTTGATTTACGGCGCTTTTATAAATGCCACTGATGAATTTGGAGTAACGGCACTGATTTATGCAGCCAGTTATAATTATTACGACATGGTTAAATACCTGTTGAAAAACGGTGCACAGCACCTGATCAAAGCCCAGGACGGTACCGATGCGCTGTTGGCTGCCGCTTACTTTGGAAATTCGGATATCGTCAGACTCCTGTGCAATTACAATGCGGATATCAACACTACAGACTACACCGGGTTTACGCCCTTCATGATGGCCATTCAGAATAACGATTTACAACTGGCGGATACCCTGATAAGCCGCCAAGCTGATTTGAAAACCCATTTAAAAAATTATCCATCGGTCAATCTCGTTGATTATTCAAAGATAAATAATCGAAGGACCATAGTAAAAAGGCTGAAAAAAGAGGGACAACGGGGCTCGTTCTGGCCATTTTTCAATAAAATAACGTTAAATTACAACATAGCCTCATTTAGCACACAAGACTATTTTATGGGTGCCGGCATCGGGATATTTGATTCAAAATACAGCATCAGCTTTGAACTTGGTTTAAACGGAAGGCTTGCAAAAAAACGCGTACTTGAGCAGCAGGCAGAAAATATCTATTACCAGCTTTGGGAAAAACGGAGGTATTTATATCTCGGAGTGGAAAAACTCATCAATTTCAGGACAAAAAATATGGAGCACAGGCAAGGAATTTATATTCGTGCCAAAGGATTATATACTTATGGTTCATACCAGGGGCTGACGCGCAAACCGGAAGGCCATTTTACATTTGCACCTGGGTTCGGATACAGTTATATGTTCAGGAATTTTTTTCTTAAAGCCGGTTACGAGTATTGCGACCTTGGGATTTACAAAGGGATGAATCACTGGCTCACTCTTACGGCAGGCGTTACGATCAATCTTTCCAAAAATAAACTTCTCAAAAAAATTTATTGGATATAGTCATGAAAACTTTTAATATACTTCAACTAGTTATGATTCTTTTTTGTCTGATCATTTTACAATCCTGTGAACGAACCTTTGTCAGCACTCCTGAAGATTGCATGAATTATGATTATTCCGATTGCAATACTTCCGAACCATCAGTGGTTCCGATGAATATTAAACTCACCATCAACTGGGAGAATCCACAGGTTCCCATTACAATCTATAAAGGCAAACTGGAAAGCAGAGACACCATTCTTTCAGATACAACCGGGTCCTCGTCATACATAGCCTTGTTAAAGCCGGATAATTATTATACTGTGGAAGCCCGCTACATATCCGGAAACAACTTTATATACGCCATCGACGGCGACAATGTAAAAAAAATCCGCAACCAGATTTGTGATTCTGTCTGCTGGACAGTTCAGGAAGGAAATGTAAATGTTGAATTGAAATAACCGGATTTTCCGGTAGAAAAGATAAGGAAATTAGCTTTTTTTGTGTGTTTTTCTGGTGTGATGGTTTAACACAATTTCAAATTTGGTAGTATCCAGAAATGTATCAAAACGGAGGTGGTCTTTACGTTCGTTATTTTTACCCTGCATGATATCATCCCCGTATTCATTAAGAATTACTTTCCAAAGAAGTTCAGTGCAGTAAAATTCCGAGCTGTCTTCGATATTAAAGGCATTATCAAAAGGTATCTGCTGATCGAGATAATACCTTGCTTTGCGGCTGATTGCCGAAAGCGGTTTGTCAATTTTTGGTTTGTACCTGATTACTATTACAGAATTGTAATGGCTGTCCTTGATAAAACTCCGGATCTCCTGCGATTGCACGCCATCAATATCAGAAAGCGAACTGGATACAGAATGTATCACCATAAAATCCGTATCATTTTTACAAACTATAGCACAGTGAGATATGTCATATTTTTCGTCGAGCTGTTCTACGATCATGTCGCTGACAAGCCCATACCCATGGCGTAATATGATATCGCCATCCTGAATTTTATTTAATTCAGCATCAGAAAGGGTATACCTATAAAAAGATTGTTCCTGCATGCTACGATTTTCGTAGGCATACAGGAACAACCTTAACGATGCGCCCACTGAAAAAATGATAATGAAAATTATTAAAAATATTCTTTTCATTTATCAATGGACCATTAGAACACTAAATTATTCTGCAGCGGCAGTTGTGTCAACAGCAGTTGTATCTTCAGGAACAGTTTCTTCGCCAGTTCCTTCTTTTTTCTGATCAACAAGCCATTTGCCTTCTTTTTTTACCAGATTGAGAACGTCTTCTTTTCCATCAGCTGTATATTTACAAACTGAAGCTTCTTCTGTAGTTTCGCATTTCAGGTTTTCAATCTTAACTTCTTTTACTTCTTCAGTAGCTCCGCCAACACCAGAAAAACTTTTCATCATATCAAGCATTTGGCCGGTTTCTTCTGTAGCAATTTTTTTAGCTTCGTCAAATTCTTTTTTGTTTAAATGATTCAGATATTTTGTTGCTACTGCTTCAGGTGTGTTTCCTTTGTCGCCGCATGATGCGAAAGCTATAACAACGATAGCTGCCATTACTAAACTAAATAATTTTTTCATGTTTCTTTTTTTTTTGGTTATTAATTTCGATTTAACTTTGCAAAGATAATATTGTTTTTGGGATTTTAACATTTTTTATGAATTTTTTTACTAACATTTCTTTTTGTTAGTAACTTTTAAGGCAGATTTTATACAAAATGTAAAGGCAAATTCCTGAAAATCAAAAGTTAAAAAACTAAAATATCAAATTAAATGTCGGATCTGATTGAATTTTGGGGACTTCTATTAATTAAACCCATATAAAATTAACACAAAATTGTTAATA
>DAOQAF010000123.1:4837-9772 GCA_035353775.1 Bacteroidales bacterium | reverse complement strand
CGACGGAACCTGCATCCGCGATTATATCTATGTGGCGGATCTGGCAAAAGCCCATGTCCAAGCTATGAACAGAATCCTTGAGAAAAAAAACACGGACAATTGCGAAGTGTTTAACCTGGGCACGGGTAATGGTTTTTCGGTACTCGAAGTGATACAATCTTTTGAACGTGTCACCGGAAAAAAACTCAACTACCGCTTTGCACCCCGCCGCGAAGGCGATATCACCAGGATATGGTCAGACTGTACCCGCGCCAACAATGTGCTGGGATGGAAAGCAGAAAAAAATATTGACGAAATGATGCTCTCTGCATGGAATTGGGAAAAACACCTTGGTAAAAACAATTAAAACTACCGATATGTTTAAAAAAAATATTTTAATAACAGGCGGCGCCGGATTTATCGGATCGCATGTGGTCCGCCTGTTTGTCAACAAATATCCGGACTACCGTATCATTAACCTCGACAAACTGACCTATGCCGGCAACCTGGAAAACCTTAACGATGTTGACCACGCTGCCAATTATGTGTTTGTTAAAGGAGATATTACCGACGCCGAATGTGTGCAGACACTCTTTCGGCAGTATGCTTTTGACGGGGTGGTGCACCTTGCCGCCGAATCGCATGTGGACCGGTCAATAGCCAATCCGCTGGAATTTGTTGTTACCAACATTATTGGCACAGCCACGCTGCTTAATGCAGCACGTAATGCCTGGAAAGAAAATTCCGAAGGCAAATTGTTTTACCATATTTCCACTGATGAAGTGTATGGTTCCTTAGGCAAAGAAGGATTCTTTATCGAAACCACAGCCTATGATCCCCGCAGCCCATATTCAGCATCAAAAGCCAGCTCCGACCACCTGGTACGGGCTTACCATCACACTTTTGGACTTCCGGTGGTAATCTCAAACTGTTCCAACAATTATGGTCCCAACCAGTTTCCCGAAAAACTTCTTCCACTGATGATAAACAATATCATCCACAACAAGCCACTGCCTGTATACGGCAAGGGAGAGAACGTCAGAGACTGGCTGTATGTGGTAGATCATGCACGGGCCATCGACCTGATCTTTCATAAAGGAAAACCCGGCGAAACATACAATATCGGCGGCCACAACGAATGGAAAAACATCGACCTTGTGTTGCTGTTGTGTAAAATAATGGATTCCAGACTAAAACACGAACCCGGCACCTCCGCAAAACTGATCACGTACGTGAAAGACCGTGCCGGTCACGATCTTCGCTATGCCATCGACTCATCCAAACTCACCAAAGAACTGGGCTGGTCGCCTTCGTTGCAATTTGAAGAAGGCCTTGAAAAAACTGTAGACTGGTACCTGACTAACGAAACCTGGCTAAAAAATATTACCAGCGGAGATTATCTGAAATATTACGAACAGCAATATCACAACCGGTAGGCCATGTACGAAAACAATTACCATACTGCCGATATTAGCCGCATTAATTTCCTGGTTACCGGAGGCGCCGGATTTATCGGGTCAAACATTGTGGAATACCTTGTCAAACATAAAGCCGGAAAAATTACCATACTCGATAATTTATCCACCGGTTTTATGCACAATATCCAACCATTCCTTTCGCAGTCCAATGTACAGTTTATTCAGGGTGATATCTGCGATGCCAATGTTTGCGAAACTTCCTGCAAAGACATTGATATTGTATTACATCAGGCCGCCCTGGGATCTGTACCACGGTCAATTAAAGATCCGGTGGCCACCAATCACTCCAATGTGGATGGATTTCTCAATATGCTCGTGGCTGCGAAAAACAGGAATATAAAACGTTTTGTCTTTGCCAGTTCCTCTTCGGTATACGGCGACAGTAAACAACTTCCTAAAACGGAAGACATCATTGGAAAGCCTTTGTCGCCCTACGCGGTATCAAAATATGTTGACGAATTATACGCCCAGGTGTTTGCCCGCTGTTACGGCATGCAAATCATCGGCTTGCGGTATTTCAATGTTTTCGGGCCGAACCAAAGCCCGACGGGCGCGTATGCTGCAGCCATACCCTTGTTTATTCATGCACTGATTACTAATAAAAGCCCAAAGATTTTCGGTAACGGCGAACAAACCAGAGATTTTACCTTCGTCGAAAATGCCGTACAGGCCAACATCAAAGCGGCATTGACCAACAAATCTGAAGCCTGCGGCGATATCTTCAATATTGCCTGCGGCGACAGAACCACCGTTAATGAACTTTTTCACTATCTTAAAGATATTTCCGGTTCGGATGTTACACCGTCATACCTCGACGAAAGGCCTGGGGATATCCGCGATTCGCTGGCCGACATTTCCAAGGCTCATAGCACACTTGGATACACTCCCGTTGTTAAAATTAAAGATGGACTGGAACTGACATTTAAGTGGTTCACAGAAAATTTTGTTAGATTATATGGGGATATTTAACCTCCGAAATAGAAACAAAACCAATCTCTTTAACTATACTGATTTTTACAGTACAGATATTCATTCGCATCTGATTCCCGGCATCGACGACGGGTCTCAGGATATTGAAGAATCTCTGGAAATAATTGCCTCTATGAGCAACATGGGAATAAAAAAAATCATCACCACCCCTCACATTTCCATGCTCTATCCGAATACTCCCGACAATATTTATAACGGGCTCACGAAACTACAAAAGGAAGTGGCTGCCCGAAACATTGATATCAAACTGGAAGTAGCTGCAGAATATATGGTTGACGATGTTTTTGTGGAAATTCTCAAAAACGGGCAATTGATGACGTTTGGCAAAAACTATGTTTTGATAGAATTAAATTCATACAGCCCTTTCCCGATATTGTCCGACATCATATTTGAAATGCAGATTAAAGGATATGACATCATTCTGGCACATCCTGAGCGTTATCTTTACTGGCAAAATGAATTTGCCAATTATGAAAAATTAAAAGACCGCGAACTGTTTTTTCAAATTAACATACTCTCACTAACAAATATCTATTCTCACGAAATACACAAACTGGCTGTAAGGCTGATAAAAGAAGGCATGATTGATTTTGTGGGGTCGGATACTCATAGTGCGGAGTATATTCCAAAAATAAAAGATGTCTTAAGCGGAAAATTATTTCAGGAGCTAGCCTCCACGGGGCAGATCAAAAACAATTTGCTGTTAGATTGATACTTCTTCGATTTCAGCCGTAGGAGCTATTTTGCGCACCAAGCCCTGCAACACGGTGCCCGGGCCTAATTCGGTAAATACTGTTGCCCCATCTCCCACCATTTTGGTAATACTATTCGACCACCGTACCGGGGACGTAAGTTGTTTGTTAAGGTTTTCTTTGATAACCTGAGGATCGGACGAAGGAAAAGCCGTTACGTTCTGATATACCGGGCATATAGGTTTGTGAAACAGCGTATGTTCAATGGCCTGTGCCAGATCGGCGCGGGCAGGCTCCATCAATGGGGAATGGAAAGCACCACCAACATTCAATGGCAAAGCCCTGCGTGCACCTGCCGCCTTGATGCGTTCACAGGCAAGGGTGATACCGCTGACACTGCCGGAAATAACCAATTGCCCCGGGCTATTATAATTGGCGGCTACCACTACATCATCTATTTCGCTTAGTATTTCTTCCACCTTTTCATCTGCAATACCCATGATGGCAGCCATGGTGCCGGGGCCAGATTCACAGGCTTTCTGCATAGCCTGAGCGCGTATCGACACCAATTGTAGTCCGTCTTCAAACGACAACGCTTTGGCAGCAACCAGAGCCGAAAACTCGCCTAACGAATGTCCGGCAACCATATCCGGCATAAACTTATCACCCAGGATAACAGAAAGTATCACCGAATGAAGAAATATGGAAGGCTGTGTGACCTTGGTCTGCCGCAAATCCTCGTCGGTACCGTCAAACATCAGGTCGGTAATCCTGAATTTCAGAATATCATTGGCTTTCTCAAACAACTGCTTTGCTTCAGGAAATTTTTCATAAAGATCCTTACCCATGCCCACATATTGGGCTCCCTGCCCGGGAAAAATATATGCTTTCATAAAAAATTTTTTTGATTAATCTCTGCTGCCAAACAAGCGGAGTAAAAATAAAAACAGGTTGATAAAGTCAAGGTATAAGGTCAGCGCACCCATGATAGCCATTTTTCTTACATCGGTCTGTTCGACCCCGATACCCATGCCTATTCTTTTCAATTTTTGCACGTCATAGGCCGTAAGTCCTGTGAATATCAACACCCCAATAACACTGATGACATATCCCATCGCGCTGCTTTTCAGGAAAAAATTGACAATCATGGCAATTATAATTCCTATAACGCCCATCATCAATATGGAACCAAATTTTGTAAGGTCAGTTTTGGTGAAATACCCTGCCAGCGCCATAACGCCAAACATTCCGGCGGTGACTGCAAAAGTGATTCCAATGGTTCCGAGGCTATAGGCAAAAAATATAAAACTAAAACTCATGCCCATCAAAATGGAATAAACAATGAACAGGAGGGTCATTAGCGGGGCAGATAATTTCTGATATCCGAAAGACATAAGTAACACAAAACCCAGCGGGGCAAACATTACAATCCAGCCTAATACCGACAGCCCTCCCTCGGGTTTCAGCAGCACCTGCATCAGCGATGGGGATCCTGCCCAGATAAATGAAGTTACTGCGGTAATAGTCATCGCAAGAAACATCCATGAAAAAACCTTCGACATAAACCCGCGTGCTACAGATGCTATTTCAGCGGGATCGCGGTATTTGATACTTAAATTTTCTTCGTTAAACATATTCATAAAAATATTTTTTTGCAAAATTAATAAAAATCAATGCAGCTTGGCGCTAATCAGCGTCAAAAACTCTGTACGAGTCTTTTCGATGAGAAAAGCTCCTGTAAAATCCGAAGTAGTGGTTACCGAGTTTTGTTTCTGTATGCCACGCATCATCATACA
>DAOQAF010000123.1:0-4737 GCA_035353775.1 Bacteroidales bacterium | reverse complement strand
ACCATCTGTTTATAATCTTCTTTGAACATGGCAGAGCGCAGTATCTCTTCGGGGTTCAAATCATAACCATGGGTAAGGTACTGTATGGCTTTGGCTACGCGATCCGGAGTTTTCAGCAGACCCTCCCTACCGGGGTCTTCTCCAATGAGCTGGAGCACTTTTTTATATGAGGCGGCCAATTCTTCAGTAATATCATGATTTTCCGGCAAAACCAAGCCCGGCGTATCATCCATTTCATTTTCTTTCAACATTTCTTTGTCTATTGCATTCATAAGGATAGCGTAAAATTATTTGCCAAAATATTCCACAAAATTATTTTCTGTTTCGCACAGTTTCACACAATGAAGTCTCGCATTATGCTTGGCAATTGCATCTGATAGCTGGTCCCAAATAGCAATAGCCAGGTTTTCGGCAGATGCCAGTTTCCCCGTCATAAAATCAACTTCCGTATTTATATTTTTATGATCAAGTTTTTCGATAACATTTTCCTGTATAAGAGAACTAAGCTTTTTAAGGTTAATAACCATTCCTGTCTGCAAATCTAAGGATCCGCTTACCGTTACAAAGAGTTCATAATTATGCCCATGCCAATTGGGATTGGAACATTTTCCGAAAATTTCCATATTTTTTTCATCAGAATAATCTTCACGGAACAACCTGTGGGCTGCATTAAATGTTTCTCTTCGGGTCAGAAAAATCATCTTAATTTTTTTGCAAAATTACAATAAAAATGTGAGGTTGCCTGTTTTATTGCCAACTAAAACATCGGCTATTGCTATCTTTGTAAAAAAATCTCCATGAAAATATTTTCCCTGTTGTTGTGTTTGTTGCTTTCGTTGCCTGCTTCCAGTGTTTTTTCACAAACCCCTGAAGATTACTATAATTCTGGAGTACAAAAATACAACGATGGGTTTTATGTTGATGCTCTTTTGGATTTCACTCAGGCAATAAAAGAAAAGTCGTCCTACACCGATGCTTATATTTACAGGGCCATGTCATACAATGCCATTGGCAATTATGGAGATGCTCTCGATGATTACACCACAGCAATAAATCTTGACCCCGGGAATGCCGATGCTTACACCAACCGCGCCGTGCTGAAAAGCAATCTCGGCAATAACAAAGATGCCATTGAAGATTGCCAGATGGCCATCGCCGCCGATAGCGGTTTTTTCCGGGCATACTTCGTCCGCGGGTATTGTAGATACCTGATAAAAGATTACAAAAATGCCATCAGCGATTATACCCAAACCATCATATTGCAACCAAATTACGTCAACGCATTTTACAACAGGGGTATGGCCTACAGCATCATGGCCAGCTACAAGGCGGCCCAACAGGATTTCAGCAAAGTAATCGAACTGTCGCCCAAAGATTATCGCGCTTACGTGAGCAGAGGTATGGTAAACGGCAAACTGAAAAAATTCCCTGAAGCACTCAGCGACTACGACAGCGCCATTGCCATCAAACCCGATCACGCAAATGCCTATTATAACAAAGCGTACACCCAATTTGAAATGAAAGATTTTATTAATGCCGAAAAAAACTACACCAATGCCATTAAAATCAAGGGAGATTATTATGATGCTTATTACAATCGGGGATTGTGCCGTTATGAACTAAAAAAATACGATGAAGCCATCAATGATTATAATGTTATCCTTGATAAAAAACCCAATGACTACGAAACCTACCTTAACAGAGGGTTATGTAAAAATAAACAGGGAAATAGTGTCGGGGCAATAGAAGATTTCAGCAAAGCCATCGAAATCGAACCTGCGTATATAAAAGCTTATATCAACAGAGGCTTGTCGAACCATAGTATGAATAATTTTGTTGAGGCTTGCGCCGACTGGAAAAAAGCCATCGAACTTGGAAGCCAAACGGCAGAGACATATTATCACCAGTATTGTAAATAAGGCTTCTCCGGCAATTTTACAAAAACCTCATAAAATTATTTCCCTTAATAAGAAACATTTAGAAATTGTTTTGATTTTATCTTTTAATATCTTTATGCGTCTTTTTTGCTGCAACATCGTTAGATTTTTCGACATAGGGTAAACTATGTCTGCAAAATCTGCCTTGTTTCGCTAAAAAATTCATCATAAATCTTATTTAACATAAAATCAAAACAGTTTCTTACGATCTATCAAATTTTTCAGACACGTCAAAAACCTCTAATTACACTATTCTCAAGCCATAGATAAATGAACCGTCTTAAGCATTTAAAATCTCCTCATCACAAAAATGTTAAATTTTAAACAATAATTCATCTGAATTTTGCTCCAATTTTTCCTCGAAAACAATAGAGGTTATCAACAAAGACCTGATGATAAAATTTTAAACAATTATTGCAAATATTTGTTTATTAGATTATTTTTGCACCAATTAATAATTAATTAACGTTAAAATTTTAAGACATGAACAAACAGGAATTAATCGATGCTATTGCAAAAGAAAGCAAATTATCAAAAGCCGCTTCAAAAAAAGCCTTGGAAGCCTTAACAAAATCTGTTGGCGGTGCCATGAAAAAAGGTGACAGAGTTGGTTTGGTAGGTTTCGGATCTTTTTATGTTGTAAAAAGAAACGCCAGAACCGGTCGCAATCCCCAGACGGGAGCAAAAATGACCATCAAAGCTAAAAAAGTTGTGAAATTCAGAGCCGGCTCCAAACTTATCTAAAACAATAAATCGATAAAAAAAATCCCGGAGTTTTTCGGGATTTTTTTTTGCCAGTAAAGCCCCCTCCGGGCAGACTATTACTGTTGAAAATATGCTTTCCCTTCGCGATTATTGCGGCGTTCATAATCTCCTATTACCACCAGGCGAAAAAACAACAAACCGGCAACGCACACCAGAGCATTTATCCAGAAAATTGCCGACAAGGAAACTTTTTGTGCGATAAGCCCGGCCATAACCATACCAAGGCCCATACCGAGGTCCACCGCCGTGAATAATGTTGAATTTGCAGCCCCGCGGTGTGAAGCGTCGGCAAGGTTATTTACCATGGATTGAAAGGTTGGAAATATTACTCCATTGCCAAAACCAATAATTACTGCTGAAACAAAATACAACACAGCGTTTTCTGCCAGTGCAAGCACAGGAAACCCTACGATTAACAGGATAATACACACAGTGATAATCCTGCGGGGCCCGTGCCTGTCAAATTCCTTCCCCGAGGTAAGCCTGGCAATGGCAATACCTACAGAAAAAATTAAAAAGTACAGAGATGCATTTCTCACACCTAATTCCTGACCATATAATGCAATAAAAGAAAGCAAGCCGCCATAGGCAATCATGGTTATAAACACATTTGCGGAAGGCCGCACAGAGTTTTTATCAAACAAAGCATTCCATTGCATCTTTATTCTCTTGCCGACAATAAAACGTTTGCGCATGTGTATAACCCAGGCACATGCCAGGCTCGCCAGGCTGATAATGCACGCCGCAACAAACACCACCATAAAGTTCCACTGCTGGCAGATAAACAGCCCGATTAGCGGCCCCACCGACATTCCCAGGGTAGTGGATAAGGCAAAGTACCCGATTCCCTGCCCACGCTTGGTCACGGGAACTATATCTGCAGCCACCGTAGACCCCGAAACCGTCGTAAATCCCCAGGTAAGGCCCTGTGCAAACCGGATCATCAGTATTGCGGTAATGCTCAACGCTACCAGATATCCGGCAAACAAAAAAGAATAAACAACCAGGGCTATCAAAAACACCGAACGCCGGCCAAACCTGTCAAGGGCAAAACCCGAAAATGGCCTCACCAGTACCGAGGCAATAGTATAAGCGCCTACCACAAGGCCTACCTGCATTTCTGTTGCATGAAGATCATTGACCAGATAAAGAGGCAGGGCCGAAAGTATAGCATAATAGGTGATATACATCAAAAAGTTTGACAAAATTAGGAATACAAAATTCCTGCTCCATATCCTCTCGTTCATCAGGTTTTGATTTCTAAAATAACGAGACAAAATTACCAAATAAAGCACTATTGCATCGTTATAAAACGACAACAAATTTTATTGCAAAATAATTAATGCTTTAATAGTATCCCCCCATAATCAGGGGCACTATCTGCAAAGATTAAAAAATCAAACAAGTTATATCAACAAAAAAACTGACGGCGGTGCTTAAGCCTTTTAAACAGTTTTTTCCACATGCCACACAAAGGCCCTGATACCAATCTCTTTGTTAATAGTGTCCAGTTTTTTTATCTTTTCCAACACAGTATCCACTATGTCCTCTTCAACGATGGTCAACAGAGCAGAATTAAGTTCGGGCCAGGTGTGAGTTCCCATTCGCGGTTCCCCATCGGTGGTGCCGGTACCATAAACAGACGGCCACTGAGTAAACCCACGTATGTTAAGCATTTCCAGAAGGCACTCAACCTTTTCAGTCATGGCCTGATTATACATAATCATTATTGCTTTCATGTCAACACATTTTTAAATATTAATAGATTTCATCACAGCCACGGCATCTCTTTTTGCTTTTCGCTCAGTGCGTCTGACTACGATACGATATACCACCGGGACAATAACCATGGTTACAAGTGTACTGAATACTAAGCCACCAATAACCACAATACCCATCGGTTTCCAAATTTCGGAGCCTTCACCTGTGCTGAGCGCTAGCGGAAGCATACCTAAAATAGTGGTGGCGGTAGTCATAATTACAGGGCGCAAACGTGATCGTCCGGCTTTCAGAATAGCCTCATCCAGGCTGTTTC
>DAOQAF010000122.1:0-10020 GCA_035353775.1 Bacteroidales bacterium | reverse complement strand
TTGGCAAATAATATTTTGGCAAATAGTGCGGAGATTTAAATTTTAAGGTACTAATACATCAGGCAGCATGGGCAATGCTCTGAGTACAGGATCTGACCCCGACCTTCAACTGCTCATCCCTTCGCATACTGTGTATGATAAAGCCATTCTGGAATTTGACTTTATTCCTATCTCAGACACCGTCAGATTCAGATATGTTTTTGGCTCCGAAGAGTTTGATGAATTCTGCAACTCCAGCTTTAATGACGTTTTTGGATTTTTTATCAGTGGCCCCGGTATTACCGGACCTTTTACGGGCAATGCAAAAAACATTGCGCTGATGCCTAACAACCCTACAAATTATGTAACTATTGATAATGTTTGTGGTGCCGGTGCAACTTATTCCTGGCTAAACACCGGCGGCACTTTTTATCAGTACGACAGGCTGACCAATGTTTATACGGCATGGAGTGTTGTTCAGCCCTGTCAGACATACCATATTAAATTAGCTATTGGTGATGCCGGCGACTCCTCCTATGACTCCGGTGTTTTTCTTGAAGAAAACAGTTTTTCATCCTATGGCCTTTCGTATAATACCTCTTTCTCATCCAATGTCGATACCGCGGCTGTTGAAGGATGCAACGATGCCATTGTTTGTTTTCGCCTGGGTCAGCCAGATAATGTCCCAATAGTAATTCATTACACGGTAACCGGCACAGCCATTGAAGGAGTTGATTATCCTAACGTTGCCGATAGCCTTATCATTCCGGCCGGCCAGGACTCTGCATATTTTATTATTCATCCTATTTCTGACGGACTTGCCGAACCGGATGAAACAGTGCATGTTATTTACATCAATACTGTCTGTGGCTCCACCGACACCATTACTATAATAATTAAAGACTATACTCCTTTATCAACCACCATAACCCCCGAAGTAAAACAATGCAACGGACTGGCTGCAAATATCAGTGTTACCGCGAGCGGAGGTTTTACTACCGCAGCTCATGGCCTCAGTTATGAATGGAGTAGTGGCGCTGGAAATACCGCGTCGGTTTCAGTAAACCCGTTAACGCCAACAATGTACTATGTTACCGTTTCCGATGCCTGTTTCTTTTTTAATGATTCTACCAGCTATTATACCGTTGACAGCGTCATGGTAAGTATCAGCAACCTGCAAAGCACCATCAGCAACGTGGATTCAGTAACGTGTTTCGGGTATAGTGATGGTACGGCAACCATATCAGCGTCAAACGGGCTTCAGCCATATCACTATATCTGGTCGCCCACCAACGATACGACAACCACTGTCGACAGCCTGCCCGCGGGTACTTATTTTGTTACCGTAACCGACAATATAGGCTGTACCTCGGCAACTTTTGTCATTCTCGACAGCCCGCCAGACATTGGCTTGTTACTTACACCAACAGATGAAACCTGCTTTAACTTTTGTAACGGATCTATCGCCACACAGGTAACAGGCAATTATTCGCAACCGGCAAGTTATTTATGGAGCACCACCCCTGCCCAGAACACGGCAAACATCACAAATTTATGCGCGGGTAACTATACCGTTACTTTTACCTATTCAGTCCATAACTGCTTTGTGGTCGAAAATGCAGATATTATCACCGGGACGCCGATAACAGCCGATTTCACTGCAACACCGGATTCGGGATTTGTTCCGCTGACGGTTCAATTCCAATATACAGGTAATGGCGCAATAAATTTCCTGTGGGATTTTGGTGACGGCACTCCTACAAGCACACTTCAGGATCCTTCACATATTTATCAGGATAAGGGAACTTATACCGCGACACTTCTGGTCAACAGCGGGCCTCCTAATTTCTGCGAAGCCACTTATCTGGCCGAAATCAATGTCATTCATCCTTCGAGCATGAAGGTCCCCAATCTTTTCACACCCAACAGCGACGGGGTTAATGATGTTTTCCAGGTTGAATCCGAAGGGATAAATACCCTCGAAATTGCCATCTTTAACCGCTGGGGTAAAAAGATTTATTCCGGAAGCTTCTCCGATTTCTCAACTTCAAAAGTAAAAACAGACCTTTGGGATGGTACCAGTAAAAGCGAAGGGAAATGTGCTGACGGAACCTATTATTACATTTTAGATGCCGTAGGCGATGACAAAAAAGAATATCATATGCAGGGAACCATCAGCCTTATACGATAGTTAGTAACAGGTATGTAATAATGTTCTAAAAGAATGATGAACAAGGAACACTGATTTTTGATTTCAGAAGTATCTGATCTTCAATATTCTAAGATCATTAATCCTTGTTCCCTGCTTGCTGCAGGCAAGGATATTCAATTTATTTTTTAGGAATTTATTTCATACATATCATTTAATATTTTTGAATGATCATCAACCCATCACGAAAGGGCAGCAATAAATTGTCTGCCCTTTTGTCGTTTCTGACATATTCATTGAATTCCTTTATAGACTGGGTGCCCCGGTAGTTTTGTTCGTCCTTGTCAAGAATTTTTCCATGCCACAGGACATTGTCGGCAATGATGAACCCACCGGAAACAACTTTATCAAAAACAAGTTTATAAATCTCAAGATATATTTCTTTATCGCAATCAATATAAACAAGATCTATAGGCTCACTGATTTTTTTTATCACCTCCCGGGCATCGCCGATCAGCAGGTTGATTTTTTCCTGCATACCGCTTGCCGCAATATTTTTACGGCAAATCTCCTCAAGTTCCGGGTTCGACTCAATCGTAAATAATTTACCCTTATCCCGCAGACCCTGTGCAATACATATTGCCGAATAAGCAGTAAAGGTACCGACTTCCAAAGCAACCTGCGGCCTGATCATGGAGCTTAAAAGGCTGAGTAATTTTCCCTGAAGATGTCCCGACAGCATGATCGGGTTCATCACTTTCAGGTTCGTTTCCCGATAAATAAGATTGAGTATGGCTGATTCCGGCTTTGTTATTTCTTCAGCATATTCAATTATACTTCGACTGGGCATGAATAGTGATTCGCTTAACATAATTTATTAATATATTCTTATGTTGTTTTGTAAGTCCTGTTTATGCCAGCTCAGCATAAATCTTCTGTTCTGTAGGATTCATTTGACTGATAAATTATCTGTGAAAAAGTATCGGTGTCCAGTATCTCATTTGCAGTTTCCAATAAGTCCGAAGCATTAATTTTCTCAATTTTACTGTTGGTTTGGGAAATGCTGTCTATTTTATCAAATACCAGGTATGTTTTTCCGATAGACAACATCTCTGAGATCTTTGATTCGTAGGACAACGCAACATTACCTATCAATTGCCTTTTTGCTCTCGAAAGTTGTAAGGTTCCCAATTTATTCTCCCGTAATTTTCGCAGTTCATTGAAGATTATGCTTAATGTTTTGTCCATGCTGTCGTTTTCGGTGCTGACATATATCCTGAACAATCCCGCATCTGAAAATGCAGAATAGCCGGATTCAATGTTATAGGTCAGGCCATGTTTTTCGCGGACAGCCATATTCAGCCGGGCATTGGATGCCGGGCCTCCCAGCAGGTTGTTCAGCAAAACCAACCCAAGGCGGCGTTTGTCAAAAACGGTATAAGCCGGCCTGCCCATAACACAATGTGACTGGAAAATTTTTTTTACGAACTGTTTCTGAACAGGTTTGTATCCCTTAAACACCCTTCGTTTAGCCGGTTTCCCTGTTGACAGGCTGTCATGTTCAAAATATTTTTTCAAAACCTTGCTGATCGTGTTTTCATCGAGGTCGCCCACGATGCTGATGACCATTTTTTCGGGATGGTAATTATTATTCATAAAGGTTTTAATGTCTTCCCTGGCAAACCGCTTTATCTTGTCCGGCTCGCCAAGAATATTCCAGCCTAAAGGGTGATTTTTAAAAACAAGCTCGTCAAAATCGTCCAGTATAACCTCTTCCGGAATATCTTTATAATAATAATATTCGTCAAGAATAATATCTTTTTCTTTTTCGAGTTCCTTTTCAGGAAAAATAGAATTAAAAATGACGTCAGCGATCACTTCGGCAGCTTTTTCAAAATCTTCTTTAAGCACAGAACAATGAATACAGGTATCTTCTTTTTCGGTATACGCATTCAGTTCCCCGCCTAAATTTTCGATACAGTTGAATATCTGGTACGAACGGCGGTTCTTTGTCCCTTTAAAAATCACATGCTCGATAAAATGAGCGATGCCTTTTTCCGGCAATGTTTCATCACGCGATCCTGCATTAATGAAAAGCCCGAAATGTACGATCCGGGTATTGCTACTGCTATGTACAACACGGATCCCGTTGTTCAGCTTCAAAAAATTAAATTCTTTCTTAGTTGCCATAAGGCGCAAAGGTAGAATTAATTTCAGAATTCATTGCGCCAAGGCGGATAAGAATTCAGATTGCAGAATTATGAAGGCAGAATTACGAATTAAGAATTCAGATTGCAGAAAGCATTTAGCCGCAACAGATCCTTGTTCAGGGTTCAGCGTTAATATCTGAGGATAGATTTATTCTGAATTCTGACTTCTGAATTCTGAAATACCTTAGCTTTGTAAAGAAAAAATATGAGCATGAAAAATATTGCGGTTTTTTGCGGCTCCTCGGTTGGAGGCCGGAAAATATACGGAGAAAAGGCCAGGCAGTTAGGGAAATTATTTGTAAAAAATGATTTTTCGCTTGTTTATGGCTCCGGGAATGTCGGATTGATGGGCATAATGGCAGATTCTATGCTCGAAGAAAATGGTGAAGTGATCGGTGTTATCCCGCAACGGCTTGTCGATGTAGAGGTTGCACACAAACACATCTCCAGAACCCATATTGTTGCCACGATGAGTGAACGCAAAATGCTGATAGAAGAGCTTTCTGATGCATTCATTGTCATGCCGGGCGGGTTCGGTACCCTGGATGAACTTTTTGAAATGCTTACCCTCGGACAACTTGGAATGATAAAAAAGCCCATCGGGATATTTAATATTGACGGCTACTTTAACAAGATGTTTGAAATGATGGATCATTTTATTGAAGAACGTTTCATCCGTCCGGAGCATAAAGAGCTTTTTTTTGTAAGTGATGATGAAAACGAACTTATTGAGCTTCTAAAGACATTTGTGCCAAAAGAAACCAATAAATGGCTTGAAAATTTCAAACATACCAAATTCTGAAATGATCAGGACTGATAAAAAATTGCTGGACGCCATATCTTACAAAGCCCGTCATTCCTCACGCAAAAGGCAAAACCATAATTTTCACAAAAGTGAAAGCGAGGTACTACAGCGCATGCTCAACGCCCTGGAACCCGGCACATACATACGCCCTCACAAACACGAAAATCCCGGTAAGAACGAAGTCTTCATGGTGCTGCGCGGGCGCATACTCGTTCTGGAATATAATGAAGACGGCAGTATCCGCGACCATGTCATTCTCGATAAGGCCACCGAAAATTTTGCGACAGAGATACCTCCGGGGCGTTACCATTCGATGATCCCACTGGATCCCGGCACGGTAGCTTATGAAATGAAAGAAGGCCCCTATCATCCGGGTACAGACAAACTATTTGCCCCCTGGTCGCCAGAGGAATGCAGTAATGCAGCCGAAGCCTTTCTGCAAAATATCTTCGACCAGTTGGGTATTAGTCTTCATTGATAAACACTCATAAACGACATGGCATGAAAAAAACCCTGGTAGTGGCACATCGCGGAGGGAGCCTGCTGGCGCCCGAAAACACGTTTGCGGCCTTTAAAAACGCCCTCAAACTCGGTGTTGACCGCATAGAACTTGACGTACAGCAAAGCAAAGACGGCGTGGTGATGGTGATTCACGACGAAAAAATCAACCGCACCACCACCGGAAAAGGTAATATCTGCCAGCTTACTTTTGATAATTTGCAGACCTATGATGCCGGCATCAAATTTTCTGAGCAATATGCCGGAGAAAAGATTCCGGTGCTTGATGAAGTTTTAAGCCTGGTCTGTGGCCAATGTACTTTACTGATCGAAATAAAAAATCCGGATAATATCTACCCCGGCATAGAAAAAAATGTTGCAGACCTCATCAAAAAACATAACGCACTATCATGGTGTATCGTTCAGTCGTTTGAATACGAGTCTTTGTACCGCCTGCACAAAATCAACGACCAAATCTCCCTGGGGCTGCTGCTCGACAAACCCCTAACCGGCACATTGAAAAAATCGGCAGCCTATATCAGTTTTCTCAGCGAAATTAACATAAACCGCCACAGTGCCGGCGTGGCTCTGATTGATCTGATTCACCAAATGGATAAGAAAGTTTTTGTGTGGACAGTCAATAAGCCTCAAGAAATGGCCCGGCTGTTAAAAAAAGGCGTGGACGGCATTATTACGGATGATCCTGACACTTTACAAGAATTACTAAGCACATAATTACATGTTTTTTTTTATTTTTGCAAAAAATTTCAGATGGCAGTAAATGTTTCCATACCTAAAGGTACCCGCGATTTTTCACCGACGGAGATGAGCCGCCGCAAATATATTTTCGACACTATTGAGAATGTGTTCCGCCTTTACGGCTATTTGCCGATCGAAACACCTGCCATGGAAAACCTTTCGACATTGCTGGGAAAATATGGTGAAGAAGGAGATAAACTTATTTATCAGATCAGGAGCAATAAGAACCTCAGAGAAATCCTTTCGAAAGAACACATAAAAAAAATCGACGAGATTTATCCTTTCTGGCTTCCTCAAAAATCAGAAAATGGCCTGAGATACGACCTTACAGTCCCTTTTGCCCGGTTTGTGGTGATGCATCAGAACGAAATAACATTTCCGTTCAAACGCTACCAGATGCAGCCAGTATGGCGTGCCGACCGTCCGCAAAAAGGCCGTTACCGTGAGTTTTATCAATGCGATGTGGACGTCATCGGCAGTAATTCGCTTATAAATGAAGCGGAACTGATACAGATCATTTATGATATTTTTCAAAAATTCGGGCTGAATATTATCATCAAAATCAACAGCCGGAAAATACTGAGCGGAATAGCAGAAATTATCGGCGAGCCCGGAAAAATGATCGATATTGCCATTGCCATCGATAAAGCAGATAAAATTGGCTGGGACAGTGTCGTAGAAGACCTGAAAATCAGGGGCCTCCATGAAAAAAGCATTTCCCTCCTGCTCGATATTTTTAATTATGGCGAAAAGCCAGACGCGCCAACTGTTTCCGATACCCAAGCGGCTCCCGATAAAATGCTCCTCAATAATCTTTCGGTAACATTAAAAAACTCTCAGACCGGAAACAACGGCATCAATGAAATTTACAGGGTCACCGACCTGTTAAAAGATATTAACCCGGAGATCAATGTTGAATTTGATCCGACCCTCGCGCGCGGCCTCGATTATTATACAGGAGCAATCATCGAAGTAAAAGCCAAAGATGTTGTTATGGGCAGCATTTGCGGCGGCGGCCGGTACGATGACCTCACTGGGATTTTCGGATTGCCCGGCGTTTCGGGCGTCGGGGTTTCTTTTGGCGCAGACCGTATCTACGATGTGCTGAATGAACTGAAACTTTTTCCTGAAAACACGGGTATTTCCACACAAATCCTTTTTGTAAATTTCGGACAGCAGGAAGAAAAATACGCCTTGCAGGCTTTGGCAAAACTCCGTAAAAACGGTATCAACGCGGAACTTTATCCCGATGCTTCAAAGATGAAAAAACAATTTGCATACGCCGATGCTAAAAGAATCCCTTTTGTTGCCATTGCCGGAAGCAATGAAATTGCCGCCAATTGTTTCAAGCTGAAAACCATGTCAAGCGGCGATGAAAAAAATGTCAGTATCGAAGAAATGATCAGCACTTTAAAAAAATAATTATTTTTGGCACCAATATTTCCTTGCACATGCATAACTGGAATTTAAAATTTAAAATAAAGATCAACCGCAGCGGACTCTGCTGAGCATTTTTCCTTTGTGCATTTTTTATTTCATTCAATTCATAATTCATAAATCTAAAATCATAAATCATATGACACTTATTATAACAGGAAAAAATCTGACCATTGAAGACGTTGTAAACGTAGCCCGTAACAACGAAAAAATTGAATTACATCCCGACGCGGTGGACCGCATAAAAAAATGCCGTGCCATGCTCGACAAAAAAATCGCCGCACATGAAATTATGTATGGTATCAATACCGGTATCGGTGAATTTTCAGAGATCGTGCTGAATGATGATCAGGTACAGGATTTTCAGAAATACCTGGTTTACAATCATGCTGCCGGTATCGGCGAACCCATGCCCATCGAACATGTACGCGCTGCCATGCTCAGCCGTATCAATGTCCATGCACACGGCAATTCCGGGTGCCGCCCCGAGATCACACAGACTTATGTTGAAATGCTTAACAAGGGGGTAACTCCTATGGTCTGTGTAAAAGGTTCTGTTGGTGCCTGCGGCGACCTCGCCCCTATGTCGCAGATCGCATTGCTGCTGATGGGTGAAGGCCATGCCTATTATCAGGGAGAACTGCTTGAAGGTAAAGAAGCCATGAAACGCGCAGAGATTGTCCCTCCCGGCTTACACGCGCGCGATGGTTTGGCCGCTATCAATGGGTCTAACTGTATCACCGGTATTTCATGCCTCATACTTCATGATGTGAACAACTTTTTGAAACAGGCCGAAATTGCCTGCGCTATGACGCTGGAAGCATTGAAAGCGAACCTGAAACCATACAATCACCGCATTCTTGAAGTACGCGGTTTTAAAGGGGGCGTAAGAAGCGCTGCCAGCATACGGAAGATCACGCAGAACGGCGACCTGGCTACCGGAAAAATGAAAGTAAAAGTTCAGGATGCCTATTCCATGCGTTCTACACCCCAGGTGATCGGCTCGGCTCACGACCAGATCGCATGGGCACGTTCACAGGTCGAAATAGAATTAAACGGTGTTGCCGACAATCCTATTTTCTTCGCCGAAGAAAACCTCCAGCTTTCCGGAGCCAACTTCCAGGGCACACCGGTATCTGTCCCGATGGATATGGTGGGCGCTGTGGTTACCATGGTATGCGTGCTTTCTGAAAGAAGGATGAACCGCCTGAACAATCCTGCCCTCAGCATAGGGCTTCCCCCCTTCCTTACCAAAGGCGCCGGTATGTTCTCCGGCATGATGCTCAGCCAATATACGGCAGATATGCAGATCGTTGAGCAGAGGATATTATCCATGCCGTCCTGTGTCCAGTCTATCCCTGCTGCCGCCGATCAGGAAGATTTTGTATCCATGGGAATGAACGGGGTCCTCAAAAACCTCCAGATACTTGATAATGCCTATGGAATTCTTGGTATAGAATATATGGCCGCCACACAGGCCCTCGACCTCCGCGAAAAATTTGACGAACAGAAGTATCAATTAGGCGACGGAACAAAAGTGGCCAAGGAAACTATCCGCAAACATGTCAGTTATCTTGATATTGACCGCCCGCTGTATCCTGATCACAATACAATGAAAGCCCTGGTCAAATCATGTGAAATCCTTAAGGAAGTAGAAAAAGCCATTGGCAGCCTGGAATAGAAAAATCCTGAAAATAAAAAAAGAAGAGGCTGTCTCAAAAATTGCCTTTGCTGAAAATCATCATCACCCCGTCCCTTAAGGGTGTGCTGATTTTCAGCGACTTCCACCCTTTAGGGAAGGGGTAAGAAGGCGGTGAAAATCATTTAAAAAATATTTTGAGACACCCTCTTTTTTTTCTTTTCCTGTAATATTTTTTACAAAGATTCAGAAACTGTTTGGATTTTATTTTTCAAGTCTGTTAAGCATTAATCTGATCATAGCCAATTGGATCATTGTTTCACTAGTTCCCGTCAGGTACTCGTAGTCTTTACTGAGCCTTCTATAGCTTTCAAACCAGGAAAAGGTTCGTTCTACTACCCATCTTTTTGGTAGAACAACGAAGTTGCTTTCGTGGTCAGTCCTCAAAACGATATCTATAACCCATCCAAACATTCTTTTCACATTATCTACAAGTTCGCCTCTGTATCCTCCGTCTGCAAAGATTTTTGAAAGGCGGTCAAAC
>DAOQAF010000121.1:0-10199 GCA_035353775.1 Bacteroidales bacterium | reverse complement strand
GCAATGGGCCGGATATTTCAATGGTAAAGTTAACATCACTAGTGGTTTATACGCTAACGGCACAGCAGGTACTTCAGGCCAGGTGCTGACATCCTCTGGCGGAGGCGCCATGACCTGGACAAGCATTACTCCCTCTGCCAATGTTGACGGCACCGGAACAGCAAATTATCTGGCACGGTGGACAGATGCAAATTCGCTTGGTATAGGTGTTGCTTACGACAACGGGACGAATGTCGGTATCGGAACCACAAGCCCGGCTTCAAAATTAAATGTAGTCGGTAATGTATATGTTGATGGCGATTGGACCAATGATGCTGAGTTCAGAATAAGAGAAGGCGGAAGTCCTGATTATGGTGCATTTTTTAAATATGGATCAGGTGATTTATTAACTTTAGGAACTAGAAGTTCAGCAGTTGAGTATATTAATATGCAAATTTCCCGAGGGTCATTGAATACAATTTTTAATGGCGGTGTCGGTATCGGTGCAAGCCCGGTGAACAAGCTTGATGTTGAAGGTGGCGCTGTTATTGGTTCAACATATTCTGGATCCAATACAGCCCCAACAAATGGGTTGCTCGTTGAAGGCAATGTCGGTATAGGAACAACAAACCCGGACGCTGCGGTTAAATTGCATGTTTCCGGTGGCGGTATTGGACTTGACAACAATCAAGGTATTTGGGCTAAAACCGCCGCAGGAACCATGAGCACCATTTTATGGCTCAACGCAAGCAACATGACGCATATCAGGGGCGTTGGCGGCGGATTTAGTATTGACGATGGCGGAGGAGCACCTCTCGTTACCGTGCTGAATGGAGGCAATGTCGGCATCGGATCCACAAACCCTGTTTCCAAATTAACAGTTGCAGGTACAGGAGCAGTTCCTTTGTTACAACTATCCAATGTTACTATGAGTTCTGTTAGTGGAGGTGATTTGGTTTTAAGAAACTTAGGTCAGCTTAGATTTTCAGATGTAAATACTTGGGATTGGAATGCTTGGGCAGGTATAAAATTCGTACAATCCGAAAATAAAATAGTAATAGGGGGACCTGCTTCTTCATATTTTACTGCAAACGCATCACCCCCAACTGTATGTGTCGTTTTTGATGGTGTTAATAATGTCGGTATCGGAACCACAAACCCCACTTATAAACTGCATGTTGTAGGAACTATGAACCTGACCAGCGCCTTGTACGCTAACGGCACAGCAGGCACTTCAGGCCAGGTGCTGACATCAACAGGAGGCGGCGCCATGACATGGACAAGCATTACTCCCACGGCCAATGTTGACGGCAGTGGAACAGCAAATTATCTGGCACGTTGGACAGATCCAAATTCGCTTGGTATAGGTGTAACTTACGACAATGGGACTAATGTCGGTATCGGAACTACAGGTCCTCAGCAAAAATTAAACATTATTGGTACAACACGAATCACGGATCCATCATACTCAAATCCTTCAGGAGATTACAGGTATATTGATATATACAGCAGTGCGGCACAAATAATTAAGGCAACCAATGATCTGTATATTTGGTCTGGCAATGGACTGATCCTTCAACCAGGCTATCCGACATCAGGATCAGGCAACATTCAGGTTAAAGATGGCGGTGGAAATGTTTATACAACTTTTGTTGGATCAACACAACGGGTTGGTATAGGAACATCAACCCCCACAAATAAACTACAGGTGAACGGTACTTTTGGAGTGGATGTAGATAACAACTCCACTTCACCACCGCATACAGGATATGTTGCATCAGCAGATATTGCATTCAGCAGGGATGATATTTCCGGATGGACAGCAGGCCCGTCAGGTGATGATGTCCTTAGTGGTGCTATAACTATCCCTACTTTTAACATGTTCGGAACCGATTATACTACAATATATATTTCAACCAATGGCTGGGTATCCTTCGGAAGCGCAGCATCCAATACTGTTCGGAATCCAGGAGCTCTTCCTTCATCTTCTTTCACCATGCCTGCAATTTGTGTATATGCGAATGATATGCAAACCCGCGGAAATGGGATCAGATACACCACAGTCGGAATCTCTCCAAACCGAACTTTTATTGTTGACTTTGAGATTGAAGATTATTATAGTCCAAACGGTGATATTACTGCCCAACTTCAGTTACATGAGGGTTCGAATCTTATAAACATAAGATATTACTATACTTCGCCAGATTTATGCGGACAAAGTGGAACTATTGGCATTCAGGGAGCTGGTGGCAGTATTGCAACGGCAGTACCAATAACTTACAATGGAAAAGTTCTTGACGATAATGCTAATCCTCAGTCTATTTCGTTCTGCCCGGTAAAATACTAAACTGTATGAAGCAAATTTTTGTAACTTTTGTTCTTATAATAACGTTCGTTTTTCGTACAATGGGCCAAAAGGTCGGAATGATCGGAAAAACAGAAATCGATGGCGTATTTCTTTCCACCCTGCAGTTCGTTCATCCCGAATTTGCTTTTTCTCCCGATTCTTTGGATTTCACCAAGAGACTTTTCAAATCATATGTACTTTCCGAAGCTTATGCTGATACAGCGAGAAAATTGGGCTTAGACAAAGATCCGGAAATTAAGCGGCAGTTGGAAATAGTAAAAAGATTAGCGGAGAATAATTATCTCGCAATGATTTATCAGAAAAACCAGGTAGAGACAATTGATATTACAGATGCAGAAGCAAAGAAATATTATGATGAAAATTTGATTCAATTTACTGAACCGGGTACTTATTCATTTTTACAGGCATATTTGACCGACACATCCATGGCTACCATTAAAAAGGTGAAAGATCTACTTACTACCTATTCAAAAATGGGATCATCTCTTGACCAGTTTAAAATTGGAGCAGAAGGCCAATATTCAATTAATTATGAAAAGAACCTGACACTCCGTTCTGGTGACCAGTATTATCAATATTTTAAGAATGCCAAACAAAACGAAATGATCGGGCCAATCACTCAGGATAAAAATAAAATTATGCTGGTTCTTATTGAAATGGTTCAGGAAAAGACTAAACCTTTTAATGAAGTAAAAGAAATCTGCCGGCAAAATGCTAATATGGAAAAATTAAATCAGAAAGAAATCGAATTTAGAAAAAAAGCAGTAGATAAATACCCCTTAAAATTAAATAAAGAATATTTTGGCGAAAAAAATTAAGACTTCATCAATGAAAGACAAATAAAATTTGAAATACCTTAACCGAGATTACAAATTGTTTTTAAGACACCCTTTATTGTGATAAAAACTGTTGTCCTATTATTGTTTTTTATATTTTCATATAACTACCATAGCATAGGTCAGATAAACCTTCCCGATACATCCTATCTGAAATATTGTGTTGAAGCACTCGCATCAGACAGTATGGGCGGCAGAAAACCCGGAACAAAATACGATTTGAAAGCTGCAGATTTTATTGCCGGACAATTTCATTACTTAAAAATAAAACCTTTACACGGCAAAAATTATTTCCAGGAATTCGATTATACCTACGATTCGAGTCTGTATAAAACAAGAAATGTCATTGCCGTTATTAACAACAGATCCCTGGAAAATGTAATTATCGGTGCACATTACGACCATCTGGGTTTTGGAGGAAAAAGGTCGCGCTCGTACGGAAAACACGAAGTCCATAACGGCGCCGACGATAACGCCAGCGGGGTAGCGCTCATGCTTGGCCTGGCGCATCAACTGAAAAAGAAAAATTCAAAAAAGTACAATTATATTTTTGTCGCTTTTTCAGGCCACGAAGACGGGCTTTACGGCTCGACCTATTTTGTTAAAAGCAATATTGTTGATTCTAATTCTGTAAGACTCTTGATCAACCTCGATATGGTTGGCAGAGCCGATATAAAAAATCCAACCCTTTTTATTACTTCAAATGACAGCTTACTTCAGGCAAAAGCCCTTGATATTAATGTACCCCCATTGATAATAAAATCAAAAGAATTACCCTTGGGCGATCACAGCGCATTTGAAAAATTTCATATTCCCGTATTATTTTTTACTACCGGTACACACGAAGATTATCATAAAATTACAGATGATGCTCAATACATCAATTTTTCAGGCATGAAAGATATTCTTAAGGCCCTGATCACATTTTTGAATAATTCAATGCTATGAGCGGGTGTAGGGCCAAGGGCAAACCATCGTAACCCCTATTATACCAAATAAATCATGATTATTTTATAATTACAGTTGGTGTTATTTTTTCATTTTTTCAAAAGTTACACCCAGCTTGTAATTGATCTGATCAGTGAAAGCCGGATAATATTGCATGCTCAGCCGGTAATTTTCTATCGCTTTAGTATACGCTGATTTATTAAACCAGGCATCGCCAAGATACATATAAACAAAGCCAAGATCTTTGCTTTTTTGGCGGGTTTGTTCAAAAATATTTTTGTCATACCGGCGCAGATCCGCTGTAAAATCTGTTTTTTGAAGTTCTTTGATAATTATGTTAAAATCGTCCATGTCATTTCTTGCCAGTGCAAAGAACTTAGCTTCCAACAGCCGGGCTTTGTAAAAATTTTCAAAACTTTTTTCCATTTCGGCAGATCGTTCCAGGTAGGTAACAGCAGTATCGAAATTTGCTAACTGCATGGATAATAATCCGGCTTTTCGCCATGTGTATGGATTATACGGATCCTTTCCGGCAGAAGCGAGATAGTATTCGAGGGCTTTTTCCATTTGGCCTTTACGTTCGTATACATCCGCAAGCTGAATATAGGTGCGCTGCTGGTAGCCCGTATCCATTTTAAGGCATTTTTCAAATATCAGCTTTGCTTCATCCAGCCGGTTCAAAATCATGTAAACAACTCCGATGTTTGCCCATGTGTCCATAATTGACGAATCGATCTCAAGAGATTTCTGATAATAATACAAAGCTTTTTCACATTTTTCAGGAGAATTTTGCCCGTTTTCATACATTAATTTATTTCCTTCTTTAATATATACACTGGCTTCTTCTGTTCTGCCCGGATCGGATAAATTTACCAGCCATTTCGGCTGAATTAATGTGAATGCGCCAAAAATGAGAATGAAGCACCAAATAGCCAGCAGACAAACAAAAATTATTTTATTGGAAAAAAAATATGGGTCGTTAGATATTTTTTTTGTCATAATTAATCATTGTGAATGATAAAGAGAACTTTCTTGTTGAGTTTTTTCAATCGGTTAAATGTGAGACATGCCTGGCTATTGGGAAGTTTAATGATTTGGTAGGATTTATGTTTGGAAATATTATAATACATTTCGGTGGTCTCATTATCGCGCCAGCCTTTTCCGCCCTGCTCTTTACTGCCTTTTCCGATAATTAAAATATCCGGGTCAAGGTCATTGATTTTTTGCTTGTCGCGCAAAGTAAAAGATACTTTTTTGTCGACGGTACTAAAACTTCCGTTAGGGAATATCATGTAATCGAAGTATAGAAGCGGTATTTTGTTATAGTTAATATGGCCCGGACTGATATATTTCGCGCCCGAGTCGCCAAAACGGGCAGCAAAAAAAACAATGATAGCAACTAATAACAGGCTGCTCCTTATTATCCAGCGTACTGCCTTATTTCTTCCGGCATGCATCAGCAAAAAGACAATGATAAAAAAGATCAATGTAATGGCAACGACATGGAATTTGTATTTCTCATCTGTTATCTGGGAGGCAATAAACAGCATGATGTAAGCAAAAATAACTTCAAGGCACAGCAGCGAGAACGGATTGGTATAATATTCTATCAGTTTTTTATTTCTTAACTGATAATTCGGGAAACCTTTTCCATTTTCCAGATAGAAAAAAACAAAAATACTTCCCGCCATACTTCCCCATAGATCCTTTCCGCAATCGGAAAGATCGAACACCCTGCTGGAAATAAAAACCTGAATAAGTTCATCGGAAACGGAGATCGTCAGGGCCAACAGAAATATTTTAATTAAAATTTTATTCAGGGGCGTAGGCTTCACCGAAAATCGCTGGAAGGCCAAAAAAGAAAAAATACCATAGGCGAAATAATGCCAGTTGTGTTGAAGGTCGTAGAAGTGGTGGCCGAAATAATAGTCGGCGGTCATTTGTCCGGTAGCAAAAAAAAGCATGATAAACCCTAAGACCATCAGTCGCTTTTTCGATAGTGTTTTTCGTGAAAAATAAAAAAACAGGGCTAGTGCGATTAACGCAATAATGATAACATAAGGGATACTTACAAATCCTAAGTCAACAGCCGCCCTTGAAACCCCGCCTATCGCATTTTGCAAATAATTTTGCAGCATAAGAAAAGGCGTAACTATCAGCAGAATGGTGTACAGATAGAAGTTGGCTATCGGGAAAAATGTTTTTTTCATGGCCTGAATAAATCCGTCGCTAAAGCTAATATTTTTAAATTACATATCAATACTGAATGGCCAAAAATTATAACCAGGGGCACTTTCTCATCAGTTATATCTGTGTTGGAATACCGGGCAGGTATGGGTATTCATCTTTCATACCTAAAAAATATAAATGTAATTTTCCGGTTTTTCCTTACAGCCGGAAATATTTTCACTTATATTTGTGGCTTATAACAAAACGTTCAAAATATTTAATCAGACAAATCAATGCCTCCGGATATCAACCCACCGTTGAAAAATATTTATCTTTTCGCTGTTGACCTGGAAGATGTGAGATTTTGGATGGAAGATGGCTTAAAGCACGAAGAACGACTTCCTCTGATGGCGGAAAAATATCTTGCTTTTCTGGAAGAACATAATTGTAAGGCAACCTTTTTTGTGGTAGGTGATGTTGCAAGGGCATATCCCGGCCTGATCCGGAAAATTGCGGAAAGCGGGCACGAAGTAGCCAGCCATTCAAACGTTCATATTCAGCTTGATAAACAAAATCCGAAAATTTTTAAAGAAGAGGTGATCAAAAGCATGAATGCGTTACATGATGCCGGCGTAGAAAAAATTTACGGATTCCGTGCACCTAATTTTTCAATCATAGATAAAACATCCTGGGCCTATGAAATACTCGAAGAATTAAATTTTGTTTATTCCAGTTCTGTTTTTCCGACAAAAAGTGTGTTGTATGGCTGGCCGGAATTTGGCAGGAAAGTGAAGCTTATTGATAATAAGATATGGGAATTGCCCATGACCTTATTCAAATCAAAATTGGTTTCTTTCCCTATAGCAGGTGGTATTTACATGAGGCTTCTGCCATTTTTTTTCACCCGATGGTCCATAAAAAGATGCTGGAAAAAGGGGGAGCCGGTGCTTGGGTATTTCCATCCGTATGACATTGATACCGGGCAAGAACATTTTATGCACCCGGGCGTCTTTAATAACAAGATATATAATGAACTGATGTATGTTAACAGAGGCTCTCTGCTGAAGAAAGCAGGTAAGGTAATAAAAATGGGAGGGACGATAACAACGTATATTGATTATGTAAGAGAAACGCTCCTGCATGAAAAAGATAATGTTTTAGAATAAATTCGGATGCCTGCACCTAAGATATTAATAACGGATTGCTGGACGAGAAAAGCCCTTTCTGCTGTCAGGTCCCTGGGGAAAGAAGGGATAGATATCCATGCCGTCAGCCATACGTATATCGCCCCAGCCATACACTCTAAATATGTGAAAAAAAAGTATATTTTCCCTTTTCCGGAAGATTACCCGAAAGAGTATGAGGGAAAAATTCTTGAATTGATCAGGAAGGAAAAATTCGACTGTATCATTACTTTGGACGAGGCCGCGACAGAAATTACATTAGCGAATAGGGCGGAAATTGAAAAATATTCATCGGTTCCTTTGCCATCGATGGAAGCTTTTAAATCAGCAAATAATAAGTGGGAAGTCATAAAGATAGCCGGAAGTCTCGGTGTTCCTGTCCCCGAAAGTTATCTTCCGGAAAATGATGACGAGATCAGGGCTGCCATAGAGAAATTAGGGTTCCCGATGATCATAAAAGCCACAAACGGCAGTGGCTCGAGAGGGGTTAAAAAGATCGTGAACAAAGAAGAGTTTGATAACTATTATCCTGAGATCAAAGAAAGATACGGAACGCCGATACTGCAGGAGCTTATTCCAACCGAAGGCCAGGGCCATGGCGTGGGCTGCCTGGTTGATAAAGGCCAGACAATCGTTAGTTTTTCATATAAAAGGCTGCGGGAATATCCTGTTAACGGAGGCCCCAGCACCCTGAGGGAAAGCACGGACAACCCCGTGGTAAAAGAATATTCGCGCAAATTGCTGGAAAAATTAAACTGGGATGGTGTCGCCATGGTTGAATTTAAAATGGATGTAAGGGACAACACCCCGAAGCTTATGGAGATTAATCCCAGATTCTGGGGCTCACTACAATTAGCACAGGTCTCGGGAATAAATTTTCCATACTTGCTCTACCTTTTTTCTCAAAAGTTGCCTGTTCCCGAACAATCGTATAAAACAAATATCAGGTGCAGATGGGTGATACCGGGCGATATTTTTCATTTCCTTACAAATCCCAAAAGATTTAAAATACAGCCCTCATTTTTTAAATTCTTTGATAAAGATACGTATTATGATCAATATGACCGTTCTGATTTTAAGGGGAATATTGCTTTGCTGGTTTGCAGTTTTTTATCTCTTTTCGATCTGAAAACCTGGAAAATGGGAGTGTTCAGAAAATGAAGAACAGGATAAATACTTTTTTTGGCCTGGGGAATATCCGCTTTTCCGCATCGATCGTATCATTGATACCCTTAGCAATATTCTCGTTATTGTTTTATTCGCCCTATCATAAAATAATAAACTTTTCAATTTTTGGCATTTTCCTGGTGCTTGCGTTGATCGATCTGTATGCGAACAGGGAAGGAGCCCGCAAGGACCCCAAAGAGATCATCATTGATGAATTTCTGGGAATGTATTCGATACTGCTTATCGCTTATGAAGAAAAATTACTATTAAATATTGGCTTTTTTGTATTGTTCCGGATTATTGATATCATAAAGCCATTTCCGTTTTCATGGATAGATAAAAAAATGAAAAACTGGCTTGGGGTTTTATTGGATGATATTGCAATAGGAGTATTTATCGGGCTTGGATATTATTTGGTCAAAATACTATTTTTACAGTAAAGATCAGGGATTTTATTTCTTCACCAGACCCACAGCCAGCCTTGTACCCCTGATCGAATATATATTCATTGACGTTGCGGTTTGGTCAACAACTTTGCTGACATCTTTCACCATTCCGTAATCGTGCCATACGATGATTCCACCCGGAACAGTGTGTTTCAGGGCATTCTGCGTGTCTTTCAAAACGTACTCATAATGATGGCAGCCGTCTATAAAAACAAAATCAAAAGGTGCGCCTATTTCTTCCCAGTTGATTTTTGCAGAATCTCCAAATACCTGTGTGATCTTGGGAAGATACTCTTCATGCTCTTTATACTGACGCCCGACCGTATCCCTGTCGGTCACGTTTTTATAAAGTTCGGGGATTTTTATTTCATAATCTCCTTTCCAGTCGGGAGGAAGGTCGATGGTGGTGATGTGCGCATCTGCAGGGCTGTTAATGGCAAGATTTAAGGTTGTGTTTCCGTCGAAAGTGCCCACTTCGATAATTTTTTTTGCATGAACAAACTTCGCGATCGAGCAAAGAATGAACACTTCCTGAAGATCCATGGAAGCATAAAAATCTTTATCGAAAGCATTTTTTATTGAAATTTCAACCGATTCGATGCCCTTGAAAGCTTCGGTAAGAGGAACCCTCTTTAGATTGCCATAACTCCAGCTTCCGATTCTGTAAGCTTCCTGATCTTTCGGGACAATTCCGAAAGGGAATACCCGGCGCCACAGCAGAACAACAGCTTGTCCCGGATTTTTAAGTATTTTAATTATATTCTCTTTTGCATTTTTCATTTTAAAAATATTTAATTTTAAGCTTCATCGGATCATGCCCCCTGAATAATTATTCAGAATTCATACTTTATAAAGTTTTGGTTTTTTGAAAAATAAAAAATCCCCGGAATGTTTACCTGCATGGTTTTGTATCATTATTATTTTAAGACCCGCTCATATCCATAAATTCAGAAGAATGTCTCAATACCTGAACTGTCAGATATTTAGGGTGTTATTTGTTTAGTTGTTCCTTAGCGTAATTCAGATTGCCTTTTGCAAGATTGTGGCCGGGATCAATTTCAAGAGCTTTGTTACAGGCTGCGATGGCCTTGTCATACATTTT
>DAOQAF010000120.1:0-10444 GCA_035353775.1 Bacteroidales bacterium | reverse complement strand
AAAAAAATGAAAGGCCTGTAAAATCAATGTTTACAGGCCTTATTTTGTAGCCCCACCGGGAATCGAACCTGGATTTAAAGTTTAGGAAACTTCCGTTCTATCCGTTGAACTATAGGGCCAAAAACTTTTGCAAAGGTAAAATTTTTATTTTATAATGTGAACCTGAATTTAAAGTTTAGGATTCATCTCATCAGGCCTGACGACAAGCAATATCAAAACCACAGGCGCTGCCACCCTTTCGTGGCCGGCCTCATGATAAAACCGTGGCTCCAGGTGAAGAAATCCTCGACTTTGATGTAAGTAATCTGAAGAACGGCATGTATTTTATCTATGTTCAGGGGAAAAATATCAACGAACTACAGAAGATTGTTATCAAGAGGTAATATCCTGATAGGGCTTTAGTAGCATTTTCAAAATTGATAGTAAAACAATTACTCTTTTTTGCTGATGGGCTTTTATTAAGAATTTCCGCGTTCATCAATAACCTTAGAAAAAAGAATTTGGGTTTAAAAAAATTTATCGAAATTTGTTATGAGGTTGAAAACAGATAATTTTTTAAAATTATGAATAGATTGGTTTTGTTTATTGTATTTGTATTTAATTTTTTTAATTCAGTTGCCCAAATTGATTCTGCTGCAATAATTGAAAGGAATGCAGATATCTTCCGTTCTTATCTGACAACGTTAGGTAATTATTATGTTGACAGAATAAACACAACCTTATTGCTGCATAAAGGAATTGATGCCATAAATCAATCGCTTGACCCCTACACGGTTTTTTCAGACGAAAAAGAAATAGAAGCCCGCAATAAGGCCTGGAGGGGGTATCTGTTTTCAGGTATCGGCGTTAGCCTTGTTGAACGCGACAGTTTGGCTACTATTACTGATGTTTATGATAAATGCCCTGCTCATCTGGCCGGAGTAAGAACAGGAGACAGAATTTTGGCTATTGATTCTACTAATGTCAGGGGGATGCCATTCGGCGAGGTTGTTAAGAAAATTAAAGGTGAAAGCGGAACAACTGTCCATATTACTTTCGACCGCCCGGGGGTTGGGAAAATAAACATTAGTATTGTTCGTCAGGATATTATTTCCAAGTCAGTCAATTATTACGGAATGTTAAACGATAGTACCGGTTATATAAAATGTTCCCAGTTTCTTGAACACTCATACGATTCGATGCGTTATGCGCTCATAGAACTTAAAAAAAATGTGAAATTTTCTTATCTTATTCTTGATCTGCGGGATAATATTGGCGGGCTTGTTCAGGATGCCGTCAATACCGTAAATCTTTTTATTCCCAAAGGAAAACTGGTTTGCGACCTGAAATCCACTAATTACAAAGAAGATGACTATAATTATACGACGCTTTATGAACCTTTGGATACTGTCGTGAAAATAATTGCCTTGACATCAAATGTTACGGTATCATCGGGAGAAATTGTCGTGGGGGCCTTGCAGGATTACGACAGGGCTGTCATAGTAGGACAAAGAACCTATGGTAAAGGCTATGTTCAGGGAACAAAAGATCTGGCTCATAACACTCAGCTATACCTGACATGCAAACGTTATTATACGCCTTCCGGCCGTTGTCTTCAGGAGCTTGATTACACCCACAAGTATAAAGATGGTAGGGTGGATAAATTAAACGACAGTATTAAAAAAACATTTTTTACTAAAAACGGGCGAAAAGTCCTGTCAGCAGGAGGAGTGGAACCCGATGTCAGATTATCCCGCCCTGATGATTTATCAGAGATCGTGCAACTAATTGTAAATAATTATGTGTTTAGTGATTATGCTACTATGTACAGGAATACGCATGACGCCCATCCCGAAATGGAGACTTATACATTACCGGATAATGAGTTTAATGATTTTTTGAATTTGGCCACCCAAAAACTTGAAAATATCAATACTTCCGCCGAAAATGAACTGAAAAAACTTGAAGATTTATTTAAGGGAAACAATAAAAAAATAAAACATATTTTAGAAATAAAAAAACAGATTCAAAAAGAAAAACGTACCGAAATCAAACAAAATAAAGATGTTCTAAAAAAATTACTTGAAAAAGAAATACTTGTCAGATACTATAATGACGATGCAAAGATGTTTTATGTTTTTAAAAATGATGAAGAGATTAAAGAGGCTTTGAAAATATTTCCAAATAAATACAATTCGATTTTAGCAAAAACTGTTTCACAATAATTTTAATCAGAAACTTTCAATAACTTTGCTCAAATACCCGTTATCAGACAATAATTGGTGAAAATATTTTATACAAAAATTAAAAAATTATGAAAAAGAAAGTGCTCGTCAGAAGTTCATTATTAACGGTGCTTGGCACCATCATGTTCGGCTCATGTTCCACTATTCCCGATGGGGCAGTGGCCGTCAAGCCATTTGATGTAAACAGATATCTGGGTAAATGGTATGAAATTGCCCGTCTGGATTTTAAATATGAGCGCGACTTAAACAATACAACTGCCGAGTATTCGTTACGAGATGACGGCAAGATCAAGGTTGACAACAAAGGCTTTAACACCAAAACAAACGAGTGGTCACAGGCGATTGGCAAAGCAAAATTTGCCGGCGATAAAAATGAGGCAAAACTGAAAGTGTCTTTTTTTGGCCCTTTTTACACGGGTTATAACGTGATAGCTTTAGACAATGAGTATAGATATGCGCTTGTGGCCGGGAAAAATTTAAAATACCTGTGGATACTATCGCGTGAGGTTACCATACCGGACGACATAAAACAAAACTATCTGAAAACGGCAGAAGGCTTGGGCTATAAAACTTCCGACCTTCTGTGGATCGAACACGACAAGAAATAATACCGATTTGAAAAATAATATAGTCCAAACTTCATTTCAATTGTTTGTACTATTTATTTTTCTATCGGCATAACCAAAGTAAGAATTTGTAGTACGTCTTTGGACTATCTACAAATTCACTTTGGTATAAGTAAGACAGTGTGACGGTCCGGCGATTTTGTAGAAGGTAAAATCCATACAATTTTCTAAAAATCTCAGAACTTCACTATCCTTTCTCTGTAAACACCCATGCTGCTTTTCACTGTGAGGATATACATGCCGGAAGGAAGATCATGAAGAAAAAGGTCAGTTCCGGCATTCGCCTGCTGTGACAAAACAATCTGCCCATTTGCATTGAAAAGATTGATCATGCAGAATATGTCAGTTGGTGCACTGATCCCGACGTGCAATTTATCATTACAGGGATTGGGAAACACCCTGATATTCACAGCCGCAGTCTTTTCCTCCGGAATTCCGGATAACGTAATTTGCGCCACGTCCGAACTGTCGGAGTAACAATAGCCATTTTCTGCGATCACAAAATATTCACCGGCAAGACCTGCCACAACATAAGATCCTGTCGCTCCCGGAACCGGGGCGTTGTTGTAATACCACTGCTGAAGGCCGCTCCAGTCGGAATACAGGGTGTCGTTGCTCTGGGTAATGACAGGCCGGCTCATCCCGGAAGGTGCAATATCAAAATAATTCAGAATGTAATGCATCAGGCTGTTTCGGGTGCTTTCAGGATATATTGTTTCAAACGGGATTCCCATATTGATCAATTTTCCCGGACGGCTTCCTCCGGGAAACAGTCCGCTATAACAAACACTTGCATAATTGGCTGTCAGCCCACTATATTCGAGACATGCGGTACAACCGCCCTGCGGTGTGATCACATCGGGATAATTTACATTGTAAGTGCCATGGGTTCCGTCATCATAATTAAAAGTTCCTAATCCGGCAAAGATGCTTCCTGAAGATGGCTGTGCCTGATAGTATACACCGCTTTGGCCATTGGGTGCATCATTAGCATAGGCTGCTTTTAGAAAGTTGTGATAAAAATTCTGATCTGCCGTTGATCCCAGATGGTCCAGATCCCAGCCAATTTCAGCGCCAGACACAAAAAGAGCGCCGCCCTGCATCAGGTAGTCTGCCACCAGGGTTTGCTCGGCGGTACTGAAACTTTCATTTACAGAACTTTCAACGCCAAGAATGTAATCAATAATCTTAAAACTATCCGCGACGACCAGTCCGTTTAATACCGCCTCGTTAGTGGCGGATACGAAATTATAACCGTTGGAATAAAAAGCTTGCCCGTGCTGACGTATGAAATTATAGGTATTTCCGGCAGATGCCCGGTCGAACCCGTTTACGATCAGGACAGTGGGCTTACACAAACCCGGCACGGCGCCAAGTACTTCAGAATAGGCCGAAGTGTCGTAATTGCTGATTGCTGCAATTTTTATATAAACAGGGATATCGGGCATCAGTCCGGCAAGCAGGAGGCTGTCTTTATGCAATTTTATGGCGAGACTGAAGTTTAGCCCGTCGCTACTGGTCTGCACCAAAAAATGAGTCACATCAGGCTGTGCAGTGGCCAGCAACCGTAATGAAGTGCTGCTTTCGTGCAAAAGCGCAAAACTCACAGGAGCCGCCACTGCCGGCACATTCACGGGATAGCGCGGAACGGCTATGCTTCCTTCATCGCTCAGCAAGGAGTTCAGTGTGGAAGATTGTAATACAGAGGACACCGTGGCGGCTGTACCATTCACCGACATATTCAATTGTACCAAACGTATACCATGGCTATAGTCAGCATAGGTTTCCTCATGTCCGTTATACAACGGCTGTATCGGTGTTCCGTTGGTATAGTGCCAGCCGTAAATCACCACCCGGCCGGGCGAAGGGTATCCGTAAATGATATTAGAAATCACCACGTCTTTTTTGTCACCGCCAACAAGTTCCCCGAGGGGATGTGTCCCCAGCACGGCGCTTCGTTGCCCCCATACAGTCGTATTATGCTGATCCATTACAGGGATGGTGGTCATCTGCGGGCTGGGCGCTATACTTGATGGTGAGAGATGTACCGTGGCTGCAGCCCATATCTGGTTAACCATTTTTCGCGTGGGCATGGTGCAGCCCGTGGCATCTGCGATGCGCTGTGCCAGCAGGGGTGTCATGGGACACAGAAAATAATTGGTGTCGCAGCCAATAGCCAGGTAATCGGGCAAAACATAATAAGTGTATGTATATGCAGTAGCGCCAATGGTTTCTGTATTGGTTACAGCGATGAGGTTTCGCTGAAAGCCGGGGACATTTCCGCTCATTACCTGTGCATAGATCTCGTTTTCGCGGTCGGTAAGCGTCATGGAGGTAACCAGCGAAACAAACTGATCGCCGGTCAGCGCTCCGGCAGGACGCGGCGGAAGACTAAGCGTCTGGGCAACCAGGCAACAGGGAAACAACATTAAAAAGAAGGATATGCTTTTTGGCGACTTCATATTACAAAGATAATAAATGCAATAAATTGTTGTAACTTTTCATCCTTTGAAAAATTCATTATAAAAAATCAAAAGGATTTATTCTAAACTTCGAACGCATACCCAAAAGGAAATAAAATGAATAGTGGTAAAGATGGCCTGACAAATTATCAGAAAAAAATTATATCTTTGAAGTTCCACATATACGAAGCCATTAAAGAATTAGAAAAAATTTTAGTAAACCCCATAAATCATTTAAAATGAAATATGAAAATGTGAAAGACCTGCTTGGAGAAGAAGGTATCCGGAAATACGGTAGTGCCCTGGTAGAGAATATTAATTTTTATGGGCTGGGGGTCTTATCTAAAGCTGATTTTGAAGCTTTCCTGTATTATCTGATCGATACCTACAAAAAAGCAGATGCAGAGTTATCCGATTTCGAATTATCAACAATTCTACGGGTAACGCCAAATAAACTCCGGTCTATGCAGACCATAGCAAGCGTTAGATATAAGAACCTGAACGATTCGCCCGAAAATTGGGAATTGGTGAATAAAGCATTGCTCAAAACCAATGTTGAAATTGAAGACTGTAAAAAAGGAACGGTACGGTTTCATATTTCTGATGTTCATGTGATCCGCTTCATACAAAAATTTGCTGTCGACAATAAATCCAGCGACGACAGGACATTGAATGCTAATCAGGTGGTGCTGAAATATGAGGTGTTTTTAAAATTGCTAACGGTATTGAAAGAAAAAACCGCCATCAGCGATAAAGAAATTGAAAAAAGTATTGCTGCCGACACAAGCTATAAAAAAGTCGAAAAAGAATTGTCTTCCCCCAAAAGCCTTTTAGCGGATCTGGCCAGCAGATTTAAAAACAAGAGTCTGGATAAAATTGCGGAAGAAGCGCTTAAACTGGTAACAGAAACCCTCATTTCCATATTGAAAAAAAGAATAGGGTTATAATATCAAAATAATACAGATTGGAGTAATGTAATAGTCCAATCATCGTAAACTCGATTGCACTAAACATTACTGTCCATCGGCATTATACAAAATAAATCATAAACTACTTTATAATCCGTTTGGTATAAACTCATCGCCTCGGGTAGAAACGCTCCCGGATGATCAAAAAAATTAAGTAATAAGGCGTTCTCCTGCCTTATTATTTTATACTTTTGAGGCCTTATATTATTCTGCAAAGTAAGAAAATATCATATTTCACAACTATGTCGATCAAAGTTCAGAACATCACCAAAAAATACGGAAAACAGAAAGCCCTCAATAAAGTTTCATTTGAAATAAAAAGCGGTGAAATCGTTGGGCTTTTAGGGCCCAACGGCGCCGGAAAATCTACCCTGATGAAGATATTGACGGGTTTTATCCCACCTACTTCAGGGGAGGCTTTTGTATGTGATTTTGACGTCAGGGAACAGTCGCTGGAGGTGCGTAAAAAAGTAGGTTATCTGGCTGAACAGAATCCTTTGTACCTGGAAATGTACGTGAAAGAATTCCTGATTTTTATTGCGGGGCTGCACAAGCTCGGAAAAAATAAAAATTCAAGGGTTAAGCAAATGATAGAGTTGACTGGCCTTGAAGCCGAACAAAACAAAAAAATAGGTGCGCTTTCAAAAGGGTACCGCCAGCGTGTAGGCCTGGCCCAGGCACTTATGCATGATCCCGAAGTGTTGATCCTTGACGAACCCACCACAGGCCTCGACCCCAACCAGATCCTTGAGATCCGCAACCTGATAAAAAAGATCGGCAAAGAAAAAACCGTCATGCTTTCCACGCATATCATGCAGGAAGTGGAAGCTATTTGCAGTCGCGCTATTATCATCAATAACGGCATTATTGTCGCGGACGACCTTACGTTGAACATGCAACAATTATTAAGGAGAAGAAACACCATTACCGTTGAATTCAATACCAACGTTAATGATGATTTTCTGAAAAAAATACCCGGTGTGCTGAAGGTAACGCCGAGAAGAGGCTTTGTCTGGGATGTCGAATCAGACGATGATGTGGATGTCCGCAGCGAAATTTTTAAATTCGCTGTTAAAAGCAACATCGAAGTACTTTCCATGCACAAAGAAACTGTGAGCATGGAAGATGTTTTTCATCAACTGACAAAGGAATAGCATTTTATATTACAAACTATTTTCAATTTGCAGGAATTCAGAATGAAACTCCGTATTTTTTTCCCGATTTTAATAGTTGCGATCCTGGCTTTATCAGCAGTTAACTTCCATTTGCATCATAAAAACACAGAAAGAGAAGCAAAATATTTATTCACGATAGATAGTCTCAAAACACTTGTTCTGGGTCGAAAAAATGCAAAGTTGCCTGTTACGGATGACCGTTTGGATTTTCAGGAAAATCCTTATAAGAATAAAAACCTGGAAATAAAAATCATTAATGCGGATACCGCTTCATTCGGCTATGATATTTTCATGGATGGCCTGTTAATGATTCACCAGCCTAATATTCCGGGACTTCCCGGAAATAAAGGTTTTACAAGTCGTGAAAAGGCAATGGCAGTTGCACATAAAGTAGTGAAAAAAATAAAAAAAAATAAAATGCCTCCGACCTTAACCATAGAGGAACTTAAAGAATTAAATGCAATTTAATTAACCATATAAATATTATTAACTATGAAAAAGTTTTTTCCTGCATTATTTTTTTGTATTATTTCATTGTCTGTGTTCTCACAAAATTTCTGGACACAAAAATCAGACCTTCCGGGCGCAGAACGCTACCGGGCAACGGGTTTCAGTATCGGCAATAAAGGTTATTTTACCATGGGTGATGTTAATAATGTTCCCAACAACACCGACCTGTGGGAATATGATCCTGCCGGAAATTATTGGACCCAAAAGGCCGGTTTTCCCGGACCAGCCAGAAACAATATAAGTGCTTGGTTTTCTATTAACGGTAAAGGCTATATTGGGTGTGGTTCAAGCTGGGTTCCAGGCACATATACTAATTATGCCGATTTCTGGATGTACGATCCCAGCCTGAACACGTGGACGGCAAAAGCTTCATTTCCCGGAGCTGCAAGAAACGGAGCCGTGAGTTTCACGATAGGTGATTGCGGATATATGATTTCAGGAATAGACCAAAGTGGAATTTTTTTGAATGACACATGGGAGTATAATTCCATAACCAATACCTGGACACAAAAAGCCAGCGTTGGTTCTACCGGAAGAGCTAATGCCGTCGGCTTTGCAATAGGCCGTATGGGATATTTCGGATTGGGAAGAAACAGCAGTAATGCCAAATTATCTGATTTCTGGCAGTATGACCAGGCAAATAACACCTGGGAACAAAAAGGCAACTTCCCGGGAGGCGCCAGAACCTACATGTCAGGGACAAGTACCGGTGGTTATGGTTATATCGGATTTGGTGCCAGCAGTACGAATGATTACAATAATGATTTCTGGATGTACTATCCGGCCACGGACACATGGATTCAGAAATCAGGCCTTAACGTCGGCCGAAACCAGGCTGCTATCTTTGAACTCGGAGGCAAAATCTATGTCGGAACCGGTTACAGCGGCACCCGGCGTAAAGATCTTTGGGAATATACGCCTGAAGGATACGGAATCGATGACGAGGCGATGGAAAACTTTGTAATTCGCTATTATTCCGGCACGAATAATATCAGTATTCAAAGCCAGATGATCTCCGGGGTTAATATTTACAATATTTCCGGTCAGAAAATAATATCCCGCAAATTTAATAACGAACAAAACGTTGTTGTAAATGCCGGAGAAACCCCTTCGGGAATATACCTCGTGGAGATTATTTCAAAAAGCCGGTCTGTCGTTCAAAAAATATTCCTGAACTGATATTTTAATCATCAACGAAACGTTGGTACCATCTTGCCCGACAATAAATTTTCCGGAAAATTTTCTTTGGATTTTAAAAAAAAGTTGTACTTTTGCACATTCGAAAAAAGTGGAAAGATTTGGATTGCTTGCAACCACGGAAAAAAATGCTAAAAACATTTCCTTACATACAATCCTGAACTTTTCTGAACAAAATTATTAACTAAAACAAAATTGTTATGGGATATTTATTTACATCCGAGTCCGTATCAGAAGGACATCCGGATAAAGTGGCAGATCAGATTTCTGATGCATTGCTTGATGAATTTTTGCGCTTCGACCCCGAGTCGAAAGTTGCCTGCGAAACCCTTGTTACCACAGGCTTGGCTGTTTGCAGCGGTGAAGTGAAAACCACCGGATATGTCGATATTCAGAAAGTGGTTCGTGATGTTATCAAAAAGATCGGTTATACCAGGGCCGAATATAATTTCGATGCCACCTCCTGCGGGGTGATCTCTACTATTCACGGACAATCACCCGATATCAACCAGGGTGTCGTCCGCCAGAAAAAAGAAGATCAGGGCGCTGGCGATCAGGGAATGATGTTTGGTTATGCCTGTAAAGACATGGATAACTACATGCCGATGCCCATCGAGCTGGCACATATCCTGCTCCAGGAACTGGCCGCCATTCGCCGCGAAGGAAAAAAAATGAAATACCTCCGTCCGGATTCAAAATCGCAGGTTACCATAGAATATGATGACGATGGAAAACCTGTACGCATTGATACTATTGTTATTTCCACACAGCACGATGATTTTATCACCCCAAAAAGCAAGAGCGAAAAAGATAGCAAAGCTGCCGAAAAAGCCATGCAGGATCAGATTGCTGCAGATATAAGAAACATACTGGTTCCCCGCGTGGTAAAAACATTGCCCAAACGGGTTCAGAGTTTATTTCAAAGCAACTACAAACTGTATGTCAATCCTACCGGAAAATTCATTATAGGCGGGCCTCACGGCGATACAGGATTGACCGGAAGAAAAATTATTGTGGATACCTATGGCGGTAAAGGTGCACACGGTGGTGGCGCTTTTTCCGGAAAAGACAGCTCAAAAGTGGACCGCTCAGCAGCCTATGCAGCCCGCCACATTGCTAAAAATCTGGTGGCTGCCGGCGTAGCCGACGAAGTGCTCATACAGGTGGCATACGCTATTGGCGTGGCACAGCCTGTGGGCGTTTATGTTGATACCCACGGCACCGCTAAAGTTAAGGATGCAAAAGGAAAAATAATGAAGGATGGAGAAATTGCCAAAAAAG
>DAOQAF010000119.1:0-10614 GCA_035353775.1 Bacteroidales bacterium | reverse complement strand
TGCTTACCAATACTTCTACGGGGCAGACATGGAACTCTGAAAGTTCAATAGCTGTTGGTTACGAGCAATTGCTAATGGACCTCGGACTTTCCATCAAAATTGAGCAGGTTAAACGTATGGACCCTTCAGTAGCGGCTTCTGCAGACAAATTGGGTTATGAAAACCCGTTTATTGAGGCCACTATTGAATATGCCGACAGCTCAAAAAAATGGCTTGAGGGCGTTCCTGATAATGATAATTATAAACCTTTTAACTGGATCAGGTCCGGTCAGACTGTTGATCAAAATGATGCAACATTAAATGATTATGACGTATCTTCTTCGAGCGGATCAATTAGCGGTACCGCTTTTGACCCTGACGAAATTTATGAAAAAATTCTCGGAGGCACCTGGGCACCTTATCGTATGGCATCCAAATACGAATACGGGCCACAATGGAAGGATGGCGTAGTAAGCGCCAAGAACAAGCTGATGAACCTATACAGTATAGACCTCTATCTTACTCCGGACAGGTCAAAATGGACAAGATGCCCTGTATTGGAAATGTGTGAAGATCAAAGTACTTCTGTCCCCTCGCCACTGACGGAAGGCCCGGCGTTAAAATTTGACCTGAGAGCAGGACAGACTGATGGTGAAACAGGAATGGGATGGTTCCCTGGATATGCAATAAATGTAGAAACCGGTGAACGCCTCAATATGATGTTTGGTGAAGACTCATGGTTGCAGGGTGAAAATGGCCGTGATATGATATGGAATCCAACATCTTCTTATCAATCAGCACTTGGAAATATTCTGATGGGAGGCAAACACTGGACCTATATCATGGGACACAAAGGTGACACATATAATTCGACATTTGGCAGGATTATAGAGTGTCCTGCCTATGACGAAGGAGAATGGCTGAAAGGTATGCTTTCTCCTAGTCCCAACCATTTATCCTTTAAACGTTATGTTTTTGAAGATGTTATGTGGGTAGGCTGTCCGATGGTAGTTGAAAAATATAAATTTACTGATCCTGTAAATATGCCCTGCGAAGTAAAAATCAGGATCCGTGTACGCAGACCTTATAAAAGATATTTTTCATCACCAAACACCGGCCCTGCCAATCCTTCAAATGACAACTACCCTATGTATTCGTTCAGCACTGAGAATATTGCAACCACAAAGGGTGATCCATTGGCGTCGAAAGGTTCTCTTGATCTGATCAATGTCGTCCCCAACCCCTATTATGCATTCTCAGGTTATGAAACCGCCCAGCTTGACAACAGGGTCCGTGTTACCAACCTCCCGCAAAAATGTACCGTTTCAATTTATACGGTAAGTGGTACGATGGTCCGCCAGTATTCTAAAGACGATATTAAATCATATCTGGACTGGGATCTTAAAAACTATGCAGGAATTCCTATTGCCGGCGGCCTGTACCTGATATATGTAAAAGTTGATGGCGTCGGTGAGAAGGTGGTTAAATGGTTTGGGTCTTTACGCCCGATTGACTTAAACGCATTTTAATATTCAATTTATTTGTAAATAATATAAAAGTATAATCATGAATAAAACTTTTAAAATATTTTCAGCAATTATTCTGGCGGGGTTATTTGTTCTTCCGATCAAGAACCTTAATGCCGGTAACGAAGACCGTGTTGGCGAATGTGGCTCCCAGGAGTTATTAATCAATCCCTGGGCAAGAAGTTCCGGATGGGGTGGTGTAGGCATTGCCTGCTCCAGAGGCATAGAAGCCATGTATACCAACATTGCCGGTATGGCTTTTACCCAAAGAACAGAAATTGTTTTTTCTCATACTATATGGCTTAAAGGCTCCGGTGTAAATATCAATACCTTTGGGTTATCACAAAAGGTTGGCGAAACCAGTGTTATCGGCGTTAGTTTTATGGCAATGAGTTTTGGTGAAATACCAATAACGACAGTGGATCTGCCTGAAGGAGGCTCCGGTACTTATAACCCGACTCTGATGAATATTAATATTTCCTACGCAAAAATGTTTTCCAACAGTATCTACGGAGGTGTAAACGTAAAGATCATTAACGAAAAAATCTCTAACCTTGCAGCTACAGGTTTTGCTATTGACGCTGGAATTCAATATATTACAGGAGAAAAGGAAAATATCATGTTTGGCATTGCCCTGAAAAATGTTGGTTCAAAACTAAAATTCAAAGGAGATGGCTTATCTATCAGCGGAAACGTTCTTGGTGGAAACACACAGCTTACCGTAGAACAGCGTTCTGCGGAATACGAACTTCCTACCACATTAAATATTGGCGCTGCTTACGATTTTATTATTAACGATCAGCACAAAATTACGCTTGCTGGTACTTTTATTTCAAACTCTTTTGGTAAAGACCAATATGCTGTTGGACTTGAATATAAAATGATGGATTATCTCTATCTTCGTGGAGGTTATGTCATGGAAAAAGGTACTTTTAAAAAGGCTGAAAGAACCAATGCGCTGACAGGACCACATGCAGGTATCACTGTACAAGCTCCAATAAACAAGAAAAAGGGATCAACCATCGGTGTTGATTATTCATACAGGGCAACAGATCCTTTCAAGGGCGTTCATTCAATCGGAGTGCGCGTTAACCTGTAATATTTTATAATTTTTTTTTCATAAAGAATCCCGTTTCTGCGGGATTCTTTATTATTTTTTTATAACCTTAAACATAAAATCATGTCAAAGTATTATACTTTAGAGGGATATAACAAATTAAAAGAAGAACTCAACCAGTTAATGACTGTTGAACGAAAAAAAATATCGCAACAAATTGCTGAAGCCAGAGACAAAGGTGATTTGTCAGAAAATGCTGAATATGACGCAGCTAAAGACGCACAGGGAATGCTTGAACTGAAAATATCTAAACTTCAGGAGTTAGTTAATACAGCAAAAATAATTGACGAATCACAACTTGATACTTCAAAGGTTCTTATTCTTTCAACCGTGGATATGAAAAACATTGCCACAGGCGCAAAAATGAGCTATATGCTTGTCCCTGAAAGCGAAGCTGACCTGAAACTCCGGAAAATATCGGTAAATTCTCCTATTGCCAAAGGCCTCTTAGGCAAAAAAATCGGCGATATCGTTGAAATAAAAGTACCGGCCGGAATACTAAAAGTAGAAATCGTTAAAATTTCATATTAACCCACTTTAATACACCACTTATGTCAAGTATATTTTCAAAAATCGTTTCCGGAGATATTCCTTGTTATAAAATTGCCGAAGATTCCAGGTTTTTTGCCTTTCTTGACATCAACCCTTTGGCAGAAGGCCATACGCTGGTCATTCCCAAACAGGAAACAGATTATTTGTTCGACCTTGACGATGAACTGTACAAAGACCTGTTCCTCTTTTCTAAAAAAATTGCCCTTGCAATTAAAAAAGCCATTCCCTGCAAAAAAATTGGTATTGCGGTTGTTGGTTTGGAAGTAGCTCACGCACACATTCATCTTGTTCCGCTAAATGGTATTTATGATATTGACTTTAAAAAACCCAAACTATCATTCAGTAAGGAAGAATTTGAACAAATTTCTTCCCGGATAAAACAGGCCTTAGATGTTTGATCGTTTTTTATTCCGCATATATTCCGAAATCTTTACAAGTTCTTCATACCAATCCTTTCCGAACTTACGGATCAAAGGCACTTTTAAAAACTCGTAAAGATATATCCCTTCTTTTTTGCCATTTTTTAATGCCGGTTTACAAATATGCCACTCGTGATAATTGACGGCGAAAAATTCTTGATAATCTATAACACGGACCGGGTATAAATGGCAGGAGAGCGGCTTCTGAAATGAAATTTTCTTTTTTTTATATGCAATCTCTATGGCACAAGATGCAACATCATTTTTATAAACTAAAAATGCACAGTCCCTCCCATTGATAAGTGGCGTAACTTTCTTACCTTCTATATCATATACAAATATTCCCTGACTTTCTATGGCAGCTTTCCCTTCTGGAGACATCACCTTATATAGTCTACTTATGCAGGAAGAAAGCATTTCAATTTCATCCTGCTCAAGGGGTGCTCCGGCATCACCTTCCACACAACAGATGCCCTTACACTCCTGATAATCACAACAAAACTTACATTCTGCAAGTTCATCCGCCACCAAGGTATTTTCAATTATCAGCATACAAAAATATTCGACTCAAATATAAATAAAATCGCACTGACAGTTAAACGAATTATTATATTTTTGTGAAAAAAAGATGATCGTTTATCCAAACTGCAAGATCAATCTTGGGCTTAACGTAATTTCCAAACGCCCTGATGGTTATCATAATATCGAAAGCATTTTTTATCCTGTACCCTGGTGCGATATGCTCGAAATTATACCTTCAGATAAAAACAGTTTCGTTTTTGACGGGATAAGTATCAATTGTCCTCAATCAGAAAACCTTTGTTATAAAGCATTTCAATTATTAAAAAATCAGTACGATATCCCTGATATCAGTTTGTATTTATACAAAAAAATTCCTTTTGGTGCCGGACTGGGAGGCGGTTCATCGGATGGTGCGTTTACTTTATCTGCACTAAATGAATTATTATCTTTGAACCTTGATAAAAAAACATTGGCTCAGATGGCTTCATGCCTGGGAAGCGATTGCGCATTTTTCGCATATAACCAACCTGGTTATATCACTGGAACAGGAACCGACATTTCGCCACTGTCATTAACACTTAAAGGATACTACATCGTAATAATCAAACCCGACATAGCCGTTTCTACCAAAGAGGCTTATCAGATGATAAGGCCAAAAAAGCCGGATACCCCGCTTTTGGAAATAGTTAAACGCCCTGTATCAGGTTGGAAAGAACTATTGATCAATGATTTTGAAGAATCGGTCTTTTTGAAGTACCCAAAAATCAGGATGATAAAGAATAAACTTTACGAAAACGGGGCAGTCTACGCATCAATGTCCGGCAGCGGTTCGGCAGTTTATGGAATATTCACGAAAGACACAGGCATTGAGGATGGTTTTCAGAACTGTATCGTCTGGAAGGGCTGCCTTTCGTAGCTCATTTTGGAGCCTTTTTAATCATATAAATAGCCACAATAGCAAATATAAAATTAGGCAGCCAGGCTGCTAACCATGGTGGTAAATTCCCATAGGTAGCAAAAGTCTCGGTGATGCGCATGAACAATATATATGCAAAGGTTAATGCCATGCCAAACGCAATATGTATACCGACACCGCCCCTGACCTTGCGGCTGGAAACCGAAACGGCTATCAGTGTTAATATGAACGTAGCAAAGGGGAATGCTACTCTCTTATGTTTTTCCACTTCATAAAATCGGATATTATCCGAACCCTTGAGCCGTTCATCTTTAATAAACTTTCGTAATTGCGAAAAATTCATCACGTCAAGGTTATCCAATTTTTTTCGAAAATCAGCAGGCGTGAGATTGATGGAGGTATCTTTTTTAACTCCAGAAAAAACCTTTTCCTGAAGGCCATTGATCAGATGTATGCTGTAATTATTTATCGTCCATTTTTCTTTTATACTGTCCCACTGAATATTATTTGCATTCATTTTATAATATAAAACGCCATCTTTAAAGTGCTCCAGGGTAAAACGGGTTCCTTTATTATCATCCACATTAAAACTCTCGACATAAATAAAAGCCCCGGGTGCTATTTGCATATGAATGTTCCTATTGTCATTATGATATTTGTTTTTGATGTAAGTATATTTGAAATTCCACAGGTTAATATTGGTATACGGGATCAGAAAATTAGCAAGATAAAACGACATTGCCGTCAGTATGAATGCTGTGATCATATAGGGACGCAGCATCCGGGCAAAACTGATTCCGCTGCTCAAAATTGATACAATCTCAGAATGCGTTGCCATTTTAGATGTAAAATAGATGACCGCTATAAAAGTGAACAGGGGGCTGAAAAGGTTGACAAAGTATGGGATAAAATTCAGGTAATAGTCGAAAATTATTTCGTTGAGAGGAGCCTCGCTGCTGATAAGGTCATCAATGTTTTCAGAAATATCGAAAATAATAACAATTATAATTATCAGCGAGATAGAAAGAAAAAAAGTGCCTAAAAACTTTTTTATGATGTAAATATCAATTTTATTCATTGTTCTTTCAATAAGCCTTGATGCTGATAATCCAATAACCAGTGAAATAATGCAAATTTATGCAATTTAGTATTTTGAACTTAAAAAAAAACCTGCCCGGAAACGAGCAGGTTTTTAAGCAATAAAATTTTCTATTCTTCGTCTTTTTCCTGTTCTTCGTAAGCCTTGAGCAGTTGTGTCTGCAAATCTCCCGGAACGGCCACATATTCAGCAAATTTCATTCCGTAGGTGGCACGGCCACTGGTTATTGAACTCAGTGCCGTTGAATATCTGTTCATTTCAGCCAGGGGAACTTTTGCAAGAATCTTCTGATAAGTTCCTTCGCTGCCCATTCCCATGATGATGGCCCTTCTACCCTGAAGGTCGGTCATCACATCGCCCATCTTATCTTCCGGGACAATGACTTCAACATCATAAACAGGTTCAAGAATCTTCGGCCCTGCATTTTTAAAGGCTTCTTTAAAAGCATTACGTCCTGCCAGTTTGAAAGAAATTTCGTTTGAATCTACCGGGTGCATCTTACCGTCATAGATATAAACAGCGATATCACGTGCATAAGAACCTGTCAGAGGGCCTTCTTCCATTTTTTCCATGACACCTTTCAGAATGGCAGGCATAAAACGGGCATCAATAGCTCCGCCAACGATACAGTTATGGAATATCAACTTGCCTCCCCACGGCATTTCATGATCTTCCCTTCCGCGGATAGGAAAATCGGTAGGATCAACCATATTATCAACAAAAGGCTGGATGAGCATATGAACTTCACCAAACTGTCCGGCACCACCTGATTGTTTTTTATGGCGATACACAGCTTTTGCCTGCTTGGTAATGGTTTCGCGGTAGGGTATTCTGGGTGGAAGGTATTCGATATCAATTTTATTCAATTTTTCGATCTGCCATTTAGCAACAGCGAGGTGTAATTCGCCCTGGCCGTGCACGATCAGTTGTCTCAATTCCTTTGAATATTCAGGAATAAGGGTCGGATCTATCCGTTTCATTTCGTTGAGAATACCGCCCAGTTTTTCGTCATCAGCAGTATTAATGGCTTTAACAGCCACGCGATATTTAGGATTTGGAAATTCGATAGGAGCCATTTCCTGATCAGAATTTTTGGAAACAACCAGGGTATTGTTTGTATAGGTACTCTTTAGTTTTATTGTCGCAGCTATATCCCCTGCAACAACTTTAGAAATTTTCTCGCGGTTTTTACCGGCACAGATATATACCTGAGAAAGTCTTTCCTTTGTACCGTTATTAATATTGATCATATCAGCAGCCTCGGATACTTCGCCCGAAAGCACTTTAAAATAGGAAACTTCACCTATGTGCGTTTCAATGGATGTTTTGAATACAAAAGCCGCGGCGGGATCACTCACTTTGCAGGGGATCTCTTTGCCTTCGATGTTTTTCGGAGGTTCCACTTCGTCAGGAGATGGTGTAGAGTTTGCAAGAAAATCAAGTAAGCGGCCAACACCCATATCCAGCTTGGACGATGTGCACAAAACGGGGAATAAACTTCTGTTCTTGATACCTAGCTTCAAACCTTTGTAAAACTCTTCTTCTGTCAATGTACCTTTATCAAAAAATACTTCCATCAACGACTCATCGCTTTCGGCAGCAGCTTCAATAAGGATGGCGTGAAGTTCTTCTGCTTTGTCTTTTTCGGATGCCGGAATATCCAATATCTCTACTTTGCCGTCTTTATATTTGAACATCTTCATCTTCAGGACATCAATGATTGAATCAAATCCGAGGCCGGTACTGACAGGATACTGAATTTCAGTTACTTTATTCCCGAACTGGTTTTTCAGATGACGCATATTTTCGTCGAAATTTGCTTTTTCGTGCTCCAGTTGGTTGACTACAAATATTACCGGCACATGCAGGCGTGAAGTGTGCCTCCAGGTAATTTCAGTACCTACTTCAACTCCGTTCTGCGCATTAATAACCATCACGGCTGTTTCGCAAACTTTAAGAGCAGAAAAAACCTCGCCGATGAAATCATCGAAACCGGGAGTATCAATGATATTGATCTTTTTGTCGGCATATTCAGTAAACATCACTGTTGAGAACACTGAGTTCTGACGTTCAAGTTCAATTTCGCGATAATCTGATGTTGTATTTTTGTCTTCTACAGAGCCTCTTCTTTTGATAACTCCGCCTTCAAAAAGCATACACTCAGCTAATGTTGTTTTTCCGGCTTTTGAGCCTCCGATCAATGCAATGTTTTTAATTTCGTTTGTCTGATATACCTTCATTTTCGTAATTAATTATTAATGGGTTAAACTATTTTTCAGAAAAGGTTCGCAAAGTTATGAAATATTATGAAAAAAAATGCATGATACAAGAATAATACATGAAAATCCTTCAAACTATGAAATTTATCAAAAAAACATATGTTCTTTTGATAATACCGGTATGTGTTGTGTTATGGCTTAACGGCCTGCTCATTCACTGGCTGTTAAAAAAGTCGGGTAGGCTGGACTTAACATAACAAATTCAAAACAGAGTCTCTGTTTTTTTTGATAATCTACTTAGTAATATGAGGAATTTTTTCTTTGATCTCGGCCCAGGTTGTATCCTTCATTTTAGCCCCTACGACTTCGATTACCTTGCCTGCAAGCAGGGACCCGATAGCGCCGCATTTGTCAAGAGGCAGGTCATTGGCAATCCCGTATAGAAAGCCTGCAGCATAGGCATCACCAGCTCCTGTGGTATCAATGCAATTCGATTGAACAGGCTGTATTCTGTAAATGTTTTTTCCCTGTTTTACAAGTGAACCGTTCACCCCTATCTTTACTACAGCGATGCCGCATATACCTGCCAGCATATCAAGGGCCTTTTCGGGATCCAACCCGGTAAATGCTTTTGCCTCTTCTTCATTAGCAAAGACGATATCCACGTAATCGTGCATTATTTTTTTTAAGAAATCCAGATTTTGCTCAACCACGTTATAACTGGCCAGATCAAGACATATCTTACATTTATGCTGATCTGCATATTCCAGTATTTTTTCAACAAGCTTATGGTTTTGTACGAGATAACCTTCGATATAAATATAATCAAACTCCGAGAACATTTCGGCGGCCAGATCATCATGTGAAAGTTCTATGGCAGCTCCAAGGTAGGTGGCAAAGGTCCTTTCCGAATCCGGGCTGATAAGCGCAATGGCGCAGCCGGTGTCTGATGACCCTGTAAGCAATATCGGGTCAATTCCAATATTACGCATATCATCGGCAAAAAATTTCCCATAGGTATCATTCCCTGTTTTACCGATAAAAGACGTTGGCGTTCCAAGGTTCGCCAAGCCATGGATCGTGTTTGCAGCAGAACCTCCCGAAGACAATTCTTTTTTAAATTTATCGGAAAGTTTTAAAATCGAAGATGACAGATCAAAGTCCACCAACTGCATACTACCTTTCGGGATATCAATTTGTTTTAAAAAATCCTCTGAATCAAGGATGGTCATAATATCAACCAGCGCATTGCCTATTCCTAATACTTTTTTCATAACACGTTTTTTTACGGGGGCAAAGGTACAAAAAAATTCATTACCGCCTATTAACCATCAGGCATAAGGTGTTAGTTTTTTGTAAAATATTTTTTGCACAAAAAGGGTATAAATTATTTCAAAAATTTCACATTAAAAATATTTTTGTAAATTGCACTCTCAAAAAAAATGAACATGAAAAAAATATTTTTTGGCCTGTTTTTACTTGCATGTATCTTAACCTTAAATAGTTGCGAAAAGAAAACCGGCGGCTGTACCAACCAGGCGGCTCTGAATTATAATGCAGAGGCCAATGAAAACGATGGCTCCTGTATCGAAATTGGTTCTGATTACGAGGGCGGGATACTGGCATATATCCTGCAACCTGACGACCCCGGGTACGATGCCAATGTAAAGCACGGATTAATAGTCGATACCTTGTGTCATTTTTCACTCATTGAATGGGGCTGTTCGGGAACCTCCACGGGAGCAACCTCAACTGCACTGGGAGCCGGCAGGGCCAATACCATCGCGATTGTGAACGGATGTAACGAATCCGGCGCCGCTTATGTGTGCGACACCCTGGTTTCGGGAGGATATGATGACTGGTTCCTGCCCAGCCGGGACGAACTGGACAAATTGTATAAGTCAAAAGACCTCATCGGTGGCTTTGCCAGCGACCGCTACTGGAGCAGCTCCGAAAGCAATGAACACTATGCGTGGTCGCACGACTTCGGCAACGACAGCATTAAGGAAAATCATAAATACCACCCGTATTATGTAAGGGCGGTAAGGTCGTTCTGACGGAATAACAGAAGCTGTATCGATAATTTGTCACAGTTTTTTGTGTCTGGTGTTGTGAAATAGTACAACAATTTTTTTGAGGCTGAATTCCCCTGAATCCCCAATGGCAAAATACCGTCTGGGCTTGGATTTATCGTTTGAGGTATTATAATATCAGAACTCCTGACCTGCAGCTTAAAAATCAATAGTTTGGGTTATATTGGCCGTA
>DAOQAF010000118.1:0-10624 GCA_035353775.1 Bacteroidales bacterium | reverse complement strand
TTCCCATTTTTTATTTTTCTCCATTATACGCAGCACCTCAAAAAAAGATTTGACCGGGAACACATTTTAAATCCTAAAAATCACACACCCTAAAACTGTTGATATTCAAGTATTCCATTTTTTGTCATTCCCGTATTGTTGATAAATACTGGGGTTATCAACAGAAAATAGTCGATTTTTAACACTTAAGGCTGCAATGTGGGTTAACGTTTGGATAATAATTTAAACAAAGGCTCATTGATATAATAATTCCCTGTTCCAAGTTTTGCTTTATTTAAAAGTCCATCATCAGCTAATTTGTTTAAATAATTTGCCGCAGTTAACCTTGAGACTTTCAAATCATTCATAACAAACTCAATTTTTGTATAAGGATGTTTGAACAGATTATTTAACAGATCCTGGCTGTAAAACTTATAATTATTCCTTAAACGATTTTTATAAGTCATCATCAGTACCCTGATTTGGGTTATAAGTTCAATAGTTTCCCTTGACGTAATTTCAATGCCCTTTATCAAAAAAAGTATCCATTCCTCCCAGGAATTTTTTAATCTTACTTCTTGCAATAATCTGTAATAATCTGATTTGTTTTTAATTATATAACTGCTTAAGTATAAAATTGGCAGTGTTTGAAGCTTCTGGATTATCAGATAAAGAATGTTAATTATTCTACCTGTCCGGCCATTGCCATCATAAAAAGGATGAATGCTCTCAAACTGGAAATGTATGATAGCCATTTTTATTAAGGGGTCAAAATCTCCAAGTTCAGGATCATTAATGAATTTCTCCAGGTTTGTCATCAAACGATTTATTTCATTATAATTCTGTGGCGGTGTATAAATGGTTTCGCCAGTAGCTGAACTTTTCAATGCTGTTCCGGGTAGTTTTCGGAACCCCGCCTTGTTATTCTCAAGCACTTCCTGAATCTGCAAAATCATTTTATTAGTTAACAAATTTTCTTGCGAAATCAAATCGAACCCTGTTTTTAATGCCGAAATATAGTTTTGAACCTCTTTTGCATTCAGCGAATTAAATGATTCAAAGTTTAGCTCAGACTTGTAAAGATCATCATGCGTGGTAATAATATTTTCTATAGCAGAACTGTCCTTTGCCTCCTGTAATCCTAAAGTATTAATCAAAATGTTCTGGTTGGGTATCGTTGATGCTACTCCTTTTAACTCTGCTAAAGCAGAATGTGCAGCCGGTAAACTTTTTAATATTTTTTTGGTTTCAAAATCGATTGCCAGCGGCAATTCTTGTAGCTTCCATTTTTTCTGAACACTCATTATGTATAGATTTCTAAATTTTCTTTACAAAGATAATACATTATGTATAGATTTTGGAATTTTCTTTACATAAGAACAAGTAAATGTGAAGAAAATTAAGCAATGGAAACAAAACTAAGTTGCGTTCTTAAAGGTTACAGGAACCTCATTTTACTTTTTGCTATTGTAGCAGTAATTTCCGGGCTGAATATTTATTTGTTGGTGGGGACCTTGTTTTAAGGAAAATTAACTGTTTAGTGTTTTAGGCGTTTCTGAGCCGCAGAGGCACAGAGCCACAGAGAAAATAATAATCTTACTTAGCGTTTTTGCGTCTTTGCGAGAAAAAAATAATACCCTGTCTTTGCATCCTTCGCAGTTAAAAATAGAGGTGGTAACATTAAAAATATTATTTTTGAATATCCAATTTTTAGTTATGCCAAAACTCTCACATACCGATTCATCCGGCAGAGCCAATATGGTAGATGTCGGACATAAACCCCAGCAAACCCGTATTGCCAAAGCAAGCGGGATGATTATTCTGCAAGCAGAAACACTCAAGCTGATAAAAGATAACGAAATGAAAAAAGGTGATGTCCTCACCGTGGCCGAGGTTGCCGGCATACAGGCTGCCAAGCAGAATGCCATGCTGATACCCCTTTGCCATCCCTTGCTGCTGACAAAAATTGATGTGAAGTGCACACTGAAAAAAAATGGCGTTATGGCCGAAAGTATGGTGAAATGTATCGGGCAGACCGGCGTTGAAATGGAAGCCCTCACTGCCGTGAGTGTGGCGCTGCTGACGGTTTATGACATGTGCAAAGCGGTCGATAAGGGTATGGTAATTTCGGATATTAAATTGATTAGCAAGGAAAAGATCGGATAGGATAATACTGAATTAAAATGCAACTAATAAAAAAAATCCTGCTCTTTATCCTTGCATTGATATTACTGATCAATCTTGTTGTTGTTTTTTCAGGCAATAGTTACATATATGCGGCATTGATATACCGTTACGTTGGTATTGACGATTGTGCCATCTTTGAAAACCGTACCGTGAAAGCGGGAAGCTCTATTCCCATACCCGATGCCTTATCCTATAACAAAACAAAATTATCTGCGGAATTCAGAAATTATCTCAAAAAATCACAAACCGTGGCTTTTCTGGTCTTAAAAAATGATTCGGTTTATTATGAAGAATACTGGGACGGATATGGAATGAATTCACTTTCAAATTCGTTTTCAGCCGCCAAAAGTATTGTCAGTATCCTTATTGGGATTGCCATTGATGCAGGGAAAATAAAGAGTGTTAATCAGAAAGTCTCGGATTTCATACCTGAATATAAGCAGGGACTAAATGCTGAACTTACCATAAAACATTTACTGACGATGAGCGCTTCTTTTAACTGGGACGAAAGCTACGACGGACTGTTTTCGAAAACAACCAAGGCCTATTACGGCCGCAACCTGGAAAAGATGTTGCTGAACCTGAAAGTTACCGAAACTCCGGGTAAAAAATTCAATTACCAAAGCTCGAACCAGTTGGTGCTTGCCTATATAATTCGCAAAGCAACAGGTAAAACCCTGAGCGAATATGCTTCGGAGAAATTATGGAGACCCTTAGGGGCCGCAAACGATGCGCTTTGGTGCCTGGACAAAAAGGACGGGATGGAAAAGGCGTACTGCTGTTTCAACTCAAATGCCCGGGATTTTTCGAGGATTGGGTTGCTGTACCTGCATAATGGCGTATTTAATAACCATCGGATAGTTTCTGAAGAATATGTAAAAAAATCTCTGGAGCCTATAAACCTGATCGATGAAGAAGGCAATACAGTTGATTATTATGGTTATTCCTGGTGGATACTATATAGTGATTCAACGAAAGTGTCTTATGCCCGGGGTATTTTAGGGCAATATATTATGGTGATACCCGATAAAAATATGGTCGTGGTCAGATTAGGAAAAAAATCAATGGGGACAAAAGACCTTCCCGGGCCTGATTACATTGCAAAACATGCCATTAAGGAGTTTTAAAATAAATGTATGAAAATAAAAATTAAATCAGTAAATATTTCTGAAAAGACCGGTACCGTGAAACATCCGGTTGATGTGATCCTTATCAATAAACTTGGGGTGGACCATGATGCTCATTCCGGCGACTGGCACAGACAGGTGAGTTTATTATCAACCGAAAGTATTGCCAAGTCTGAGCAAAAAGCAAAACGGAAGATTAACTTCGGCGAGTTTGCCGAAAACCTGACCATTTCGGGTATGAACCTGATAGATGCCGCACCTCTCGACCGGTTTAAGATCAACGATGTGGAGTTAGAAGTAACTCAGATAGGAAAGAAATGTCACGGTAGCACGTGTGCAATCTTTAACGAAGTGGGCGAATGTGTGATGCCTAAAGAAGGTATTTTTTGCCGTGTACTGCATGGCGGAAGCATAAAAGCAGATGATGAAGGTGAATATGTCCCTAAAATTTTCAAGGTACATATCATCACTCTCAGCGACCGCGCCAGCAAAGGCGTGTATGAAGACAGGAGCGGACAGCGGATATCAGAACTTATTGAACAATTTTTTATTTCCAAAAAACGTCAGTACGAAATTCATAAAACCCTTATCCCTGATAGCGCAGAACAACTCAGAAAACTGATTACAGATTCGGTGAATGCATACGATATCATCATTACCACAGGTGGTACGGGTATCGGCCCGAAAGATTTTACGCCCGATGTGGTAAAACCCATGCTGGAAAAAGAAATTCCCGGTATCATGGAGATGATACGTATGAAATACGGACAACAAAAAACCAATGCGCTGGTGAGTCGTTCGGTTGCAGGAGTTATTGGAGAAACCCTTGTATTTACACTGCCCGGAAGCGTAAAAGCTGTGGAGGAATACATGACTGAAATAACGACCATGCTAGAGCACCTGATTTATATGCTGCATAGTTTGGATTTTCATTGAGAAGTCATAAGTGAGAATTGAGAAGTCAGAAGTGAGAAGTCAGAAGTGAGAAGTGAGAAGTGAGAAGTGAGAAGTGAAATGAACCCTAACAACCTAACCGCCTAAACACCTAACCGCCTAAACACCTAACCACCTAAACACCTAAACCCCTAAACACCTAAACCCCTAAAAAATGTCAAGCGGAATCACCAGAGAAAGAGCAATTGAACTGCTTCACCAATTCATAAAAAAAGAAAACATGATCAACCACTGCCTGGCTTCGGAGGCCGTGATGAAAGCCCTGGCGCGCAGGCTCGTACAGGATGAGGAAAAATGGGGCATAGCGGGGCTACTTCATGATATTGATGTGGAAATTACCAATGCCGATGCTAAAACCCACGGACAGGTTGCCATCGAAATCCTGAGAAAAGCCGGAGTTGACGAGGATGTTATTGATGCGATACGTATGCACAATGAGGAATCAGCCGATCAGCCAAGGTCTACCGTCTTTCACCATGCATTGGCAGCAGGCGAAACCATTACTGGTTTGATAATCGCAACAACACTGGTATATCCCGAAAAAAAACTCTATGCGGTCAAATCAAAATCTGTGGTGAAACGCATGAAGGAAAAGGCATTTGCGGCTTCGGTGAATCGTGAAACAATCATGGAATGCGAAAAGATAGGGATGCCCATAGCTGAATTTGCTGAAATTTCTGTCAATGCTATGAAGGAAATTGCAGACCAGATCGGTTTGTAATTGTACAACTTAATTTTTCTTTGTAAATTCGTTAGCTGCTTTATTTAATCCTAAAAAGCTGATGAGAAAAATATTTTCTTTAACGGTTATTTTGTTTTGTTTTACGGGTATCCCGGCGCAGAATAACCTGCAGTTTTTAGGGGCTAATACCGGCGCTGCCTGCCAGTCCATAAAATATTACAATGATTATGTGTTCACCGGAACAGGTTCAACTCTTAGATCTTATTATGTGGGAAGCGGCTCTCTGATTCCCTATGCCTATGGTTTTGAATACCGCTACAGATCAGAGATCATCCGCATGAAGATTCACGGCCATTTTTTGTATGTATGTGCCAATTACGACGGCATGACAAAATGGGATATTGCTGATCCCGCCCATCCGCTACGGATTTTCGACATTCTGCCCGACAGCGCCGGCATGGCAACACAGGCTGTTGCCTTCAAAGGGGATACTATTTATCTTGCACAATACAATAAAATGTGTGCTTACAAAGATCACGGCAACACCTTTACAAAAATTGCAAATTTTGCTGTTCCTCAGTTTGGCAGCACCGTGGTTGGTGTGGATGTAAAAAACAACCTGTGTGCGGTATCGCGACAACATTGGGGCAGTCAGAACGGAGTGTCGTTCTATGATGCCAATACTTTTGCCTTTATTTCATTTTACCAGCAGGGAACTTTTCTGTCTGAAAATGTAATTTTTGGAAAAAACAATAATTTGCTCCATGTGATGAGTGGAACCAGCATCAATCAAATTGCACCGAACGGCCTTTTCTACACCCTTGATGTAAGCAATCCTGCTTCTCCGCAAAAGATATTTTCAGATACCGTCGATGGACTCTATCTTGCAGCCATTGCCCTTCCTTTTAACGCTGAAAACATAAACGATACTATCTATGTGTCAAACTGGGGAGCCATAAAACCTAATGGCCCGCTTGACACCTGCTATATCAGGGCTTATGATGCTACCAACCCTGCTCATGTGCATCTGATCAATTACCTTCCGGGAGGTTTATGGAATTTTGATATGACGTTGAACGGGAAAAAAATGTATGTCGCTTCGGAATGGTACGGCATACTTTCGGTTGACCTTCATGATTTTCAGCACCCGCAGGTATCCGGGAAAACCACCACCGGCGGTTGGAATTGTGATGCCGATGTTTATGGGAACAAAATGGCTGTTGCCAATGAGGGCTTCGGATACAAACTTTATGATATTTCCGATCCGGCATTTCCCGTCCTGATCAGGCAAAACGAAGACCCCGGCTTTTGTGTGCATATAAAATTTTCATCCGATGGGGAATACATTTACACCGGTAATATTTCCTACCAGGGATTCAGGGTTTACAGGGCCGATTCGCTGATACAGACCGGATACATTCAGCAGGCCGTATGCGACGGACGTTTCATAGTAGTCAACCACCGTATCTTCTCAGAATTGAACAACAGCCTGGTAATTATTGATGTCAGCAATCCTTATATGCCCTCGGTAGATACGATAATCGGCATGAATATAAACGATATGGCTGTTGCCGGAGAAAAACTATACATATCCAACAACGACAGCATTTCTGTTTTTGATGTGAGCGGAAATAATTTTCAGCAAATAGCATCCGTGATGCTTGCGGGGAATCAGGATGCACAGATGATGGCCGTTTCGGGAAACAATTGTTTTGTTTTTGTGTCGAACAAAGGACTGGTAAAATATTCCCTTGATTATAACAACCCTGTTTATGAGTTGAATGAGCTAACAACGACGGCCCTGACTAACGGAGCACCTACCTTTATGGCTGCTGACACGTTTGGACTTTATTGTGCTTACCGCCTGCATGGATTGTATGCGTATGACAGGGCATCGCTGGCACCAACAGGATGGTATCGCGGAGGCCTTGACTACAGGCGGCTTCCCAATCAATATGGGGTTCAGAATTTGTTTTGCAAAAACAATTTTATTTTTCTGGTGGAATATTTCTGCCAGACGTCCATTCTTACCAATGATGATACTTACAGCGATTTATCTGCATCTGTCGATCCGGATGATGCAATGACTGTATTTCCTAATCCGGCCGCAGATCAGCTATGTATTCTTATTAAAAAGGATTTAGTTGATGAAAAACTGAAGATCCAACTTTATAATATAAACGGAAAATTGGTAAGGTCGTTTGTAACAAAGAACAACGAAAAAATTAATTGCAATATCTCGGAAATGCCTGACGGTGTTTACTTTATTAGCCTTAGCGGAAAGCAAAAGCAATGTCAGAGATTTATTAAAGAATAGTATAAAAAAACAGGAACAATGAATATTACATTACGAAAAGCAGAAAAATCAGACATTCCCGAAATATTGGAACTGATAAAAGAACTGGCAACATACGAACGTGCACCGCAGGAAGTTACAGTTACCGCTGCAGACCTCGAAAGGGACGGATTCGGCGCCAATCCTGTCTTTGAAGTGATACTTGCCTGTAACGGGGAACAGGTGCTGGGGATGGCGTTTTATTATTTCAGCTATTCCACGTGGAAAGGGAAATGCCTGTACCTCGAAGATATTATCGTCAAAGAGAAGTTCAGGGGATACAAAGCAGGGAAATTATTATTTGAAGCAGTGATCAGAAAAGCCAGAGAAGTAGGTGCAAAACGTATGCACTGGCAGGTGCTCGACTGGAATGAGCCTGCTATAAATTTTTATAAAAAATACAACGCTGTTTTAGACAATACCTGGATAAATGGTAAGTTTACCGAAGAACAATTAGCTGCTTTTGACCTGTAAAAATTTTTTTATCATTTTTGGCGGATAATACAAAAGCATTTTCTATATTTGTACTATTATGAAAAAGATATTTTTAAAAATCTGGAGTATCCTGAAAAATTATTATGTCCTTGCTGCTTTAGCTTTTATCGTTTGGGTGGGCTTTTTAGACACCGACAACCTTGTAAGCCAATTGGCACAGCGCAAAGAGATGAACGGGCTGCTGGAGCAGAAGAAGTTCTACACGGAAGAAATTCAGAATATGAAAAAACTTTCCGAAGCACTGAAAACTGACAGGGAAACCATGGAGCGTTATGGACGCGAAAACTATCAGATGAAAAAAAAGAATGAAGATGTTTACATGATCGTTTCACAGGATTCTGTAAAGGGGAAAATATAGTTAATCATTTTCTCATCATTTTTTTTCTATGATCATCTGCTGATTTTTGCTTTAACCAACATTTACCGGGGTGTGTAATTTTTGCTAAATTTGTGAGTATTTTTGATATTCACAGGCAGGGAATGTATTTGTATAAGGGCGCCTCTAATAACCTGGATCGGGCGCCTCAAAAAACAAAAAAGTTCGAAGCGGTCGAAGTTCTGAAAACCGCAGTGTACTGTGCGTACATGAGGATTTGAAGAACGAAGACCAACGAAGAAATTTGAAGTTTTTTGAGGTGCCCATAAAGAAAAGCCCTGATCACAGTAACATAAGCGCGACCACGCATGAAACTGAGCAATAAAATAATTCTGATACTAATCATCATAGTTGCCTGTGTTCTGCGTTTTTATAATTTATTTGAAATTCCATACACGCACGATGAATTCAGTGCGCTTTTCCGCACTCGTTTTGATACATTTTCCGAATTAATAGAAAAAGGGGTGATCGTGGATACCCTTCCTGCCGGGGTTCAGGTGTTTCTTTATTATTGGATAAAAATTTTCGGAGAGGCCGAATGGATTGTCAAACTTCCCTTCATTCTTTGTGGAGTTTTTTCTGTGTATCTCATTTATATTATCGCCCGAAAATGGTACAACGAAACCCTGGCCCTGATATCGGCTTCGTTTCTCGCGAGCATACAATTTACGGTCTTTTACAGCCAGATTGCCAGGCCCTACATTTCGGGTTTGTTTTTTTCTCTGCTGATGGTAAATGCCCTGACAGACCTGGTAAAATCTCCCGAAAAAAGGTTTTACCTGAACAGCCTGATTTTTATACTATCTGCCGCTGCCTGTTCGTACAATCATCATTTCAGCCTGGTGTTTGCCGCCATTGCAGGCATTAGCGGGCTTTTTCTTCTTCAGAGGAAGTATTTGCCGAAATACCTGGCTTGTTGTTTCCTCATTATGTTGATCTACGTACCTCACATAAATATTATTTTATCGCAGTTACAATTAGGCGGAAATGAAAACTGGCTGGGGAAATTTCAAAGTGATTTTTTTGTAAACTACATCGCATACATTTTTCAGTTTTCTAAAGTTACCGGGGCGCTTGTAATTTTGCTCATTTTGTACGGTCTTATAAAAATCAAAAAACAGGATTTTAAATTCAGGCAATTTATATTGTTTGCCTGTTGGTTCTTTCTGCCTTTTGTTGTCGGGTTGCTGTATTCGAAATTTGTGAATAATGTGATGCAGTATTCCGTGCTGATCTTCAGTTTCCCGTTTTTGTTTTTTATTTTGTTCGGACATATAAAACCTCAGAGACCCATCATCAATCTGGTGCTTGTGCTGCTGATCCTTTCGGTGAATACATACGCGCTGACGATGGAAAGAAAGCATTATTCATCGCTTTATGATTCGGCTTATATTCATATCTTGACCGACCGCCGTGATGCCGGTAATTTATATAAACACATGGCATCGCTCATCGATTCGGATAAGGAAATATCTGAGTTTTACATCAAAAAACTAAACCTCGACACAAGCTTTACATGGGTGGATACCGGCTTTTCCCAAAAAGAACTTATTTCATATTTAGAGGTGCAAAGCCATTCCTGCAGGTACCTGTATTTCGGCTGCCTGTCGGACAGCGATCCGGTCACGGTTGCTGTTATTCAGGATTATTACCCGTCCATAGTACAGCAAAAAAATTATTTTGGAGGCACCACTTATATTTTTTCAAGAACAACGGCTAAGGCCGATAATATTATTGAATGTCACGATTTTGAAACTAAAGAAAAAAAATACTGGTCTTCGGTTGATAAAAACAAATTTACGGATACGCTGAGTTTTTCAGGAAACAACGCTTACCGGATCGACAGCAGTGCAGAGTTTTCCTTAACCTACACAAGGCCTTTACAAGAGATTGTTGCGGGCAAATATAATTTTATTGATATCTCTGTCGAAACCTTTCAGGCAGCAGGCCTGAATGACGCGACGCTCGTTGCTTCCATCGAAGCCGGCGACTCCGTGATCAACTGGAGCTCTTCTGAATTCAGCGATTTCCTGACAAACAAAAGCTCCAATGAGGGCTGGGTCAGGATTCATCACACCCTGATGTTGTACGATATTCCATTTGATAAAAAGGATCTTTTGCTGAAGATTTATATCTGGAATCCGGGCCGGAAAAGCTTTTTGATTGATGATTTTACCATCAGGTTAAGAGCCGGCAACCCTGTTATTTACAGTTGGTATCAGAAAATATAGGATAGCGCCGGGCTCGTCCTTACAAATTGTACAAATAAACAATCTTTTTCGTCTCAAAATATTCTTCGGGGAAGTATTGATAAATATCGAAAATAAACTTCCCTGCTTTCAGGTTTTTTATTTCTTTGGCCGCGTCATCGCCTTTCAGGTATAATATGCCGTTTGTAAGGCTGTTTGAACTTTCTTCGCTGATATTTTTTTTCACCAGTTTGATAAAATCGGGCAGGCTGGTTACAGCGCGTGAAACAATAAAATCAA
>DAOQAF010000117.1:0-10858 GCA_035353775.1 Bacteroidales bacterium | reverse complement strand
AAAATAAATTTGTATTATGAACGCAGGTTCATTACCTTTGTCGAAATTTATTTATAAAATGAACGATTTTAATTTGAAAGCACAGGAATGGGATAAAAATCCCATGCAAACGGAACGCTCGATAGCCATTGCAAAGGGTATACTTAATTCCATACCATTAGAACATAACATGAGGGCAATGGAATTCGGAACAGGTACAGCAATACTCAGCTTTTTGCTGAAAGATCATTTCAAGGAAATTTTATTAATTGACAGTTCAGAAGAAATGATTCGTGTGACGAATGAAAAAATTATGGCAACGGGCGCAAAGAACATGAGAACTTTGCTTTTAGACCTTGAAAAAAATGAATTGAATGATGAAAAGTTTGATATAATTTTCACACAGATGGTGCTGCATCATGTTACAGATATTGAATTGATCTTTGAACGCTTTTACAATTTATTGAAACCTTCAGCTTACTTAGCCATTGCTGATTTGTATTCCGAAGACGGGACCTTTCATGATGAAAATTTCACCGGCCATAAAGGATTTGATGTTGATGAACTCAGCGCGACATTACAAAAACATCATTTTATTGATATCAAACATACTAAATGCTTTACCATTAAACGTACAGGCGAAAATGATATAATAAAGGAATATCCGGTATTTTTATTAACCTGTAAAAGGAATTAAACCATATGCCACGACCACAAAGAAGCAGAAGAGTATGTACGCCACCAAAAATGATTGGTTTTAGGCCTTACGGTTTAAAAAAATGCAAGCACGAAAGCGTTATTCTTAATTATGATGAATTTGAAGGACTGAAATTCATGAACTACGACAACCTGCAGCAGGATGAAGCAGCGTCAAGAATGGGAATTTCAAGACCAACGTTTACGCGCTTGTACAATAATGCTTTAAAAAAAATCGCCACGGCATTTGTTGAAGGAAAATCGATAGAAATTGAAGGAGGAAATGTGCAATTTGAAAAGGAATGGCTCCGATGTATGAAATGCTATAAATTAATAAACGGGAGAAAAAATCATGTTCAATGTTCTGATTGCGAACTTTATGATAAAGAAGAATTAGTTGATCTGAATAAGACAAAACAATAACAATGAAAATAGCCGTCGCAGCATCAGGAAATACTATGAAATCAAAACTTGATTATTGCTTTAGCAAATGCAGTTATTTCATGGTTTATGATACTGAAAGTGAGAAAATAGACTTTATTAGAAATACGGTGGGCTACTTTTCTATTAATGTCGGAAAAGAAATTATTAAATTGTTGTCAAAGCATCAGATTGAAAAGATAATATCTGTGAAGTTTGGGATAAAATCTATTAAAGCAGCCGAAAAAATCAAAATTAAAACACAAATAATAAATGATGAAACAATAAATATGAGTCAAATAATAAAAATAATAAATTAATAAAAAAATGGAAACAACAAATCAATTACAGACAGCTATGCCAAGAATTGGCGATGCGTCACCGGAATTTAAAGCCATAACAACGCAGGGACCCATTAATTTCCCATCAGACTACAATGGTAGCTGGGTAATATTGTTCAGCCACCCTGCCGATTTCACACCAGTCTGCACGTCAGAGTTCATGACTTTTGCTAGCATGGAAAATAAATTTGCAGAGGCAAACTGCAAACTTGTCGGGTTATCGGTTGACGGCTTATACAGCCATATTGCATGGTTAAGGACCATTAAAGAGAAAATAGAATATAAAGGCATGAAAGATGTGGAAGTTAAATTCCCATTGATCGAAGACATTACGATGGAAGTAGCTAAGAAATTTGGAATGATCCAGCCAGGGGAAAGCAGCACAAAAGCAGTACGCGCTGTATTTTTTATTGATCCGAAAGGTATTATCAGGGCTATTATCTATTATCCTTTGAGTTTAGGTAGAAACTTTGAAGAATTATACCGTGCACTAATTGCCATGCAGGCTGCTGATGCTTTTTCAATTGCAACACCTGCCGACTGGCAACCCGGTGATGAAGTAATTGTTCCCACAGCAGGTTCCTGCGGAGTTGCAAAAGAACGTATGGAAAATAAAGAAGAAATGCATTGTTACGACTGGTTTTTCTGTACAAAAAAAATCGACAAAGAAACAATAATGAAAAAAATTCTGAATAAATAAGCATAGTAAACAGTACATAAATTTAAAAAAACGAGGAGAATATTTTTATGAAAGTAGCAGTACCAACAAGAAACGGACAAGTAGATGACCATTTTGGCCATTGTGAATATTACACAATTTTTACAATTGAAAACGGTAAGGTTGAAAAAGAAGAAACGATGAAATCGCCTGAAGGGTGCGGATGTAAATCGAATATCGCACCCATGCTTGCACAAATGGGAGTTACCGTGATGCTTGCAGGTAACATGGGAATGGGAGCTTTGGGTGTGTTGAATTACAGTGGAATTGAAGTGATCAGAGGATGCAGTGGTGATGTGAAAAATGTAATTAAAGCTTATCTGGAAGAAACAATTACAGACAGCGGCGAAAGTTGCCACAGCCATGAGAATTGTGAAAATAACTAGCTAAGATGATAATACATGAAACAACATTTAGAGTAAAATATTCCGATACGGACCAAATGGGTTTTGTGCATCACTCCAATTATGTCAGATACTATGAAACTGCGCGTTGGGAAGCAATGCGTGAACTGGGGTTATGTTACAAAGAAATGGAGGAAACAGGCATATATATGCCAGTCATCTCTATGAAGTTTGATTTTATTAAGCCTGCCTTCTATGATGATCTGCTGACAGTAAAAACAATGATAAATGAATTACCAAGAGCACGAATCACATTTGAATATGAACTTTTTAATCAATCAATGGATATGATAAATAAAGCAGAAATTACGTTAGCATTTATTATGAAAGAGTCGCTCAGGCCGTGCTTACCTCCGGAATATTTTACAAAGACATTACAAGAACTTTTTTTAGTAAATAATTTTAACGAGTAGAAATAAATGGAAACAAAGAAATCAGGTTTTAATACTAAATTAATTCATGCTGGAGCGTTTGATGACGAATTCGGCAGCGCAACAGTACCTATTTATCAAACGTCAACATTTAGGTTTAAAAATGCACAACACGGGGCCGACTGTTTTTCAGGAAAAAGTAATGGATTTATTTATACCCGTATTGCTAATCCCACCATACGTTCGCTTGAACAAAATATTGCAGCACTTGAAAATGGTTATGATGGAATCGCCACCAGTTCGGGGATGGGCGCCATCAACTGTGTTTATCGTGCTTTGTTAGCTGCAGGAAGCCATATTATCAGCTCTGATGCAGTTTATGGTCCTGCCAGAGGCGTTCTTGAGCAGGATTTTTCAAGATTCGGGGTTGAAGCAAGTTTTGTAAATACTTCAAATATTGAGAATATCAAAGCAGCAATCAAGTCCAATACCAAAGTCCTGTATATTGAAACACCCGCGAATCCGACCATGGATATTACGGACATTACTGCCTGTGCAGAAATTGCCAGAGAGCACAATCTGATTCTGGTCGTGGACAACACCTTCTCATCACCCTATTTGCAAAAGCCCCTTGATTTTGGCGCTGATGTCGTTTTGCATTCCGTTACCAAATTCATCAACGGCCATGCTGATATCGTTGGCGGCATTATCGTAACGAAAGAACAGGAAATTTATAAAAAAATCCGTCATTCAATGGTGTACATGGGTTGCAATATGGATCCGACACAAGCATTTATGGTATTACGCGGAGTTAAAACATTGGCATTGCGAATAGACCGTTCACAGGAAAGTGCCATGAAAATTGCAGAATACTTACAATCTCACCCAAAAATTGCATGGATAAAATATCCCGGTTTAAAAACACACCCGCAATATGAACTGGCAAAAAAACAAATGAATGGTTTTGGAGGCATGATGAGTTTCGGACTAAAAGGTGGATATGAAGCCGGCAGTAAACTGATGGATAATGTTCATCTGGCATTATTAGCCGTTTCACTAGGCGGTGTAGAAACACTTATTCAGCATCCGGCATCCATGACACATGCCGCCGTAAGCAAGGAAAACAAACTGGCTGCAGGAATAACCGACGATCTGGTAAGATTTTCTGTAGGAATCGAAGACGTGGAAGATATTATTGCTGATTTGCAAAACGCATTGGAAAAAGTTTGAGAACTATCATCACCTTAGGATTGTGAAAATTTCAAAATAAATCTATTATTATTAAATATACATAAAAAGAAAGGAAAACTGATTATGAAAATAGCAATCCCAACAAATGGTAATATTTTAGATGAGTATTTTGATTTTTGTGAGGTCTTTACAATTTTTACCATTGATGATAAAAACAACATCATCGAAACAGAAATACTTTACACTCCCCAAGGATGTGATTGTAAAAACAATGTACCCTCCCTATTACAAGAGAAAGGGGTTACTATTGTTCTTGCCGGAAAATTACCAGAACACGCAGACGGAGTATGTGAAAAATTTGGCATAAAACCAATTTTAGGATATTCTGGCGTTGTAATTGAGGTTGTAAATGCTTATTTACAAAAAATGTAATTTCCTATCCAAACCGAAAGTTGAAATAGGAAAATAAATATCAGACTAACTAATAAGTATTTCCCATTCCTTTTCTTAATCAACCTAAAATGTATGATTTAAGAAGATATGATTTTAGATGTTTTTTTGTAATTTTAATCTAAAGAAGAAAAATATAAAAGAGACTAAATTATGAATGAGGAAACCGTAAAAAGAGATGAACTTGCAAAAAAGAGAACGTTTTTAGCAAACGAAAGAACCCTGCTTGCCTATATCAGGACTACACTGGCAATGATAGGACTTGGAATTTTTCTGATCAAATATCAACCGACCAACCTATCATTAATCATTGGAATAATTATGATTATTGTTGCGGCAGCAATAATGATAGCAGGCATTTTGAAATTCTCAAAGAACAAAAAACAAATTGATAAATTTTGATTCATGGAAATAAAAAATTATGAATGAAATAATTTATAAACCTATAGGCATCATACATTCGCCTTTTAAGACTGTTGAAAATGTGCCCGTTCAGCATACCGGAGCTAAAGGTGAAACCGGCACTATTGAGATTTTTCCGGAATATGCCGAAGGATTAAAAGATCTGGAAGGTTTTTCACATATCATATTGCTCTGTCATCTGCACAAAGTAAGTCATTATAAATTGCGTGTTATACCTTTTCTGGATACAGTTGAACGGGGAGTTTTTGCCACTCGTGCACCTGTTCGCCCTAATCCTATCGGGCTAACTGTGGTGAAACTGATAAAGGTAGAAGGAACTATCATTACAATTGAGAATATTGATATGATTGACAAAACTCCTCTGCTCGATATTAAACCCTGCCTGCCAATGATTGATGACCTGCAGGAAATAAAACTCGGATGGCTTACAGGTAAAATTGAAAAATTCAGCACAAAAAAATCAGACAGCAGATTTAAATGATGCAAAATAATATATCACAAAAATCAGTAACTGGTTTCATGCCGGTAATAAATACTGCATTATGCAACAAATGTAATAACTGTGTTGAAGCCTGTGTTGCAAATGCGATCTCAGAAAAAGATAATTACAGTTGCTCAAAGTGTGTAAAATACTGTTTAAGTATCGATGTCCCCTGCGCACCGGATCTTTATGTTATTAACTTCGAACTTTGCAATAGTTGCGGGCAATGCATTGAAGTATGCCCCAATGATGCCATTACATGGTTTGAGGTAGTTAAGTGAGGTTTTTTCATTAAATCTGCTACATATATATTAATTTTACTGATTGAAAAAACTTATTATGAAAAGGTCAGCAATACTTTTAATCGGATTGATAGCTTTAACCTTATCTGTAAAAGCTCAGATAAATACAGATACCATCAAGTTAACCCCTATTGAAATAAGGGATAGTATACTGAAGAAAATACCTTATGTTTTGACAAATATTCAGAAAGATCAAATCGACGGCGAGGCAATACGCGATGTGGGTGATTATCTGCGAAGCATTCCCAATGTTTCCGGAGTAAGAAAAGGAGGTGTGGCTGTCGATCCCGTGGTCAGAGGTTTTAAGTTCAGTCAGCTAAATGTAATACTCGACAATGGCGTAAAGGTAGAAAATGGTTGTCCGAACCGCATGGATCCGGTATCTTCGCATGTAGAAGCCGAAGACATCGAAAACATTGAAGTCATAAAAGGCCCGTTCATGTTAAAATACGGCCCGGCATTAGGAGGCGTAATCAACCTGGTTTCTGAAAAACCGCATCCTTATGAAAAATTTGAGATACATGCCGAAGCCTTATATGGGTTTGAAACCAACTGGGACGGGCAAAAAGAACACCTTTTAGTTTACGGCGGAAACAAAAAAATCTATTTTTTACTTACGGGAGCTATCCGGGATTACGGTAATTATCAAAGCGGCAACTCCGACGGGCACGACACCACCTTTAATGCATCATTCAGAAAATATGGTTACGGCGCTAAATTAGGGTATTCGCCTAAAAAAAATCACAGCATACTGATTTCATACAACGAAATTCATGGAAGAAACGTACTATATCCTGCCCTGCCCATGGACGAGAAAAGTGATGATACCCGCATGATCGCTCTTGATTATAATGCCACGGATTTGTCGGCTGTTATTAAATCGCTGGATTTAAAAATCTATTATTCTGATGTAGACCATTTGATGGATAACAGCCAACGTGCTAACTGGGCAAGCAAGCAGATGGTTTCGGATGTGGATGCCCTAAACATCGGAGGCCGCGCAGAACTCGGCATGCAGGTAAAAAAGCATAAAATCTTTTTGGGGCTGGATTACGAAAACATATATAAAGACGGTGCACGTACCATGACCATGCTAATGATGGGAACCACCACAACCAAAGTGACCAACCTGTGGAAAGATGCCAGGATACAGAATATAGGATTATTTGCAGAGTACAAAACGTTATTATCTTCATTCGAGATCGATGCGGCTCTCCGGCTGGATTACAATCATGCAAACTCGGCAGACACTTTAAAACTCATTAAAAGCGACATCGAATATTTTAATGATGTAAGCACACAATTTATTAATTTCAGCATAAGCATGGGCGTTACTAAAGAAATTACAGACGGCTTATACGTTTCGCTGGCACTTGGCCGGGGAACACGTAGCCCGAATATGCTCGAACGATTTATCAAACTGATGCCGGTCGGATATGATAATTTTGACTACCTGGGCGATCCTCAACTAAAACCTGAAAAGAATAATGAAGTTGACCTGACCTTCAAATATTCAAATGACAAGATCGGCAATTTTTATCTTAATGGTTTTTATTCTTATGTACAGGATTATATCTCGGGAGTGATGCTGCCATCTTCGGTTGTTACACCTCAAACATCTGGCTCGCTTGGAGTTAAACAATTCGTAAATATGAAGTCAGTAGGTTTTACGGGAGCAGAATTTGGTTATACTTCCCCTGAAAAATACAGACTGGGCGGGAGCATGGTGGCTGCCTACACTTACGGATACACACCCACAGTAACAAAATATATTGTTACCGGCTCAAATGTTACCGGTGATACCATACTGAAAAATGATGCCTTATCAGAAATACCCCCTTTAGAAACTACGGTAAGCATTTATTATAAGTTTTTAAAGGGAAAACTGGTGCCAAAAATTTCCGCCAGAATTGTTGCCGATCAGCGTCACGTATCGGAAGCCTTCTACGAACCATATACTCCGGGATTTGCCCTGCTCAACTTTTCAGTAAAATACAATATCATAAAATATGTTTCCGTATCAGGAGGAATAAATAATATTTTTGACCGTTCCTATTATGAGCACCTCAACCGGAAAATCATCGGGACAAGCGGAAAATTATACGAACCAGGAAGAGTGTTTTATATAACTGTAAATGTTAAAATCTGAACATTATGAACATGCCTAATTTTAAAAGGATCCTTATTTATTCTATTCTTGGGCTTTCGCTTACTTCATGCCATAAGGATGATCCTATACCAGAGCCTGAAACTGATAGCGGAAAAATCAAATTTACCTTCACCCACCTTGTTGACGGGCTGCCCCTGGAGCAAGACACGATGAAATACACCAACGCAGCCGGAAATAATTACTGCATAAACGAGCTAAAGTATTTTATATCTGATGTAACCCTGCATAAGTCAGACGGCACCACAAAACTCATCGACGATTGGAAAGATATATGTTATGTCGACAGTGATATTCCGGCCACCCTCACCTGGGAAGTCTATGATCCGATACCTGTGGGTACTTATGATTCTGTTTCGTTCACATTCGGGATTTGTGAAGCAAAAAACATCTCCATGATGTTCGTGAACCCGCCCGAAGTCAACATGATGTGGCCCGGTGTGTTAGGCGGCGGATATCATTATATGATGATCAACGGCGTCTGGAAAAATACCACCAACGTGGATGAGATATTTAATTTTCATCTGGGTATAGGACAGTTGTATAAAAGCGATTCCATAAACAATACCGATTCCATTTATGCCTTTGTTCAGAATTATTTTAATGTAAAATTGCCCAATTCATCATTTGTTATTGAGAAAGATAAAACACGACAAATTGAGATCATCATGAACATTGAAAGCTGGTTCGAAACTCCTCATGTTTACGATCATAATTACTGGGGCGGCGCTATCATGCAAAATCAGCCTGCCATGCAAATGGTAAAAGAAAACGGGTCTGATGTGTTTACAACCGGAATTATTCAATAGAAAAAAACCGGAAATTATCAATTAATTTTAATGTAAAGGAGCCAAAAAATCTTACAGAGGCACTACCATCGTATCTTAAGCCGTCATTATTTTTTTTAGTTCTTTTTCAATAATTGAAACAGGCGATGCTATTGCATTAATATATTGGTAGTTGCCATTCATATCGTTCTTAATTGATAGTTGGATAGGGCTGGCTTCACTTTGAATTGCATTCACAAGAAAGGAATTGCTGTCCTTGTCATATGTGAAATAAGGAGCACCGGAAGAACCAAATCTGAAATAACCTTTGAGCAAATACCTGAGTCCTTTTCTGATATGATTACCTTCAAACCTGTCCGGATCAACTCCATGGTGATTCAGTATTCCTTCAATATGTGCTTCGTTCAGCATCCTGCCCAGGTTGGTCCCGCTTGGGGATGCCTGTAAACAGTAAAGTAAATTATTTAGAAGAAATGTTTCATATGAAATTGCGGCTGCGGGAATACGGCTGATTATTTTTTGGTCGGTATTTGTCATCCTGTACAATGCAAAATCCTTTGAAAAGAACGCTTGCACAAGTTCCAGTTCAATAAGAAATGTATACGCACCAATAACAGGTTCAGGAAATACCAGGGACTTATCAAATAAGCCATCCAGATCATTATTATCATAAAAAGAGTTATTTTCGAATTGTATGATAAGAAAAGGTTTGCAGATTTCCCGGGCATACAAAGTTATCCATCTTGTATCATAATTGATTCTTTTGAATAATTCAATTAGCTGCTGAACATCATGCTGGTCCGCCGTATTTAAATATCGCTTATTACTTATAGCATCAAACAGGAAACACCTGTTCAGAAGTTTTCTCTCTTTTTCATCACAGCGAGCAAATATTGAATGCTGGTAGTCCTGCTCGCTGACAGATTTTATCGGTTGCGCTTCCATCCTTAGGTTGTGGGCAACCGAGAGCACATAACCATTTCCGATATGAAATGCCGTTATATTATTGTCAAAATTCCTTCTTAAAGGTTCATCATGATTATATACAGACATAATCCGAAAAAGCGGAGACGTTTGTTCATTAATAAGGTTGAATATTTGGTCTTTCATTTTTGTTATATCAAAATGTCATCACAATTTTGCTTTTCCTTATTAAACCGTACAAATCCTTCATGGATGAATATTTGCAAATCTGCGGTGCATTGTTTTTCCTGCTGCTCAGGCATGTGCCACAACCAAATATTGAAGCGCCTTTTTCAAGAAAAGTCTCGGTTTGTTCTTTTAAGTCAGCATTTTTTTTAACCAGGCTTTCAAGCTCAACCCCTTTGCCAAGCAAAAAAATCGAAACGGTGTCGCCTTCTTCCATTGCAAAATTAGCCAGCCGCAGGGCATTCCAAACTGTTTCCACATCGTTGGAATAAATTACAATGCCCATATTCGTGGGTGCATATTTAGTTGTTAATGAACCTCCACACTGTGCAAGGCTATTTGTCACACCCAGGCTCACTAAAATGACCAGCATGAAAAAAGACTTTTTCATCGATATGTTTTTTGTAAAATTAATACAGTTTCGGGAAGCAGGTTGAAAAAACCGATGGAACATTCGCACTACTTTTCTAATTCTTATACTTTCTGAGGTTCGTCCATGGCCCACCATTATATACTTCAAACCCATTCGCTTTGAGTATACTTTTAGCAGCGCCGCTGCGCGCTCCGGATGCACAACACGTTATCACCGGTTTATCTTTCTTTATTTTTTGGATATGGTCACTAAGATTTTTTAAGGGTATGTTGATTGACCCTTTAAGGTGCCCGCCCTGAAACTCGCCTTTGGAGCGAACATCAATAATTGTGGCCCCTTTTTTTATAAGCTCTCCGAGGTCGGCTTGGGGTTGTGAGGAAAAAAGATTTTTGAGGAATGAGAACATGTTTTGGGGTTTTAAGGGTGAATATTAGGTTGTTAGGCTGTTAGGTGGTTAGGCTGTTAGGTGGTTAGACTGTTAGGTGTTTAGGCTGTTAGGTGGTTAGGCTGTTAGGTGTTTAGGCTGTTAGGTGTTTAGACTGTTAGGTGTTTAGACTGTTAGGTGGTTAGGCTGTTAGGTGGTTAGGCTGTTAGGTGGTTAGGCT
>DAOQAF010000116.1:0-10925 GCA_035353775.1 Bacteroidales bacterium | reverse complement strand
CAGCCGACGAAGCTTTAAGGCTTGTACCCGGCGTGAAAATCGACAACGGCACCGGGGGGTCAAGGGTCCACATCTACCTGCGTGGCCAGGGCGTTTTATCAGAAACAGGATTCAGGGGCATAGCTGTTCTTGTTGATGGAATAGCTGTTAACGACCCGGCCGGTTATGCACCCGACCTCTATGACGTTGACTGGAACACGGTTCAAAGCGTTGAAGTGGTTAAAGGACTGGCAGCATCTATGTATGGCGGTTCCGGTAATGGCGGAGTTATCAACATCCACACGTTTGACGGCGGCCAAAAACCCATAAGCGCAACTCTCTATGCCACAGGCGGTTCTTATGGCTTCTGGAAAACTGGTCTGCAGCTTGACGGTACAAAAGATAAGGTAAACTATCGTATTTCTTATTCTCATACCTCCGGCGACGGTTACCGTATTCATCAATCATTCAGAGGCGATAACTTCAGTGAAAAAATTAACTGGACTCCGACAGATAAAATCAAAATCACGCAAATGCTTTCCTACACCAGGTATTTTAACCAAAACTCCGAAGGTATCAACTGGGGGCGTTATGATACTGTTGGCCCGAGAGCCGCCAATACCGATGCCATCAGGTATAACGAATTTCATCTGACACAGCGGTTGACAGGTTCCCTTATCGGCAAATATGAGATCAATAAAAAACAGGATGTAACGGTGTCTGCTTTTTACCGTTTTAACAACTACCGTGAAACCTCCAACAACGGCGACGATTATAAACCTTATACCAACCCCGGGGTTTCTGTTCAGTACAACCTTCATCTGGGCGGCGAAAAACTTAAAAACCACCTCAGCATTGGCGGGGAATATAAATCCATGACCATGACAGAACACCTGTTTAAAGTTCCAAACGGAAACCAGATCAATAACGACAGGATTGACAGCTATTACAGCCTCGAATGTTTTGACACGGATACGTTGCTTGCCAACCAGACCATTAACCAAAGAGGTGGCGGCGTGTATTTAATTGACAAGCTTGATATCGTAAAAAAGGTATTTGTAACCCTTAACCTTCGTTACGACTATGTGCACAACCAATTAGTCAATCATTTGCCGCTGCCCGATTCTTTATCGAAAACCGGAAGCAGGACATTTTCACGGCCAACCTATCGCATCGGTGTTGCCTATGATATCTGCAAAGCAGCAAATTTATATGCCAGTTGGGGAACCGGGTTCTTAATTCCGACAAATAATGAGTTGTTTAATAATCCTGATTATTGGGGAGGCTTCAATACCAAGATCCTGCCGGCAACTTCACAAGGTGGTGAGTTAGGTGTTAGAGGCGATATTAAAGACTTTTTCCATTATGATGTAGCCGGATATTACATGGCAACAAAAAATGGTTTTTACCGGTATAGTTTACCCGGAAGAGGAAATAATACGGCCTTTTTTGCCAACAAAGCAGAAAATAAATGGGGCATAGAAGCCTTTGTATCATATTCTCCGATAAAAGACCTCACGCTGGATGTGGCTTATACGTATTCTCATTTCGTTTATCCTGCTCATGACAGTATAGAAGCGCATTTTATCCCTCAAAGCCCGGAGCATATGCTTACAGCAGAATTTTCGTACAACTTCCTGAAGAATTTCACGCTTACACTTAACGCGCAGTATCAATCGAAATGGTGTATTCAGGTTGATGATTCTATTTATAATGAATATCATGAAAATGGTGTTGTCCGAAGCTCATGGGTTAACGGATTTAAAATTTTCAGCGGACAACTGGCATACAACTGGAAGCTAGGCCCTGTGGAAGGCGAGATGAGTTTTATGGTTAAGAATATTTTGATGAACATTATTTTGGTTTTACGGAACCCAATAATGGCCCTGATTACAACAGCTATCAGCCGGCTCCCGGGCGTGAATTTTTCGGAAGTTTGAAATTGAAAATTTAGGCAATTAAAAATGTTTTTTTTAAATGAAAGCTGTCAATAATGTCAGCTTTCTTTTTTTTAAGGCGAATTAGCTATTATTCTAATAATTCACATATTGGGCTAAAGCCCGAATAATCAAGATGCTTTAATTGCCCCGACTTTAAAGTCGGGGCAAATGAAAGAGCCGATACCGCAGGGGCTTTAGCCCCCAATAAAATGTTTGTAAATTAATTTGGTTACATATAATACGTGTAGAAAACACGCACAAACTGTTTTTGTAATATGTGCCATCAACGTCAAAATTTTGGCAAAATTATTTTTGAGTATCCTGATATCATCAATGCAATAAATATCACAATTACGAAATAAATCGCTAAAGTTGCTATGTTCACGATTGCTTTTTGCTTTTTGCTTTCTTTATTTTTTGCTTTTTCTGTTATAGGAATAATTACAAAAAGAGATAAAAAATTCAATGAAAATTTATTTGTCGGATGAAATTCTTTTACATAATCTTTGACTTTTGAATTTTGTCCGTCATTTAGTTTTTTATACTTAAAATAGCTATAGTTTCTTATTGAAAAGGCAATTCCAATTACAAAAATCAAGATGAGTTCAAATGTTTTCATACTAGTTTGCGTTCGCTTGTAGCACTTGCCTTTAGAAACTATTCATTGCTTGTGCTAGTTTGTAATGCGTGCTATTTCGGTTTTATTTCGGCGGTACGGGATCTTTTGTGCCTTCTTCGCCAACTTTTTTACCCTTGCTGAAAGTAATCTTATACGACAGTTTACCGTCTTTATCCCAGTAAAACCAGGTTCCTTCGCGCAGGTTGTTTACAAAAAGCCCCTGGCTTGATTTCTGTCCGTTCTGATAATATTCAACAAATTTTCCGTCGGGCTTCCCGTTTACAAAACTTTGTTCTTTGAACATCACACCGTACTGGTCGTAATAGCTCCAGTAACCACTTCTCAGGTCCCCGGCGTAATAACCTGATTCGGATATTTTTCCGTTCTCATACCATTCACTTGAAGCGCCGTTCTTTTCGCCGTTTTTATACATCTGCTCGGTGCGCATATTGCCGTTTTCCCACCATAATGTATATTTCCCGTTTCTTTTCCCGTCATTGTATTCGGCAATATATTTTTTGTTTCCTTTTTCGTACCATCCTTCCCATTTCAGGTGCATTTTACCGTCTTTGAATGTGCCCATGTCCTGTTTTTGTCCGTTACGGTACCAACTGGTCCACAAGCCGCTTTCTTTATCGTTTTCAAAGGTTCCTTCGCGTTGTTTTTGGCTGTCTTCATAATAGATTGTCCATAGACCGGATTTTTTGCCGTCAACAAAGCTGCCGTCTTTCCATTTTTCGCCGGTTTCGTAATAATAAATCCATGGGCCCTGTTGTTTGCCTTTCACAAAATTGCCGATACTACCCTTGGCTCCGTTTTCATAATAAAAGATCCAGATGCTGTCCTGCATGTCACCTTGGGTTTTGCCTTCCATTTCTTTGTTGCCGTTTTTTCGCCACCAGCGGGCATAGCAGTTCAGCGAATCGTTGACGTAAAAACCTTCCATTTCTTTGTTACCGTTGTCAAACCAGGTTTGTGACGGCCCGGCCCTGAGGCCGTTTTTATAATTGGTTTTTTCCTGCATCTTTCCGTTGGCGTACCATTTGGTCCATACGCCATCCTTTTCGCCATTTTTGACATATCCTTCTTCCTGTTTTGTTCCATCTTCGTACCAGGCCGTGTTCAGGCCGTTATCGTAATTCAGTTCTTTCCATTTTTTTCCACTCTCATAAAACTGAAGCCATTTTCCGGATTTCTCGTCATTTTTAAATTGCCCTTCCAGCATTTTTTGCCCGTTCGGATGATAGATCGTTTGAGTGCCTTCACGCAGGTCGTTCACAAAAGTTGTCTCACTTTTTATTTTCCCGTCCGCGAACCAGGTAAGCGAACGGCCATCTTTTTTCCCGTTTTTCACATACCACTCGCTTATCTTATGGCCAAGTGAATCGTAAATGGTTACAGGTCCGTTTTCGGTAGCTATTTCTTTCCACAATTTCCCGTCAGGAAACCAGTATGTCCATTTGCCAGTGAATTTATCATGGGAAAAATAACGCTGAGCCTGTTTTGCCCCGTTTTCATAAAAATTGCTCCACAATCCGTCTTTCAGGCCATTTAAATAGGCGCCTTCTTCTTTCACCTTTCCGTTTTTGTACCATTCGGTCCATTTGCCGTCGCGCTGGCCGTTTACAAGGTTTACTTCATATTCTTTTTGTTCGTTGGGATAAAATCTTGTGTTCAGCCCGTTCTCATAGTTGATGTCTTCCCACTTTTTTCCGTTCACATGCCAGTAAGTCCATTGTCCTGTCTGCTTATCGTTTTTATAGGCGCCTTCGCACCATTTTTTGCCGTCCTCATACCAGTAGGCCCATTTACCATCTTTCAGCCCGTTTATCACGGTGCCTTCGCCTTTCTTTTTGTTGTTTTTCCAGTATTCTGTTTTCTTTTCCTGCGAATAAGCATTGAAAAACATCAACGTACAAAGAATATAAGAAAATAATCTATTCATAAAATGAGTTTATTGGGTTCAACGTATAACAAATCGGGCAGTTTAATAATTTCTTTCCGTGATGAATATAACGAGGTTTTCTAATGATTTCTTATAGGGCGAATCAGGAAATTCTGATAAGATCTTCAGGGCATTGTTTTTATATTCGTTCATGCGGTTTTCGGTATATTCAAACCCTTTTTCCTCCCGGATCCGGTGAATAAGGTGTGCGATTTTTTCTTTGTTGGTGCTATGGTTTTTCACGATGCCGATGAGATGGCGTTTTTCTGTAAAGCCAACATTTTTAAGGGTAAAGATCAGTGGTAAAGAAAACTTACGGTCTTTCAGGTCGTTTTGCGCCGGCTTGCCCGTTTTGTTTGTCAGGTCAAAGTCGAGCAGATCGTCTTTTATCTGAAATGCCATGCCGAGGTTTTCCCCGAAGTTCTTCATTTTTTCAATGACGACAGGATCATGATTGGTCGAGGCTGTTCCTGCAGAACAACAGGCAGCGATCAATGACGCGGTTTTCTGCCGGATAACTGTGAGGTAGGTTTCTTCATCGATGTTCATCGTCCGCGACTTTTTTATTTGCAGGAGCTCTCCTTCACTCATGTTTTGAACGGCGTCTGAGACGATCTGAAGCACATCGTATTCTTTATGTTCAAGGGCTGTTTTCATGCCTTTTGACAGGAGGTAATCCCCGACCAGAACGGCCGCCTTATTTTTCCATAAAGCATTTACTGAAAAATAACCACGCCTCAGATCAGATTCATCAACCACATCGTCGTGTACCAGTGTGGCGGTGTGCAGCAACTCAATGAGTATGGCGGCGGTATAAGTTGATTTATTAATACTTCCTGACAGGCCGGCCGCCAGCATGACTAATAATGGGCGCAACTGCTTTCCTTTTCTTTTAAGAATATAACGCACGATCTTATCAAGAAGCGGCGAATCGCTGTGCATGACTTCAGCGAACAATACGTTGAATTCTGCAAGGTTTGCGCTGACCGGCAGGGTTATTTCTTTAAGAGTGGGCATGGGCAAATATAAACGTATTCAAAAGTAAGAATTTTGAATAGTATGGCGAAAATTTTTTTTAGTATGATTATTTTTTCTGTTTCTCAAGTTGAATAGTTACAGGGAGATGATCGCTGAATCCTCCGTGGTATTTGGTTCCGCTGTATGTTTTTGATGGCAGTAGCTCCCCTGACGGACTTTTGTAAAGCATCCAGTTCCTCCTGAATATTTCCGCCGAACCCTGAACATAATGCAACTTGCTTTTTTGTGATGAAAAAAAATTACCCGAAAGTATTATCTGATCCATCATATTCCATTTTTTTTCGCCGGTATAGTAATAAGAGCCTTGCCGGGCTTTGTAAAAATCATAGAACAGATTATAAAGAGCTGCAGACAAGGGCTTTTCAACAGGCGGTAATGCGCCAAGTGACGCGGAAACAGAAACATCGCCGGGCTCATCGTTAAAATCACCCATAATGATGATGTTTGCATGTTGGTTTTTTGCAAGCAGGGAGTCTGTAACCTTTTTCAAAGCCAAAGCATATAAAACGCGTTTGGGCTGTGTTTCAGAAGTGCCTCCCGATCTGGACTTCCAGTGGTTGACAAAAACATTTATTGTGTCGCTATTTAAAGCAATCGCTTTTACATAAAGGATCTCCCGCAGTTTTTTTCCTGAATCGTCAACAGGGACAGGGCGTGAATATAAGATTTTTATTTTAACAGGGTCATAAAGCAGCGCAACATCTATACCCCTGTCATCGGAGCTTTCGAAGTGGATCGTTTGGAAACCAGCTTTTTTGAGATAAGGGTTGCCTGCAAGATCTTCGAGAATATTTTGATTTTCGATTTCACACAAACCGACAATATCCGGAAGGTTGATACTGTCTGTGGCGTATATCACCCGCGAAATATTACTGACCTTCGTATTATACTTTTCTAATGTCCAGTTTTTTTTATTTTCAGGCAGAAATTCGTTATCGTTTTTTCGGGGATCATCATCGGTGTCAAAAAAGTTTTCACAATTATAGAATACTATTTTCAATGAGTTTCCCTGATCGCTGCATTGCGAATAACAGTCCCCCCAGCACAGTAGGGAGAAAATAGTAAGAAGTAATAAAATGTGATTTTTTTTCATGAGAACTAATTTCAGCTTGTATGATCGATAATGATTTTCCACGCACCATCAATTTTATTAAAGATGAGTGTGAATCGTCCGCCAACCGTTTCTTTGGTCTTTTGTAGTGTCCATTTTCCCATCACAAAAACAGTGCTGGCATTCATCTGGATCATGTCGACCTCCTCAAAAACCAGTGTTCCCATTGATTCTTTGTCGGGGTAATGCTGTTTGTACATATCCAGTGTGGTTTTCCAGCCCCTGGTGATTCCCGTTTTTGTTATAAATATCAATGAATCTGAATCCCGGTATCCGCTCATATATCCTTCGATGTCGCCGTTGTTCCAGCACTTTTGCTGATGAGTGAGTACCGAAATAATTTCATATCGGGTTTTTACGCTTACGGTCTGTGCATTGACGGCAAATGCAGAAAACGCAATGATCAATATTAACAGTCGTTTCATACGTTTTATTCGTTGATTTTTTCTATATCCCGCCGTTCTTTTTTTGTTGGCCTTCCGGTTCCTTTTGGCCTGTATATAAAAGAAACGGCTTTTATGGTTTCTACTTTTTCATATTCCGTGGCAGGGGTGAGGTCTTCCATGAATTGCGGGACCAGCTTTGCCGAAACGCGCTTGTCAAGCAGGGCAATAACTTTGATTGTTTTCGTCATTTGCTGTTGCCGGATGTTTATCACATCATTCAGGTTTACTTCGCGTGATGCTTTAATGGTATGCCCGGATATACTGATCTTCCCGTTACGGCAGGCTTCGGTGGCAAGACTGCGGGTCTTGAAAATGCGTACAGCCCATAACCATTTATCGATCCGAATTTTGGGTATTCCCATATTATTTTTCCCTGAAATAGATTTCTATAGGAACACCGCTCAGATTAAAGTTTTCTCTTAATTTATTCTCCAGAAAACGCTTATAAGGATCCTTAACGTATTGGCTATGGCTGCAAAAAAATGCAAATGCCGGGTAATGCAACGGCAGTTGTTGTATGTATTTTATCTTTGGAAATTTCCCTTTAACCGATGGCGGAGGGCTCATGGTTACTAACGGGAGAAACATCTCGTTCAGCTTTGATGTGGCGATTTTTTTTGTGCGGTTTTTATAGACGCTGATAGCTGTTTCAAGGGTTTTATGAATGCGTTGTTTGGTAAGCGCCGATGCAAAAACCACGGGAACGTCAGTAAAAGGGGCAATTTTCTCTCTTATCTCCGATTCGAACTGCAAGTGGGTTTGTGTTTCTTTTTCAATCAGGTCCCATTTGTTTACAACGATGACCACGCCTTTGTGATTTTTTTCGATGATGCTGAAAATGTGCATGTCCTGTGCCCCGATCCCTTTTTCGGCATCGATCATGAGGAGGCAGACATCGCTGTTTTCTATAGCCCTTATGGCGCGAAGTGTAGAATAAAATTCGATATCTTCGGTTACTTTTTGTTTTTTGCGAAGACCGGCGGTATCAACCAGAAGCATGTCAAAGCCGAAACTGTTGAAACGGGTGTAAATGCTGTCGCGTGTAGTTCCGGCAAGGGGTGTTACAATGTTGCGTTCGGCTCCAAGCAAAACGTTTATCAGGGACGATTTTCCGGCATTAGGCCTGCCTACAACGGCTATTCGGGGAAGGTCCGGTTCTTTTTCATTTTCCCCGGGCTTGAAAAATTTTACCAGTTCATCTAAAAAATCTCCTGTTCCGGCCCCGTTTATGGCAGAAATGGTAAAAACATGTTCGAATCCCAGGCTGTAAAATTCACCGGCATCGGCAACTCTTTCGTGGGTGTCCACTTTATTGATCACGAGGAATACGGGTTTTTTTATCTTTCTTAACATCATGGCAATCTCCTGGTCGAGCGGGGTCAGCCCTTCCATAACATCAAGCAGTAACACAATGGCATCCGACTCTTCAATGGCATACGTAACCTGCTTATTGATTTCGTCTTCATAAATATCTTCGGAGCCCATAACGAGACCGCCGGTATCAATAACTGAAAAAGGAATGCCGTTCCAGTCGGACTTGCCGTAATGCCTGTCGCGGGTAACCCCGCTGGTGGGATCGACAATGGCATTGCGCTCACCGGTCAGGCGGTTGAAAAAAGTTGACTTCCCTACATTGGGCCTGCCGACTATTGCTAATATATTTGACATTTTTTAATTATTTACGGTTCGCTGATAATGGCTAAAGTTCGTATCCAAACCTTTGCAACATGGTTTCGTTATCGCGCCAGTTATCATTTACTTTTACTGTCAGGGCTAAAAATACATGTTTCCCGACGAAACTCTCAATATCTTTCCTTGCTTCCGTCCCCAGCCTTTTAATTCCCGAACCTTGATGTCCCAGAATTATCGCTTTCTGCGTTTCCCTCGCGACAAACAATGTCGCGGCTATGCGTATGATGTCTTTTTCATCCTTGTATGAATCAATGAACACTTCGACAGAATAGGGAACTTCTTTTGAATAAAGCAGGAGGATTTTTTCACGGATAATTTCTGAAACAAAAAAACGTACCGGCTTGTCGGTCAGCTCATCTTTTGAATAATAGGGCGGCGACTCGGGAAGCAGCGAAAGAACAGCTTCAAATACCTGCCGGATATTTATTTGTTTTAATGCTGAAATGCGAAAAATACTTACGTGGTGAAATTGCTGCGCCCATAATTTTTCGCAGGTATCAATAGCGTCAGGCTCAGCGGTGTCAATTTTATTGATCAGCAATAATACCGGTATATTTGTTTTGTTTATCTGATTTATTATAGCGGGGTCTTCAGGTAATTTTTCGCCGGCTTCCACAATATATAACAAGATGTCGGCATCACCAAGTGCGGTGGCAACCTGTTTCATCATCGCTTCGTGTAGTTTATAATGAGGCTTTAATATGCCGGGAGTGTCGGAATAAACAATCTGAAAATCCTCTCCGTTGATGATCCCCATTATCCGGTGTCTTGTGGTCTGGGCTTTACGGGTAATAATAGAAAGGGTTTCTCCCACTAGGGCATTCATCAGGGTGGATTTTCCCACATTCGGGCTGCCAATGATATTTACAAATCCTGCCTTATGCATTTTTTTAAAAAACATTTGCAAAGATAGCCATTAAAAGGGAGATGTCAAAACGAAAGATGTTTATACCCTTACGTAATCAAAATCAGCCCATGACAAAAATTAGATTTTATGATGCTGATGCCGATAGGGTAACAGCCAGAACTTAATTAAAATTGGACAAGTGGGCTTTTTATAAGTGTCGAATCCGTATTAGTTATAATGAATATTTTTTTTATTTGTTAAATATTTATGTGAATTTAAAAAATAATATACTTTTGAAAAAATTTTTTTACATTTGAAAAATTTTTTACATTTGGCAGATATTTTATTTATATTTGAAAACTTTTTTTATCAGAGCAATTTTTAACCAAAAATTAAACAATATGAAAAAATGTATTTTACTTCTGTTGCTGACCTGTTTCTGGTTGACGGCAAAAACACAAAACCCAACAGCGATAATACAAACGGTATCCGGGGCTCCAGGAAGCACTGTTGCTGTTAACATTAATGTAAGTAACTTTACATGGGGTATTGCTGCAATGCAATATTCTATTCACTATGATTCAAGTATCGTCAGGTATGTTTCAACAGCCAACTGGTTTCCAGGATTAAACGGGGTGTCAATTTATCCGCAAGCGGATAGCACTTCATTAACCGTTGTTTGGGGTGATATGAATGCAGTTTATATTAATAACATACTTTGTACAATGAGTTTTAAAATAAAAAAAGCCGGTTGTTCTGCGATAACCTGGAGTGACGTTCCAACATTGCGGGAATGGGCTGACGGAAATTATTTATACTATGATGGAAATGATCATCCGGCGATTGCTTATACTAATGGTCAGGTTTGCGCCTGTTCTACGGCAACAATAACTCTGACTTCAGCACCTGCCACCACCACACAAACTACGTGTATCAATACAGCAATTACGAATATTACCTATTCAACTACAGGCGCAACGGGAGCGACATTCACCGGTTTGCCTGCAGGCGTAACAGGCTCATGGGCAGCCAATGTGGTAACGATTACCGGATCGCCGACTGCAACAGGAACATATACTTACACGGTTACTTTGGTGGGCGCCTGCACACCTACAACGGCCAACGGAACAATAACCGTTTCTCCGAATAATACGGTAACGGCTGCATCCTCAACCCCCACACTTTGTATTAATACCGCCTTAACTGCCATTACGCACACCACAACGGGAGCAACCGGCATTGGCGCAGCTACCGGCTTGCCGGCAGGCGTAACAGCCGCATGGGCAGCCAACACAATTACTATCAGCG
>DAOQAF010000115.1:0-10936 GCA_035353775.1 Bacteroidales bacterium | reverse complement strand
AACTCCCAACTCCCAACTCCCAACTCCCAACTCCCAACTCCCAACTCCCAACTCCTGACTCCTGACTCCTGACTAATGACTAATGACTAATGACTCCCACCCTAACCTTATTCTTTCCTGCTCATTTCCCGTTTCAGATCTTTTTCTTTCAGCGATTCTCTTTTATCGTAAGAATGTTTGCCTCTGGCAAGGGCGATATTTAATTTTGCCAGCCCTTTCTCGTTAATATGAAGCATGACCGGTACAATAGTAAAGCCTTTTTCTTTTACTTTCCCCTGCCATTTTTTTATTTCACGCTTGTTAAGCAAAAGTTTACGTTCGCGTTTGGGCTGATGATTAAGATAGGTGCCATAAGTATATTCTGCAATATGCATGTTGATGACAAAAAGCTCATTTCCTTTAAAAACACAATAAGCATCGTTGATAGAGGCTTTTCCGTCACGCAGTGATTTTATTTCTGTACCGGTAAGAACTATACCGGCTGTCAGCTCTTCTACCAGAAAATATTCGAAAGATGCCCTGCGGTTCTTAATCTGTACTTTGCTTAACATGTTTCCAGCATTGATTATATTTATCAGAATGCGGGCGGGAGATTTTTAACTTTATAGATGTGCCGGTAGTAATAGTCGTACATTTCATCGTCAGTAACCTTTCGGGTGATATATAAACCCAGGCCGGCAGAGAACAATGTGCGCTTGACACCAACATAATAACTGTCCTTGTAAGGCAAAATATTATAACGGAATGTGGGTTCCAGCGTCAGAGACATTTTTTTACTTACAGGAATGTATAAGCTCAAACATCCGATTGCCTGTACATTTACCGTGGTTCCTGACTTTTCATTGATGATTTCAGTGTGGTTGTCAAAAAACAGTGCCTGCTGTTTTCCTGCTGAAAAAGCCGGGGCAACACCAAGGCCAAGGTCTAATCTTGCTTTCCCCATGTTGAACAGTATGATTTTTAATAGTACAGGTATGTTGACCGAAAAGTACCTGTATGCTTTATGGTAATCGGTGTACCCTATAGCCGAATCACGGTAGTTCCACAGGGTGTCCGACAGTGTTTTTGTGCGGTATCCCTGGCTTTGAACCGAAAAGCCAAATTCAAAAGAAAGCCTTTTGCCCACAGGACGGTTGAGCGAAAACCCTACAGTATAACCGATCCGCGGCAAATCTATATTTTTCATGAAACCCGCATCCTGTCCTGCCGGGGTGCCCCCCGTGACAAGATGCATAGCATAATCTGCGGAACCATATAAACTGATGCCCCAATATTTGGAAGTAGTGTCCGTGGTAGTTTGTGAAAAACTTCCGAATGATATCAGCCCTACTAATATTGTAAGGATAAAAAATTTCTTCATGATCTGAATTTAATGAAAAATGATTTCAAAAATACGGAAAATTTCATAGTAACAACCAAAAAATGTTAATAGTTGTTAAACAAATCCGGGTCGGGAAAAATTATACTTTAAAAGGCTAAATTTGCAGGTTAGAAATTTTTTCACTAAAACTATAATTGATATGAATGATCAGAATTACCTAAAAGGCGGAGAATTTGTCATTAAAACTGCTTCTGAAATATTTATCCCGGAAGAATTCAACGAAGAACAAAAAATGATTGCGGAAACCTGCGACGATTTTATTGATAAGGAAATTATTCCTATACTTGATGAGATCGACACCAAAAAACCCGGCCTGATGAGGGAACTTATCAATAAAATTGGTGAACTTGGGCTGTTGGGTATCTCTATTCCTGAAGAATACATGGGTTTCGGGCAGTCATTTATTACTTCTATGCTCACCAGCGACAGGCTGGGCGCAGGGTTCTCTTTTGCCGTGGCCTATTCGGCGCACACAGGCATAGGATCTTTACCCATTTTATATTATGGCAACGAAGAACAAAAACAAAAATACCTTCCGAAGCTGGCAAGCGGTGAGTTTGCCGGAGCTTATTGCCTGACAGAGCCCAATGCCGGTTCAGATGCGAATTCAGGGAAAACCCGTGCTGTCCTTTCAGCAGACGGAACTCATTACAAACTGAATGGCCAGAAGATGTGGATCACCAACGGTGGATTTGCCGATGTGATGACCGTATTTGCCAAGATCGACGATGATCGCATACTCAGCGCATTCATCGTTGAACGGACTTTTCCGGGGATTTCCTTTGGCACCGAAGAAAATAAGATGGGCATCAAGGGTTCTTCAACGGTTCAGATATTTTTTAATGATTGCGAGGTACCTGTCGGGAACCTGCTGGGAAAAAGGGGTGAGGGGTTCCGTATTGCGCTTAATATCCTTCACATAGGCCGTATCAAGCTGGGTGCCAATGTTCTCGGTGCATGCAGGTATACCATTAACAAGTCGGTAGGCTATGCTAACGAAAGGACACAATTTGGTTCGAAAATATCCGCTTTTGGTGCCATTCAGCATAAACTGGCAGAACAGGTGATACGCTTGTTTGCGGTTGAATCGGCGGTGTACCGTACCAGCAAATATGTGGACGACACCATAGATATACATGTTGAGCAAGGTATGGCTAAGTCGCAGGCCTACCTCGAAGCCATCGGCGAATATGCAATGGAAGCTGCCATACTGAAAGTGTTTGCCTCCGAATCGCAGGACTATATTGTGGATGAGGCTGTTCAGATACACGGCGGCATGGGCTTTTCATCCGAAATGCCTGTGGACAGGTGCTACCGTGACTCACGCATCAACCGTATTTTTGAAGGCACCAACGAGATCAACCGCCTGGTTTGTGCCGACATGCTGCTGAAACAAGCTAAAAAAGCCGATTCCACGATATTTAGCGAATCAAAGAAAATTTATGATGGCCTTGGTGTCCTTGTGAACGAAGCATTATCGGTTACTTTATATTTTGATTACTATCTGAAAGCCATTGAAAACTTCAAAAAGGCCTTGCTGCTTATTATGGGCAGGGCTTACGAAACTCTTGGCAAACAATATTCCCAGGAGCAGGAAGTCATGATGAATTTCTCGGATATGCTGATACAGATATATGCTGCTGAATCGGTGGTGTTGCGCGTAAAAAAACTGGAACAGATCAGGGGTGAAGAACAAACAAAAATTTACAAAGACATCCTTGACGCTTTTGTTTATGAAGCCGCTGCCCGTATCCGAAAATCAGCGATGGATGCCATATGCGCTTTTGCAGAGGAGGATGAATTTGCAAAACTGAAAAACGCGGTGGAAATATTCACTTCCCTCAAACCGGTGAATAGTAAGAACTCCCGCAGGCGCATAGCAGCAAAACTTATCGAAGACAATATGTATAGTTTTTAATTTTAAGTGTCTAAAGCACTTTGATTAAATGTTGTGCGAAGTTTGCAACTTCGCACTTTTTAATTTGTAGTTTTCAACTACATTATCCCTGTTAGCTTTTCCGCCGAGTAAGACTGGCGCAGCCATCCACGATTGGCAAATCGTTATTTTTTTTCTCCATCAACTATATGAATAATTCCTCCACCAAGCCCTCCCCATCTTAGATAAAGGTGTATTTTTTCATGCCCATAAAATTCCCCGCCACAATAGTAAGTGGGAAAATCAGACAACTCATTTTCCCTGTTAATCGATAGGCATATTGAATTATCAATGGAATATTCAATTAGAATTTCATCATCATTATTTCCATATTTTATTTGCCCAAAATAGGTTAATGAGTCATGGTAATAATAACCAATACTATCTGTATTAAATTCGGTTCTTTCTACCTTAAATTCCCAATCGCCTATAAATTTGTTTCGATAATCTAATGGTTCCTTCTTGCAACTAATAATTATTATTAGTCCCAATAGCACCCAATATATTTTTCTGTATATTTTCATAATCTTTGCAGCACCACTATATCCAGATTAAAGGGAAGATTTATAAACTTATGCTTCCCAGTATTAACCAAGCTTTTGGTACTCAAAATTACATTTTTTTATTTTACTGTTAGTTACAAACTAACTTTTATTTAGTGCGAAGTTACAAACTTCGCACAACGATGTTCCAAACTTTAGGCGCTTCTTACTATATTTTGCTACAGAAACAATAAACTGTGCCTGTCCTTGTTTATTTATGGTGAAAAAACAAGTATCTTTGTACTTTTATTTATTCTAAAATTCCCTTTCGATGAGTTTGGAACAATATAGTCCGACAGGTTTCCGGATGCTGCCCCTCGTAGTAAAAAATCTTTTAATCCTCAATGGCATTTTTTTTCTTGCTACCATAGGGCTTGGACGGGCATTCGGGATCGACCTCTACGACACACTCGGATTACATTATTTTGGCGCTGAGAAATTTTCCCCATACCAGTTAATAACTTACATGTTCATGCATGGAAACTTTATGCACCTGTTCTTCAATATGTTTGCGTTGTGGATGTTTGGTTACGTGCTGGAGAATTTCTGGGGGCCGAAGCGCTTTCTGCTGTTTTATATTGTTTGCGGGTTGGGGGCTGCATTAACGCATTATGTAATTGTATATTTTCAGTTCCGCCCTGTAATAGAGGCTTTGGACACATACCTGACAGATCCGGGGCATGTGCAGTTGAACAATCTTTTAAATTCTGGTTTTGTGGATGGTTCCTATGAGCCATTGAGGATTTTTATTAAAAATTACAATTTGCTCATCAACACGGATGCATCCAAAGCCATCACCTATTCCGCTGAGTTTGTTTTACAATACAAAACCGACGTGCTGAATGCCCCCCTTGTTGTTGGTGCATCGGGCGCTGTATTTGGAATTTTACTGGCCTTTGGTATGATGTTCCCCAATACAAGGTTATATGTATATTTCGCTATTCCTATCAAAGCAAAATGGTTTGTGCTGATTTACGGTTTGTTGGAGTTGTTTTCGGGTATTTCAAATATTCAGGGTGACAATGTGGCACATTTTGCTCATTTGGGCGGAATGTTGTTCGGACTGATCATGATATTGTTCTGGAAATGGCAGTATAAAAAACGACAGTTCCATGGCTGACAACAATTACAATAATTATTTCAGAAATTTTTCCGGACAGAACTTCAACCAACACCGGCCCTCGCCTCTGGACGGGCTGAAACGGTTTTTTACCGGCAGAACCATGCTGTCGCGACTGGTGATCATCAATATCGCGGTTTTTATTATTGTTAGTATCGCCCGCCTTTTCTTCAAACTATATCTTGTTAATCCTTTTCAGTTTGGTGACGGGGGTATCACAGTTTTAGGATACTGGTTAGCTGTCCCGGCTGATCTGCATATGTTGTTGCAAAGGCCCTGGACCATCCTCACATACATGTTTCTGCATGAAAACCTCTGGCATATTTTTTCAAATATGATCATATTGTATGTGGGCGGCGTCATCTTTACGGAATACCTGGGCAGCAAGAAGTTGTTGCTGGTTTATGTTTTTGGCGGAATAACGGGTGCTGCTTTTTATATAGCTTCATTCAATATCTTCCCTGTATTCTCTGAACATATACAGCTATCGGTTGCCATGGGGGCTTCGGCTTCTGTAATGGCTATCATTGTGGCTATTGCTGCATATGTCCCTGATTACACCATCAGGTTGTTTCTGGTCGGACCTGTAAAATTCAAATGGATAGCGGTTTTCTTTGTGCTCTACGACCTTTTAACTATCGAAAAAGGTAACCCCGGCGGACACATTGCACATCTCGGAGGCGCATTTTTTGGTTTTTTCTACATCCTCGCTCTCAAGAAAGGGTTGGTTATTAAGCAACTTACCAATCCTTTCAGGAAATTGTTTCAGCGTAAGCCTAAAGTAAAAGCCACGTATTCAAAAAAGCCGAAATCTGATGATGAATACCGGTATGACCGGAAAGTCCATCAGCAGCGTATTGATGCAATTCTTGATAAAATAAAAAAGTCGGGCTATGAGAGCCTGAGCAAAGAGGATAAGGAATATTTGTTCAAAGAAAGCAAAAACAAGTAATACATGGCAAAAAAAGCAAAAAAGAAACTGAACTTCTTTTTGAAGATACTGCTTGTTATTAATGTTCTGGTGGTTTTATTATTATTGTTTTCATTCAGCTCTTCATTTATAAACCCCCGCAATTTCTGGCTTCCTGCGTTCGCCGGGATACTTTATCCGTATATTTTAATAGTAAATATAATTTTCATTGTTTTTTGGATTTTTTTTCGGCTTAAGTTTTCCCTTATTTCACTTGTGCCTGTTTTACTGGGATACAGTTATGTCGCTTCATTTGTACAGTTCAATTCAGAAAAAATAAATAAGAAAACGGATAAACAGGTCAAGGTAATGTCTTATAATGTACACAACTTCGATCTGTACAACTACGGAAAAAACTGGGAGATTAATTACGAAAAACGCAATAAAATATTTTCTTTTTTGCAGAAGGAATCTCCCGATATTATTTGTTTTCAGGAGTTTGTTAATAATCTGAGCGGAGAATTCAAAACCAGGGACACTCTGGTGACATTTTTGATTGCGAAAAATGTGCATACTGAATATTCTGTTGTTTCCCGGAATCTCTATGAGTTCGGGCTGGCCACATTTACTTCCTTTCCGATAGCAGACAAGGGCTTGATCAAATTTCCGAATTCCAGAAATAATTTTTGTATTTATACGGATGTGCTGATCGATGAAGATACCGTTCGTATTTACAACGCACATCTGCAGTCGCTTCATCTTGGCAGCAGCGATATTGAATTTGCAGATAATATTGCTTCCGGAAATACGAATGCTGACGAAAAAGAGTTGAAAAACAAATCCATGCGGATACTGCGTTATTTGAAAAGGGCGTTTGTAAAGCGATCGGTGCAGGCCGAGCTATTAGCTGCCCATATCAAAAAATGTCCATATCCGGTAATACTTTGCACCGATCTGAATGATACTCCTTTTTCGTATGCCTATCATCAGATAGCGGCATTGCTTGACGATGCGTTCAAGGAGGCTGGCTTTGGGCTGGGTACAACCTATTATAAAATTTATCCATCGTTCCGCATAGATTATATTTTCTTATCCAATGACTTTAAAGCATACGATTTTAAAAATGTGAAAACGGATAATTCCGATCATTATCCGGTAACCTGTCTGATCGAAAAGAAAAAAAAGTAAGCCGGTGAAATTTGAACTGACATCGGAATACCGGCCTACCGGCGACCAGCCTGAGGCCATAAAGCAGCTAAAAGAGGGTGTTGAACGCGGCGACGATGCTCAGATTTTGCTTGGTGTAACAGGTTCCGGCAAAACGTTCACGATTGCAAATCTGATACAACAGGTTCAGAGGCCCACCCTGGTACTGAGCCACAATAAAACACTGGCAGCTCAACTGTATGGCGAGTTCAAACAATTCTTCCCGAACAATGCCGTAGAATACTTTATTTCTTATTACGATTATTACCAGCCCGAAGCATACCTTCCCGTTACCAATACCTACATAGAAAAGGATTTGTCTATCAACGATGAAATTGAGAAGCTCAGGCTGAGCGCGACATCGGCACTGTTGTCGGGCAGGAGGGATGTGATCGTGGTTTCTTCTGTATCGTGCATTTATGGTATTGGTAACCCTGATGATTTTGCAAACAGCATCATCAGAATAAAAACGGGAGACTCCGTTTCGATAAAGAAATTTTTGCAGGCATTGGTGAATATTTTATATTCAAGAAACGATATGTTGCTCGAACGGGGCAAATTCAGGGTTCGTGGCGATACCATTGATATTTCTCCCGCCTATGCTGATTTTTGCATCCGTGTATGTTTTTTTGGCGATGAAGTGGAAAGCATCGAAACGTTTGAGCCGGTGAACGGCAGGTTTCTGGAAAAACTTGATGCGATCTCCATTTTTCCTGCCAACCTTTTCATTACTTCTCAGGACAAGATGAAGAGGGCCATTGTCGATATTCAACATGACCTGATCGCACATGCCGCATATTTTAAAGATATGGGTAAGATGCTCGAAGCTAAACGTATAGAGGACAGGGTGTCGTATGATATGGAGATGATGCGTGAACTGGGCTATTGTTCGGGCATTGAAAATTATTCACGCTATTTCGACGGGCGCAAACCGGGAGGAAGGCCTTTCTGCCTGCTCGATTGTTTCCCGGATGATTATCTGATGGTAATTGACGAAAGCCATGTCACCGTTCCTCAGATACGCGCCATGTATGGCGGCGATCGTTCGCGCAAGCAGACGCTGGTAGAATATGGCTTCCGTCTGCCTTCGGCCATGGACAACCGACCGCTGAAATTTGACGAGTTTGAAGGTATGCTCAATCAGGTTATTTTTGTCAGCGCCACACCAGCCGAATACGAACTGCAGAAATGTGAAGGTGTTGTGGTCGAGCAGGTGCTCAGGCCCACGGGCTTGCTCGAACCTGTGATCGAAGTCAAACCAAGCCTGAACCAGATCGATGACCTGTTAAACGAAATAGATTTGAGAGTGAAAGTCAAAGAGCGCGTTCTGGTTACCACCCTCACAAAAAAAATGGCCGAAGAACTGTCCAAATACCTGCAAAAACTTGACATCCAGTGTAAGTATATCCATTCCGAAGTGATCACGCTTGACCGTGTTCAGATATTACGTGAGCTGCGCACCGGCGAGATAGATGTGCTGATAGGAGTGAACCTGCTCCGCGAAGGCCTTGATCTGCCTGAAGTGTCGCTGGTGGCAATACTTGATGCCGACAAAGAAGGTTTTTTGCGTTCCGAAAGATCACTGACACAAACAGCAGGCCGTGCAGCACGAAACATAAACAGCAAAGTAATCATGTACGCTGATAAAATGACCGATTCGATGCGGCGCACCATAGATGAAACCGACCGTCGCCGCGAAAAACAGTTGAAATACAATGCGGAACACAATATTACTCCTGCACAAATAGTCAAAACCACCGAATCTATTCTCGGACAGACACAGATGGCAGACAGCAAGGGCAAAGAGGCAAAAGCATACGTCGAAAAATCTCAGGCAGGCATAGCTGCCGATCCAGTAGTTCAGTATATGCAAAAAGAACAGTTGCAAAAGTTGATTTCACGGGTCAAATCGGATATGGAAAAAGCGGTGAAATCCCTTGATTTTATTGAAGCCGCGCGCCTGCGCGATGAAATGTTCGAACTGGAAAAACTTATCAAAGAAAAATAATCTTTCGATTTTCATGGTTTAAGCAATATGTGGGATAAGTTTTAGTTATTAAAATATATTGAAAACCACTAACCTAAAATTTATTCTTATGAGAAAAATGTTGTTTTTTAGCATGGCAGCTTTGATGCTGCTCACGTTTGGATGTGTGCCAAAGTCTGGGAAAAACAAACCGGAAAAAAAGGTGCTTTCCAAAAACATCGAATATGATGTTACGATCAACAATTTCGTGAAAATTTCCCAATCTTCCCCTGAGGAGTCTCACTGGGTCTGGTCTGACGAGAACATCGAAGCTTCATCACGCTGCGCCTTCCTTGACCTGCTTTTTAAAAAGGCCCTCAGCGGAAAATTAAAACTCACGGATATGAACAATAAAAGTATTGATACCAATAAGCTTAAAGACCTTTTATCTTTTACCGACACACTTACCATGACACGCCTGACTCCGCCATACAATAGCTACGATACCGTGGTGAAAAGAACTATCCAGGCATCATCGGTTACAGGCTTGCGTTTCCGCGAAAACTGGTCCTACGACCCGAAAACGATGGCATTTTCTAAAAAAGTTATTGCCATGGCGCCCCTGTCTTCAAAAGTGGGGTATGATGATGATGGTAACCTGACATTTTCAGAAAGAAAAGCATTGTTTTGGATCGTTTTTCCCGAAAAGACCAAACCCGATGTCGTGCTCACAAAACGAATCATATCAAATGTTATATATCACCCTACCGATTTTTCAGAAGACATTAATGTGGATTCTCTGGCCATGGATGGATATATAAATAAAATTATGGATAAAGCCTATTCAGACAGTATTAACGCATATCAATATTCTGACGAAAGTGGCATGTGGAATGTTCCGCTGAGTGGAAAAGATCTAAAAGATAGATGGTGTTCGATCGATACAATTACATATTCGACCCCGCAACATAAGCATGGAAGCTATGATACTATCATAAAGCATGATGTCCTTATATCAATGATTCGTTTTCTTGAAGAATGGACTTTCGATCCGGAAACCATGGCAATCGATAAAAAGGTAGTTGGTATTTGCCCGGTGACAATATGTTATGATGATGCTGGCGAAGCAAAAGGATTCAAGCCACTGTTTTGGGTATATTTCAGTGATGTCTGGATGCCTTTTGGAGGTAAACTGGAATTGAAGGAGGCAGAGAAAAAATGACTGAATAACAGGTAAATAAAAGTGGAGGCTGTCTCAAAAGTCCTTTGTGCGCCTTCGTGCAAACCGTGGTGCCTCTTAATGGTAAATATAAGTAATTGAACCACAAAGGAACACAAAGTACACACGAAGGTTCACAAAGGTTAAATACTCCTGAATTTTGACTTTTGAGACAGCCTCTTATTATGCCTGCAATTAATTGCAGCGAAAACGTACACTATCTCGGAAGCAATATGATATTTGAGCGGGGTAAGCTGATAAAATGGTAAGTCTGAAAATTTGATGATCATTGATTGGAACGCTAAGGGATGGTTGTTTATACCGATTGCCAGTATTTAGCCAAATAGAAAAGCGTTTATAACTTATAAATACACTTTTGTATCTGATGTAAAACATGAGATTTTTCTCCTACTTTTTTGCTTGTCCCCCGACCTGTGCGGTACGGGGCAGGCAAAAAAGTAATCAAACCTGCCTGCGTGACGAACACTTCGGTAGGCAGGAAAAGACATCCTGGCGAATGCTTCAGCCCGCCCTCAGAAAACATTGAAATCTAAGCAAAGTAGTCACGACTCCGAAAAGGAGCCGTGAAACCCCGCCTGTAGCGGGGCCTTTGCAGATTTTCAAATGTTTTCTGATTCACGCCACCGCTGGCCCGC
>DAOQAF010000114.1:0-11079 GCA_035353775.1 Bacteroidales bacterium | reverse complement strand
TCTGCCTGAAATTCGAAGAAAAACAAAAGATAAATTATTTTTTACTGATCGGGGCGGTACTTGCAATTCTTATGACCTATCTGACCCGTGCTATTGGCGCCGGTTTTTTTGCTGCTGCTATCCTTTATTTCTTTATAAAATCCAATTTTTTTAGAAATTTAAAAGAAAAAAACCTGCCATTTTATAAAGATGTGGCTTTCAAAAAATTCTTATGGATATCTTCCTTGCTGGTTATTGTTTTTCTTTCCTACCAGCTATGGATACGTATGGTTGGCGGGACTTCACAGGCAGGGGCATTAGCCAAAATGAGTCTATATGATCAGTTTACAAAAAACCTGGGGCTGGTATGGGATGTCTTTTCGCAGAACATCTTTTGCGGTAAGCTGGCGCGATTAAATGTCAATCCTGAATACCTGCAGCCTGTCAATTTCCTTTGGGCCATTATCTTTTTGATTGTTATGGTTGGCCTGTTTTACAGTGTCATAAAAAAAGAACTTATAGGACTGTATTTTGTTTTTGTTTTATTGCTCATACTTGTGGGAAATGTGGCTACTCAGGCCATGTTTGTCTCCAGATACCTGATCGTTTTCACTCCTTTTATGATCTATTACCTGTTTTTAGGAGTTAAAGTACTGATAGGCCTTGTTGATAAGAAAAAACAGATTGCTCAAACTGCCGGGATACTTGTCTTTTGTTTCCTGCTTGGAAATTCATTCATTGGCGATGCGTATAATGTTCAGCGTTCGAAGCAGGCTACCCTGCACAACGCTGCCTACCAGGCCTTCCTCGACTGTGCGGTTTGGGCTAAAACCAACCTTCCAAAAGAGGCAATTGTAGCCAGTCGTAAAGAACGTATTTTCTATGTTTTCAGCGATGGGATAAGGGGATATAAACACGTATCGTCTAACGAAATTGGCCGTTTGCAGGAAGAAGGCGTTACCATGGAACAGTTCCAACAAAGGAAACTCGATAAAATGGCATCCACCAACACTGACTATGTGATTATCGATACGTTCAACTCAGCCTCCGTACAGATGATCTATCCGATCATTGAAAAAAATCCGGATAAATTCAAATTACTGAAAATTATCGGCGATGAAAAAGCCGGTGCCTGCTATATTTTTCAGGTGATAAAATGGTGGAAGTAACAGGTTGCCATTAATATGACAAAATACAACTTGATACAAATTAACAATTATCTAATTTCCGAAAAAATAAATAACACAAACCATGGACTTTAAAGACAACATTAAGCAAATTGGTGACAGAGTTGTAAAACTCAAAGATCAACTCCAGACGGAGGAAGCAACAAAAAACGCATTCATTATGCCGTTTTTGCAAGTATTGGGTTATGATGTTTTCAACCCTCTTGAAGTCGTTCCCGAATACACGACTGACATTGGCACAAAAAAAGGCGAGAAAATTGACTATGCCATTTTTAAAGACGGCAATCCAACAATATTGGTAGAGTGCAAACATTGGGCTCAAAACCTAAATCTGCATGACGGACAGCTTTTGCGCTACTTTCATGTTTCCAAAGCAAAGTTTGGACTTTTGACAAATGGTATAAATTACCGGTTTTACTCTGATTTAGTCGAGCCAAACAAAATGGATGAAAAACCATTTTTAGAGTTTAACATCAACGAAATAAAAGACAACCAAATTGAAGAACTCAAAAAGTTCCATAAAACAGTATTTGATGCCGAAAGCATTGTAAACACAGCCAGTGAGCTTAAATTCGTAAATGAGTTAAAGCAGCTTTTCCAGCAAGAGTTGTCAAACCCTTCTCCAGAGTTTGTAAAGTATTTTGCCAAACAGGTATACCCAACTTCTGTAACTGCTAAAGTTTTAGAGCAGTTTACTGCTTTGACAAAGAGGTCAATTCAACAATATATCAGCGACTTAATCACTGAACGCTTAAAAACGGCATTGACAAAAGAAGATGAAGCAACAAAAGAACAAGAAATAATTGCTGCAGAGCAAGCAAAAATAGAAGAGAGCAAAGTTATTACAACCCAAGAGGAACTTGAGAGTTTCTTGATTGTTAAAACCATTCTCCGTCAAAAGATAAACGCAACCAGGGTTTCATTCCGAGATGCTCAATCATATTTTGCAATTTTGCTTGACGACAACAACCGCAAGACAATTTGCAGGCTCTATTTGAATGGTGGCAAAAAATACTTGGCAATTCTTGACGATCAGAAGAAGGAAATTAAAAACGAGATTTCAAGTCTTGACGACATTTTCAATTTCTCTGATGCTCTTATTAATGTCGTTGAGTTTTACGATAATTCAAAATAAAAAAAGAGGGCAGAAAATACTGGTAAAAGCAAAAAGTTACCCGGCAACTTATTTAACGCAAAGTCAGAATTCACAGGAATGAAAAAAATAATCCTGCTACTTCCCGCTGATTTTCCGGACACTACCGGTTTCGGGATATACGTCAAAACGCCTGAAATCTGCAGGCATATAGGTGAGCACGCCATACTGCGCTATCAAAAATTTACCTTTTATGTTGCCGTTTTTTGAATTAATAATCCTTACTTCGGCATAATCCGGCATACGGTAATAAAAACCATGCCGCTTGATCTTCAAAGAATCTTTCCTTGTCTGATATGCTTGCAAAGTATCTGTATTGCCGTATTTATGAATACTCAGGTAAACGGTTTCGCCATAGCCGTCAGAAGTGTCAAGAACCCCCCTGAGCGTAGAAAAACGGAACAGCGGAATGGAATCAGAAGGCTTGGCCATTGTTGGCAGATAAATAAAACTGTACGTGATTTTTTTGGTAAAAGTAAGGCCTGTAAATAGTTTCCGGTATTCGTTTTCCATCTTTTCGAGTTCTTCATTCATATATTTGAACGTCTCTTTGTCGTAGTTGACTTCCTGAAACCCGCTGATAAGATTGAACCTGTTGTCCTTCACTTTCATAATATAGTCGGCGGCTTGTTTGGCCCTCTGCTCGGGTGTTTTCTCAACCATCGAACGTTTGAACGTCATTTTTTCAACCATTACGGAATCGACATTTACTTTTTCAATGATGGTATCGACTTTTTCGAAAAGGTTCAGGTCAGTATATGACTTAAAAATATCGGGATACACATTGCCCTCTTCTTCGAATACGTAAACCGGTTTTTTATTTCCGATGGAATCAATCGTTGATCTTGTAGCTATTATCACTCCGGCTTCATCTAAAGCTAGCTTAAATCTGTTGTTACTTACGCCACAGGCATTACTCATTTTCACAAAATAAAATTGCCGCGGGTCGGGCTCTGCAAAAGTGGACAGTTTGTATTCGCTAATTTCATAACTCGTTGAATTGCTTTTTACTACATTAGTCAAACCAAGGTACTTTTCAGCATATTCTGCATAAGGCCCCCGTATCTGCTCGGTTTTGTCCACGACCACATCAACCTTTATAAAAGTGCGCGGCAGCGCATAATAAAAACCGCTTTTTTTGGAAGGCGCTTGCCTGTTATCAACTTTTAATACATCAATGACCCGTTCGGAACATGCGGAAAGAAATACCGCGAGAAATAAAACAGAAAATATTTTTATTATTTTCATATACCTGATTTTGCATGCAAATTTATATGTTTTTTTATCCATACTGTTTTTAAATCAGAAAATATATTGCTTTTTAAATGGAATATTATCGCTTTTCGTACTGTTCAATCATATAATTACTTTACCTTTATCATCATGAAATGGGAATTAATGGTACTCGGCAGCAGTTCTGCCACACCTACCTCTGAGCGCAACCCCAGCGCACAGGTGCTGAACTGTGGCGACAGGCTTTTCCTTATCGATTGCGGTGAAGGCACACAAATGCAGCTAAGGAAATTTAAGGTAAAATTCCAGCGGATCGACCATATTTTTATTTCTCACCTGCATGGCGACCACTACCTGGGGCTTGCCGGGCTGCTGTTTACTTATCACCTGCTCGGACGAAAAAAAGGGCTTCATATTTATTCCAATCCGGAGCTTCGTGAAATAATTGACCTGCAACTTAAAGCGTCAGGCACCAGGCTGTTATATTCCCTGATATTCCACGATATCCCTGAAAACAAAGCCCTCAGCCTGTTTGAAGACAAAAAGATAGGCATCAGTTGTTTTCCTTTGCTCCACAGGGTTCCGACACATGGTTTTACTTTCAGGCAAAAAATTGCAGAACGGAACCTCATCAAAGAAAAAATTGCAGATCTCGAGATACCTATCCAGCAGCTGGCCACCATAAAAAAAGGCGGTGATTTCACTGATAAATACGGAAAGATTCACCCAAATTCCGAACTCACCACTGCCCCTCCGGCCCCCAGGATATTTGCCTATTGCTCCGACACCGGATTTAACCCTAAGATAGTGCCTTACATCAAAAATGCTTCTTTGCTTTATCACGAAGCTACCTTCATGCATAATATGCGGGCCAACGCTGATGAAAAACAGCACTCCACCACCATACAAGCTGCGACCATCGCAAAAAAAGCACAGGTCAATAAGTTGCTTATCGGGCATTTTTCAGCACGTTATGATGAATTAACAGAAGTCATTGAAGAAACCCGTACCGTGTTTCCGGATGCTGAACTGGCCATAGAAGGAAACACTTATAAAATTTAGAAAGTACAAAGTTGCGAACTTCCCGCAACGATTATATCTAATTTGTTTTTTTTGATAACTCAGACTGGTATGGGGTGCGGTTCAGGATGGATCTTCCAAGTGTAACCTCATCGGCGTATTCCAGTTCATCGCCAAAAGAAATGCCGCGGGCAATGGTTGTAACAGTAACATCAAAATCGCATAATTTTCTGTAAAGGAAAAAATTGGTAGTATCGCCCTCCATGGTCGGAGGCAATGCCAGAATAATCTCTGAACAGGTATCTCCTGCGATGCGGTCCAGCAGTTGTTTTATATTGAGATCGTTGGGGCCTATACCATCCATAGGCGAGATAATTCCGCCAAGAACATGGTACACACCGTTATACTGGTTGGTATTTTCGATAGCAATCACATCGCGTATATCTTCGACAACGCAGATAACTGATTTGTCGCGTTTGACGTTCGCGCAGATATCACAGGTATCATTCTCTGTTATATTGAAACAATGCTTGCAATAGCGGATATCTTTGCGAAGTTTAACAATGGCATTACCCAGTGCATCAGCCGTTTCAGTGTTTTCGCGCAACAGGTGCAGTACCAGGCGAACAGCAGATTTGCGCCCGATGCCCGGCAGTTTGGCAAATTCATTCACCGTTTGTTCGAAAAGTTTTGAAGGATAACTAGCCACCCGGAAATTTTTTACAAAATTAGAAATAAAATGAATTCATAAGGCAAAATCTTGACGTCAGATTTTGAATTCCTGAAATTTGAAAATTACACTCCTTAGTTCTGAAACATAACGCTATAGGAGTGAGCAAAACTCCGGTCAGGGATGCTAAGATATGTGTGCAAATTATTTCAGTACCGAATTATAAAAAGCTTACTTTTGTGCTCTTAAAAAATGGGAAAAACTTAAAAAAAGCACGCTATCACATTCAATATCTACATGTTAGCTACAATAAAGCAAAAAACCATCATATTAACTTATAAACATTTTCTGATGCAAAAACTATTCTTTTTTCTATTTATTTCTCTTTTATTTGTTTCACAGGCAATAGCTCAACAGGCGACCATAAAAGGGCAGATAATCAATGACAAAACTAAGGAAACACTTCCCGGGGTTAATATAATACTGGATTCCGTGACAGGGTTCTCTTCCGATATTAACGGAAATTATTCTTTTAAAGTAAACCCCGGCAAAATAAAGTTAACTTATAAATTTATAGGTTTTTCTCCCGAAACCAGAACCATCGCGGTAAATGCAGGGCAATCCATAACGTTAAACATATCTATGTCCGAACAATCGCTTATTATAGATGGGATAGTGGTCAGTGCAGGAAAATTCGAACAGAGGATTTCCGATGTTACCGTGTCGATGGATGTGATCAAACCTCAGATGATCGAAAACCAGAACACAAATAACGTAACGGAAATATTAAATAAGGTTTCCGGAGTCGACATCACAGCAGGCCAGCCCAGTATTCGGGGCGGAAGCGGTTACAGTTACGGCACAGGAAACCGTGTCCTTGTAATGGTGGATGACTTACCCATTTTATCGGCCGATGCAGGTGATGCCAAGTGGAATTTTATCCCTATTGAAAACATCTCACAGATAGAAGTTTTAAAAGGGGCGTCTTCCGCACTATTCGGTTCTTCGGCACTCAATGGTGTGATCAACGTACGTACGGCTTTCCCCACTGATAAGCCTAAAACAAAAATACTCTTCAATTCAGGTATCTATATGAATCCCAAACGGAAAGAACTGATCTGGTGGGGTGACCGGAAACCCTGGTATTTATTTATGGTTGATGATCAGCCCTGGTTTGCAGGCCTGGATCTGCTTCATTCACGCAAGATCAAAAACCTGGATTTGGTATTGGGGGCTAATGGTTTCACCAACCAGGACTTTAAACAATTTTCAAGAGAACGGCACGGCCGCATCAACCTGAATCTACGTTACCGGCCGAAAAAAGTGGAAGGGCTTTCTTTCGGGCTGAATACCAACTTTATGTATGTTAAAAACAGCGAATTCTTTTTCTGGCAAAATGCAGACTCCGGAGCATGGAAACCCAATCCCAGCTCCATGAACCCGACACAGGGGTATCGGGTAAACGCCGATCCCTACATTCTTTATTTTAATAAAAAAGGAAGCCGGTATAGTCTAAAGACAAGGTATTTCAGGTCGGTGAATACATTTGCAGACGGCTCAGATAAAAATAATACTTGAGACTTATTCTATGCTGATTACCAGTATCAAAAGAACATAAAAAAGAAAGTAAACCTTACCGCAGGTATTTCGGGCTCCTATAGCAAAAGTTCCGCCGATTTGTTCGGCGAACATTACGGAATCAACCTTTCATTATACAGCCAGTTTGATGCAAAATTCTGGAATAAGCTTGCCATTTCAATAGGCCTCAGAGGCGAATATTTCCGGCTTGATAAAAACGATGCCGTATCTACCTTTGACATTATTACCTCAAAGGATACCATCACCTTGCCTATCAGACCTGTGATCAGGGCGGGAATTAATTACCAGGCAACAAAGTATACGTTTATCAGGGCTTCGTATGGACAGGGGTACCGGTTTCCTTCCATAGCTGAACGGTATATCCACACCAGCGTGGGCGGAATGAATATCTTTCCAAATCCAAACTTAAAGCCTGAAACCGGATGGAATGCCGAACTGGGTGTTAAACAAGGCTTTAAAGTAGGCTCATGGAATGGTTTTGCCGATGTTGCAGGTTTCTGGACTGAATATAAGGATATGGTGGAATTCACTTTCGGGGTTTATAAACCTGACAGTGCCTTGTATCCTACCTTTGACGACATAGGCTTTAAATCAATCAATGTGGGGCACGCCCGTATCACAGGTGTTGACATTTCCGTCGGCGCTGAAGGAAAAATATGGGAGTTCCCTGCTTCATTCATGCTTGGATATACCTACACCAACCCGGTCGACCTCAATTATGACCCGGCGACAGATACCAGCGGAACGACCAATAGCCGGATTTTGAAATACAGGTACTATCATTCCTTAAAGGCCGATTTCGAAATATCATTTAACAGGATCAACTTTGGTATTAATTTCCAGTATAACAGTAATATGGTTAACATTGATAAAATATTCGGCGAGGAAATTGTCCCGGGTGTACCCAGTACATCCATTATGCCCGGGTTGAACGAATACCGTGAAAAACACGACAAAGGCTATTTTGTTCTGGATATTCGCGGATCATTTGATATAACTGAAAAAATGAGAATCGGGCTTATTGTTAAAAACCTGCTGAACAATGAATATATGGCACGCCCAGGCATTATTGAAGCCCCCCGCAATATTGCTCTACAGTACTCGTTGACTATGTAATTTCTCAGGTAAAATAACTATTGATCAGATATTTTAATAAATTTCTGTTGCCCAAATAGCAGGTCATTATCAAATAACTGAAAGAAGTATAAGCCATCTGCAACCATAGATATATCAACTTGATTGTCAGTATTATGTATCCTGCCACCTTGAATTTCAGTACCTGCCAGATTGAAAATTTTGTAATATAAATTTCCCGCATTATTTATTTTTACTGTAATAACAGATTTTGCCGGATTTGGATAAATGCACCATGAACCGGCAACAGACTGATTTTCATTTGCTACACCCATGGGGGTGACATTTATTATCTGTTCCGTAGTATCCTGCATGCCACAGCGGATGGCCACCAGGGTAACCGTATAAGTACCATCCATGGGATAAGTATGCGTAGGATTTACATCAACAGCAGTGCCACCATCGCCGAAATTCCAGCTAAAACTGCCGGCATGTGCCGAACTGTTGGTAAATGTTACCTGTTGAGCACCTGAACCAGCATAGGAAAAAGAGGCCGAGGGGTCATATTCGCCAATATGCCAGTTCATAAGGCTGTCGTAAACAATCAGTTTAACAGCATTTCTGATATTTTCAGCCTCAGAGACGGTGAGTGACGAATTGAAAGTGATCAGTGTCGGATTTTTTCTGAACAACGCTGAATAAAAACAACAGGCCGCAGCGTATGAACCGGCAACAGAGGGATGGCTTTCGTCGGCACTATACAATTCGATGGCAGGGAAGTTTTGCCTGATATAATGCCATACCGCACCAACGGGCGAAAGAATAGCGTCGTTACTGTCGGCCATCATCCTGTAACGCAGGTTCAGCAGGCTGTCCATGCCATTATAGGTGCACACAGGCGGCCACATAGAACAATTGGAAGCATCGCCGTTCTTTCTGCCCCAGGTCATAAAAAATACGGTTTCCGCACAGGGATTAACGTCATTGATCATACTGTCAAGTATAGTTGCATAAGGAAAACATTCTGCTTCTACCTGACCGATCGGAAACGAAGGCAACTGGCTTTGTTCCTGCAATACTACGTAATCCCAGTTCCCTGAACTAATTTTACTCAGCGTAGTGGCATTGGCCGTATGCTGCTGAAAAGTATAGCCCCCAATAGAATTACTGTCGAAAAAAAGCGTATCCCCCGCTGAAGCCGTTACATCGGCCACCATTTGGGGAAGGTTATTCGCGTAAGTATAACTGTTGCCGATAAACAATACCCTTTTTGTTACCTGCTGAGCCAATGCAGATAACCCTGAAAACATAAAGCCAAGAGAGAGCAACCCAATAACGTAAAAATTAGGCATATGATATTTTTTTATAGACATACGAGTCGAATTTTTACACAAAATTAATAAATATTATGATATTTGGTACATAATACCACAAATAAGGCTAAATCTTTTTTTCCGGTGCTACGTATAAAAGTAAAACCTACTGAAATGGATTCAAATGAACTTTTAAAACTCATAGCTCCTGAAGAAATAATAAAGTATTTTGACCTCATTAATATAAAAGAGACAAGCAACTGTTATGAGTTTTTCTTCGAGGAGAAAAAAGATTTAGTACCATCCGCCCTCCAAGGTCAGACAGCAGTATTAGATGGATTCTGCGAACCACAGTCATTACTGAGTTTTCCATTGAAAATTAAACCTGTCTATCTGGTTCTTAAACGGAGAAGATGGAAGCTTAAAGGAGGCGGAGCTCACCATAGCAACGAATATTATTTTAATCATCCTCATATAAAAGCGACAAAGGAATTCGCTGCTTTTTTAAAAGAAGTACATGGACACACACCTGACCAATATCTCAGTCTTTGCAGAGCTTATGGGGATTGCAGCAAAGACCCTTCATCATTGGTATAAGTCGTTTTTAAGCAACTTTGATCCGCAGGGACATCAAAAAATACATGCCAGCGACATTAAGGTTAAAACAGGTAAAAAGGATAAAGTTATAGAGGTTCCCATAGTATGTCCTGAAAATATTGGGGAAGAAATGGGGATTGATGAAAAGATGATTGGGGAAGAATGGTACACCCTTTTGACTAATCGGGAAACCGGCAAAATAGCCTTTTGTGCTGCTACAACGAAATCAGAATACCTTCAGCAAGCCATGACACCCATGCTAAACCTTCTTGGCAAAGTAAAAAATATTACCAAAGACATGGCTGCTAACTACACTAATCTTTGCAATGTAATGATGCCTTTAGCCAAACAGATTGCCGACAAATTTCATGTCATATTCAACTTGATGGATGCTCAACAAGCAGTCAGGATCAAGTATCGTCAAAAGATTCTTGAACAAAGAAGAAATGCACTTCAATTGTTTAAACAAGAGGAAAAACAACGCAGAGAAGAATGTGAAAGGACTGGTCGGGAATATACGACAAAAAAGTTCTCCTTTACTGAACAACGCTTACCTAATGGCGAAACACCAAGTGAATTGCTTGCAAGAAGTAACTTCTTATTATATAAATTTCCTCATCAATGGCAACCCTCGCAGAGCGCCAGAGCACGCACATTGTTTGATCATTTCCCAGAAATAGAAAAAGCATATAAACTCTCTTGTCAATTTAGAGTATGGTATGCAAAGGAAAATATAGGCAAACACCCGCTGCAAATTGATAAAGAACTTTACCAATGGTACGAGGATGTAGAAGATTCTGACATTGATGAAATGATGAATTTTAAATCGTTAGTAGAAAGCCATGAAGAAGAAATCAAAGCATACTTTATCGTCGGACATACGAATGCAAAAGCAGAAAATATAAATAAGCAAATCAATAAGTTTTTAGCATCTAACCAAGGTGTGCGTAATCGTGATTTTTTCTTCTTTCGGATTAGTAACTTCTTTACGTAGCACTCCTAAAAACAAAGAGTTTTTTTAGGGATAAATGAATGGAATGATCAAGAATAAAGGAAGGAAGTTTTACCTCCCTTCCTGACCATTCCAGTCAGTCAAGCTATTCCTGTTAGGTTGCTCTCCAGCAGAGCCCAATTCCGCTTCACTTGACCTTACAAAAGTAAAGACTCTTTTGTGATCATTCCAAGAAAATATGCCTTAATAAAACTTAGTTTTGTAAACTTTTTATAGCCAGCACCGGAAAAAAAGAAATTGCC
>DAOQAF010000113.1:0-11565 GCA_035353775.1 Bacteroidales bacterium | reverse complement strand
TTAATTGAAAAATAGGTATTAAGATAAAAACCGATGAAAAATAGAGCATATTACTCAGTCCCGTCCGGACCGCTCAGATAAGCAGAAAACCCTTGAAAACACAGATGTTTCAAGGGTTTTTTATTTTGTGGTACAACATAGGTCAGGGAATGTAAACCTTTGCGGTGCACAAATCTATTTCGGTGCGGACTACGACCAGATATATACCTACGGCAAGGGAACCCACATCTAACGAGGCACTGCCAAGAGTTCCGGAAGTTTCAGAAATTAACTGCTGGCCAATCATGTTTTGAACACTGACGGTAAAAGATAATGCATCTTTACCTTCATAAAACACATTTAATTTTCCATCCGTAAAATTACAATACACGTTGTTTCCCGAAAGCTCTGTGTCGCATTCTTCGACAGCGATCGGGCTGGAATAGGAAAACATTCCGTCAAAATCAGTCTGTTTCAGCCGGTAGTATGCCGTTCCGGGGTAGGGGCTGTTATCGGTGGCATTATAATACAGTACTGAATTGCTGTTGCCGGCACCGGGTTTATCAATAATATTATTAAAATTTTGTGCATCAATGCTTCGTTGCACAGTAAAATAGGAGTTATTGGTTTCGGTGGCCGTACTCCAGGTAAAATCAATGTGGTTCCCATCACAAGTTGCCTCAAAGGCAAGCAGCGAAATGGGCAAGGGGTTTTCTATATCCCGGGAAAGTATCCAAACTTTAGATTGAGAAAATGATGAAGTGGCGCCGGCCGGCACTTTTCCTGTGTTACTCGCAACTCCCATGGCTCCGGGGCCTGTGGGTGGCCGCCAGTTTTGGGTGATGTTGCTCCATTGCTGGGCAAATGTATTATCCGTAAAATTGGTTGTAGTCAGGTTTTCGGGGGCACGATACGAAAAATCTAAAGTTGCCGTGGCTGAGCCAGTAAGGTCTACAAAGTAGAACCTGTCAAGAACGTTGTCAGTTACAGATCCGCCATAAACGCTGTCCATATTATTTACGTCGGTGGGCCACAGGGTATTGTCGGCAGGGGTGCCGTATGTGGCAAACTTTACATCCGTGGCATCCACGGATGTTTTTCTGAAAGTTAGGGGTATGTATTCCTGATTTTCTGCACCCGTTGTTGCGCCAAAAGGTACGGTATAACCGCCCGTGTCAGTTTGCATGTTCCAACGCACTATGTGAAACTCATTTTCCGAGATAACCCATCCCGCTTCTGTGCCTTTGCGAATCATGGCATTGGTGTCTGTATTATCAACTACCAAATAAATTGGCGCGGATGCCGTACCCCCATTCATCACCATGTAAGCCTTGGTGCTGCCATCTCCCTGAAAAACCACCTGGGCTTGGGCAGAAGCGCTTCTAACAGGAATTATGATGAATAAAACTTGTAAGAGTAAAAATAATATGTTTTTTCCGCTTTTCACTTTTATAGTTCTAATAATCATTATTTACCACCAATCTAAAGTAGCTCCTGCTTTTGCTGTAATTGCAACGGTGGCTGACTCAGAAGCAAACCTGACAGTTACAGTGCCACTGGCAGAAGGTGTAATTACCCCTTCAATAATCGCAATATTAAGGCCTAAAAGAGAAGTTGTATTTGTTGTTCCTGGTGCGTTATATGCTGATAAAATATTTATCGTGTGTGTATTTGCTCCCAATGTATATGTTGAATTATAATATAAAAGTGTTGTGGCTGGTCCGTTAATCGTCCATCTCGATCCGGTACTCGCAGAGGCTGATGTATATGGTATAAAAGCATAAAACCGGTATGTAACACCATCAATTACATCAAAACTTAAGTCTGTTATGTCTTTTAATGCGTTAGCCGTAGTGGAGCTAGCTACATCCGCTGTCAGCGAAACCATATTTCTTGACTTCTTCCATTCTAAAACGGAAGTATCGCCCACTACGCCGCTGACGCTTAAAACATCACCGGCGGCCCCATTTGTTACCGGTAAAATAAATTTGACACTATTTGCCGGTGTGCCTGAGATAAGCGTGGTTGTCCTGCTGTTCAAATAACTGTAAAATTCAAGCCTGCCGTTATTGTGGGTACCTCCTATGCGAACAGTCCCGTCAACTTGTAATATTCGTTGAGGATTTTCACACCCAATACCTACCCAGCCACCTTCGTGTTTAAAATCGGACTCATCAAACGGTGGCACAATAATGGCATAATTTTTACCACTGGAGCTATTACCTGCAGAAAAATATCCGGCACAATTTACCCCGGTCGTTGGTCCCTGTGCAACAGAATGTATTCCAAAACATGATCCTGAAGGATCTGATGAAGCTGCCTCGCTTTCGAAAAATCCAGCGTAATTATGAAAGGATGAGCCGGAACCATTGATTACCGAACTAATGCCATAACTTGCCGATGAGCCTACCGAGTTTGATTGAACAATTACTCCATTATTAGATGTAGTACCGCCTGTTATATCAACAAATAGCCCGAATTGTTTAGATACGGTCCCCGAAGATATTGCTTCAATTGCCATATTTCGAGAAACGGGATTTGTATTCGGGTCTCCCGGGAAAACGTTAAATGTGGCTGCAGTGAGCATTTGGTGATTGGTGTCAGCACTGAAGTCAATGTTCCCAAATACGGATCCCTCTGTACCTACACAGAAACGAGCTTTGCTTGAATTGAAAACACCGCCATAATTTCTTGTATATATGTAGTTTGATGGAGAATCATCAATTCCTGTGTTTGACATGTCTGTTCGGATGCCCATAGCAAGGTGATTATGTCCTTGATTAGTACCAGATTTATTAATAGTAAGCATAATGCTTTGATCATCGGAAGGCGCCTTTGTCGAGGTGGACGATAAATCTAATCCCTTGCCGTTTGAAAGGGAATCCACGGTTATTTTCAAGCCGCTTAAGCCGGTGGCAAGGCTGGTGATAGTAGCTGTCGGGGCAGAAATGCCGCCATTTTTGTCGAACCACATCCGCTTAGTGCTTGTTGTTGCAATTATAAAATCCATATTATCAATCGTTCCAAGAAAATTTTGTCCGGGGCCGGTGCCGGGGTTGGTTCCTGCATTTCCAATGGTATGCCAGGCATTGTATTTAAAGGTAAAAGGTACCCAGTGGGGGTTGATAGAATCACCTTCGTTATAATAAAAAGTTTCTCCGACATCAACTGCCGGATTGGTATTATATATCAATAAGGTATGGGCAGGGCTGGGAATAGTCAGGCCATCTGTTACTGAATTAAGCGATATTCTTGGGATCAGCAGGCCTCTGTTTTTGCTTCTTAAGTCTAACAAAGCAGACGAATGGGGCGCCAGTCCGTCATAATTGATGCCTATATTTTGAGAATGACCGTCTAAAAAACTTAGTATTAAAAAACAAAATATGCAAATCAGCAGTTTGAACTTATTGATTCCAAGGGCTTTATTTTTTTCAATGTTATACATTAAATATTGCTTTATCTGTTTACTAAAAAAACACGACAAACCCTAAAATATTTGCCATGTAACAATATTGAAATCAGACAAAGTTAATAAAAAAATGTCTCCAAGTCAAGATAAAAAATTAAAAATTAATGTTCCTACATATCAACATTCGTTTTGCATTAATAATCAGATATTTGAAAATGTGTTTGTTGATAAAAAAGTTAAACAACAAATGAAAAACTTATCATTATACCAAAATATTTTATTATAATTAATTTGTGCGTTTCGTTATTAAAATTGTGCTTTATCATTTTTTTTAATGCGGTTAAGTGAGCTTTTTACGTTAAAAAAAATGTATTTATTCAAAAAAATAAATCACTATTGGCCGGTAAAAAAGTTGTAAATTTATGAAAAGCCTTGCTATATCAAATTTTCGAGCATCATAAATAAATATGACCTTATATTTTTATTGAAAGAATTACTTTTCATCAATTTATTTCACCTTGGCCCTAAAGGATGTAAATTGCTGAAAATCAATTTTTACTTTAGAATATGAGGGAAAAGAAGAATTCATTTATTTACATCCTTTAATATTCTTAAATATTACCGGACAACAGTGAAAATAAATATAAAAATGCATTGTGTTGATACATGAATGTGAACGAATTCTAATAACGCAATCTGTCGGGAAAAAGAATTTATTATGACGCTGTTTTTAGTATAAAAATTTTTATTCTCTTTGTGATCTCCCGTGTATATAGCGGGGTGTGCTTTACAGTAAATTCCGGTTTTTCTCTGCATGCATGCCTGCCGCCGTCGAACAGACAGGTATATAAACCAGATTTTTCGATTTAAACACAGGCTTCCGTTCAAATAGTATTTTTAGATTTTTCTGGCACAAAAGTGCCAAAAATTGGAATCCTGTTTCTTTTCATGTTACTCCCTTCTGTTTTTGAATTGCCTGATTCCTTTGATGGGTTAGCAAATCATCGGGATGGCTCCGGAATCATGGGGTAATATTATAGTTAGAGTACATGAATTTAACTATTTTAATATTTTATTAATCTGTATTTTATTGTTTGTATGTGTTTTATCAGAGTTAGTATGAAAATAATTAAAATAAAGCTTGACTTTTCATTTATTTTATCTTATTTTTGTTGAATAATCATTTAAAAATCTAAATATGAAAAAACATTTCATTATTTTAATCGCATTAATGTTTGGATACATTAATACCCAAGCGCAGGTCTTACACCGCAAATGCGGAACTACAGAGTACCTGACGCAGCAAAAAGCAGAAGATCCCGGGCTGGAACTACGTATGCTTAATTATGAACAAGCCCTGCAAAAATGGATTGAAAACAATCGGGAATACATTAAAAATTCAAAAACAACGGTAACGGTCCCGGTAGTTGTTCATATTTTATATAATACCACTGCCGAAAATGTGAGTGATACAAGAGTTTTAGAGCAAATAAATGTACTGAATTCTGATTATGCCGGATTGAACACCCATTCCATGCAGGCTTTTGACGATAGTTTAAAAGTAAATACAAATCTTCAGTTTTGTCTGGCAAAACGTACTCCGGAAGGTTTAGCTACCAGCGGCATTGAAAGAAGATACACGCCGGTAACCGTATTTTATATTGGCACCACAATGAAATATTTTTCTTCAGGTGGATTGGACGCCTGGGATCCGGCAAAGTATATGAATATCTGGGTGTGTAACCTGGGTGGCGGATATTGCGGTTTCGCACAATATCCCTCAAGCGTTGTGAGCCCCACTTATGGTGTGGTGATTAACTACCGGTATTTTGGAAAAACCGGCGCTATTGCTCCCTATAACCTGGGGGGCACAACAACTCACGAAATAGGACATTGCTTTAATTTAAATCATACATGGGGTGATGATGCCGGTGCGTGCACTGGTAATGATTATGCCAACGACGTTCCCAATCAAGCCAATTCTACTTCCGGTGCACATACAGGGGTACTTCTTGATGCCTGTTCACCAGCAGCGCCCGGAATACAATATACCAATTTTATGGATTACAGTGATGATATTTCCTATGCTAATTTTACTCCGGACCAAACCGCCCGGATTGCAGCGCTTTTTGTTCCGGGTGGCTTACTGTATTCTTTGAGCATTTCCGATGGGTGCACACCGGTTGAAGGCGCCTCATGCGGCACTCCAACAGGCCTGTCAGCTACCTCCGTTACACAAACTTCTGCCACTTTGAATTGGTCGGCAGTCAGCGGTGCCTCAAGTTATAATGTCCAATACAGGATGTCGGGTACAACACCGTTTACAACAATTGTATCTTCAGCTACATCAGCAAATATCAGTGGTTTGACCTCTGCTACAACGTATGAGTTCCAGGTACAGGCCCTTTGTGTATATCCTGGCGAATATTCGGGCTTAACAACATTTACCACACTGCAGGTAGCTTGTGTTGATAATTACGAATCGAACAACACGGTGCAAACTGCAAAAAATATTCCGGTTGACACGGATGTTTATGCGCTGATTGGAACATCAGCTGATGTGGATTATTTTAAATTTAAAAATACCAAGAAAGAAAGAAATATCAGCATAACCCTGACAAACCTGCCTGCAAATTACGATGTGGCTTTGTATGATGCCACTGGAAAGACACTTCTCGCGACATCCGTGAATACCGGCACAAACAGCGAAAGTATTATTTATAATACAACCAAGAGGGAAGCGACCTATGTTATTAAGGTTTATGGAGTAAGTGGCTCATATTCGGCAACTTCCTGTTATACATTAACCGCCAATATCAGTGCATCAGCATTTAAGATTATCAATGAAGAAAATAATACGAATGGCGGAATATCATTGTATCCGAATCCTGCAAATGACAAGTTAACTATTGAATACAATTCTGATAACGCCGGAGATGTTGTGTTAAGGATTTATGATGTTTCTGGCCGTAGTATTGCAACAACCAAGCACCAGGCTTCTGAAGGATTGAATACGTATTCGATGGATGTAGCGGGTCTTTCAAAAGGTATGTATATATTGTCCTTAGAAAGTAACGGAACTATTAAAAATGAAAAACTGATCATCGACAAATAGAGTTTGATAACTCTTTTTCAAAAGCTGCCTCTGATAGGGGCGGCTTTTTTTGTATCAGTTTTCGTGAAATAATTCGAGCCATAAAATAATTTCACCGAGTTAACACAATAATGATTTTGTTTAAACCTCAAATTCGCAAGTCACGTGGTGCTAAAGGTCAAATTAATATAGGCACTTTACTGACGTTACTATCTTAGCCCAGACCCTGGTGCCGCAGATCGGCAAGCCCCGTTAGAGCCTGTCCCGCCCCCTACCTGTCCCGTACAGGCACTTGTATCGAATACGGAGTGCCGGGAGGTCGGGAGGCGACATTATGGTACAAATAAATACTTGCAATTTTTAGCCTTGTTAAAAGCGACCTAATAAAAGCCTTGGTCATTATATAACGCACTAAATTTTATTTGAATTTATTTTGTTCATTCATAATAAAATATACTCGGTCAGATTCACTTGTCCTGACATTTATGCCGGGGAGAAAAAATTTTTTTTCTTTGGAAATAAAAAAAGTGTGTCCGCAGTGGTGAACACACTTTTTTCGAATAGTAGTGAAAACAAATGGATATTTTAAATGTTGTATCCCATGTTCTGTTTTTCTAATACAGGCATTTGGTATGAAAGTTATTTTCTTTTGAAACCCCAGTCCTTTTGAAGTGGATTTGTTTATTTATCTTCTACCTGCACATAAAACTTTGTTAGTTCATGAACAGTACCAGAGTCTTTATTTGTCACTGTCCAGATAACACTTGTCTTCCCTTTATTAAATTTTACGCCGTTTAATGTTGTTGATCCGCTACCCCTTGTAGCGCCATCCAAAACATAAGTAAAGCTCCATGCTGTTTTTTCGGCTTTACAGCTGGCAGATGTTCCAATAATTACATCTAAACTGCCATCAGAAAGGGCTGTGTAGACGGATTGCCCGGGGTCAACAGATACATACCGTGTCATGCTTAATACAGAAAAGCAACCGATATTCTGTGCAACTACATTTAGATTGCCAAATAATAACAAAAAGGCTCCAAACAATATTATGTTGAATCTCTTTTTATTTTTTTTCAAAAGAACAATAAGCATTTATTTAAATTTTTTATTTCTATTTAAGGTTTATTTCCCTACCATTGTGTTAAAAATAATTAGATTATTTAAAAAAGGCTGCCCTGAGAGACAGCCTTTTTTTATACGTTTTATGAACAATTATAATTTGAACATGGTCATTTTTCCGGTCAGGACTTCTTTGTTGGTCGACATTTTATACATGTAAATGCCGGCAGAAAGATCTGATCCGTCAAAATCAACTTTATATTCCTGATTCTTCTGGGCATTGCCATTAAACAATGTTGCAATATGTTTTCCGTCCAATGTATAAACATCGATTGTAACATAATTGTCTTCAGGTAACGTAAAGAATATGGAGGTGGATTTTGTGAATGGGTTAGGGGAATTATTGATCGAAATTTCCTTCACATCAGCAGTATTATCGGTATTTGTATTATCCATTATTCTTATTACCGAACAACCTAAACAGAAATTATTCAGGGTGCAACTGGTGTTTTTACCAATATTGATAGTTTTGGTAAGAACCATACCTTCAAAGGTATTTGGTTTGGTGGTGATATAATCGCTGATGGTAAATGTTCTGTCCAGTTTACCAGCATTTGCCAGATAGAAAATTGCGCTGACATCGGCGCCTTCTTTAAATGACACATCGTTTTCAACGTAAATCAGTACAGATTTCTTTTCAGGGTTGATGGTAACAAGCTTTTCAGCAGCTATTGCAGATTTAATCCTCAGTTTACCACAAACATATGCAAACCGGACCGTTGCTCCTTCTTTTAAAATCAATTGCTGTATATTCACAATCTCCTGGGTGAATATTAATGTCGCATTTTGGTTAACGGTGATTGTATTATAAACTGTATCGGTCAGGGTAGTGGTGCCACCAACAGGCACTATCACGTTCACATCAGAAGGATACTTATTACATTCAAATACCGGTAAAATAACATTCGAAATAGAATTAATTCTTTTAGCGGCAGTGCTTGCAGCATCCACATTAATCCTTGTAGATTTAACAAAACTCCCGGTACCCACAACTGTTGAACCTTCTTTTATGTTAATCTCTTTACCGCCGCCTTTGGTTAATACTCCGAGTCCGCCGCTGTTAATTGTAGTTTGTGCAATAGTAATTTTATCCTTTGCATACAATATGTATTGAGGGATCATGTCTGTAGTATCAACGGACATATCGACGGTATAAGTAGTATCGCATCCCTGTTGAGTAGTTACTGTAACCGTGTAAATTCCACCGGAAACAGATGCAATAATTTCCGGGGTGGTTTCGCCCGTCGACCACAGATAGGATGCAGCAGTTCCGTCTGTTACAGTAGCTTTCAGCTTATATGAGTTTTCGCAGAATAATCCGTCCTTATTAATAATAACTGAAATAGCCGGGCTACGGGTAATATGCTGTGTACAATGGGTGATCAATCCATAATTATCGACAATTGTCCAAGTAACGGTAGTAGTTCCAATTGGAAAAACAGCGGGTTGGTCGTTGCTGATCACCGAAACTCCCTGAATGACTTCGGGATATAAATCTCTGAGGACAAAGTTTTCCTGACTTTCGCAAATGGTCATGTCTTCAGGGCATGTCCAGGTGGAAGGGGTTGCCGGTGGACAATAGCTGCACATATCGCTTTTATACCAGTTGGTATATTGTCCTGAAAGAATGGCTTGGGCCATAAAGATGCCTTTAAATACCCCGGGATTAGCAGCCGTTGAATTATTGATAACCATTTGGTGGTATAAGGTATCGCTCGTTGTTGTTATATCTGCCAGTAAGAAATATCCGTTGACATGCGAACCCGCTTTGAATGTAACATCGCTACCAATATAGAATTGTACAAATTTTTCTTCGGGATTGATATTTACATTAACGCCACAAGCCATTGTGTTATTCAGGCGGATTTTACCGCATTGTGCAAATTTCAATGTGGCGCCGTCGTTAAGTACTAAACGATCTTTAATATTGACAATGGATTTTGTAAAGACGATGGTCGCATTTTTGCCGACGAGCACTTCTTTATACAACGTATCGGATAAATATACGGTGGCATTATCAGGGATAGAAACTTTTTTAGTGGCTTCGTAATTCATTGGTTCAAAAACCGGGAAAGGAATGTTTGCTCCGTCATAAATAGGTGTTCCAACCTGAGAGTTGTCGCTGATTAACAAGTCGCTTGCCTGAGCAAGGGTAGAAGCGGCAGTAACACTTGAATAATTGTTGACTTCCAGTTTGCCAATTGTTGTCCCGAGATTGGTGACACCTACACCGCCGCTGTATACAGTAGAGTGATCCAGCGAAACATAGTCGCGGGCAAGAATCACATAGTCTGTTATCGGGGAAGGAGTTGGGTCGGTAACTACTACTGATTCTGTACTTACACAGCCTGTGCTGGCAGTAGCCGTGACAGTGTATGTGCCGGGTGTATTCACGCTTATCTTCTGGGTTGTTTCCCCTGTTGACCAACGATAGTCGGTAGTGACGTCGCCTGGTGCGCTACCGCAAACAACTGGAACAACTATTTCGCTGTTGTGTCCGGTTTTGCTCGGGCTGGCGTGTATGTATGTAATATCAGGTTTGCCGAAACCGGCGTAACCAAACGCAGAAGCCTTAACGGTAACTTCGTACCATACATCATAGATCCAGTTTGGGTATGCAGGATTAGGAGTATAGTTGGCATCCGTTGCCGGTGAGTTGACAGGAAGAACATAGCCATGGACATTAAAGTTTTCATTTAATGATGTTGTAACATTGATTACATCACTAGCATTGCCAAGAACCATACTACCTTCGCCGCCGGTCACACCCAGGCATTTATATCCTGATGGCGCCCCTGTTGATGCATGAAGATAATCCATATAAAATTCCATTCTTTTTACATCGTTATTATCATACAAGGCCAATGCCAGCCGGTCTGATCCGGTAAGATTGCTGAAGGTATGTCCACTTGGCCAGCCAATGGCATTGGTGCCGTATGTGTTATCGACAAAGGCTTTGGAAAAAGTTGTACGAATAGTAATAGTATTATCGGTATTTAATGTCCAGTAGGTCCATTCTATTGCTGCATGAACAACATCAGGATTCGTCGGGCTCTCATAACATAATTTATAGGCTGTATTATCCGGACAAGTAAATGTAGTAGCCTTTGCCGCTAAATCAACAGCCGTATTTGTGGTACAAAAAGTTGAAATTCTGCTTTTAACAATATCTACATCATATCCGGTACAACAAGTTTTGGGGGGTAAATCCAAAACAACCACATCAAAAGTACAGCTATCCGAATTGCCATTGATGTCTATTACATTGTATTGAATTGTCGTGGTTCCGATTGGGAAGAATGAACCACTTACCAACCCTGCTTTTATAAAAATAGTATCAATACCACAATTATCAGTTGCGGTAACCGGTGGGTATGTTACCGTGGCGCCGGTCATACCGGGCTCAACGGATACTGTGATGCCACCACCGCAATTTATAAGCGGTAATTCGTTATCCTCGATTTGAATGAAAAATTTAGGAAAAACAGTAACTGCGCCTGTAGTGGAATAAACACCAGTCCATGTAACGCCCGTTAGCCCCTTGTTAAGATCCACTCCGTTCAAGGTAGTTGAGCCATATCCAACGGTGGAACCATCCAAAACATAGGTAAAAGTCCATTTTGTTTTTTCAATTAAACAGGACGTAGCATTGCCGCAATGTACATCAAAACTATTATCCGTTGGTACCGTATAAATGCATTGTCCGGGGTTTGTATATGCATATTTAACCCCTGAAGGAACAACAAGGCAGCTCAGATTCTGGGCTGATACCTGTAAGGCGCCAAGACCTAATAAACCAATAAAAAAGAATAACATCAGGATGTTCTTTTTACCGGCTTGCAAAAAAGTAGAGTTTGTTTCCATTTTTTAATTTTTTAATGAGTATTTCGAAAATTTTGGCTAAGATAATACACAGCCATCCGAACTTTTTGAGAAAATAACATTGATTATTTCTGTATCCCTT
>DAOQAF010000112.1:0-11687 GCA_035353775.1 Bacteroidales bacterium | reverse complement strand
AATAAATCTTGAATTTTGCGTACAGGCACGCGTTGCGAACGCGCGCGTACGGGGAATCCTGATTTTTCTAATTGGATAGGATTTTTCGATAACAGAGATGCAACTAGTGGAATTATTCGTGGTTATTTTGGTTATCCTTTTAAATAAAATATTATGAAAACAAGATTTCTTATCGTTTTGGTATTAATTGCTATTAATATTTCGTCATGTGTAAAAAGGTCCAATATTAAAGATTTACTGATTTTCTCAAATTTGGATTCTATGCAATATATTATTATCGAAATGGATACTTTACTTTATAAGTTGCCAAAGGCAAATACATCTTCACAACTCAGGTACTACGAAATAAACATGAAAAACGAACTCATTATTAATAATGAATTTATTAACAAACTTGAGGATTTATCAATTAATGATTTTAACGATAAGATATTTGATAATCTTAGATTATCTGAAAAGCAAAGATTGAAATACGATATTTTATATTTATACAAGAACCATATCTCGCAGGGTTTGCAAAGTCAATATTGTTGGCAATTTGAATACTATTATTATGATGATCCATCTTGCGACTATTGCGACAGATGTATTATAAATATATATAATCAAAATGATACTTCAAATAAATTCTTTAGATATATGCATAAGATATTAGATGTGAAAAAAAATCTTGTCCTATATACTATTAATGATACTGTGCGGAATTACCCCTTCAATCCTCCAGATTTTCCTCAAATTATTAATCCTTATGATACATTGGATAAAACAAAAAAAATAAAAAATAGTATTACTTCTTATTTTCTTCTATTAGAAAAATCCCCAGTATGCGCGCGTTCGTAACGCGTGCAATAGAACCAAATACCCTTAATAAATGTTGTCAAAAAAACATTAGCTTTGCTTCCAATGTCGGAAAAATATAAAACCACCGAAACCGATAAGGCCTACTTTGTCACGTTTACCATTGTTGAATGGTTAACTGTGCTGGCTAATGTTCAAGGTAAGGGAATCATCATCGATTCGCTAAAGCATTATCAGCAAAGCAGGGGGCTTACTATTTATGCCTATTGCATAATGCCTAATCACGTACATCTTATTGCCCAATCAAATGGCAAGGAGTATTTATCGGCTGTATTGCGCGACCTTAAAAAACAAACAGCAAAAACAATTACGAAGAAACTAGAAAGCTGTGATAATAATGAATCCCAAAAAGCATTGGAAATATTTGCAAGCGAAGGGAGACGGTTAAAAAGGATTTCAAAATATAAAGTTTGGCAGGATGGTAACCGACCCATTCTGCTGTATTCAAACAAATTTATCCAACAAAAAATTGATTATATTCATTCAAATCCTGTAAAAGCAGGCTTGGTTGTTAATCCTGAAGATTATCTGTACAGTTCAGCAAGAAATTATGCCGGATTAACATCAGTAATAGATATTGAGATGCTAACTATGGAATGGAAAACAGTAAAGTAATAAATCTTGAATTTTGCGTACAGGCACGCGTTGCGAACGCGCGCGTACGGTTGTTTTCACGCCAAAGAACCTTAGTGCCGGTATGTACACATTCCGACTTGACTTTACTGGCGAACAAAATTCAAACTGTGCTGTATTGAAGATGATACATAAATAAAGAGGGGAGTAATTCAGTATTGAAATGAATAAAGGTGAAAAAATTATAGCGCCTTTGGAAGCATTAGCAGAAAAGGAATACTACGTTCCAATTTTATAGAGTAATAATCCGGGCCGATGTGAATATTTTTATAATAAACAGATCGGTGCTCTGCATAATATTTTTCGCTTTGAATGCTCCAGGCATTTTCTCCGATTTTTTCACTGAGAAACCATTTTTCTATTAATCTTCCGGTACGTCCGTTTCCATCCATGAAAGGATGAATTTTCTCGAATAGTAAATGAATCATTGAAGCATAATAAAATATCTCTTTATAAGAGAGGTCTCTTTTGATTAATTCATTAATGTCGTGGAATAATTTGGAAAATTCATCTTTCAATTCTTTAAAATCAATGCCCATATAAACCATCTGTCCATTGCCAAAAATACCGATCTGCTGGTTTCTTAATTTCCCTCTGTGGGTTTTAAAAGACAGTATTGATTTGCTTAAAATCTTGTGCGCTTCAAATAAGTTTGTCTGGTTGAGTTTGTGTGACATTGCGAAGTTGTAAGCATCAACAAGATTGTCAATTTCGGCCATTTCTTTAGGCTTGGATTTAATTTTGAATTTTTTGTTTTTCAAATAAGAATCAAAATCTATGCTGTTGCCTTCTATATTTGAAGAATACGTAGCCGAAGACTGGAAATAAAAAAGGAAATCATTTCTTGAAAAGTCATTTTTCTGACGTAGTTTATTAAAAACATCGAACCAATCAATATTAACCTTGTCGGCGTATGCCTTCAAATAATCCGGGGTCAGTAATTTAAGGTGTTTGCTCATAAAGAATCGTTATACAAATTTAACAAAAAAATGGATAAGAATTTCAAAATTTTTTACTTCTTTTTGTGAAATGAAAGTGTTAAGCACAAAGATTTTTTTTTCTGATTTGCACACTTTAAATTTACGCACGTATCAGGAAAATAATGCCCTGTCATATCATTCAAAGCCCCGGAAACTGCCTTTCTGCGACAGCAGCAGACAAAACAATAAACTATCAGGCGCCAATAAACTCCGGCAGGCATACTTTTATACGCTGCTCATCGCCCACTATCCATATTTTGTCGTTCAGCCTGATTACTTCATCGGGTTCAGGATTTAGCAGGCGCTGGCCGTCTCTTTCAATCCCCACCACCAGGCTATGGGTTTTTTCACGGATTTTGGATTGGCGCATATTAATATTCAACAACACCGACTCGGGCCCCACCGTAAAATGATGCAGCGAGACCTTGGGGCGCGAGCTTAACAACGTCATGTCTGCAGAGACATTTTCGAGAAACGCGCCGAACTGTTCTATCTGTTCATCTGTTCCTATCACCGAAAGTATGTCGTGAGGAAACAAACGCGTCTCGCGGTCAGGAACGTTGATATACAAGTCGTCCCGGACAATCATCACCACGTTAACGCCGAATTTTTCGCGGATTTTTGCTTCCGACAAGGTGTTGCCCGCCAACGGCGAATGTTCTTTTATTTCCAGCGAACCTATATGTATGTCCCATGCGGTAAGCACATTATCTGAATCATTTTTAATAGTATTACACTCATTAAGGTTGATCATGAACCTTGTTTCAATTTTTCGGTAAAAATTTTTGATTTTTTTTGAAAAAACAGCCAATAGCAGCAGTGCGCCAAGCATGCCGATGAGGGCTATGCCGGTGGAAAACAACAGGTAAAACAACAAGCCAACATAAATGACAGCCAAAACCATACGCGACAAGAGCAGTGCCAGCAAAGGCCCTCTGCTCTGTGCCCGCTGCCATACATTGGCATAAGCCTGCCGCTGGGTTCTCCGGAAAGCCAGCGCCCATAAAAAAGGCGAAAGTACAAAGAGCGTTACCGTAGCGGTAATAACGCGGCTGAATTGAAAGGTATAAAACAATGGCTCTATGTACCTGGTGCTCACAATAATAATGGTGATGATGATCACCGAAAAAATGGTGATGCTTAAAAAACTGGCCGACAGTACTTTTTTCCAGTCGCTGATTTCCGAAATATCGCGGGTGCTGAGGCTGTATTTTTCAATAGCCCGGATCCACTTTTCGGGCAGGGTGGCGGCCAGGAACTTATAAACCGGCTCCGAAAAGCGCATCATATAAGGAGTGAAAAAAGTGGTGAGCACCGATACGGCCACAGCTATGGGATATAAAAACCCGCTGGTAACTTTCAGGGTAAGTCCCAGTGTGGCAATGATAAACGAAAATTCTCCAATCTGCGAAAGACTCATCCCCGAACGTAGGGCAATGTTGAGCGGTTGCCCCGAAATAATGGCTCCAGCCGCCACAAAAAGTGGTTTTCCCAACAACAATACCAGGGTAGCCGCAATGACGGGCAGTAAATATTCGCCCAACATATTCAAATCCAATAACATGCCGATAGAAACAAAGAAAACAGCACCAAATAGGTTTTTTACCGACTCGGTAATGTGCTCAATTTTAGCACCTTTGGTTGTTTCGGCTAAAATGGAACCCATGATAAAAGCCCCCATAGCAGGCGAAAATCCGGTATAGGCAGCCAGTACAACCATCAGCAAACACAAGGCCAGGGAAATAATCAGCAGGGTTTCTTCATTTATTAATTTTCGTATCCGCTGCAGCAGGGTGGGCAGAAAAAATATGCCCGACACAAACCATAACACCATGAAAAAGGCAAGTTTCAGCATGGAAAACAGCACTTCCCCGCCGCCCACCGATTTTCGGACAGCCACCGTAGAAAGCAGCGCCAGCAGCAATACCGCCACCATGTCTTCTATTACCAGCACTCCTTTGACCATGCCGGCAAATTTTTGGTTTTTTAGTCCCAGCTCATTAAAGGCACGAATGATAATGGTCGTGGAAGCGATAGAAAGGATACCTCCCAGAAAAAGACTGTCCATGGTGCTCCATCCTAATAATTTACCAAGGCAGAAACCCGTTAATAGCGTCAGCAGCACTTCCACCACCGCCGTTATCACGCTTGACAGGCCAACTTTCATGAGTTTTTTGAAGCTGAAATCCAGGCCCAGGCCGAACAGCAGAAAGATAACCCCGATGTCAGCCCAGGTTTGTATGCTCTGCGTTTCAACCAACGAACCAAACAGCTTTATGTTGGGCCCAACAAGCACCCCGGCAATGATATATCCCAATACTACCGGCTGTTTTAGTTTTTTAAACAACAGCGTTACCACTGCGGCAGCCCCTAAAATTATTGCCAAATCAAGTATCAGTGCAGGAAGGTGAGGCATTTGATATACTTATAATCTGTAATTTTCTGTTGGCATAAAAGTACATTTTTTTAAAATACACCGGCTTGTTGTGCGAAGTTTGCGATGAAAAGTAAGGTGCAGAGCACCGTAATATATATTTGTTCCACGCATATAAATAAAGATGCTCTCGTTGTGCGAATTTTGTGCTATTCGTACTCCTTGGGAGCTACTTCGCACAAAAATAAAATGAGGCTGTCTCAAAAGTCCTTTGTGCGCCTTTGTGCATCCCTTTGAGTTACTTCGTGGTAAATATAAGTAATTGAACCACAAAGGAACACAAAGTACACACGAAGGTTCACAAAGGTTAAATACTCCTAAATTTTGACTTTTGAGACAGCCTCAGAAGATATTGTCCCGTCAGGGACAAGATATCGGTAAATAAACAATATAACGTAACTCACTATTAAAAAAATAATCCCGGCAAACCAGGAAAGAATACCCGGGCTTGCAATCCACCAAAGGGACATACACCTTCACACGTTATAATAAGCCCAAAAGTTTTTTGGTATAATCAGCCATAAACAAAGGGATGTTCAAAACTCCATTGTCGTATTTAAGATTGCGTAACGAATAGCGTAAGCATATTTCCGGGACATATTCCTTGCGGTAAAACGCCATGCTTTTGCTTCGGATGTTTTCGTCGGATTTTACTTCAACAGGCACGATCTCGTTTTGGTGCTGCAGCAGAAAATCAAGCTCCGCGCTGTTGCCCGAGGCCCAGTACCGTGGGATGGTTTCAAACTGCCGGATAAGACTATTCAATACAAAATTTTCGGTTAAAGCCCCTTTAAACTCTGTAAACAGCCTGTTCCCTTCGGATATGGCTACAGGGTCGAGTTGCGACAAACGCCTGAGTATCCCAACATCAAGACTATAAATTTTAAAAGCCGATAAATCATCATAAGCCGAAATGGGTAATGAGGGTTTTGCAGAACGGTAAATTTTATGGACCAACCCGGCACTGATCAGCCATTGCAGTGCATCCTCGTATTCTCTTGCCCTCGCCCCGTTTTTAACTGTCTGGTATAAAAATTTTTTGTTTTCCCTCGACAACTGCGAGGGCAGGGAAGACCAGATGTAATGAATCTTTTGTATGTCTTTGCTTGCAACATGTTTCGAAAAATCAAGGGTATAGGCATTCAGAATGTTTTGCAAAACCGTTTGAGTAAGCGATACATCCGATTGTTCTGCTATAGAAACAATCGCTTCTGGCATTCCGCCTGTGATAAAATATTCTTTCAGGCGTTTAACCAAAGAATCAAAAAATATTTCGGGTATGGCTTCCACGCTGTTAACAGATTCAAGATAAGCCAGTAAATTATAATCGGAGACCGAAAGATACTCGTTGAAACTTAATGGATGAATAGTCAGGAAATCAACTTTGCCGACGGGAAATGTAGCTCCTTTATTCATGGCAACCCCCAGTAATGAGCCGGCGCAGGCAACAAAATATTCAGGCGCGTCTTCGCAAAAATATTTCAATGAATTAAGCGCTTCGTAGCATTCCTGAATCTCGTCAAAAACGATAAGTGTTTCATTCGGCTTTATTGGTCGCTGGCTCAGGAAAGAAAGAAAATTTATGATCTGATGTGGTTCTTTTGTCTTTGTAAAAAACTCTTTTAATGCGGGCTGAGTATCAAAATTAAAATAGGCAACATGATCAAAAGCTCTTTTCCCAAATTCTTTTAAAAGCCATGTTTTGCCTACCTGGCGTGCTCCCTGTAAAATCAGTGGCTTGCGGTTTTTATTCTCTTTCCACTGTATCAAATTCTTAAGTGCATCTCTTTCAATATTCATTTTTTCACAAGTTTAGTGTATATTATGTGATAAAAATCACAAAATACATATTAATTATTGGCAAAAATACAAAATATTTTTAAATTGTCATTTCAAACAGATAAAAATGGCGATTTCATTTTTGAGGTGCTATTAGAAAAAATGATTACATTAATATATTAGAGAAACAGCGTTAATGCATTTAGACTGGCCATAATGAGGAGCACCATATTACGGTACGCCTGTCTGCCGAACAGGCAGGCTGTACCTTACTCCGCGTAAGTGTTATTTGCTGCAAATATTACTGTGCTCTGCACCTGTAATTTATGACAATATTAAATAAAACAAAAGAAAAATTCCATGTAACTCGTTGTGCGAAGTTTGCGATGAAATTAAGGTGCAGAGCTCCGACAATATGTATAGAAAAATTTAGCAGTAAAATATTAAGGTGCAGAGCACCGTAATATATTTTTGCACCACGCATATAAATAAAGGTGTTCTCGTTGTGCGAATTTTGTGCTATTTGTACTCCTTCGGAGCTACTTCGCACAAAAATAAAATGAGGCTGTCTCAAAAGTCCTTTGTGCGCCTTTGTGCATCCCTTTGAGTTACTTCGTGGTAAATATAAGTAATAATACATATCTAATATTATAATCTTGATTATTAATAAGTTGCTGTTTTGAATTGTTAATTCTTTCAAAAAAGTTAAAAAAAAATCATTTTTTGATTTTTTTATCCATATTTTTGATGATATAAATCGTGATTTCTTAAAATACATAAATAACAAAAAAAGTGCAGTGCCAGCACTATAAACTCTGGCGAAACCAAATGAAAAAATTATTTATATTTATCGTAGCATGCATTTTATGGAGTATGCAATCAGCATGGGCTACTGATGTTTCAGGAAGTATTTCATCAAATACCACCTGGGATCTTGCCGGAAGCCCTTATGTGGTTACCTCCTCCATAACCATTGATCATGGAGTAACTCTTACCATCGACGCGGGAGTAACGGTGCGGTTCAATGACGGACAAAACTTTTATATAAACGGCGGGTTGAATGCTACCAATGTAATTTTTACTTCCAACAACGGCAGCCCCACATCTGGTATCTGGGGTAATTTTCAGGTTGGCAACGGTAATCCGGCTGATTCCGGAAGTGTCGTACTGAACTCCTGCCAGTTGTTATACGGATCGCAGTTTAACGTTGCCAGTGGCACTGCTACACTGAACGGTACCGACATCAGTAATTTTATCAACCATACTGTTTGGATAGATAATTGGGGACGCTTTAATATGACGGGCGGAAATATCAACACGAATAATGCAGCAGCAGCAGCCTGGGGTTGTGCCATTTTTGCTATTGTTTGGTCACACGCTACATTGTCAGGGGTTACTATTCAGCATTACAGCACCGGCGTGCATTTGCATCCAGGAGCTACGGTCAGTATCACGGATATGAACATTACCAACTGCGGCTGGCCTATTTCTTTCACTGATGGAGGCTCCAGGCTTACTGTAAGCGGAACAAACTCATTTACCGGGAACAATAATAATGTTGTTCTTATCAGCAGCGGATGGGAACTTTCTGATACGTTGAACCTGCCGGTAATTAATATTCCGTATTATTTTCCGGGTGGTTTGCAGGTTAATCCCAGCGGATGCCTGATCGTAGGATCAAATAATATATTGAAATTCCAGGACAATACAATTCTGAATATCAATGGTACCCTGATCGCTGAGGCCAATACAGGGGAGGGCATCTATTTTACATCTTACCGCGACGACAATTGGGGCGGCGATTCCAACAATGATGGATCGGCCACGGCGCCCGGTACGGGGAACTGGTACGGAATTCGTTTCGGCGATCTCAGCCACGATGCCAATTGCCTGATGCGCCGTTGTTATGTGCGTTATGCCGGAATGGATAATAACGGAGGAATAACCACCGAAAACGCAAGCCCCACCATCGACCAGTGTGATCTTTCCAATAATTATTATGGTATCTGTATGCGATATGCCTCAAATCCTGTTTTTACTAACAATACCATTGGCTCAAGCCAGATGACACCCATTGCTATGTCTTTTGAAGCGGATCCTGTGATGTCTGACAATACATTGTCCTTTTCGGATAATGCTTATGATGCTATAGGGTTACTGGGCGGCGACCTCACCGCAAATGCAGTTCTTAAAATACGTTCTGTCACGAGTATCCCCAATATTACTTACTTTTTACTGGGCCATATTAATGTTCCCGCTGGGATAAACTTAACAATTAACAAGGGAGTTGTATTGAAATCGTACCGGGATTGGGATGCGCTCAGGATAACTGTCCAGGGAACACTGACAGCTAATGCCACGGCTGATAGCATGATTGTTTTCACATCTGCACGGGATGATAATTACGGCAACCCCGCCGACTGCAATAAAGATGGCACTATGACATCTCCTGTTGTTGGTAACTGGGGCGGCATCATCTTTCTTCCGGGTTCCACCGGCACGATGAATTACTGTCGAATTAAATATGCAAAACTTCCCGATTATGGTTTTTCATCCTGCAGCGTAACGGAATATGTGAATAGTGCTGCCATTGGCATGGTCGATGCCAGTCCTTCAATCTCCAGCTGTATTTTTGAAAACCTTCACCAGGCCATTTCATGCTACAGGGCATCCAGCCCTAACTTGTCCAACCTCGATATGGTCAATATCAGTTATACCCCAATTAATATTTCGGGCGCGGCGAATCCCACGATGAGCAACATTACCTTTACGAATGTCGGAATGCGTGCCATTGGATTGCTGGGTGGAAATGTTTGTCAGAATGGTACTATCAGGAAAAGGGACCTTGCGGGCTTTACCAACATTAGCTATGTTTTGCTCTGGGATATGACCATTAATTCCGGCACCTATGTCAATGTGGAGGCAGGCATTGTGATCAAAAGTTCACAGCATGGGGAATGTTATGGTGATTATGGCTATAATATTTTTGTCGACGGCGGATTCAAAACCGATGGGACATCAGGACAGCGTGTTGTGTTTACTTCCATCAGGGATGATAATTATGGAAATCCCGCTGATTGTAATGGAGATGGGAATGCCACCACTCCGGCTGCTGGTAACTGGGGTTGTATTAAATTCAGGTCAAGCAGTGATGATGCTTACTGTAAACTAAATTATACAGATCTTCGTTACTCTGGAAGAATACCCTGCGATGTTTCAAACGGAGGAGCAGCTTTTGAAAATGCAGGAGGGCAAATGAATTATTGTGTGATTACAAACTCATACAAATACGGCATCTGGTGTGACGGTAATTCAACACCAATCATAGATAACGTGGTCATTCAGAATTGCACCCTTGACCCGATTGCCATGTCCCTGACAGCAAATCCAACCTTTACCAATATCACATTTATTTCAAATTACAGTAAGGCTATCAAGATCATTGAGGGAACGCTTTCATCAAATGCCACGCTCAGTCCGCGTAACATTGCAGGAATAACAAATATTGCCTATGTGGTCAGCGCCCTTTCTGTTTCCAGTAATGCCAAACTTACCATTCAGCCGGATGTAGTTATTAAATTCAGAACAGATGACTGGTGCGGATGGTATCAGATACCGGCCAAAATGAATATATACGGGAACCTGATCGCCAACGGAAACGCATCCCATAAAATTTATTTTACTTCCTATGCTGATGATTCCAAAGGTGGGGATTCAAACAATGATGGAAACACCTCTATTCCCTCAATGGGCGATTGGGGGTATACCACCAATTGCGATGATCAGGCCGGCGGATTAAGATTTTATAATAACAGCCAGGTGGCAGACACTGTTAATTCGCTGAAATATTGTGAAATATCTTATTCCAACATCGGAGTCAGGGTGCAAAATTCTCATATTACTATGGATTATTGCACCGTTCAACAATCCCAATTTGGCTTGTCCATCAGAGGCTCCTCCAACCCGGAAATTAAAAACTCACAATTTTATAATCTTGCCTATGCCCCGGTGGAACTCAGCATGTTTTCAAATCCTGTATTTACTAATTGTACCGCTTTGAATGTCGGGTTGATGGCTCTTGCGGTCATCCCGGAAACTTATTCGCAGACGGATACCATTCCGATAAGGGATTTTGGAGGATATTCAAATATCGGATATTTCATGGAAGGCACCTGTACCATTAATTCCGGAACTACCATCACCATTCCGGCAGGCATTGTTTTTAAAACAGGAGCTATTGGCAGTTATGATAATTATGTGAAGGGGTTTGAAGTGAACGGACGCCTCAATATTCTTGGAACCGCAGGCAGCCCGGTTGTTTTTACAAACCTTGCTGATGATAATTATGGCAACCCGCTTGATATGAACCAAAACGGTTCAGCTACCCAGCCCAACGATGGATATTCCTGGGGGCAGAGTTGGTACGGTACCTGGCTCACGTTCAATGATGTCAGTGATGATTTAAGCACTGTGAACCATGCGGTTTTCAAATACGGAGATAAAGGCATCGTCACCCAGAGCGCTTCGCCTGCAATAAATCACAGCCTGTTAGAAAGTTTATATTTGGGGATTGATATGAACGGAGTTTCAGCACCAGGTATTGATAATTGTACTTTTAATAATTTGCGGTTTTATCCGGTTCAGATATCCCTGGTATCTTATCCGGTTACTTCATCAAATAATACCATCTCAGGAACAACATTTAAGGTGCTGAAGGTAAGAGATGAAACCCTGACACAGGATGTTACCCTGCCCAAAAGAAATTTCGGTGGCGTCACAAATATTCCATATTACTTTGAGCATTATACGGTTGGAACAGGTGCTGCGCTTACCATCAGCCCGGGTATCGTGTGTAAATTCCGGACGATGCCTTATACCGAAACGAACAACGGCATAACTGTGTACAAAGGTTTCTCTGCAATTGGCGGTGCCACAGCCGACAGCAATATCGTGTTTACCGATATCAGGGATGATTATTACGGCGGCGATGCTAATTCGGATGG
>DAOQAF010000111.1:0-11783 GCA_035353775.1 Bacteroidales bacterium | reverse complement strand
TTCCGTCAAGCGAATAATACACAGGGGGTGGGAAAGCTGTAATATTATCCCAGATCATCGGGTTATGGGCAGGGGCAGGACCGGCATTAGTGATAACAATACTGTAGGTAAGTTCACCTCCGGCAACAACCGTACTGGTAATTGCCTGTTTTATAATTGATAGATCAGCGGATACCGACCAGACATATACACTATCACTTACCGCATAATTATGTCCCTCATAAAAATAATAGGCGGTAGCAAGATTCCGGACAAAGCTTGCAGACATATCATCAGCAGTAATTATATGAGTTGTTACAAAAGTCACAGAGCCTCCCGGAACAAGTGTGTCAATCGTTTCATTCATACCAGTCAGTGAGTCAATAACAACTGTATTTATCAGTGTATCGCTTCCTGTGTTTGTAACAACAACATGGTAAGTAACTACATCCCCAACTACTGCAAATGTTGACTGAGTTGTGTCGCCGTTAATCCCAAATAAAGATTTATCGATGCCCAGACATATATTCTCTATATCTACAGAGGCAGTTATGGAGCAACCCAGCATATCGCTGACTGTAACCGTATAGGTTCCTGCTGTCAGATTAGTAACGGTATCGGTTGTTGTACCTGCGGGGTCGTTCCATAAATATGAATAAGGGCCAAAACCACCTGAACAGGTAACTATGGCCGAGCCCTGATTATTTCCGCAATGGGTAAAATGTGTATTTGCAGCACTTATTGTGGCTGTCATCGATGAGACATTAATGTATATTATTCCGGTATCCTTTAGACCTAATGGATCTTCCACCAGGTATTCAATCAGAACTATTCCGTTATAGCCGGAAGCCGGAGTAAAGGAAAATAACCCGTTATCCAAAGGATTCCAGAACAGATTTCCCTGTGAAATCAGCGGTGTATTAAGATTATGAAAAATGAGTTCGGCGCCCGTATTATCCAAATCATAATCGTTGGTAGCCACGGAACCTGAAATAAGCCCAAGGCCTACCTGAGAGCATGAGCTAAAGGTATCATCTACTGCCACTGGAGGATTACAAACAGGTTCTTCCAAAGTGTCAGATAATGAAAATGTGCAAGTATTCGCATCAGAAATGGTTACTTCGTATATTCCCCATGAGATATTTAATAAGTGCGGGGTAGTATCGGGCAACAAAACTCCGTCTTTTTTCCAGGAATAAGTGATTGGCTGAGTTCCATTGTTTACAGTAGTGTAAATGGAGCCATCGTAAAATCCCGGGTTATTGACATAGACACAAGAAGCTTGATATGATATGAGCGTGCCGGTTATGTGCGTCAGGGTATATGCATCTGAGGCTGTACAAAAATATTGATCCTCAACTATCAAATTATAAACTCCTTCACCAAGCCCGGAAATATCTTCGTCTGTTGAGGTAAATCCGTTAGGTCCTTGCCATGAAATGTTGTATGGACCAGTTCCTCCGGTAATGGTAAGGTCTATAGATCCGTTAAGCTGGTTATCGCAATTGTCTGTTAAATCAGTGCTCAATACGAGTTTGTCTGGTTGTAATACAATAGCTGAAGTTGTTTCCGAACAACCATTTATGTCGGTAATTGTAACGTTGTATGTGCCAGTGTTCAATCCCTGAATATCTTCGGTACCCGCTGAATTACTCCAAACAAAAGTATAGGGTGAAATACCACCACTAACGGTCAGGTTAACAGATCCATCGTTATCGCCAAAACAAGTAGCGTCGGTGGCAACAGCTACTGCAATAATATCCAATGGCTGATTTACCGTAAAAGTATCTGTCTTTGAACAATTGTTTGAATCTGTAATTGTAAGTATATATGCCCCTGCCGGCAAATTACCGCGTACATTCGTTGTTGGCCCATCCAGCCATGCATAAGTATATGGCTGAGTACCGCCGCTTACCAACACATTGATGGCGCCATCTGTTCCGCCAAAGCAGGAAACATCCGTAACAAAACCATTAATTTCCATGTCCTCTGGTTCTGAAATGGTCGTATTCACTGTTGCTTCACATCCCAATGAATCTGTAACAGTAACAGTGTAAATAATTCCTGCTGAGAGACCTGTGGCAGTGGCAGTGGCCTGAGCAGGAAGGGTGTTCCATACGTAATTGTAAGGCGGTACGCCTCCTATACCTGTCGCTGTAGCAGTGCCTGTACTATAACCATGGCAGGTGGCGGGAGTTTCATTTGTTATGGTGGGAACAAGTTCTTCCGGCTGTTGAATGATATATGTCCCTGTTGCCATGCAACCGTTAGAATCTGCTATGTAAACAATATAGGTGCCGGCAGGTACTGAATCAATATCTTCTGTTGTGGCTCCATTCGACCAGATAAAAGTTTTTGGGCCAACACCCCCTGTAACAGTGAGGTCAATACTTCCTGAAATATCACCAAAACATTTAATATCAGTAATCACCGCAGACAAATTTATTGAATCAGGTTGAGTTACTGTATCAGATAATGTTGCCATACATCCATTTGCATCTGTAATCGTTAGATGATAGGTGCCTGCTGGCAATCCACCCAGGCTAGAATTTCCGGACGTAAACCCGTTCGGGCCGGTCCATACAAAGGTTAAAGGTGATGTGCCGCCGCTGTAGGTCAGGTTGATGGAGCCATCTGATACTCCATGACAAGAAACAGATTCTGTAGTAGCGGAAGCTGTCAGACTAGGCGGTTGTGTCAGCATTATGCTTAAATTGGCCGTGCAATTTTGAGAATCTGTCACAGTTACCGTATATGTGCCTGCAGCAAGTCCTGTGCGGTCTTCGGGATCGGGTGTACCTGTAAGGTCGCTCCATTGGTATGAATATCCAGGGGTTCCGCCCATGACAGTAATATTGATAGCCCCGTCCATTCCTCCATTACATTCTATATTGGTTGGAATCCTGTCAATAATAAGTAATGTGGGTTGTGTAACGCTTATTCCTGGTGCTCCAATACAACCTGTATTGTCAGTAACAGTGACACTATACGAATCGGCTGTCAGTCCGTTTAAATCGGCTGTCATGGCGCCGTTTGACCAAAAGTATGTAAAAGGTGGGTTTGTTCCGGCCACAGAGGAAGTAATGGTTCCATTATTTCCTCCGTAACACGAGACATTTGTTTCTGTTAAAGTAACAACCGGTCCGTCAAGGTTGTTAACGACTATTGCTGTCTGGTTGGCATTGCAGCCTTCATTATCAGTAACTGTGACATCGTAGGTTCCTGCACCAATGTTATATAGGTCTTCACTCATTTCGCCTGTTGACCACAAATATGAATAAGGTGAAGTTCCGGAAGACACGGTCAGGTCAATAGCTCCATTCTGCTGATTGCAAGTGGCATCAGTCACGGAATCATTAGCTACAGGGCTGTTATGCACGATCACAATTACGGAATCTGTTGCTGCACAAGTATAGCTATCCGTTACCGTCACGATGTATGTGCCGGCATTTGCTGATGTGGAATTAGCAATAACCGGGTTTTGGAGATTTGAAGTAAATCCGTTGGGACCAGTCCATTGATAACTGGAACCGTCATTAACCGATAACTGAAAACTGCTGCCTGTGCAAGCTGTCGTTGCTGAAGCCTGTGCAAATCCTTTGCGTATATAAACCAGCCGGCAGGTAGTGTCGCTGGCACCGCAATCATTCACCGCATAAACACATATCTGTGAAACAGAGGGAGCAGGATTTGCGCCCGACCAGTCTATAACAATTGTCTGGGTGCTGTCTCCGCTTATTATCACAGCACCTGGAGGCACTGTCCATACATAATAATTTACCCCAGGACATCCCGGAGCGGCATAGGTCGTATACAAATCTGCAATATTTGAGGTGCATACTGAATAGGCATTTGAGTCGCACAACGATTTTATCAGGAGCTGCGATACAGAAGCACTATTTCCTGCATGGTCTGTAACAGTAACAGAATAATTTCCGGCTGGAATATTCATCCGGTCTTCAACGTTTGAAATACCTGGAAGATCAGCCCAGTCATAGTTATATGGTGCTGTCCCGCCACTTACCGCAATGTCAATAGCGCCGTAAGTGATACATGTTTCATCCGTTGATACCGCACTGATTTGTAATGGGGTGCTGCCGCCCTCGCTTAATTCGAAGGAAACATATCCTATACATGATCCGTCGTCTGCTATCATTACCGTATAAACCCCTGCCGCCAGGCCATTGATATCTTCGGTGGATGCAGAGAAACCACTTGGTCCGGTCCATTGAAAAGATATATATAATCCGGAGCCACCTACCGGAGTTAAATTAATAGCGCCATTGCTAAGGCCACCGCTTGGCTGAACAACGGCTCCCGATGCACTGATATCATTTTCTCTTTGTATGTCTATAGGGACTATGGCAACACAGCCATTAATCTGGTCGGTAACATGAAGGACATAATTTCCTGACTCCAGCCCGGTGCGGTTTGCTGTAAGTATGCCATCTTCCCAGAAGTAGGAATAGCTTCCCGATCCGCCTGAAACCACTATATTTACAGAACCATCATTGCCAATACAGCTTGCATGTAAAATCGTAGAACTTACGGTAGGAGGTTCAGGATCATTAATGATTCCTGATGTTGCAGAGGTACACCCTCCGGCCGAAGTGACGGTTACATCATAGCTTCCGGCAGAAAGCCCGGTGATCAAGGTACCGCTTCCGTTGCCTGTGCCTGCAGGGGAAACCCTGCTCCACGTCCATGTGAAAGGCCCGTCGCTTCCGGTGATTTCTAAGTGAACCTGTCCTATGTTGGGATAATAACAATTTGGTTCCTGACTGATCGTTCCAGTGATTGTAAAACCACAGACCGGAAAATTGTTCATTGTTTTGTAACCGAAAACAATACCTTCATACCCTTCCTTGGCAACGGCTGAAATACTGTAATCACCTGATGTTCCTGGTGTCCAGGCATATTCATAAACGCGTGAACAACCAACCGTGTTTACAACAGAGGCTGCATGAGTTGTTCCTTCTATGTTTACATCTAAACCTGTAATATCTGAAACACCAAAGGGATCTGAGACCGTGGCACGAAGATAAACGGTTGAGTCAGGAGTGGTACTTCCGGTAATCACAGCACCGCCCGGATAAGCGTCATCATAAGCAGCAAAGGCGCTAATATTAATATAAGTTGTAACTGGAAGGTCGATTTTTGAAGGATAGGTCTGGCTGTCGTACCGGATCTGGAATCCAAGGGCCGACTGGTTGTTTGTTACGTCTACCACGATGGACTGTCCGGCCGGTATGGTGACATCTGAGGAAGTGGTGCCCGTTAACGTAAGAAGCCCGCTGGCATAACCGCCGTTGGATAAAGTGGCGATGGTAGTAGCTCCGTATTTTATGGTGGCAGTAACATTAGAGCTATTATCCATGATTCCGCCCGTAACATTTACATAAACCTTTGCAGTAATGGTATGGCCCGCTTTTATCGTCAGGTCGGTGCAAAGCGAAGGCGTTTGAGAAAAGCTGACTGTGGTTGCCCCGGTTATTACGCCAGGCCTCAGTGGAACAGCTCCGATAGCCCATTCTTTGCTCGCAGATAGGGTATATGAGATCGTAGTGCTGGTTGCTCCTGCTGTTTCATAACAAGCGGTAGCGTCTGCTCTGGCACCTCCGTCCAGATCCCATATTATCGTTTCACCTGAAACAGGTGTGGTGGTAACAGGGTCTCTGTTGTCTTTAACGCCAAAAACTACTTCTCCTGTAGCAGAGGCTACTGTTACAGCAGGAGTGGTAGAAGTACCTATGGCCGATGCTGCAGTTCCTAAAGGGCTTGTCTGATCAACATTTGTAAAAGTAGTAACACCCACGACTGCACCTTCTTGTACAGCTTCATTAAAGGTTACCACTACATTTGCCGGTCCCGGTGCCGGATTCACTAACCGATAAATTGCCATGGCAGCTCTGTTACTATTTACTGCACCACTTGAGGGCACTAATGTTAATGCAGTACCACCATAAGTAACAGATGTGATAGTTTCATTATCGTTAGGTGACCAGGAAACGCCTACAAGCATCAGCCGGTTTATTCCACTGCCTGCAGAATAATTACTGATTGTTATACTACTCCCTGTTCCATTCCCAACGGCAGTAGTTCCTGGTGTGATGGTGCCTATATACGACCCCAATATTTCAGACAGGGCTGTTGTCGCGTCAGAGGTTGACACAGGGTCGATCCTGTCGAGGTCGTAATCAGGGTTTCCCGTGCCGTCTGCACTGAAGTACAAGGACTTTATTTTTGTTACAACCCCTGTAGAATTATATACGGTAACATTAGTGGCGGCAGCATAAACAACGCCTTCTGTACCTTCTTTTGCAACGGCCTGTATATTCCAATTCCCTGGCAGTGCAGGAACGGACCAGTTATATTCATATATTTTGCCGCAACTTGGTGTGGATACTACGCTGGAAGGCCCGAGTATTATTGTTTGTTCTGAATTGTCAGGCATGGTCAGGATCAGGTTTACACCGTTGATGTCAGAAGAGCCGAACGGGTCGGTTACATTCACCCGTATATAATAGTTTGTATTGGTGTATAAAGTGGTGACTTCACTGCCTCCGCTGTAAGCAGCATCATAGGTTTTCACCGAGTTAATACTGATATAATTATTTGTTTTAAATGTGATTTTCGACGGCTTGGTTTTGCTATCGTAATCTATCTTGTATGCCACTCCGCTTTGTGTTGTGGTAAAGGTAAGTGTAATGGCATTGCCTGATGGGACCATAACATTGGTGCCAAGTGTGGTCGTCCATGTGAGCAATCCTGTCGAGCTGTTGTATGTCGGGTTTGATAGGGTTGCAATAATGTTAGACCCGTATTTGAGTTGAGCTGAGATGCTTGGGTTTGCGGGCATGGTACCTGCTGTAACAGTAGCGTATGCTTCTACTTTGATCTGTCCGGCCACGATTGTCATATCGTTACATAAAGCCTGGCTTTGGGTAAATGTAAGTGATGCCTCACCGCCCAGCCCGTCATCAAAGGTAACCAGTGCGCCTCCGGCACCCACAGCAACTGTGGTTGGAGCCATGCTGGACCAGGTGTTTGTTGTACGGTTATAACGATAGTAAGCAGTTGTGGCACCTCCCCGGAAGGCATAAATATAAGTTCCGTCGAAAGTCAGCGATCCGCCGGTATTGATAGAAGCGGGTGTAGTAGCCCGGGCTAACCATGTATTGGCAACTATGTCATAACGGTTGAATGTGTTTTTATTGTTTCCGTTCAGGGCATATAGATAGGTTCCATCATAAGTGAGTGCACCGCCGGGATTAACATTCGCTGCCAGATTAGCAAGTGTAGTCCAGGTATTTGCTGCAATGTTGTAACGGTATAAATTATTTTTATTATTACCGCGCAGGGCATAAATTGCCGTCCCGGTGTACACCAGAGAACCTCCGGCTCCAACGGCGCCGGGTGTTATCCTCATTGCCGTCCAACTGTTGGCTGCAATATCATACCTCCAGAAAGTTGTTGTATTGCCCCCGCGCAAAGCATAGATGTAGCCACTTGTGCCACCCGGAGCATAAGCCAATGCACCGCCTGTTCCCACCGCAGCTGGAGTTGTTGCCAATGCGGACCATGTATTCAGGGAAGGGTTGTATCTCCAGAATAGATTTGTACCGCCCTCGAAGGCATAAATGTAAGTGCCGTCGGTGGTCAGTGCACCACCGGCAGCTACATTTGCAGGGGCTGCTGCTTTTGTGCTCCATGAACTTCCAGTAATGGAATAATTATAGAAGTTAGTTGTACTGTTCCCATAGAATGCATAGATCGATTTTCCGGCACCGATACCCATAATTGCTGTCTGGTTCATGGTCAGGTCGTTGGTGGCAAAGGGATCTACACGGTCGAGTTTAAGAGTATCGGAGAGATACAAGTATTTTGTTGCACTTGCAGGATTACTTACGGTTCCTACAGTATCTGCGATGGTAGCCGTGCAATTGTTGGCATCGGTAACAGTAACTGAATAAATTCCCCCGGGAATATTTGATATGTCTTCTGTTATAGCTGAATTGCTCCAATGATAAGAATATGGAAGCGTGCCTCCCGAAACGGTGAGGTCTACCTCACCATTGGTTCCACCCGGAGTGGTGACATTGAATACGGTTGTTGATAATGTTAGTGCTGCACCCGGCTGGAGTATGGTGGCGAAAGTTTCGGCGGTAGTGCCTGCATTATCTATTACTTTCACAACATAAGTGCCGGCAGGGCTGTTGGAAATATCTTCGGGGTCGGTGTATCCGCCAAAGCCATTATAATTCCAGTCGAAAGTATATGGGGGAGTACCTCCTGTTACAGTAAGATTAATTGACCCGGTAGAACCACCGTAACAAATAATATTTGTAACACTTGCGGAAAGGTGGAGTGTGGTATAAGTAATCACCAGTTTGGGCTCGTTACCCGAAGTTACATCATCCCACGAAGCTGCCGAGCGATGGCCTGTTCCGCTGATAATAAAGGACATACTGTTACCGCTAACCCAACCTGGGCGGTTCACAATTTCCTGCACAATTCCTGCTATAACAGGAGTGTTATATTTTGAACCCACTGCCCATGCAGTTGGTATCCAGGCTACAGAAGCCGATGTCAAAATCCGTTCGCTGATATTGTTGATAGCTGTGGTAAAGGTGAGGGCATTGTCGGCAGCTTGTCCCTTAATGTTCAGACTGGTCGCTTCGCTGTTCGTCATGGGCGGGTCGGGTGTTACCGCGGTAAAAGTGATATACGCGCTGGTAATAATGGCTCCCTGGGGTATATTAATTCCCTGAAAACGAATTCCTGTTGTTTGTGTGCCTGCCGAAGGCGATTGGATATCATTCACCAATTCCAGATCGTTGCTGATGAGATTTACCGCTCCCGGGGATGCTCCTGTAGCTCCTTGCTGCTCCGCATCATCGCTGCTTGCCGATACATATTTTGTGATCGTAATCTGTGCCTCTGTATTAAATAAATTACAGCACAATAGCACGACTGAAATCACTATGATTCTGCCTGCCTTACGGATCAAGGCAGAATTAGGGTTTATTACAGTTGACCGACATATATTTTTGTTCATAACAAGTATTTTTTAGATTACCTGGAAATAGTGAAATGGTTTTATATTGATTGGATTCATAATTTAATTCGGATGATTAATATCTTCAGGATCGCAAGGAGGAAATGCCGTCTGGTTAAGGGTTGCAGAAATATTACCAGTACAACCATTGGCGTCCGTCACAATAACACTATAGGTACCTGCAGTCAGGCCGGTTCTGTCTTCCGGTTCTGCCGGCGGCGGGTTCAGGTCTGACCAATCATAGGTATAAGGTGGTGTGCCGCCTGTAACAATGACATCAATAGATCCCTCATTATGGCATTGAGGGTTTATAAAATTCCTGTTTACCGTTAATAAGGGTGGTTGGGTAATTACAAAACTTTGAGTAGCTGTACAACCTTTGGCATCCGTAACAACCACTGTATAGGATCCGGCCGTAAGGCCGTTTCTGTCAGGTATTGTCACACCGCCATTCCAGCTATAGGTATATGGGCTTGTGCCACCGGTGACGGTAATATCAATAGCGCCGTTGCTGCCTCCAAAACAGGAGATATTGGTCTGTGTTCCTGATAATACCAGTGAACCGCTTGGCCCGCTAACAACAGCTGAAGTTGTTGCAGTGCATCCTTTTGAATCCGTCACAGTAACCGTATAAGTCCCTGCTGATAACCCGGTACGGTCCTCGGGATCATTGGTGCCGGAGAGGTCTGCCCAGTCATAGGAATAAGGTATTGTTCCTCCCTGTGCGGTAAGGTTGACGGTACCTGTGCCTCCGAAACAAGAGATACTGGACGCGGAGGCAGATGCCGTAAGCAGTGGAGGCTCGCTCACCAGTACTGTAAAAGTGCCTGTACAGCCAGAACCTCCTGTTATATTTATTGTATAAGTGCCGGCTGACAATCCTGTGATGATCGTGTCGGTGCCGGATACGGGTCCACCGGCTGGATTGGAACGTGTCCAGCTCCAACTAAAAGGAGTAACATCTCCTGTGATATGCATAGATATTGATCCGTTAGAAAGGCCGTGGCATGTTGGCTGAGTAACGGTCGGTGTCATCCTTATCTTGCATTGTACCCAAACCATAACGGTGTTGAACGATTTAACATGGCACAAATCCTCAATAACCACTTTTATAGAACACTGCACTGCAACGGGAGTTACTGGTGGGATATAAGTAACCGGGTTGGCGCTGCTGTTTGGCAAAAATGTCCCGCCGCAGTCAGTGGACCATTCGGAATGATACCATAATGGATCGGCATGTGGGGGTACGGTGTAGGAGAGGGTATAACCGGCAGGATTTCCGGCAGAGAGCGTGTCAGGGAGGTTGTTAATAGTTGGTAATATTGCTAATTCCCAGGCATTGAGAAAACTAAAGTTAAAGAATGCACGCGTAGTGGCTACCTGCTCGGGAGTAGGAGAATCATCATCACCGAAAGGCCTGTGTGATGCCAATATCATGAATTTTCCGAAAGTATCAACGGCAAAAGCAGGTCCGTAAACCAGGATAGCAGCTCTGTAAGCAGGCCCCAGGCTGTTTTGAGCATCCGGATGGTCGGGATCAAAAACTCCCACGTGAGTAGTCGGATACCACCCGCCGCTTCCTGCTGCCGGCATATAGACCTGTTCGGCGCCATTAAATGTTGCATTATCAAGGATACCCATAAACTGCATGACAGGTTCTCCTGCATAATCATAGGAATATGGCGGCGTGCCGTTATCATGAGGCCAGAGTAGTGAATTATATGTGCCTGCATCATCGTGCGGCCCTGATTTATTGCAAAGAAAATTCGTTTGCTGATTATGATCGACGGGGTCTCCATCGAGGGTGGAATTATCCCACATATCTGAAAACTGACTTCCGGCTTTACATCCTGTCACCATAGCGCCACGGCAATTAGTGATATAGTCATATAGCTGATAATGCTCGGCCCACTCGGGTTCAGCATGAGGCATAACATAAATGTCATCGCAACAGGTTAGTTCTGCCGGAGATTTCCACCCCTCCTTATCATCGCCACCATAGGCAGAATCAGGAATTTCTGCATTATGAAAACCTGGCAGGTACAACTGACCATTCATATCATCCAGCGTCCAGTTAGGAAGATTAGAAAACGTCAGGTAAACCGGAACGGTAACCGGAGAAGTGGTGGTGACGCCGATGACTCCGCGGCTCTGCCAGTATGCAATACGAGTATTGACATCGGTTGTCCGGTATTGCGCTTCAATAATAAACGGGCCACCTCTGAAATCAGTGCCTCCATAGCTGAAATCTATACCGTCCTTCGCCTTTGAAGTATTTATAACCCAATGAACCGGCACTCCGCGCGACAACATATCGTAAAGCATCCCGTAAGGGACAATGGCATTTTGCCTGGTTTGAGGGAGTACACCCATATTTACAATAAAAGCACCAGACGGAATTGTCGTCATTTGCGAATAACTGTTTAAAAACAAAAACAGCAATAACACTGTTATTGCCGTTTTAATTGTTACGGATTTGTATATCATTTTATGTATTATGTTTTTCATTTTTTTCTTTTTTTATGTTTGAAAATTTTATTTTAAAAAATGATTTTTTTTATGCTGTATTTTTATGCTGTTTCTCTAAAATTTATCACGTACTATTTTTACATATTTACATTAAATTCCCCTTGAAAATTTAGGGTAAAATTTTTTCAAAAAAATTTTTGTTAAAAATATAAATTAATATTAGGGCATCTCTAAAAACCCAACGCAATATAAACAATTGATTGTTAATAACTTATAT
>DAOQAF010000110.1:0-11783 GCA_035353775.1 Bacteroidales bacterium | reverse complement strand
AATGGAACTTTCAAAAAAAGATAAAAAAACAGCGCGCGAATTAATAGAAAAAGGCCTGCAATCTGAATACAGCATCGGGCTTTCGCAGGTTGACAAAATAATTCAGCAATGGAAAAACACGGAATTGAATAACCGCGATGCTTATAAGCAATTATACAGTCATGTAAAAAAATACGACAAACACATTGCCCTTCGTTACAACGACCTCAGCGGTTCGCGCTATCTGATGACGGTTGCGGTTTTGCTTTACGACGGAATAATATCTGAATCCGACCTGGAGGGTTTTTCTGAAGAAACAAAACAAATATTAAAAATCTGGAAACAATTACATAAAGAGTAGCTATCGGGCATTCAAAGTGAATCCTGTTAATATTTTTAAAAGAAACAATTATGGAACAAGAATTAAAATCAGAGGGCATTTGCATTTTTTGCAATGAAATAATTTCGCAGCAGCACCAAACAAAACATCTGGCAGAACATTTGGCTGTTGTTGAAAAAGAACAAAAAAATGCAGAAACCGGTTCGTGGCACATTAAAGTGGAAGCCGGCGAAATGTTTTTGCAATTATTGGTTGACGGAAATGTTACGTTTAAAGCGCTCGATAAATATTTGCGGGATATTTGGGTGGAATGTTGCGGACACATGAGCGCTTTCAGACATAGAAACATGAAAATTTCGATGAAAAATACTCTAGACGAAGTATGCTCTCCCAGATTAAAAATAGACTATGAGTATGATTTTGGCGACACCACATATTTAGAAGTAAGCATCAATAAACGCTATGCCATAAAAACGCCTGAAAAAATAAAACTTTTATCGCGCAACAACCCGCTGAAACTCATGTGTGCTATCTGCAAAAAAAAACCGGCAGAAATTATTTGTCCCATCTGCATGTACGAAGAAAATGCTCTTTTTTGTAATTCATGTTCTGAAATTCACGAAAAAGAATGTTCCGACTTTGGTGAAGACACCCAGCTACCCGTGGTTAATTCTCCACGTATGGGTGTGTGCGGGTATGGGGGCGGAATTATTGATAAGGACAGAGATGGCGTTTACAAAAAATAATAAATTTATTTATGAAGATAAACCGGGATGAAAAACCACTGTTTATTGAAGGTAATGTTTTTAAAACTATTGTTCCTGTTGGGAAAACAATAAACGAGGAAACAACTAAGGGAATAACAGAGGGAATAAAAGGTAATAGAATTGACGGAGCTATTGACGGAACAAATGATGCTGCAAATGATGCTGTAAATGATGCTGTAAATGATGCTATAAATGATGCTGTAAATGATGCTATAAATGATGCTGTAAATGATGCTGTAAAAAGAGGTCTGATTGATGCTGTAAGTGATGCTGTAAATGATGCTTTAATTGATGCTGTAAAAGCTATAATAGCCAACAATAATGGAGTTCCCATAAATGAAGTAATGAATAAAACTGGTAAATCAAATGCTACAGTTAAGCGTTATTTACAAATTCTCAAAACAATTGATTTCATTGAATTTAAAGGTGCTGCAAAAACAGGCAAATACTATATGACTAGAACAGCCCTACACAAAATACAAAAGAAAAAATGAGTAATAACACCTCAAGCATAATAAGCAAAGTCTGGTCTTTCTGCAACACGCTCCGCGATGATGGTGTGAGTTATGGCGATTACCTTGAACAGCTCACCTATCTGCTGTTCCTGAAAATGGCCGATGAATATTCCAAACCGCCCTATAAAAGAACATTACCGATACCCAAAGAATATGCCTGGGAAAGTTTAGTGGAAAAACGAGGCGCCGAACTGGAATCACATTACACTAAGCTGTTACGCGAACTCGGCAAAGAAAAAGGAATACTCGGGCAGATATTCACTAAAAGCCAGAACAAAATACAAGATCCGGCAAAACTTTACAAGCTCATCGACCTGATAGACAAAGAAAACTGGGTGATGATGGGCGCGGATGTGAAAGGTGACATTTATGAAGGGCTGCTGGAGAAAAATGCCGAAGACACCAAGAGCGGCGCCGGGCAATATTTTACACCCCGTCCGCTCATCCGTGCCATGGTGGAATGCCTGCAACCTGAACCCAAGAAAACCATTTCCGATCCTGCCTGCGGCACCGGTGGCTTTTTCCTTGCTGCTTATGATTTTCTGGTAAAAAACCATGACCTTGACAAAGAACAAAAAGAATTTTTGAAATTCAAAACCTTTACGGGCAACGAAATTGTTGCCAATACCCGCCGCCTGGCACTGATGAACCTTTTCCTGCACAACATTGGCGATATTGACAGCGAGAATTTTATTTCACCGGCTGATTCACTGGTTGCCGATCCCGGAACACGGGTAGATTATGTGCTCACCAACCCTCCTTTCGGCAAAAAAAGCAGCATGACCTTTACCAACGAGGAGGGCGAGCAGGAAAAAGAAGACCTTACCTACAACCGTCAGGATTTTTGGGCCACTACCAGCAACAAACAATTGAATTTTGTTCAGCACATCAAAACATTGTTGAAAACTACAGGCAAAGCTGCCGTTGTTGTTCCCGATAATGTGCTGTTCGAGGGCGGCGCCGGAGAAACGGTACGCAAAAAATTACTGGAAACAACAGACCTGCATACCATTTTGCGCCTGCCTACGGGAATTTTTTATGCCCAGGGCGTTAAAGCAAACGTAATGTTCTTCGATGCCAAGCCCGCCGCAAAGAACCCCTGGACCAAAGAGATATGGTATTACGATTACCGGACCAACATTCACCATACATTAAAAAAGAATCCCCTCAAGCTGGACGACTTGTCGGACTTTATCAAGTGCTATAATCCCAAAAACAGGTTCAAAAGGAAAGAGACATGGGATGCAGACACAAATCCTGAGGGCCGCTGGAGAAAATTCGACTATGATGACATCATAAACCGTGACAAAACCAGTCTCGACATCACCTGGATCAAGGATAAGTCCCTCGCCGACCTCGACAACCTCCCCGACCCTGACGTTTTAGCACAGGAAATCATCGAAAACCTCGAATCAGGGCTCGAAAGCTTCAGAGAAATAGCCAACGGGTTGAATAAGAAGATAGAATAATAGCCATATACAGGCATTCTAAAACGGAATGATGCATCGGAGTAGATAAAGATTTTGAAATGTCCCGGAAATTATGCCTATTTTTCCCCTTCTTTCTTTGCTTTCGCACTTTTCAGGTAATCGATCAGGTCATTTGCAAACTTCATGTGATCTTCGATATGATGGAAGATAACGGAATCAATCTCAAAAACAGGGTATTCGGTGGTGATGGTAAGGTCTTTGTAAGGGACGGCCTTATATACTTTGGAATTCATTTCATCAAAGACCTTTGGGTCAGTCAGGTCAAATTCATTAAAAACAATACTGTCTTTTTTGAGAAGTTCGATAACATTCCCGCAGCGGCCGCACGTTGAGCTCGAATACACATTGATGTTTGAGATGCCTTTTGGAAATAAAGAAGCATCAAAGTGGCGGTTTACATCATTGGTTTTTTCTTTTTCCTGAGAAAAAACATTCAGAAAAACCAATAAACAAATAAAAAATAAAATTTGCTTTTTCATCTTCCTGTTTATTTAAAATTAATAAACCAAATTATTAAAACTTTTTCAGTTATAGGCCCATTTCAGATAAACGGATCCCCAGGTAAATCCCGCTCCAAAAGCTACTAACACAAGGTTATCGCCTTTTTTCAGTTTTTGCTCCCACTCCCACAGGCACAAGGGGATTGTTGCTGAGGTGGTGTTGCCGTATTTATGAATATTAATCATTGTCTTGCTTTTATCAATGCCGATGCGGCGGGCGGCGGCTTCAATGATCCTTATGTTTGCCTGATGCGGAACCAGCCACGAAATGTTTTCGGCAGTCAGGTTGTTACGTTTCATGATTTTTTCAGCCGCATGAGCCATTTTTACAACGGCCACTTTGAAAACAGGCTGCCCTTCCTGATAAATAAAATGCTCGCGGTTATCAACTGTTTTATGGCTTGCAGGCTTTAAAGAACCGCCGGCTTTCTGATGCAAATAACTCTTTCCGCTGCCGTCCGTTTCCAACATTGAATCCATGATGCCCAATTCCCCGGTTGCCGGTTCAAGGAGAACGGCTCCTGCGCCATCTCCAAAGATGATGCATGTGGCGCGATCGGTATAGTCAACAATGGAGGACATCTTTTCTGTACCAACCACGATTACTTTTTTGCATTGGCCTGTTTCAATAAATTTTGATGCGGTAACCAGAGCATAAACAAAACCAGAGCAACCGGCATTAAGATCAAAACTGAAGGCATTCTTAATATCCACTTTGTCGCAAATAATATTTGCTGTGGCCGGAAACGGCATATCCGGCGTAACGGTGGCGCATATCAGTAAATCAATATCGCCGGGATCGTTACCTGTTTTCTCCAGTAAGCGTTTTACGGCTTCGGCACCCAGATCAGAAGCGCCTTTTCCTTCCTCATTCAGAATTCTTCTTTCGCTGATCCCTGTACGCGAAAGTATCCATTCATCGTTAGTATCAACAATTTTTTCAAGTTCTGCATTCGTAAGGACATAATCCGGCAAATAACCGCTGACTCCGGTAATTGCAGCCCTGATCTGATGAATCATACAAAGTATAATTTAAAATTCAGGAACCTATTTCTTTTTATCGTTCTTAAAACCTTTTCTGGGTTCTTTTCTGGGTTCTTTTTTAGTCTCTTTTTTGACTTCTACTGTGGTTTCTGTTTTGTCTATCGCGGGTTTTCCTTTATAATAACCGCATTCAGGACACACCCTGTGATAATGAACAGGTGCACCGCAGTTGGAACAAACGATTATGGTCGGGTCTGTTGCTTTGTCGTGGGTTCTTCTTTTCAGAGTTCTGGTTTTTGAGAACCTTCTTGTTGGATTTGGCATAGTATCAGTTTTTTAATGTTATTTTCTTTAAATCATCCCAGCGGGGATCAATATTTTTTTTATGACTTTTCAGTTCTTCCAGTTTTTGAATTATTTCAGGATTGCAGTCGCTTTTGCCGTTTTCGTCTTCGGGATGAACCCTTCGTTGCGGAAGTATTAAAACGATGCTTTCGTAAATATATTGGCCCAAATCCACCTGATGTGCCAGAGGTGGTAAAATGATAACTTCATCAGAAGCTTCATCAGTTTCTTCACCAAATTTCACAATCAGCCTTTCATCTCCTGAAACAGGCTGATGATATTCTTCAAGACAACGGCCACATTCACAAACCACAAATCCGCTGAAGGTAAATTTCAGTTCAAGCATATCCGGTTGTTTATTCATTTCCATCCGGACAACAATACTGCATTCATTGATCTCGTTATATCCGAACTCACGAAAAAGCCCTCCGTCAACAGTGTACTCAAACTGATGAATACCGTCGCTAAGCCCCGAAAACTCTAATATGTACTGATCCAAATAATTCACCTTCTGCAAAAAATAAAAGTTTGCAAAGTTATAATATTTTTTTATTCCAAAAACAATTACGACAAAAATGACCGTTAAATCAACGGGTTAACCCTACTTAGAGTTTGTCCAGAATGTCCGACTTCATCCCCGCCTGACTGGCGCAGACGGGCAGGGTTATTCTTGACCTTCAAACCAGTCATGTACATCAGTACACTCCTGTTTTTCAGGTCGTCGAAAGCCTCGAATTCGAACATTCTGGTTCAAACTCTGACTTTATGGAATGACACTGGTTAGTATCTGAACGGGAACGCTGTGTTTGATTCGAAAAGTTCAGTTTCGAGGCTTGCACAGCAAAAAAAAGCGGAGTTTATGTTGATAAATGCGTCGTGCTGAGTTACGAAGCAAGCATTTTTTTTGCAAGCGTAACGAAGAACCGAACGAAGTGAGCTCACGAATACAATAAAAATAAAAAAAATATTATGAGTAAAATGAAGTTTTCGAACAAACACTACTTAAATGCTTTTTCCGGTAGTCCGTCCCCGCCCAGGCTCAGACGGTTGAAATATTCGGGGATCTTTTTCCCGGTAAGGGCATCCACATATAATTTTGCAAGGTACTGGCCCAGCATAAATCCCTGTCCGCGTAAGCCCAGGAACAGCCCAAGCTTTGTGTCAATGATCATACGGGGTTCTATATAATATCCTGCCCAGACGGCCTGAAATCCCACCGAAGAAAGCTGTGGTATCCAGTCGATAAAAATTTCTGTAGCTATTTCCAGAAATTCTTTAGAATTTATTTTGATATTTTTATCAGCCTGCTGCGGGTCTACCGCAGGGGAGGCGCATCCGATGATCTGCCCGGTTTCAGCAAGCTGCTGGCCATAAACGGCAACAAAACCGTTATAACGCCGGCGATCAATAAGCATATCCAGCGGATTTCCATCAAGGCCCATCATGGGAAGTCGCCTGGTAATAAATGCCTGATGCTTAACCGGATACAGTCCTGTTTCTATGCCCAGCATCTTTGCAAATTTTTCCCCACCAGGACCTAATGCGTTGACAAACACATCGGTATGGTACTCTACATATTTTTGTTCGTGGTTGCGGACAAGAATTTTATACGTATTTCCATCTTTTCTGAGGCTCACCATCCGGCAGTCTTCCAGCACTGTTCCTCCATTATTTATCCCTATACGCCGTATCAGGTCTATTACGCGCCCGGGGGTTGCCTGCCAGCAATTATTTGAAATCTGTGCGCCGAGATATTTATTAAGGTTTGGATTTATATAAGGAGAAATAGTTTTCGTAAAGTCTTTAGGCGAAACCATATAAGCATCCGACCACGACATAGAATCTTCAAGAACCTTATAGGTTGCTTCATCGTGTGCAAAAGTTACATAACGAGTCTGATGATAGTCGATATTTTTTATTTTCTGTAAATCTTTAAATATCTGCAGGTTGTGCTGAGCTATATCGGCAATTTCCGGCAGGCTGAAAGCGGGCCTGCCGCCGGCAATGTTACGCCACGAAGCCCCTCTGCCGAAGTTGGCCATCACCGGCTTCATCCCGGCTTCTGCAAGATAGCGGAACAACGCGCTGCCGCCTATACCGCCTCCGGCGACAAAAGATGCCACTTTCACCACATCCGGTTTTACGCCGTTGTTGTTCACATGAACATTTTCGGCAACACTTTTCGGATACAGTTCTCCGAAATTTATCTGGTTCGACAAGGGTCCCCGCGGGGTGGCTTCGCCAACAATGGAGATATCATAATTTTTCAGATGCTGTTTCAGCCGGCGGATGCATCGTTTTCCGCGGCAGGCGCCCATACCAAGACGAGTGGTATGCTTTATCTCATCCACCGAAATAAACCGGCGGTCGCCGATGACATTAAGGATTTCCGTCAGGGTAACATCATCGCAATGACAGATATATTTTTCTGTTTCTTTAACTTTTTCGGCCTTTATAAAATCAATTTTTCCGGGAAAATTTTCTTTTACAATAAAACCACGCACCTCTGTTAACCCTTCGCCGCGAATGGTGAGGGATTTCACCCGTACAACATTAGTTTTATTTGGTTTTTTCAATACTTTTTCAATGATTCCTTCGCCCAGTTTTTGTCCGAAATTGTCAACTAAAAAGACCTCGGCATTTTCCTCGACATGGTATTCGACGGGCAGGAACAGCCAGTCTTTTTTCAGGCTATAACCGAAAATGGCCAGTCCCGGGCACTGGTAAACACAATCCATGCATCCGATGCATTTTTCAAAATCAATCTGCGGGACGGTACTGGTGGATGTTTTGGTAATGGCGCCGTGCGGACAGGCAAACTCACAAGGGTTACAGGCAAAGCCATAGAGGCAGTCGATCTGAACAAAAGGTTTTTCCTGCATGCGTTCCGAAGAAGGCATATAAACATCCTGAATGACACGGATAGGATGCTGTTGAGAATCAATATATTCCTTGGATGTTGCCAGGTATTCATCATAGTCAAAAGGTTCATTCATCTCGTTCAGTATCTCAAAAGCCACCTGTTTGCCGCGAACCACGGCGCTGGTGCCTTCGCCGATACGGATGGAATCGCCGGCGCCGAAACAGTTGCGGCCAAAGACTTCATTTCCTTTTATCAGCAACTGATCGTCGGGGACAAGTCCTGTACAGATATTTATTGCGTCGATGCCGTCAATAATTTTTTCTGTTCCCGGTATGGGTTGAAAATTCTCACATTCTGCAATCACGGCGCCTACAATACCATCGTGTTTTTCATTTGGCAAGGCCTTGATGAGGATGTGCGAAAGCATCACCGGTATGCCCAGCCTCCTTACGCGGTTCGCCTGAACCGGGAAGCCGCCTTCGCGGGGCATGGCTTCAATGATGGCTTTTACATTGGCGCCAGCCTGCATGAGCTGATAAGAAGTCAGATAACCGATATTGCCGGCGCCGACCGTCAGGACATTTTTGCCAAGTAATGTAAATTCGTTGTTCATCATTTTCTGAACGACGGCAGCCGTATAGACTCCGGGGAGGTCGTCGTTTTCAAAAGCCGGAATAAAAGGCACAGCGCCCGTAGCAACAACCAGGTATTCGGCATCCACAAAAAAGATGTCGCCGGTTTTCAGATTTTTGGCTGCAATGCGGTTGCCCTCAAGAATATCCCAAACAGTGGAATCGAGCATAATGCCGTCGTGGTTATCACCCGCGAGGGTGGTAGCAATATCAAAACCCCTCATGCCACCGAATTTCTTTTCTTTTTCAAAGAAGAAAAACTGGTGTGTCTGCATAATGAACTGCCCGCCGATTTTATCGTTGTTGTCGAGGACAATATTAGAAATTTTGTGTTTGTTCAGTTCTTCGCGGCAGGCTAGTCCTGCAGGCCCGGCACCAATGATCACGACATCGGTCTTATATACATCGTGAGGTTTTTCTGTTTGGGGAGGAATAATCTCGGGAGTATAATCTTTGGGTATTTCCCTGACTTCTTTTATTCCGTCAACCAGGGTTATACATATCCTTTTTATTTTTCCGTCAACCAGCATCTCGCAGGCGCCGCATTTTCCGATGCCGCATTCGAGGCTGCGTTCGCGGTCTCTCAGGCTATGGCTGTGTACGGGAAATCCCGCCTGGTGCAGGGCCGCAGCAATAGTAAAACCGGACGGTCCTTCAACGGTCATTCCTTCATATTTAAAGCTTACTTTCGGAGTGTCTTTAACCTCCAGAATGGGATGTGTGGTGATCTTATACATGATGATGAGTTTATTTAGTTTTGAAAAACACTAATTTTTAAAAAAGCACGACAAAATTATATTATTCGCCAGTAAAGATGCTTTATTTTATTAAATTTATTTTCTTGTAATGTCCAAAACAAGTCTTATGAATGAGAAACTCAACGGGTTCAACTCATACAGCCGCAAATTGTATTTTACCTGCCAATAAAAATCAAAAAAACACCCTGGTTTTTGCCTTGATGATGTTGCGTTTTGATCGCATTAATTATCACCACATAGGCTAACGAGTATAGTATTTTAAAGCAGGCAAATGTTTGAATTTTTTACGATTGCCAACCTTGCAGGCAGATCAATAATGATCATGCCTACAAGAAGGCTCAAGCGTTTTGGGTAAATGAAAAAAAGTAATTCAATTCTTATACGCCTCCTGTGACGCTCAGAAGTGATGGGCAATTAACTAAAAGGACTTAACCCAAAAAATTACTGTATCACAAGTTTAGAAGAGTAATGCACATCGTCGGCATCAATTCTTATAAAATATGTTCCTGAAATCAAATTTTCAACAGAAACCTGTTGACGATTACCTGTTGGATTTATTTGTTGCGAATAAACTACCTTCCCGACAAGATCGTATATTTTTACATCAACAGCTTCGTTTATCACCTGATCAAATTGAATTGTGAAATTTCCATTGCCCGGATTTGGATATATGTTAAAATCAGTATTGCTATTTTCACTTATACCATTGGGGTCATACTGAGCAGCACCATCATAAAATACACCCGTGGGGGTTGTAAAGTTATTACTTCCGAAGTTTATCATCATCAAAGGATATTTGGCATTTTCTCTCCAAAACAAATAACGGTTTGAAGTGGTACTCTGGCCCTGTGACACGCCAAAAGCAGATAGCATCAGTGCTGGTGCAGGAGTCCCCGACATATAAAAGCTATCAACCTGTACCGTTATCCTTTTTACTAAAAGCACATCGTAAGCTAAACTCGCACCGGCTCCTGCCGGGACCCTCATTTTTCCCCAAGCGGTCACGGTGTCTGACTTATAGGTATGAGTAACTTTCTGACACGGTGTTTGATTTAATCCGTATGAACTGACCGTTAATTGAAAATTCGCCACACCTCTCGTATGGGCATGCCACGAAGAGCTCATCGTTGTAGGAAAAGGCATCAAATACGAAGGACTGGTAAATGCACAAAACTGTTGTGGAAAAATACACGAATCTAAGGGATTGGCCGATATACTTCCATACCTCTGTTCATTAATTACAAAACCCAGACAGTTGGCCCCGCTGGCATTTGTCTGATAATAGCCATCTGAATAATAATATTTACCGGGGATAAATACATTAGAAAGGTTGGTATCTGCATAAGTTGCCGCCGGAAAATTTGTGTCTGTGGGGGTAATATAATTCATATTATACACACCGGTTGCGGTTAGCGTTGAATAATTCCACTGCTGGTTTAGCCCGGCCACGGGTACGATAAATCCGGTAAGATCAGCGCCAACAGCGCTGAATGCCCCGGGTGTAAAATCAGTGTTGGCTTGTGTCAATACAATTTGCGCGTTGAGTTGCAGGCAAATCATAAAAAAAGCGCTTAAAAAGAATAAAGGTTTTTTCATAATTTTTTGTTTTAAGGTTAATAAATATCTGAGTAAAAATACGCACTATTTTTTCAAAAGCAATTATTTTTATTGTGTTTTTTTTCTATTATTTATTTGGCTTTTTTCGAACAACGCGATAGCGAAACTCCATCCACAAAGGACTTTGCATTTAAAATAAAACCGGACAGGAAGAAATTATTGGGAAAAGGTGAAATTTTAAGGACTTAATTGTTCTGAAAAAAGTGGTGGTTCCTTTTAAATTGTCCACTGATCATGAACGACTCCAACCAGAAAATATTTATGTCTGTATTCTTTAAAGATGAGCCTCAGGCTGCACCAGTCAATACCTTCGAGCTTTTTGTCAAAACCCGGAAAATAACATTCGATAAAATCGCAGCCTTTATAAACGGCTTCAATATTATTAAGGGTATTCCCCCTGCCAATTACTTTGTTTAAGCTTTTTTGTTCTGCATTAAAAAAATCCGCACTGTAAACAAATCTGGTAAAATATTCCTCTATGGTCAGGTGAATACTTTCACCGCTACCGTCGAAACTCCCCCAGTTTAATTTATTCCGCTTTTTTATTTGATCCATAAAAGCAGCTTTTGTCAATTTCACATCTGAAGAGGTGTCAATAAACGCATACGGGGAAAACCGCACTCCCAAAACCGGATGGAAAAATTCTGAAAGCCCCGCGTAATTTTTGTTTTTCATGGTAGTCAACACCTGATCTGTCAGATCAAAGATCAACGTATCTTTGCTGATCATAGCCGAATCTGTTGATGCATTGCCTGAAACACCGGGCACATCGGGTTTTGATTGATTCCAACTGCAGGATATCAGCGCCAACGCCATGAAAATTAGCAGCAGCGCTGTTTTCATAAAATTTAATCTTATTGTTTTGTAAATCTGAAAATTGTTTTTCATTTCTGTTTGTGTTTATAGAGCTAAAAATTATTAGGTCGTACAAATATAATTTTAACTGCTTGTCCACAACAAGCAAGTCAAAATATTAATTAGATTTGCAACATG
>DAOQAF010000109.1:0-11883 GCA_035353775.1 Bacteroidales bacterium | reverse complement strand
CTGATTACAAATCAGCTGCTCTGGCCAACTGAGCTATTCCGGCTTAGCCACTGCTCGTTCTATATTGAATATCAAATATTTATATAAAAAAAACAGTCCTCTTTATAAAAAGGACTGCAAAAATACATAGAATTAAGTTATCAGCAAAGAAATAATTGATTTTTTTTTCTATTATAAACCTTTTATTTTTTCTTTGTGCTTGACTAACTGCTTGCGGAGTGCTTCAACAGCCGTGTCAGTGGCTTGTTCGAAGGTATTTGACTGCTTTTTGGCAATTAAATCATTTCCGGGTATAAATAACCGGATTTCTGCCACTTTATTTTTATCACTTTCATTTTTTTCAAGCCGAAGAGTAACTTCCGACGATAACAAGCCGTCAAAAAGGCCTGATAATTTTTCGACTTTTTCCAGGATATAGCCCTCAAGCTTTTTATCCGTTTTGAAATGTAATGACGTAATGTTGACTTTCATAAAAAACCTCCTTTTTTTAAGCTTTTGGATGAGCTTGTTTGTAAACTGTTTTTAACTTTTCAATCGTATTGTGAGTATAAACCTGTGTTGCCGAAAGATTCGCATGTCCCAGTAGTTCCTTTATTGAATTCAAATCGGCTCCGTGGTTGAGCATGTGGGTTGCAAAGGTGTGTCTTAACACGTGCGGGCTTTTTTTATCCTGTGAAGTTATCGTGCTAAGGTAATAAATTACGACACGATATACAAGTTTTTGATAAACTTTTTTCCCTTTTGCGGTAATAAAAAAATAATCTCCGTCTGTCTGAAAATTCTTTCTCTTTATATCGAGGTAATTCTTTATCAGCAATTGTACTCTTTTATTATAAGGTATGATACGTTCTTTACTCCTTTTCCCCAGAACCTTTAGCGTCATATTATACGTATTTACATCGCTTTCCTTAAGATTTACCAGTTCCGACAGCCGCATACCGGTTTCATATAGCATTTCAACAATCAGCAGGTCGCGGGTTTTTACAAAATCATTTTCAGGTTCCGGGAAATTTTCATCAAGCAGCTTTTTCATCTTATCCTCTTCGACAAATGCAGGAAGCCGCTTGGATGTTTTGGGCGACAAAACTTTATTCATGGGATTTTCAGTCAACAGGCCATGCTTGTATAAAAATTTGAAAAATGTATTTAGCGTAGCTTTTTTACGGTTAACCGAACGCGCCGTAATTCTATTCTCCATTAACTGCACAAACCATGACCTGATCATCATGTGAGAGGCATCAGAAATTTCATGGAATCCGTATTGATGTGAAAGGTATTCTGAAAACTGCTCCAGATCGGTCTTATAACTGATAACCGTGTATGGAGAGAATCTTTTTTCGAATTGCAGATAATGTAAAAAACGTTCCAACATCACATAAAAAAAAGAATAATTCTGTCTTCCCTATAAAGTTGAACGTAAAAATATACATTCTATTATAAAAAAGCAAGAATTATTCTTCCTAAAAAAAATCGAAAACTTGCTACTTGTTTTTTTCGTCGTTCAATTGCTGGATATAAGCAGCTTTCATAACTTCTTCCCTGCGTTTTACAGAAGGTTTGGTAAATTTCTGCCTTTCGCGTAATTCTTTAACTACGCCGGTTTTTTCAAATTTCCTTTTGTATTTTTTCAGGGCTTTGTCAATGTTTTCGCCTTCTTTTACCGGAATAATGATCATAAAAAAATTCTCTCTTTCTTTTAATGATTAATAATTAATTGAATTCCCAACATTTGGGGTTGCAAAAATAGTAAATATTTTATTATAAAAGAGTTCGTGGAAAATTTTTTTTATAATTGGCCGATAATGGCCGTAAAACGTTGCAAAAGGAACCCGCTGCAGTTAGTAGTGTCGCAATTACTGTTAAGGAAACAACAACATTATGCAAGGTCAGTCTTCCCTGTCCTGTCTGCAATGCACAGCTTTGAAGGATGCCGGAGTGCCTGGCACTCAGACCGGGAATCGTCCTTCCTGAAATGGTCCGCAAAAGGTCGTTTACCTGATGAAGCACATTCTTGTTCTTTGTAATATAAATTATTAACAAACAGCGCCCGTAAAACATTGTTAAATAATGTTTCCGTTCAAACGCTACATAATCCAATTCAAATAATTATCGGAGGTAATAACTTCAAATTTACTGCCGGGATATGCCTGTTTCCAGGCATTTGGCTCCTTAATCTTTTTCCCCGCATTCCATTTTATTTCATAAGCAAACAGATTACCCCCACGGTCTTCCACCCAGTCAATTTCCTGTTGCTGGTAGGTACGCCAAAAATAGTTATTGACCGACATGCCCGAATACTGCTGAAACTTTATCCTCTCCGAACAAATATAATTCTCCCACAACTCCCCGACATCGTTGCGTAATGAAAGTGGATTGAAATTAGCTATCAACGCATTCCTGACACCATTATCGTAAAAATACCATTTGCTGGTTTTGGTAATTTCATTTCTAAGATTGCGGCTGAAACCCTGAAGTTTGTATATGACGAAAACTTTTGTCAGCAGGTCGAGATGCCGCTCTATGGTATTTCTGCTCAAACCCAGGTTGCGACCAAGTTCTTCAAGCGAAACTTCCCTGCCAATCTGAAAGGCAATCATACGCAATAATCCGAGCATTTTGGACGACTGCCTCACCCCGTCATATTCCAGAATGTCTTTAAGCAAATAGGAATTTACCAGCTCGTTCAGATAAGAGGATTTTGCAGTGCGATCTGCACATTCCTGCAATTCGGGATATGTGCCGAAGATCAGCCGTTCTTCCAGACGGGAGTTTGTCTGAACCGGGTTTTCCACTTTCGAGAACTCCATCTGCGAAAAAGGATATAAATTAAAAGTATATTTTCTTCCCGTCAGCGGCTCTCCTAATTTATTGGAAAGGTCGAACATAGAAGAACCCGTAGCAATCACCCTGATACCTTCGATAGTATCTACAATGAGTTTAAGTGCAAGGCCGATATCCGGTATTTTCTGCGCTTCATCAATAATCAGTATTTTGTTGTTACCGATGAGGGTTTTATAATTTTCCACGGTACGTTTACTCAGCATTTCCGCTGCAGCCATATCTTCCCCGTTCAGCACCAGCATGGGTTCTTTAAAGTCGTTTTTAATAAGTTGCTGAATAAAAAAAGTTTTACCCACTCTTCGGGCGCCCAGTAAAACAATAACCTTGTTGGGCTTCATTTTTTGCAAAAATGATTTATGTATGGCTCGGTCAATGATCATGGTATTATCTATATCCATGACAAAGATAATGCTTTTTTTATACTGAAGCAATTTTATTAAATTCCTTCAGTACGATGAAGGAATTAATAAAATCAATACTTGGTTTGCAATGGTAGCAAAACTGGCCTTCAACACATGACAACGCGCAGTCGTACCGACACTCTGCTAACTTCTTAAAAGAATTTGTACTTTTGTACCCATGCACAGCATAGAACCATATTATAACTGGAGGCACATTTATATTGCTTCGGAAGACAAACGTTCTCCTTTTTATGGTGAAACATACAGCGAGTTTGAGTTTTCATACGCAGTATATAATTACCTGATACACCCCCAATGGGATTGCTTCGGCTCAGCCACCCTGTACATTAAACTATTGTTCACGGATTATAAAAAAAAGTTCGCCATTCTGGAATTTATTGGCGAATGGAACGATTGCCTGTACAACGATATTAAATTTCTGAAAGAAAATGTTATTGATATTTTGACAGAAAACGGCATCAATAAGTTTATACTGATCGGCGAAAACATTCTGAACTTTCATTATTCGGACGATTCGTATTACCAGGAGTGGTTTGATGATATCGAAGACGGATGGATAGCCTGTGTGAATTTCAGGGATCATGTGGTTAAGGAATTTGAACACGGCCATATTGGTTATTACCTGGCCTTTGGCGAAAAGCTCAATCATATGCTCTGGCGCAGGTCAGATCCACAGCAGTTTTTCGAGCTTGTATCTGAGATGATGACCAAACGGCTTAATCCATAATTTCCATGCAGATTCATGTCAATATTACAGTCTCGGGCAGGGTGCAGAAAATCGGGTTCCGCTACAGCACGCTGGAAGTTGCAGAGCAACTGGGCATTTCCGGGTTTGTTCAGAACAAGCCGGACGGAAGTGTGTATATCGAAGCTGAAGGGACTGAAGAATCCGTTGAAACATTCATCGGCTGGTGCCATCAAGGCCCGCGCTGGGCACATGTAGATAAGGTTGAAGTTGTAAGGTCGGAAATGAAAAACTTCAGTATTTTTGAAATCAACAGATAATATTTTTCGCGCAAAGACGCAGAGCCGCAAAGAAACAAAAATTCAGTTATGCGCCCTAAGGGTTTCGTATGAAATTCTTACCCATTTATTTTCCCGTAAAGGCTTCGAGCCGCTAAGGGAAAAAACCGCTGAGACACTTATCCGCCACGGCGGACACTTCCGAAGAGATGGCTATACCATAAGAAACATCAAGAAATTTTTACCGCTCTGAGAAATTCTCTTTTTCCAACTGGCCCGGGAAGTTTTTCGATGCTGAATCCGGCAGATTTCAAAGCCCTCTTGACATCGCCTTTACAGGAATAGGTGACTAAAACCCCTCCTGTATTCATAGATTTATATATCTTCTGAAAAACTTCAGGCGACCAGAGTTCCGGGCAAAGCAGGGGGGCAAAAGCATCAAAATACACCAGATCGAAAAAAGAATCTGTCAATACGATATCTTCTATTTTATCCTCACTCACACTTAAGGTAAAATGTCCTGTGATTTTGTTGGCAAAGGTAGTTTTGTGTATTTCTTCAAAAAAATTATTCGCCTCCGGAACTCCCGTCAGTTCGGGGTAATTCAGGCCGTCCAGCATTTTTTTATCCACACGGTAAGGCTCAACACCCAAATAGTTAACTTCGCGCGGGTCATTATTGGCTTCGATCAGAGTGAGCAAAGCATTCAGCCCTGTTCCAAAACCAATTTCAAGTATATTCAGTGTTAGTTTGTATTCTGCCGCAAAGCGATAACCTGCATTAATAAATATGTGCAGGGACTCAGCAAGGGCGCCGTTCTTTGAATGATAACATTCATTCAGTTCAGGAATATAAATGGTTTTTGAACCATCGGAAGTAATGATTATTTTTCTTTCCACTTTTTTTAATCTCTGTTATAAACCGGAAGAATATTGATGATGGTATCCTGAAAATTAAATGAATTTATGGTCTCATTAGGCAAAAAGCGGTTTTTTGTCACCGTAGAATTGTTTTCTGAAAAGTAATAGCAGCCTTCGGTATCATCATATACAATACAGCGGGGAGCCTGAGCATCAGCCCAGGGCGTATGGCCTTTGTAATCATAGCTGTAATACCATATATAATCGTCAGCCAGGAACAGATATTTTGATGGTTCGATACAGGTGACATCAGTAAATACACCATTTGAAAAAATATATTTGTCGGTAACATCGCCCGATGAAAGTGAAAGCACCCGAATAACTCCCTGGCTCACCCCATTGCAAAACAACACACATTCATCATCACTAAGCGGGTACATTTTCAGAATTTCATAATTCACTATTATTTTTTTATATATAGCCATCGAAGGCACGTAATAGACAACAAGATGTTTTTGTAATCCATCCGGACTGACTTCATATGTAATCAGGTAGTCATCGAAAGGTAAAAAGGCCAGCGGGTATTCACCGTTTTCTACCACGCGGGAAGCAATAATACTGCCGGTTTCGTTGTATATTTCAAATCGTCCTTCCCGGTATGAAACATACAGTCGGGTATTGTACACACTAATAGTCATGAAATAAGGGAAAGGCGGATTGGGGATCACGGGAACATCCCATTGCAACTGCCAGTCGTTGATGTTATATACGGAAACATCACCGGTATATCTGCCAGCCATATAGAACTGCTGCGCATCAGAACTAACCGCCGAGCCGCGATAATCAGTTGTAACAGTTTTCACTTGTGAAATATTATTCAGGCTGTCAATCTTGTTTATGGTAACAGTCCCGTTATTTTGGGTAAGGACAAGAATGAATTTCAGTTTCTTGTTCACCTGACTGATGCAGATCTGTCTGAATTCATTGGTTGTATTAGCACCGTCGGAAGCAGAAACCAGAATATAATATGTCCCGGCCGGTAATAGTATATTGTCTATCTGGATGTCGAGGTTGATATCGGTACAATTATTTTCGGGATAGCGGGTTTGAGAAGCTGTAACAGCGGTAAAATCATCATTTAGTATCTTTACGCTAACATATTCGAGTTTGCGATCGTCGCATACGTTGGCTATAACATTGACCGTTTCACCGGCCATCAAAACCTGATTTTCGTAAGGGCTTGTTATGGTAATCTGAGGGCTGTAAGTATCACTTTCTTTTTTGCAGGAAAAGACAAATAAAACAATCAGCAGTAGCGGTAAGCATCTTTTGCACATGATAACAAAAATACGAAAAAAACTGTTCTGATCCGCCGCGGCGGATATCTTTAATAAGTTTTATCCCGGATTTTTCTGATTTAAACTTGCAAAAACCGAAAAAATATAGTAACTTTATGTTGTGATTTATTTGTTCATTAAATCATTTAAAAACAGAAAGTATGGAAAACTATATTTGTCCGTTTTGCAAAGGTCATCTGAACGTGAGCGACAATATCGTCCTGATCGTAAAAAATAAAAACGACCAGCAGGGATTGGTTTTTCTTCACACCGAACTGGGCAATTATTCCAGCCAGATCATTTCATCCATTGAAATTGAGAAAGGCGATGTGGTGGAATTTTTCTGCCCGTATTGCCATACCAACATCGAATTCCATAAAGAAAAATCGAGCCTGGTAAAACTGCTCCGCGAGGATAAACACGGAAAAAAAACACAGGTCATCTTCTCAAAGGTCTATGGCGAAGAAGCCACCTATCACATTGATGAAAACAAGGTGCTGTCGTATGGGGAGCATGCAAAAAAATATATGGACCCGGAGTGGTTTTTAAAATAAATGCCGGAAATAATTTAAAGAAATCACTGCATCTTTATCAGTTTTTCCGTTTTAACTACAGCATCGTTGATATTTACCATCAAATAATAAATACCGGGGTTGAAGTTACTCATATCAATTTTATGTGATAACACACCTGTTTTTTTCTCCAGATGCAATACAGCCATACCCAAAGCATTATAAACAAGTATCTCCACTTTTTGGGGGCCATAAGCAGCATCAACTGCAACAGAAACATCGTCATTAAAAGGGTTCGGAAAAACTGAAATATGATTTGCAACGGCCTGATCATCATTAATTCCCATATCCAGGCAAAAAATACTAATTGCAGTATCAGCCATCATGTTTCCCGACAAATCCAGGACATTATTGATGGAAATCATCACTGTTTCGCCGGGCGAAAGTGCAGGAGCCAATTCTATTGAAACGGTATTTGGCGCTGACAATAAAGCAGAAATGACGTTATGTCCGCCGGTACACAAATAATTTGCTGTTTCGCTGGCACTTACAGGCTCAAGAGCTTCATTAAAAACAACCTCAGCAACATCGCATGAATCATTTGCCCCGGCGTTCGCAGCCGACGAACTGATCACCCACGGCGAAACATCATCCGGCGAATATATTCCGGTAATCAGGATATCATCAATCCGGTTATATCCTGTTGTCACCAGGCCGGTGCCAGCCGCATTCGAATCAGAAGTCATGATCCACCGTAAATACACTGAATTCTGTTTATCACAGGCAGAAGGCAAATCTAAGCCAGCTAAAGTACCTGAAACAAAATCATCGTTTAATGATATGATATCAGAGCCGGGCACGGTAGTCCAGCTATGTGTTGTGGTATCAAGGCAATATTCCACCATAAAATTGCGGGGGCCGCTGTTGGTGGATTTTTGGCGTGAATAAAGTTTTAAGGAAACATATCCCGCATCGGGAGCTGTTTTAGTTGTAAAATTAGTAATCCAGTATTTTGTTCCATTGCCCGTGGCCCAGGATGAAGTACGAAGGCATGAGTCCGTAACGCCAGGGTCATAGGAATATGTACCTGTAAATCCAATTTGCCTGTTGAACATCGCATTTAAATTCGCAGGAATTCCTGCGGTAGCTATTCGGACTGTATCAGGGAAGCCCCAATAGGCAATCGTATCCGGAATAGTGATAAACATCACGGGGAATTTTTGAGGAATAGTCATCGTATTACCGGTTAAATCAGCTATATTATTCACATATAACGTATCAGGTATGGTCGTTGGCAGGTTTTGTGAAAGTTTTAAACGGACGATATCCGGCCCGTAAAAAGAGCTAGAGACACATGAATTTCCGGGGGCAACAGGAAAAGTAAAATTTCCAGGATTTTCAGCTATAATTTGATTAACAGGCTCATTGAATTTAACTTCCAGGCTATCGGCCGTAATAACATTTACATATTGTACCTGAGGAGGATCCGTATCAACAGTTCCCACAAGTTCTCCTAAAATAACAATATTGTCTATGCGGGAAGTGCCTCCTGATGCAACCAGGGATATCCCCCCTACCGACGTGTCAGTAGCCATTTTCCACCTGAGAAAAACCAAATTCTGAGAATCACAAGCGGCTGGAAGCGGAATATTTGTCAAAGAAAAAAAGCTGGTTGAATTAGTACACTTAATGACACCGCCGGGAACATCTGTCCAGGTTCCTGTAAGGTCTACCTTATACTGTAGCATAAAATCCCTGGGGCCGGTACTGGAAGATCGCTGAGAACTGGAAACAGTTAAATTTTTGTAAGCGGTACTCGCAAATGAGGTATAATAATTTTTCAAAGAGTCAAGTCCGCCCTGCCACTTTGTGGAAGATAAAGCTAAAGTACTTACTCCTGCAGGATATGTAAACCCTGCAGGCCCTGCTTTAAATGTTGAATCACGTAATAAGGCATTATTCGTATTAAAAGCGTTACCATAAGTTCGCACATTGGACAATGTATCAAATTTAAACACGACAATCGTGTCCTGCGCTATAAGCGCACTATTAACCAACATGATAACACCTAAAAAAAGGAATAGTTTTTTCATAGATAATATTTTTTTAAATTTTGGGGTTCTTTTTTAAAAACACGTCAAATATAAGCAGATTTAAATAAAAAAACCGAAAGAAATTTTTCGGTTTTTTTTAATAGCACATTTTTCAGCTTTTGCTGTCTACAATTCATATTTTTCGGCACAAACCTTGGCCTTCATAAACTGCCTGTTCAGGCGGGCAATGTTCGTAACTTTAATTTCTTTCGGGCATTCTGCCTCGCACGCGTATGTGTTGCTGCAGTTTCCAAATCCCAGACGGTCCATCTCTGCAACCATTTTTTGCACGCGCTCTGCCGCTTCAATTTTTCCCTGAGGCAACAAGGCAAATTGCGATACTTTTGCCCCGACAAACAACATAGCCGATGCGTTGGCGCAGGCTGCCACACAGGCGCCACAGCCAATACAGGCAGCAGCATCCATGGCCATTTCGGCTTTGATTTTTGGTACCGGAATAGCGTTAGCATCAGGAATACCGCCGGTATTTACCGATACATAACCTCCTGCCTGAATGATCAGATCCAGCGCTGAACGGTCAACGATCAGGTCTTTTACAATCGGGAACGACCTGGCACGCCAAGGCTCTATCACAATAGTGTCGTGGTCTTGGAACGAACGCATATGAAGCTGACAGGTAGTAATACCACGTTTGGGGCCGTGGGGCCTTCCATTGATATATAAACTGCAGGTTCCGCAAATTCCTTCGCGGCAGTCGTGGTCGAATGCCACGGGGTCGTTACCTTGTTCGATGATCTGCTGGTTAAGAGTGTCCAGCATTTCAAAAAACGAACTGTCGGGGGATACATTTGAAACTTTATAAACATCAAATTTCCCTTTTGCTTTGGCATTTTTCTGACGCCAGATTTTTAAGGTTAGGTCCATATTTTATAAAATTAACATCAATTAAATTATTATTTATAAGATCTCTGTGAAGGCTTTGCTACCTCAAAAGTAAGCTCTTCCTTGTGCATTTCGGGCTCCACGCTTTCGCCTTTATATTCCCAGGCAGAAACGAATGCAAAATTTTCATCATCACGTTTTGCCTCGCCATCTTCGGTCTGCATTTCTTCCCGGAAATGTCCCCCACAGGATTCTTTGCGCTGCAAGGCATCTTTCATTATCAGTTCGCCCAGTTCTATAAAGTCAGCCACTCTGCTTGCTTTCTCGATTTCAGGATTAAATTCATTCATCTCGCCGGGAATAAAAAGATCGTTCCAGAATTCATTTTTTACTGAAGGCACCTGTGATAATCCATCCTTGAGCCCTTGTTCTGTCCGCCCCATACCACAATGTTCCCACATCAGCTTGCCAAATTTCTTATGGATAGAATCGACAGATTGTTTGCCTTTGATATTTTTCAGTTTATCAAGTTGCCCTTTTATATCATTTTCAGCCTGAACAAATTCCGGGGCATCGGTAGGGATTCGTTTTGTATGTATCTCTGCTGACAAATAATTACCAATGGTATACGGCAAAATAAAATATCCGTCGGCAAGGCCCTGCATAAGTGCTGAAGCGCCGAGACGGTTAGCCCCGTGGTCAGAAAAATTACACTCCCCAATGGCATATAATCCAGGTATCGTGGTCATTAATTCATAGTCGACCCAAAGGCCACCCATGGTATAATGTATGGCCGGATAGATCATCATCGGCGTTTCGTAAGGGTTTTCGTCGATGATCTGCTCATACATCTGAAACAGGTTCCCATAACGTTCTTCGATAACATGTTTTCCCAGGCGGGCAATAGATTCTTTGAAATCGAGGTAAACCGCCAACCCTGTATGGCCGACTCCATAGCCTACATCGCAGCGTTCCTTGGCGGCACGCGAAGCCACATCGCGCGGGACCAGGTTCCCGAAGGCGGGATATCTTCTTTCGAGGTAATAATCACGGTCTTCTTCTGAAATATCGGAAGGTTTTATTTCTTTTTTGCGAAGCTTTTCAGCATCTTCTTTCTTTTTTGGCACCCATATCCGGCCATCGTTACGCAAGCTTTCGCTCATCAGGGTAAGTTTTGACTGGAAATCGCCATGGACGGGAATACAAGTAGGATGTATCTGGGTAAAACAGGCGTTGCTGAAAAAAGCGCCTTTTTTGTATGCGCGCCATATCGGAGTAGCATTTGAGCCCATAGCATTTGTCGAGAGGAAGTAGGCATTACCATAACCACCGGTAGCCAAAACCACGGCATGGCCGAAATATTTTTCGATTTCTCCGGTAACCAAATTCCTGACAATGATCCCACGTGCTTTTCCGTCAATAATTACCACGTCAAGCATATCGCGGCGGTTGTAAAGTGTCACCGTACCTTTTTTTATCTGACGGCTGAGAGCGCTGTATGCTCCCAACAGTAGTTGCTGGCCTGTTTGTCCCCTGGCATAAAAGGTACGGGAGACCTGTGCTCCGCCAAACGAGCGGTTATCCAGCAGTCCACCATAATCTCGTGCAAAAGGAACCCCCTGTGCCACGCACTGATCGATAATAGCATTGCTTACCTCGGCAAGGCGGTACACATTGGCTTCGCGGGCACGGTAGTCGCCGCCTTTGATGGTATCATAAAACAGGCGGTAAACGCTGTCGCCGTCGTTCTGATAGTTTTTCGCCGCGTTAATTCCTCCCTGAGCCGCGATGCTGTGCGCCCGGCGCGGGCTGTCCTGATAGCAGAATGCTTTTACATTATAGCCCTGCTCTCCCAGTGATGCGGCTGCTGATGCCCCTGCAAGTCCGGTGCCCACAACTATTATTTCGAGTTTACGTTTATTGGACGGATTGACCAATTTACAGGTTGATTTATATTTTGTCCATTTTTCAGCTAAAGGGCCTTCAGGTATTTTGGAATTTAATTTTGTCAT